>CAYHGP010000046.1:0-2573 GCA_964356195.1 uncultured Candidatus Peribacteria bacterium | reverse complement strand
AGCAAAAAACGGCGCTGTTGTCACGACTCCGACAACACAAAATATTTGCCTGGTTTTCCAGGAAGTGATAAAATGTGGTCAGATAAATATGACCATATGGTAAAAACACTCTCAGCTACAATTTTTAAGGCTAAATGTCTCCAAATTATGGACGATGTTCAAGTCTATAAAAATGAAGTGACTATCACAAAACACGGCAAACCCGTGGCAAAACTCGTGCCGGTGAAAGAAAAAAAACGTGACCCGATTTTTGGATGCATGAAAGGGAGGGGTATAATTATGGGAGATATTATTTCACCCATCGACGTAGAATGGAACGCAGAGAAAGGATTATTTTAGACACCCACATCTGGCTTAAACTGGTTACAGGAGATGAACGAATTCTGAAAAAGTTTAAGAAATCTTTAGAGCGTGATTGTGAAAAATGCATTTCTATTTTCACGATTTGGGAATTTTCCATGCTGGTTTCCAAGAGAAGATTTGTAATAGATGAAGATCCACTGGAATGGATCAACGATGGCTTAAACTCATCTCAAGTGACCGTGCTCCCACTAAGTCCGGAAATAGCGGTTCTAAGCAGCTTTCTTCCCGGCACTTTTCATGGCGACCCCGCAGACAGAATCATTGTTGCCAGTGCTTTAGCGGAAAAAATCACTCTTTTAACAGAAGATAAAGAAATCATTCGTTACGCTAAGAAAGGTCATTTGAAACTTGCCGCTGCTTAGGGTAGTATACAAGCAGAATATGAAACTTCTTGGTTTTATAATCGTTCTCCTTGGCTTCATCTGCCCCATGCAGGTGAGTGCTTTCATGTCTCACAACATGGAGGAAACGCATCAGGCAATTTCTGAAGACCAAGAGTTTGCCCAAGGGTCCATGAACGCTATGGAGTGTCTTGCGAACGGCTGTTTTAAGTCACACGCTCCAAGCAATCTTTCCTCTAATTTGAGCAATGGCGCATCGCCGGACTTGAAAGGTTCCGCCGCCGTCTTCATTCAAAAACATTCAGCCCCACAACTGGCTTACTCCGGATTCACAGGTTCAGGCCAAAGAAAAGATACGGCATTGTCACAAACCGTCAGCACCATTATTTTAAGGATATAGAACCGGGCACGTTTAAAGCGTCTCTTTTTATATCTTTATTTTTCGTATGACTAATGATTCTTCTAATCAAGATTGGATCACGCTGCACATTGCGGGAATGACCTGCGGCAGTTGTGAAATCATGCTCGAACGCAAACTCGGCAAAGTTCCCGGAGTTCTTAAAGTAAACGTCAATCACAAGACTGGAATCGCGCATCTCAAAATCAACCCGGCACATCGACCTGCTTTGCTGGAACTGCAAGCAGCTATTGAGAAGGCGGGCTACGCTTTGCACGACGGAAACACACTGGTGAAAGAGGCCCCCGGTCTTGACCAAAAGTGGATCGAAATCGGTGCCTTTTTACTGATTATTTTCGCCTTGTATAAAATTCTTCAAGGCTTGGACTTTGTATCTTCCGTAGGAAACGACACAGCTACCTTTGGGGGAATTCTGCTCATCGGGCTCGTTGCCGGAACTTCCAGTTGTTTAGCGGTCACAGGAGGTCTTCTTCTGAGTATGTCCGCTAAATACAACGAACTGCACGGCGGAGCCACGCGTTGGCACAAATTCAAACCCCTTTTGATGTTCAACATCGGACGCTTGGCCTCCTACTTTTTCTTGGGAGGAATGGTGGGGATTTTGGGTCAATCCATCACACTCTCCACGAAAATGACGGGATACATGAACATCGCCATCGCGCTCATTATGTTCTACTTGGCGCTCACCATTTTGAAAATTCTCCCGAAAGGCGGCTTTCCTGTTCGCCCTCCCAAATGGCTTTCCCACAAGATTCACAATTTGTCGGAACACGAACACCCGGCGGCCCCTTTTGCCTTAGGCGCCCTCACTTTTTTCCTGCCGTGCGGCTTCACTCAATCTTTGCAACTTGTCGCTTTGGCTTCCGGTAGTTTCATCACGGGGTCCCTGACCATGGGGATATTCGCTCTGGGTACGCTTCCGGCCTTGCTGGGAATCAGCGCCATCTCTTCGAGCGCAACAGGAAGGAATTCACGCCTCTTCCTCAGATTTTCTGGAACCTTGGTGCTGGTCCTTTCCATTTTCAATTTCAACAGTGGACTCACCCTGGTTGGGGTAGACGCATCGAGCCTCTTTGCTGGCTCTTCCACGGAAGAAGAAGTAGAAGGAAGCGTCACAGAAACTGCCGATTCACAGACCATCAACATGACCGTTAATTCTTTCAGCTACAGTCCGGATTCTTTCACCATTGAAGCCGGCAAACCCACCTATATTATTGCAAACGTACCGCAGAGTCTTGGAGGCTGTATCAGCGTTCTCACCGTACCGGATTTCGGCCTAAGCCTTTTTCTTGAAAAAGGTGAAAATAAAATAGGCCCCTTCACTCCCACGGACGATTTCTTCATCACCTGTCCAATGGGAATGTTCAGCGCGAGAGTAAATGTAGTCACTAATCCTTAACTCTAATTTTTATGGAAACCACAATCAGTATCCCCGGAATGCACTGCGCGTC
>CAYHGP010000045.1:0-2882 GCA_964356195.1 uncultured Candidatus Peribacteria bacterium | reverse complement strand
CCGGGTCACGCCTTGCTCATTGAAGACGGACTTATTCGAACAAAAATTTTGTCCATAAAAGGTTCATTAATACGAGCCAAAGTACTTGAGGGAGGCTTTTTGAAATCACACAAAGGGGTAAATATTCCTGATTCGCGTCTTCCGGCTTCCGAAGCCCTCACGGAAAAAGATAGCAAAGACCTCGCTTTCGGAGTAAAAACACTCGGCGTAGACGCGGTCGCGGTTTCTTTTGTAGAAACAGGAAAGGATCTTGAGCGTGTGCGCAAAGAAATTCAGCGTTACACCAAGCGACCGCTCGTCCTCATCGCTAAAGTCGAGCGACCAAAGGCCTTGCTGAACTTGAACGAAATTATTGCCGCCTCCGATGGAATTATGGTGGCCCGCGGCGACCTCGGCATTGAAATTGAAGCAGAGCGGGTGCCCATTGAACAACGACGCATCATCGCTCTCTGCAGACGTGCCGGAAAACCAGTCATCATCGCCACCCAAATTTTGGCCTCCATGGAGACGAACCCGCTCGCAACCCGCGCGGAAATCAGCGATGCCGCCAACGCCATCTTCCAGCACGCCGACGCCTTCATGCTTTCCAACGAAACCGCCGTCGGCAAATACCCGACCAAAGCCGTGCAAACCTTAGCCCGAGTCGCCACCGTCACCGAAGAAGCCATCTTTCAAAACCAGGAACTCTTCCCTATTCCCGCCTCCCAAAATCCGGATCTTATTGAAGACGAAACGCTCGCCCTGAATGCTTGCCATGTGGCAGACGAAGTCGATGCCGATGCCATTGTTGTCCTCACTCGCAAAGGTTACACCGCCGCCTCCATTACGAAGCATCGTCCAAAAAATCGAATCATTGTGGTGACGGATTCCATGTACACCGCCCGCAACCTTCACTTTCTCTGGGGAATTCATGAAGTAATCCTGCACAAAGGCCCCCTCCGTTCTGAGGAAAGCATCGCCCTGCTTCGCAAGAAAAAAATCCTCAAGCCCGGCAGCAAAATTGTACTCGTGAAACTTTCCAACGAAAAACGCTCGCTTGTGATGATGACCGTTTAGTCTATGAAAATCCTAGGAATCGACCCCGGTCTCGCCACCACAGGCTTTGCTGTTTTGGAAATGAACGGACGAACAAAAAAGTTACTCACTGTAGGCGTAATTCGGACCCCGGCCAAGCACGAATTCGGAGAAAGACTCTCGGAAATCTACGATGACGTCACCGACCTTATCCGTGAGTACAAGCCGGAACTCTGTGCTATTGAACAACTTTTTTTCTCAAAGAATGTGACGACCGGAATCCAAGTTTCCCACGCTCGCGGCGTTATCATTTTAGCCCTCGAAAAAGCCAAGATTCCCGTCACCGAATACACGCCCAGCGCCATGAAACGTCTCCTCACCGGCAACGGAAAGGCCGATAAAAAATCCATCCAAAAAATGGTGATGCTTGAACTGGGTCTTGCCAAAGCCCCCCACCCGGACGACGCCGCGGATGCAGTGAGTCTTGCTCTTTGCCTCGGGGCTACATTAAGATGAACCCATGAAAACGCGCGCCCTGCAGTATGGAGTTATTTTTCTTTCCGCTTCGCTCATCGTCGCGGTGGGACTTACACTCTTTGGAGCAGTCCAGAAATACTCGGAAGCCAACCTCTTGAATGACGCACTCACTCCGGGAGAAGAAGGCGTCTCTTTGAGTTACGAAACCCGCATCGCCAAGGGAGACCAACTTTTTGGAGCTGCCTACTATGAACTGGCTGCCAACGAATACGCCTTGGCCGCAAAAATTGACGATTCAGAAGAAGAAGCTCATACCAAACTTGGAAAAACTTATCTCAAACTTTCAAACTACGAGCAAGCCGTTCAAGAAATGAACCGAGCTATGGAAATCAATCCCGGCGACAATACTCGTGCAAACTACGGTCTCGCCCTACTCCGCAGCAAAAACTTCGAACTCGCAAAGGAAGTCCTCGCGGAAATCAGTGACAGCCACCAACCGGGCGTGTTTGAACGGGCCATGCTCGCCGCCTACCAAGGCGACTACGAAGCCGCCAAGCAAGGCTTCACTCAGGCCTCGGCTCTCAGCGGATCAATACTTCCCGCCATCATTCAAAATTTTCAGAATGCCTTCACTGCTTATGATTCCCAGGATGGAAGTCAAACCGTTTACCTCAGGGCCCTGCTCACCAAAGCCTTTGTGGACGCGGAGGAGTTCCCCATGGCCGAAGAACTTGCCCTTCAAATCTTGAACGAAAAAAATGATTACCGTGATGTGTGGATTTTACTCGGCTACTCACAACTCAAAACCGACAAATTTGAAGGAGCGGAGGATGCCTTCAAAGAAGCCAAACGTTTGGATGCCGTGAAGCCCGAAACCCATTACTTTCTCGGGATGGCGCACTTTGAACAGAAAGAATACAGCGAGGCCGTGGATTCTTTTGAACTCGCCTTGCTCTATGGGTTTCAACCCGAATCCGAGGCCTATCGGAAAATTGCCGAAAGCCACACTGAACTCGGCAACAATGAAGACGCCCTCGCCGCCTATGAATACCTCGTGAAAATTGACCACACCGACGTGAACCTTTTTATTGAGCCGATTCGTTTAGCCATCGACGCCTTGGGTGACCTCGACCGCGCACTCACCCTGGCCGGCGAAGCCACATCTTACTTCCCCGATGAAGCTCAGAGTCACACCCTTTTGGCAAACGTGTACCTGAAGCGCGGCGAATTCGACCTGGCGCGCACTTCCACCGACACCGCTCTCAATATTGATCCTAACTTTGCCGACGCTCATTACACCCTCGCAGAATTGAAACTCGCCCAAGGCCAAACCGAGGAAGCAAAAAATGAATTTAAAAAAGCTTACGAACTTTCGAAGCCGGGCGATGAAC
>CAYHGP010000044.1:0-2938 GCA_964356195.1 uncultured Candidatus Peribacteria bacterium | reverse complement strand
GCAAGTTTGCTAGAATGAAACTCCCTTTTTGCTATGGATCCTGTTCTGGAAATCAAATCGAAGTTGTCGATTGAGGATATTGTCGCCCCTTATGTCCCCCTTAAACGGAGCGGAAAATATTTGAAAGCCTGCTGTCCTTTCCATGCGGAAAAGACGCCGAGTTTTTACGTGAGTGCCGAGCGTCAGCTTGCTTATTGTTTTTCGTGTCACAAAGGAGGGGATTTGTTTCAGTTCATTCAGGATATTGAAGGTTTGGATTTTCGCGGGGCTCTGGAGCTTTTGGCGGACAAAGCTCACGTGGAGCTTCCGAAATTTTCCGATAAAAAAAATGCAGTTTCGAAGGATGTAAAAGATAGGCTTAAGCTTGTAAATCGCGATGCGAGTACATTTTTTGTTCAAAGTCTGTGGGCAAAGGGAGAGCCTGAGAAAGTGGTGACTTACTTGTTGAATCGCGGGCTTACGGAAAAAACTTTAAAGACTTTTGACGTTGGATTCGCTCCCGACGAGAGGGATGTTTTGTACCGGAACTTGTTGGGAAAAGGTCACGACAAGCAGGATATTTTGGAAAGCACTTTGACTTTGGCTCGCGATTCCGATGGGAAAGACGTTATCGATCGTTTCCGTCTTCGTCTCATGATCCCTATTGAGAATCCTCAGGGGGAAGGGGTGGCGTTTGGGGGACGCGCTCTCAAAAAGGGTGATCAGCCCAAGTATTTGAATTCCGCGGATTATGTTTTGTACAACAAGGGTCACATTCTGTTTAACCTGGCAAAAGCGAAAAATGCTATTCGTGAAAAAGATTTCGTTGTGATTGTGGAGGGTTATTTTGACGTGATGGCTTCGTGGCAGGCCGGTATTGAAAATGTGGTGGCAAGTTGTGGGACCGCTTTTACTCCCGATCAAGTGAAACTTCTCAAGCGTTACACGAAAAAGTTGGTTTTTGCCTTTGATTCCGATTCTGCGGGTCAGGCGGCTTTGTTGCGTTCCGTGGAAGTGGCACAATCCTTGGGTTTGGAGCTTTTTGTGATTACCATTCCCGAGGGTAAAGATGCCGCCGATGCCGTTAAAAAGGATCCGGCCTTGTGGGTGAAGGCGGTGGAAGAGCGAAAACCGTATCTCGAACATTTTATTGAAAAAATAAAGAAGGATTTTGACCTGGGTACGGCCACCGGAAAACGCAAAGCCAGTGACGCCTTTTTGGATATTTTAAAAGGAACGGTGCATCCGGTGGAGAAGGATCATTACTTGAAGGCACTTTCAGGTTTGGTGGGGACGCCTGCTTCTATGCTTTATGACTACTTGAATCAGCTTCAGTCGGAACGGGGAACACGCACTGTGAAAGAAAAAGCGCCTGAACAGGTGGCGCTTGGAAAAAAGGAACGCTTGGTTCAATACTTTCTGGGCTTGCTGCTCGCTTTTCCGGAGGTTCTCTTCAAGCACTTTGAAAAACTTTCAGATTTTCAGGTTTTCGAGGCTTCTGCGCAGTCCTTGGGACTCATCAAGCCTTTCAATAAACTTGACCCGGTTCATTACGCCTCATTTTACAGTCAATTTGCCGAACATTTGGGGGCTGAAAGTCCTGTTTACAAACAGATATACGATCACTATAATGCGCAGGGCATTGTGAACGACGAGTTTTATGCTGGTCTTGAAAACGGTCTTGAGCTCCAGAAGCTGGCCTTCAAGGCTGAAGTCAACAATACGGATACTCAGCAGGTTGCTCAGGAATTCGAGAAAGTGATTACTCTGCTCTACTTCGAAACTTACTAAAATCGGATGGCTCGTACTAAAAAATTTATTGCACACTTCTCGGAGGAGAACCTTGCGAAATATCCTCAAGAGGTGCGAGATTTGATCGACAAGGGTCGTCAACGCGGTTTTGTGACGCAACAGGAGCTTATGCACGCTCTTCCTAACCTGGAGGATGATGTTGAATTTGCCGATGAAGTTTACACGCTCCTTCTTGAGCTCGGTCTTGATTTGATTGATGTAAAGGATGAGATGATTTGGGGAAAAAAGGAAGAAGATATAGAGCCTGCCGATGAAGATTTGCTCGATGAAGACCTTTTGAAGCTTGCTGAGGCGGATGTTCTGGAGGATGAGTTGGGGGGCACTGAGGATGAAGATGAGGTTGATGACGGTACGGAGGAGGTAAAGGCCCGAAACAAGGATAAAAAGGACAAACGAGATAAAAAGGCTGCAAAAAAAAGTGAAGTTAAGGTGGCGGCACCTGCTCCTGAAAAGAAAAAGGAAAAAGTTAAAAAAATCGTGGACCTTTCCGAGATTGCGAACGATTCGATTCGTATGTATTTGTGTGAGATTGGGAAGGTTGACCTCCTTACGGCCAAAGAAGAGGCTGACTTGGCTCGAAAAATTGCGAAAGGCGATCAATCGGCAAAGGCGAAACTCGCGGAGGCCAATTTGCGTCTCGTGGTTTCTATCGCTAAAAAATACATTGGACGCGGACTTTCTTTCCTTGATCTGATTCAGGAGGGAAATATTGGACTTTTCCGTGCTGTTGAAAAATTCGACCCGAATCGTGGATTCAAATTCTCTACTTATGCAACTTGGTGGATTCGTCAGGCCATTACTCGAGCCATTGCTGACCAAGCGCGCACCATTCGTATTCCGGTGCACATGGTGGAAACCATCAACAAGCTCACTCACACGCAGCGTCGTTTGGTGCAGGAGCTTGGACGTGAGCCTTTGATTGAAGAGCTTGCTGCGGAAATGGACATGGATGAGAAGAAAGTTCGTCACATTTTGAAAATTTCTCAGGATATTGTTTCCCTTGAGGCTCCTGTGGGCGCCGAGGAAGACAGCAAGCTCGGAGACTTTATTGAGGATGACGATGCTTTGTCTCCTTCCGAGCAAACCAATCGACAGCTGATTAAAGAGAACATTCACGAGATGCTTCAGTATCTTTCGCCCCGTGAAC
>CAYHGP010000043.1:0-3084 GCA_964356195.1 uncultured Candidatus Peribacteria bacterium | reverse complement strand
TCAGCACCAACGTGAGCTTCGTGCGCACCGTGGAAGAAGAAGGTCTGGACGGCTCTCTTCGTTATGGGAAATTCGTGCTGAGCCCGGGAATGACCCTTCGTGAAATCATCACTGTACTCACCACACAAGGCACCGGAGAAATGGCCATCACGGTGGTGGAAGGCGAAACTATAGAAGACATCGACGCGCAACTCACCGAATTGGGGCTGATTACGACGGGAGCTTTCAAAACCTGTGCTATGAACTGCACGTTCGATTATAGCTTTTTAGGAGAAGATGCAAACCTCGAGGGCTTTCTTTTCCCAGACACGTACTTTCTGGACAGCAGAGGTTTCTCCTCCGAAGTCTTCATCGACAAAATGCTTAGAAACTTCGACAACAAATGGACCGACCAAATGCAAACCGATCTTGAAGCCTCCGGTCGCAGCCTTTACGACACCGTGATTGTGGCTTCCATGGTGGAAAAAGAAGTGCGCACCGCAGAAGACCTTCCTATTGTAGCCGGAATCATGTGGAAACGCCTCGATGCCGAATGGGCTCTGGGAATTGACGCCACTCTCCTCTATGTAGACGCGGACGGCACTCTTTCTTCCGAAGATTTGACCGCAGAAAACCCTTACAACACTCGAATCAATAAAGGCCTGCCCCCCGGTGCCATTGGCAACCCCGGCCTCGCCAGCTTGCAAGCCGCCCTCTACGCCAAAGACTCCGACTACTGGTTCTACTTAACGGACTCGGACGGAGCCGTTCATTACGCAGTGACGAATGAAGAGCATGAGGCGAATAAGGCTCAGTACATCAACTAAGCTTCGAAGAATATTTCTTGGCCTAGGAGCTGATAGGTTTCTAAGGTGATGACCGTAGAAGTTTTAGCTAAACCAAAAACAAGATGAGCAATCCAGTTCAAGCTTCGACCGGCCAGCTTCCTGCGGCGAGCTTCCCAAGCAGATTTTTCGGGACTCATCCACTGCTCAAAATTTACACAGTCTTCTTTCAAAATAAAAGCAGCCCACAAATCACGGTCTACACCTAAACTTGAGCTTTATTCTTTTTCCAGCTGAAAAACCGCCACATCTTCTGCTAGTTCAGCATCTTCGGGGAAAAAGAAATGAGCAAAGTTAATGTAAGCAGCTTCATCAAATTGACGCCCATCAAACTGAAACCCAAGTTCGCGCGCCACGCGTTCAATGGGATGCCTCCCAACTTTTAGTTTTTTCCGTTCAGCCCAAGACAACCCTATTAAAGAACTTGCATTTGGATATCTTCGTAAAAAATCAGCCCGTAAAGCAGCAGGGTCGTCAAAAAGTTGCTCTTCAGTCAAAGCCTTTTCAATAAGTTCTCTTTCTTCCCCTTCGTACATAAGAAGACCGAACCGAAGCGCAGGTTCATAATGCACCGCCTGGTTCCCCAAAGCAAAAGCGCCAAGAAGTTTGAAGTAGCTCATTCCCTCCACAATCAACTCTCTACGAGAAGCAGAGGGGAGATCGATCCAGTCCTTGGCATGAGGGAAAAGTTTTAAGAATGCTGCCCTATATTTTCCGGGATTTTCAGCAAGATCCTCATCCCTTTCCCTCTCCACCTCGCATTGCTCTCGTGCTTTTTGAATGACCTCAAGTTCGCCGAAAATAAATGCCGCCAAGTCCAACTTCTCCTTTTGACCGGCAAACCCTACAAAGGAAATCTTGAGTTTTCTGAGTATGGCATCAAACCCATATTCCTCAATTTTAGGGAAATTATTAATCCCTTCTTTCATGAAAGAAGGGAGGGCTGGAAATCGTTTCATTAAAACAAGTCTCCATTCATCAAGATCTCCTGACTCAAGTTTAACCGCTCTTTGTAAAGCAGCGTCTTCCTGTCCGTAAATCAATAAGCCCATTTGAAGAGAGTCGGAGAAAGTAAACGGAGAAGCGGGGCCTCCTAAAATACCGGACAAAGCGGTGAGCTTATAACCCAAGAATTCCAAGTTTCTTCTTTCTATGGCTCCAGTCTTCATCCACGCGGCTGAAGTCGGATAGCGAGCTTTTATGGCACTTGTAACTTGCTCTCTTAAATTCAAATCTACTTTCCCGGAAATTGCATTATTTTCAAACAAGAGAACTCTTAATTTTTTCAGCCATGCCTCCCTATCGGTGTGAATGACCTGAACAACTCGATCAGGGAAACTTTCCAAAAGCTCATCTTTGGTGAAGCGCAAAAAAACTTCGCGGCTAAAAATGGCCCTAACCACAAAAGTAGCCTCACCCACTTCATCACAAATTAAGACTTGACGATTTAAACGTGGAATCTCGATCAGATTATAACCCTCCTGACGACCCATCTTCGTAGGCTCATCTCCTTCGCCGATGATAATATCATCCGTAAAAACACCTTTTTCATTCAAAAGTTGAACCAGCGAACTCAAGCGTTCTTGGTAACGACGATAACGTTCTTTGGCTTCTCCTTCTGGCTCACTCTTGAGAGCAAGTTCACCTCTCTTCTTGGATGGCAAAAGCAAACCATGCAACTTTATTTTTTTGATTTTCAAAAGTTCCATTTGAGTCGCAAGCCGATGGGAAAAGCGCTCCGACGCAATACTCAAGACACGATCGATGGGGCATTCTCCCGATTTTCCAAAAGATTGTTCCACGGCAATCTCAAGTTCAGGAGGAGGAGCTTGAGTCCCTTCCAAGTGAAAAGTATCCCTCATCCAAGCCTCTAAACCTTCCGCCTTAGTCATAACTGCTCGATACGACTCCTCCGTACCGGTATAGTTTTTTGCAACACGCAGTGAATCCGCCATACGTTGACGATATTGACTTCGAATTCGATCAAGATCTTCACCCTCCAGAACCTCCAGCCATTTATCGACGTCAGTCATATCTGATTTTAGTTTGTCATTATAACACAAAATCAGATTCAGTAAAACTTAAAACTCCGCCGTAATCACCAGCGTCACCGTATTACTCGCCTTCCCTTCCGCATCGTAAGCCACAATCGTATAGGTATTAGAACCCGCAGCGTAGTTTTTGTATTCCACGTCGGCCACATAACGGAAACTGCTGCCACCCGCTTGGAACCCGGCCAAAGTATAAGCCTGCCCGTTGC
>CAYHGP010000042.1:0-3719 GCA_964356195.1 uncultured Candidatus Peribacteria bacterium | reverse complement strand
GTTCATCGCCCGGCTTCGAAAGTTCGTAAGCTTTTTTAAATTCATTTTTTGCTTCTTCCGTATTGCCTTGGGCGAGTTTCAATTCTGCGAGGGTGTAATGAGCGTCGGCAAAGTTAGGGTCAATATTGAGAGCGGTGTCTGTGGAAGTGCGCGCCAGGTCGAATTCGCCGCGTTTCAAGTACACGTTTGCCAAAAGGGTGTGGCTTTGAGCTTCATCGGGGAAGTAAGATGTGGCTTCGCCCGCCAGTGTCAGGGCGCGGTCCAGGTCGCCCAAAGCATCGATGGCTAAACGAATCGGCTCAATGAAAAGGGTTACGTCGGTGTGGTCGATTTTCACGAGGTATTCATAAGCGGCGAGCGCATCTTCATTGTTTCCGAGTTCAGTGTGGCTTTCTGCAATTTTCCGATAGGCCTCGGATTCGGGTTGAAATCCATAGAGCAGCGCGAGTTCAAAAGAGTCTACGGCCTCGCTGTATTCTTTCTGTTCGAAGTGTGCCATGCCCAGGAAGTAGTGTGTTTCCGGCTTTACGGCATCTAAACGTTTGGCTTCCTTGAAGGCATCTTCAGCCCCTTCAAATTTGTCGGTTTTGAGCTGCGAGTAGCCGAGTAAAATCCATACATCGCGGTAGTCGTTTTTTTCGTTCAGAATTTGAAGAGCAAGTTCTTCGGCCATGGGGTACTCCTCCGCGTCCACAAGAGCTTTGGTGAGCAGAGCTCGAAGATAAACTGTTTGCCCTCCTTCCTGAGAATCGTAAGCGTTGAAGGCATTTTGGAAATTTTGAATGATGGCGGGGAGTATGGATCCGCTGAGAGCTGAGGCCCTGGTGAAGCCCTGCTTGGCGGCTTCGTAGTCGCCTTGGTAGGCGTCCAGCATGGCTCGCTCAAAAACACCCGGTTGATGGCTGTCACTGATTTCTGCAAGCACTTCCTTTGCGAGTTCGAAGTTTTTGCTGCGGAGTAGGGTGAGGCCGTAGTTTGCACGAGTATTGTCGCCGGGATTGATTTCCATCGCTCGGTTCATCTCTTGAACGGCTTGCTCGTAGTTTGAAAGTTTGAGATAAGTTTTTCCGAGTTTGGTGTGAGCTTCTTCTTGGTTGTCATCGATTTTTGTGGCCAAGGCGTATTCGTTTGCGGCCAGTTCATAGTAAGCGGCTCCAAAAAGTTGATCCCCTTTCGCGATGCGGGTTTCGTAACTCAAAGAGACGCCTTCCTCTCCCGGGGTGAGAGCGTCATTCAAAAGATTCGCTTCAGAGTATTTCTGGATAGCTCCAAAAAGAGTAAGACCCACCGCAAGGATGAGCGAAGCGGAAAGAAAAATAACTCCATACTGTAGGGCGCGCGTTTTCATGCGTTCATCTTAATGTAGCGCCAAGGCAAAGAGCAAGACTCACTGCATCCGCAGCATCGTCCGGGTGGGGAGCTTTAGCAAGACCCAGTTCGAGCATCACCATTTTTTGGATGGATTTTTTGTCGGCCTTCCCGTTGCCCGTGAGGAGACGTTTCATGGCGCTGGGCGTGTATTCGGTGACGGGAATCTTGGCTTTTTCGAGGGCTAAAATGATAACGCCGCGAGCGTGGGAAACTTGGATTCCGGTCGTCACATTCTTTGAGAAAAAAAGTTGTTCAATAGCACAGAGTTCCGGCTTGTACTCACGGATAAGGTCGGTGACGTCATCGTAGATTTCCGAGAGTCTTTCTCCGAATTCGTGCTTGGCCGGGGTCCGAATTACGCCTACAGTGAGTAACTTTTTTGTTCGTCCGTTCATTTCCAAAACAGCAAAGCCTGTGGTGGCGAGACCGGGGTCGATTCCTAGGATTTTCATAGACTAAACGGTCATCATCACAAGCGAGCGTTTTTCGTTGGAAAGTTTCACGAGTACAATTTTGCTGCCGGGTTTGAGGATTTTTTTCTTGCGCAAGAGGGCGATGCTTTCTTCGGAACGAAGCGGGCCTTTGTGGAGGATTACCTCATGAATTCCCCAGAGGAAGTGCAGATTACGCGCGGTATAAAGGGAATCCGTCACTACAATGATTCGATTTTTTGGACGGTGTTTCGTGATGGAGGCGGCTGTGTAACCTTTCCGGGTGAGTACTACAATGGCATCGGCATCAACTTCGTCTGCCACATGGCAGGCATTCAGGGCGAGCGTTTCATCTTCAATAAGATCAGGGTTTTTGGACGCTGGAATGGGAAAGAGTTCTTGGTTTTGGAAAATGGCTTCTTCGGTGACGGTGGCCACTCGAGCTAAGGTTTGTACGGCTTTCGTCGGGTATTTGCCGACGGCGGTTTCGTTGGAAAGCATGAAGGCGTCGGCGTGCTGGAAGATGGCGTTGGCGGCATCGCTGATTTCCGCGCGGGTTGCGAGCGGGTTCGTCTCCATGGAGGCCAAAATTTGGGTGGCGATGATGACTGGTTTTCCGGCACGTCTGCAGAGAGCGATGATGCGTCGTTGTTCGATGGGTACGCGTTCGGCTTCGATTTCAATTCCAAGGTCGCCGCGAGCCACCATAATGCCATCGGCGGCTGCAATAATTTCGTTTAATTTCAGCAGGGCTTTCGGACGCTCGACTTTGGCAATGATGACGACCGGTCGCTTTGTGTAA
Organism: uncultured Candidatus Peribacteria bacterium; assembly: GCA_964356195.1. Classification (GTDB taxonomy): domain Bacteria; phylum Patescibacteriota; class Gracilibacteria; order UBA1369; family 2-02-FULL-48-14; genus 2-02-FULL-48-14. Next base: position 1,115 of record CAYHGP010000042.1, on the reverse strand, counting down.
CGCTGAATTTCTTTGCGTACGCGTTCAAGATCCTTTCCGGTTTCCACGAAAGAAACGGCGATTGCGTCCACGCCGAGTGTTTTCACTCCGAAGGCGAGGTCTTTGCCGTCTTTTTCAGTGAGTGCTTCCGAAGCGGGAAGACGTGAGTCTGGAATATTCACTCCCTTGTGTGATTTCAAAAGTCCGCCCTCTACCACTTTTGCTCGTATCAATGAACCTTTTGTGGACAAAATTTTTGTTCGAATAAGTCCGTCTTCAATGAGCAAGGCGTGACCCGGTTTTACGACCTTGGAGAGTACTGCGTAGGGAAGGTGTACGGTGTTTTTTTCAGGTTTGAGTGTGGAAAAGGTAATAATGTCTCCGCGTGAAACGGCCATTTCTCCACCAGGGATTTCGCCTAAACGAATTTTTGGACCTTGCAAATCTTGAAGGATCACTACTGTTTTGCCCAGCTCCTTTTCCACTTCACGAATATTTTTGACGATCTTTTTGAACTGATCGTAAGTTCCGTGGGAAAAATTCAGGCGCACAATATCCATGCCTGCTAAAACGAGCGTCCGAATTTCAGACTTTTCCTCTGTGGAGGGGCCGAGCGTCGCTAGAATTTTGGTGTGGCGTGTCACGTCTTTATTTTACACGGGAATCCTGAAATTCCAACCAGAGTTTGAAGATACTTGGATTTCTGCTCAGCGAGGACCCTTTATGCTTCGCAGAAATCCAAGTATCTTCAATGATTGTAATTCCGAAATTCCCTTACGAGGGTTCTTACTCTTCTTTTGCTCCCAGGTGAGAAAGGGGAGAGTAAGAACTAAAGCTTGTAAGGGAATTTCAGGATTTCACTGTCCTACGACTTCGGAAGAAGAGGGCAAGAGCAGTTAAGCTGGCCAGAACGGCGATGCTACCCAAGACGATGAGCCAAGGGGAGTTGGTGTCTCCTGTGGCGAAGGCGGTGGTGGCCACGGTGAAGTTCACTTGGGTGGGCGAGCTTTTTTGATTGGTTTCCAGATCCACGGCGTACCAAGTTACGGTATGTTCTCCGAGTTCAAGATTTTCCACCGGTTGGAAGTTCACGGTTTCATTGGCGGCATCTGCAATCAAAGTTTGACTGTAAATAG
>CAYHGP010000041.1:1499-4070 GCA_964356195.1 uncultured Candidatus Peribacteria bacterium | reverse complement strand
CATACTATAATATACGACCTATGCTCAAAATCGACAAACTTTATCAGGCCCCCAATGGAAGCCAAGAACCCTTTGAACTGAGCTTCAAGGCCGGGGAGCTGGCGATTCCTGAAATCACCGGTCCCGTCACGGCTCACGGCCACTTCATGAGAGTAGAAGAGGGCATTATGATGCTCCTGGAAGCTCTGGATGCCACCCAAGAAACCTTCTGCACCCGCTGTGGCAAGCCCTTAAGCCTGCCTTTGAACTTCAAGCCCTCCGAGTGGCTTTTCTACGAAACCGACCCTTTGCCCGATGACGACGAGAACGAACACATCAAGATGGACGTACACCGCAAGGAACTCGAACCCCTGGAACCAGTCCGCCAAGATCTCATTTTGAACCTGGAAATGAAGCCTTATTGCAAGAAACTCTGCGCCAAGTTCGAAGAGGCCAAGCCCGAGGGTTCTAAAGGGGTGAAGGCGTTGGCGGGGCTCAAGGGCCTTCTTGATTAGGATGACTCTTGGGCAAATCACTTGCATTTCTCCTGAAATACTCTAAAATACGCTCGCAGCCGGCTTCGGCAACACTTTAAAAACGATTTATGGCAAAACATGCGGTACCCAAACAGAAGCAGTCGAAAGGACGTTCAAATCGACGCTACAAATCTTTTGAAAACGGAACTCGTTTGAAATTGAGCCGTGTTACTTCCATGAAGAAGTGTCCTAGCTGTACTTCAACCATCGTTCAACACCGAGCGTGTCCCGACTGTGGAATGTACCAGGGAAGAGATGTTTTGGGTAAGGTTAAGAAAGCAGAAGCCAAGGTCACTAAGATCAAGGCTGAGTAATTTCGTCCGTTCTTCGTTCCTTAATATTTTATTATGGCCTCGCAGCGCCACCTTCTCCGGGCAGTCGTCATGCAAACCTTGTTTGCCTGGGAATTCCGTGGGGGTCTTGCAGAGTCCATTTTGTCGTATAACCTGGTGAACGGAGCGCTCAGTGTGACCGATCGCACTTACGCTTCTCAATTGTTAGAAAAAACTTTGCTTCACCGCAAGGAAATTAAAACCACCATTCAGAAATACGCTCCCGAATGGTCTTGGGAGAAAATTGCACCCATCGATCGAGCTATTTTGGAGATTGGAGTCTGTGAATTACTCTTCGACCAGACCATCCCAAACTTAGTAGCAATCAATGAAGCCATTGAGTTGGCAAAGGAATTTGGTACCGAAAGCTCTTCTAAATTTATTAACGGCGTATTAAGCTCAATCTACGATAACGTGGCGAAGCCACAAGCAAATGACAATAAAGATTAAAAATCTCGACGACCTGGAAAAGGTCATTGAAATCACCTTCAAAGACAAAAGCCTGCTCAGCTTGGCATTTGTACACAAGTCGTACATCAATGAACACACGGACGAAATATATTACAATGAACGCTTAGAGTTTTTGGGAGATGCCGTTCTGGAACTGGCGGTCACTCAATTTTTATATAAAAACTATCCCGAGCAGCCGGAAGGCCAACTCACGAATTGGCGCAGCGCCTTGGTGAAGGGTAAAAACCTCGCGAACGTTTCCAAGGGACTCGACCTTGGAAAGTACCTTTTGTTGAGCCGTGGGGAAGAACTTTCCGGAGGACGCGACAAGGAATACATTTTGGCGAACACCTGCGAATCTTTGATTGGAGCCATTTACCTCGACAAAGGCTTTGAAGTCGCCGATTCCTTCATTATGAAGCACATTGTTGGATTGCTCGATGACATCATTGCGAAAGGTCTGAACGTGGATGCAAAATCCCGCGTTCAAGAACTTGCTCAGGAACACTACGGAGTCACTCCAACTTACGAGTTGATCAGCGAGTCCGGCCCCGACCATGACAAGATTTTCATCATGGGTATTTACTTCGCAAAAAAACTGGCCGGTGAAGGCCAAGGCCCTTCCAAACAAGACGCCGAACAAGCCGCCGCTAAAAACGCGGTAGAGAAGGAAGGCTGGAATTGATTATGAAAAATCTAATCTTCATTTTAAGTCTCGCTTTGCTACTAGCCTCCTGCGAGCCCGCTCTTCGTGAAACCGAAATTCCCATCGACGAAAATGGAAACTTTGTACTTTATATGACCAACCAAAGTTTCGACGTCGATCCGGTAGATATTCAAGTCCTCATCGATGGGAAAGTGGCTGTGGACCAAGATTTTTTTGTTTACGATCAACATCACTACGAGTCTTTTCGATTTTCTTTGAGCGGAGGCACCCACACCATCAAAATGCTTTCTGAAAAAGGCGAGGCCACTTTGGAAGACGATTTCACGATCACCGAAGCCAGTCGAGGCATCATCGAATATTGGTACTATAACGAAAATGAAGCCTACGGCACCACGCCCAAAGAATTCAACTTTTCATTCGGTCCCGACGAGCCTTTAATGATTGATTAAGCCATCTTTGGCACCAAGAGCTCCGTTCGCTGTGAGCCGATTTTGAGGAGCCCGAGAGGGAATTGTTTGTAACGCGCAAAGTACATTCCTTCGGCAAGGCCCTCAATAGTAACGGGCTGGCCTTTGAAGGCGTTTTCCATCTGCTCTTTGCTGAGTTC
>CAYHGP010000041.1:0-1399 GCA_964356195.1 uncultured Candidatus Peribacteria bacterium | reverse complement strand
CTCAGCACTTTCAAGAAAAACTTACTGGCATCCGGAATTTCTAAATGCTGCGAAGCCGTCTTCGTAAGGGCGATGCAGAAAAATCCTTTGGTTCCGGTGAGGTGAGGCCAAAATCGAATCCCCTGCAGTCCTGCGATTTGATCAGGCACATGGATGCCGCGTTGTTCCAATTCATCCTTCACGCTTTCGTCCACTTGAGCTTCCGGAGTCTTCGCCAAAAAATCATTCACCACTCCATCGTTCTCAATCGCATTCAAAGCGCACGTCGAGTACAACAGTCGTCCACCCGGCTTGAGCATTTGAAATGCCTGCCGCAGCAAACCAAACTGAAGTCCTGAAAAATGCTTAAGCGCTTTCTTGTTCCAATAATTCGGCTGTCCTTCTTTTGTTACGAACAAGCCCTCGCCACTGCACGAAGGGTCGAGCAAAATTCGATCAAAAGTTTCAGGATAATGTTCGGCCAATTTCCCGGCATTCAGCCGCGTCACGTAGGCATTGGCCACGCCCAGTCGGCTGAGATTGGACTTCAGCGCTTTAAGTCGATTCGTATCCATATCGTTCGTCATCAAAATTCCCGAGTTCTGCATCCGCTGAGCGATGTGCGTACTTTTTCCCCCGGGCGCAGCGGTTAAATCCAAAACTCGCTCGCCGGGCTGCGGATTCAGAGCTTCCACGGCAAACATCGACGCAGCATCTTGCGGATACGTGAAACCCGCGTGGTAGGGAAGTTTCAGAGCCCATTCCACGCCGGCACCCGTGAGTTCCAATCCATCTGCCGAATAGCGGCTGTTTTTCACCTCATAGCCTTGCGAAACAAACCACTCGGTGAGAGCCTCCTTGCTAATCTTTAAAGTGTTCACACGAATACTTCGCGGCCCCATGGGTTTCGCCTCTATTGTACTAAAAAATTGTTCAGCGTCTTCGGTGCCGATCAGAGTTCGAAAGTAATCTTGAAATAAGGGTTTCATAGTTTTTCTAAAGCGCCTTGCATCGTCTCCAAACACAGCATCACACACTTCACTCGCGCGGGACCCAAGTTTGAAATTCCCAACCACTCGTACAAATCTTCTTTCGTCATTTTTTCGAGCCCATTAATGCTTTTCCCTTTCACTTCCTCCGTCAACACCGAAACCGCCGCGGTGCTGATGGCACATCCGTCGCCTTCCCAGCTTGCATCCAGCACTTTCTCGCCCTTCAACTTCAAATATAAACGAACATGATCGCCGCACGTGGTATTTACGCCGGAACCCGTGAGGGTAGCACCCGGCATTTCTCCACGGTTCAGTGGATTTTTTGCCAAGTCGACAATTTGTTCCGCGTACAGATCCATAGTGGCGGAATACTAGCAAAAAACGGCGCTGTTGTCACGACTCCGACAACACAAAATATTTGCCTGGTT
>CAYHGP010000040.1:0-4126 GCA_964356195.1 uncultured Candidatus Peribacteria bacterium | reverse complement strand
TAAACCTGCAGAGCCTACTCCTCCTGCTACTACCACAGATAAACCTGCAGAGCCTGCTACTGCGAAGTAATCCCCTTTGAAAGTTTCTAAAAAGTCACTATAATTCACTCGTTATGGATCCCGCTACGCCTCCACAAAATAATCCGGCCGGACAAAACCCCACTCAAGGAACACCTGCAACAGGTGCGCCTGCTGCTGCGAATCCGGCGGCGGCAACGCCCGCTTCAGTAACTCCAGGGCAATTCAATGTGCCGGCGGCGGTGATGGAAAAGTATCCACAGTTGGTGGAGCTTATTAAGAAAACAGAGTCGATGTCGAATGAGGAACGCGAATACTGGTTCCAGATTTTGCCGATTATGACGGAGGAACAGGTCACTCGACTCAAGACGATTTTGGACCAGGAAGCGGCTCAACTCAGCAAGTTGGATGATCAATATCAAGATGAACTTTCGAAGTTGAACAAAAAGCATCTTGAAGAGTGGAATGTGTTTGAAAAGAAACAGCAACGTGTGGCGCTGCAGGAAAAAGAGGCCCACACGGAAGCCGAAGAAAAGAAGGCCGAAGAGGAGATTTTGAAACAGCTGGACACCCCGGCTAACCCGCCTACTCCACCAGTTCAGCCGTAACCACCAAGCGTTTTAGGGTCGTTCCCACAGGGGTACAAGTCACCAATGTGAGGATTTTTTCGTTGCCTTGTTTGAGGATGCTTACGTCATCGGGAGTCACTTCTCTCTTTGCGGTGACGGTGTAGTGATATTCTTTTTGTTTATAGTTGATGAGAATGTCTTCGCCCATTTCAAGCTGCGGAAGCAACGCAAAAACGGTGTTGTAGTCGCTGAGTTCCCAAAAGACATTGGAACTGTGGCCCGTGAGGAAAGCATTCCCGGTTTGTCCCGGTTCAGCGGTGCCGGGGTAGTGAACCACCCCTTGGAGAAGGGTGCTGCGAATTTGATCCTCCAAGGTTCCCCAATCCTTGGCTTGCAAGGCTTCCACCCCAAGCGTGGGTTCCACAATGGGTGCGTTCACATTCAAGGATGGGATGCTGATGCGGTTTTCGTAGGGAGTGGGGACGAGGTTCAGGCTGAGGAGACCGTCTTCGGAAAGGGGCTGACCCTGAAACGCTTCCAAAGCGCGTTCGGGTTCCACGTGTTCAAAGGCTCGGGTGCCGGTCCACGGGTCGAGGGCAACAGCACTGAGCTGTAGGGGCTCAATGGAGGCTTCTTGCGCCAGCACGGCATTGGTCACGTTTGCCATAATAATTTTGCTGTAAGCGGAAGCGTTGGTGATGGCAAAAAGGATCAAATAAATGATCAAGGCCGCCCCCACGAATTGCTTTGCGGTGGAAAGTGAAGGCATGAGCGAAGGCAAAATAGAGGGCTTCGGTAAGGCCAGAACAGCCGCTCCGCTGTGTTCATGGGCGCTCAAATCCAGACGCACGAAGTTTTCTTCCTCCAAAAGCAGGATTTTTCGGTCGACTTGGAAGGCAAGTCGGGATGCAAGCGTGGTAAGTGGCGCCTTACGTGAATTCATCGTCCAATTATAGCACGAAAATGGTTTTTTCCACCACTCCTTCCAGGTACACCCCATTGACCCGGACCCCATGAACCGTTTAGGCTTGGCTCATGTTCAAACAAGTTCTCGTGCTCGGGCTCATTCTCATCGCTGAAAAAAGCCGGCGCACTTTGTTGAACTAAACTCCTTTAGAACGAACAAATACCGCCGGCCCTCCGGTGGTTTTTTTAAACTCCAGAAAAATGAAAAAGAACTCCTCCCCCTGCCATGCAACAAGCTTGACCCTTCACAGTCGCAAGCCGTTGCGTTACCAATGCAAAATCTGCAGCCGTACTTATGCCGCGCGCTACGGCGAAATCAGTTTTGGCTCCAAGTTGACGCCGGAAGAAGTGCTTGCTCTCCTCACCCTGCTCAAAAGAGGCGAGAGCATCCGAAAATCGGCGCAGCTCACGGGCCTCAGCCCCTCCACCGTCGAGCGATGGAAACAACGTTTCATCCAAGTGAAACTACTCTTTAATTCCCCTTACAACTCTTCCCTATGACTGCTCGCATCGTCAGCTTAAATCCTTCCAAATGCCCTTACCCCATACAAGAAACCGATTGGGGATGGGATGATCAGCACAGATTGCCTCCTTCGCCCAAGGGATTGACTCTCAATCGCTGTACTTTAACAGAAACCGGAGAGCCCGTTTCCGCTTTGGTCGATATGAGTAAAGGGAAAGTCCTCTTGGTGTTGCATGGTACCCCACCGGATCGCAGCGAGGAGGAACTGATTCGTTTTGCGGCACTCATAGAAGAAGTGGTCTCAGGGAGAATGGTGCAGCCCAATCCACTTCCGATTTACTAAGAAAACTTCTCAGATTTTCTGCAGGGCCTCGTGAATTTTTTCAATGAATTTACTAAGCCTAAAGGGTTTGTTCAGAATATGGATGCCCACGTCCCGTAAGACTTCTTCATTTTGTGAATCATCGGTCCACTCCACACTGGTTCCTGTTGTTATGATGACGGGTACGTCCAGGCGTTCTGTATTTCTAAAAGAGAGGACCTCATCGATTCCTCCTTTCCAACCTACCCCTCTCATATCTGTCACTAGACAAGTTACACGAATGCCTTCTCTGACTTTTGCCCTTAGCTCCTCCACCGTCTTTACAAGCACTAAATCAAAATCCAAACCTCTCGTTTTTAAACGTTCTTGGAAGCCGGCTGCCTGATATAGGCCTAAAAGGTCCTCATCGTCCTCCAAAATAACAATTGACTTGCGATCGGTCTCCATAAAATTATTCTACGGAGTGCTACAATACACCATTCTGTCAATAAGGCTAGCACATGATTCCTCCACCGAGCAGTTCCTTTCCTTTATAAAGAACCACCGACTGGCCCGGCATAAGGCCCTGTTCAGGCTCCAGGAAAAGCACTTGGTAGTTCGATCCGTTTTTCTTGAGTTTGGCTTTGACAAGCTTGCCCTGGCTGCGAACGCGGGCGCTGAGTATTTCATCTTCACTTGGAGCCGTGCCGGATAAAAAGTTAAGTTCCCGCACATCAACCTGCTTCGTTGTCATCTCATCCTCGTTGCCCACAATAAGCACGTTGCGGATGGAGTCCATTTTGTTCACATAAAGAGCGGGGCCACCGCCCACCCCAATTCCTTTGCGTTGACCCATGGTGTAAAAAGGCAGACCTTGGTGTTCCCCCACGGTTTCGCCCTTGGTGTTTTCAATTTTTCCGGGTTGAAAATCTTCACCTGGCTTCAGGTAACGTTTTAAAAACTCGAAATAGGTTTTTTCAGGGTAAAAGCACACGCCTTGGCTTTCGCGCTTGTCTTCCAGTTCTTTGAGACCGAACTTTTTTGCCAGCTCACGGACTTCCGGCTTGGTGTACGTGCCGAGAGGAAATTTGATTTGTTTCAGACGTGCTTGATCGAGGTTGTATAAAAAGTAGGTTTGGTCTTTGGCCGCGTCTTTTCCACGGCTCAAGTGAATCTGGCCGTTGCTGCCTTCTGTAAGTTCGGCGTAGTGGCCCGTGGCGAGAAAATCACAACCGAGTTCTTCCATCTTTTTGAATAGAATTCCAAATTTTACGGTTTTGTTGCAGCGCACACAGGGGTTGGGAGTTTCTCCCTGCTTGAACCCTTCGAGGAAGAAATCCACTACGTTGCCCTTGAAAGCCTCCTCAAAATTCACCGAATAAAAAGGAATTCCCAGTTTTTGGCAGATGCTGCGCGCAAACATCAGCGAGCCGATGGAACAGCATTTGTTCTGAGGAAACTTTTTAAGGTCTTCCAGGTCAAAAACCGTGGGGTCCGCCCACAAATTCATGTAGACTCCCACGCAGTCGTAACCTTGTTCTTGAAGGAGGGCGGCGGTCACCGACGAATCGAGCCCTCCGGACATACCTACAAGAACCCGACCTTTGGATGGCTTTAAAGTCATAAACTTTTTGTTCGACTTGCCGAAACAACTTGGCTAATATAAAATGAGTCATTAGCTTAGTCAACTTTTATGATTGAGCCCGTAGTCACTGCCGCAAAGAAATACTTGAGCGACCTCAATGAGGAGCGGGTTCGCTACGCCTACACGTTTGCGAAAAAAGCGCACGAGGGACAGTTCCGAAAAGA
>CAYHGP010000039.1:0-4322 GCA_964356195.1 uncultured Candidatus Peribacteria bacterium | reverse complement strand
TTTGGCCGAAAGGCCAGGAGGCGACTGGGTTCTATTCGCATGAGTCGCGACAAGAGGCAGAGTCATATCCTTATTAATGGTTTTTTGCGTGACCCGGAAGTTCCCGAACAAATAATTAGTTCAGTCATTGCGCATGAGCTGTGTCATTACGCTCACGGATTTTGCTCACCGCTTCCGAAAAAATACAGCAGCCCTCACGCTGGTGGAATTATTGGACGCGAGCTAAAAAAACGCGGTCTTTATCTCCTGCTGGAATATGAAAAACAATGGACGAAAAGCCATTGGCCTCGCATTGCGAACCGAATAAGACCGATCCAAAGGCGACGTGGCTTGAAGCGGAGTTTACTACAGGAGTTTGTTAAGTTCCTGCAGCCATAAATCTTTAACGTCGCTTTCTCCTGTTACCAGGATGTCCGGAGTGACACCGACTTTTTCGATGCTGTTTCCCTCGGAGGATAGCCAACGCGCGACGGTCATTTTAAGGATGGAACCGTCCCAGTAGGTGATTACTTCTTGTGCGCTGCCTTTCCCGAAAGTTTGCTTCCCAATGATGATGGCATCGTCGGCTTCACGCAAAGTCATGGCTAGAATTTCAGAGGCCGAGGCGCTGTATTCATCCACTAAAATGTAGAGAGGGATGTCTTGGTAGGGCCCAACGTCTCCGTTATAAATGGTTTCTTGGGGGCCTCCGTAATCCAGGGTTACCAAGGGCGTCAGATGGGGAACAAAAAGTCCGGCCACAAAATTCGCCATGTTCACATAGCCCCCCGGGTTTCCGCGGAGATCCAAAATAATAGCTTTTGGGTTGTCTTCTTGCGCTTCAAGCTCCTGTATTGCGATCATCACTCCCTCCACAATGTTGCTTCCAAAGGAGTCGATGTCAATGAACCAGTTGTCTTTGGCGTAGATTTTACCTTTCACGATATTGATGGTGAGGACCGCTCGAGTGATCTTATAGGTGTAAGTGGTCCCGTCGCGTAAAACAGTGACTTCAACGCTTGTGTTTGCGGGGCCTTTGATGCGGGCCATGACATTTTCGATGAGCATCCCTTCGACTGAAACGCCGTCTACAGCGGTGATTTGGTCACCCACTTTGAGACCGGATTTGGAGGCGGGGGAGTCCTCCAGAAACTCTGTAATATAGACATTCAGGGTTTCGTCGTCTTGAATAAGAACGGCTCCGACGCCTTCGAAAGTATCATCTAAAATGTTCATGAATTCGGTGGCGGCGCTTTCATCAAAATACTTAGTGTAAGGATCGTTCAGGCTTTCGAGGACGGCTTTCACGGCGATTTGGAAGAGGGCTTCCTGATCCACGGAACTTCCCGAGGGGAGGTAAAGGTCGTTCAGAATTCGGTTCCATATGTCGGCAAAAATGTCGGATTTGTAGAATTCAGAACCGGCTTTGACGCTTAAGTTGTCGGTTTTCCAGACTTCAAAGTCGTAAATCATTTGGGCCAATTCACCACGGGTAATGCGGTGGTTGGGAAGGTATTTTTCACCGGGGTTTGCGCTTAAAATTCCTTCCTCGGCGGCACGGGAAATGAGGGAGTAATAGGGGTGTTTGGTGCTGATGTCGTCAAAAAGATCCGCTCGGTCGCCGGCGGGAATAATGGGTGCCGCGAGTCCGTAGGCTTGCATGAGAAGGTCCAAGGCTTCGATGCGACGAAGTGTTTTTGAAGGTTCAAAAAGGCCGGCTGGCGTCAGTTTATAGTCGAGGGCGAGCTGAGCGTACGAAGCGAACCAGGCATCCTCTGGAACATCGGTGAAGGCATGGGTGAGAGTCACGGCCTCTCCATTTTCGTTGAATACTTTGAACAGCATTTTGAAAAAGGCGGCTCGGGTGGCAAATTCATCGGGGCGGAAAGTATCGCCTGAGTCCAAAGCTCCTTCGAGTTCCAGGTAATTTACAGCGTCTTGGTAGGGTGAATTGTTGTCGACATCTTGAAAAGAAGCAAAAGCGGCGTGAGGAGCCAGGATACTAATAAGAAAAGTGGCGAGGAGGAATTTTTTCATAAGGGCAGGCTAGCATCACTAGGCCTTTTAAAAAAGAGGAAAATCTGCTATAATTTATAGATTTAAAACAGGTTCAAAATGAAAAGTGCTTCTCTTATCAACATTGTCCTTGTAGCGGTGGTCTCCGTGGCCTGTGGAGCCGCCTCGTTTTTTGCTTTTCCACAAGCCCAAACCGGCGAGGAAGGCGGGTGGACTTTTGAAGGGGCGGTGGTTTGGGGTGAAGCTCTTGAAGCCACCGAAACCATGACGGCACGTTTGAACAGTCGCGACAGCATTAGTCTTTTGCCGGGAAGCAGCGCGGTGCTGACTTGGGACGAAACTACCGGGCATCTCGATGTTGAACTCAACAGTGGAAGCGTGTTTTTCTCTACGCTTGCCGGTGACTTTTCCGTGAGCGTTGAAACCCCCTTTACTCGAGTGGATTCACAAAACAGCGTCGCTTATGTCGCCTTGAGTGCGGAGCAACTCGACGTTTACGGACTCACGCATCCGAGCCTGGTCACCTTCCTTCTGAATGGAAAGGATTTGAATGCGCTCTTGGTTCCAACAGATACTAAAATGAAGATTTCCTCTTCTAAAGTCACTCAGACCTTGGCTCGCCTTCGTCTCACTAAATTAACCAAGGAATTTCAGGTTTTTGATTTTGAGGACACGGAGCTTTCAGAGGATTTGGCTTCCGTTATGGCTTCCGGCCAACAGGCTTACTCTGACAATGAGCTCGCATTCTTGAATCAAGTCCAAGAGGACAGCGACTTTGGTCCGGCAATCACCGGTATTGGAGGGGTGTTCAGCGACGGCTACGATTTTATGCGCCAGACCTTGACCGTCCTTTCAAGCGCTGAAACAAGACTTCAAGAGCGTGAAAAAGAAAATGCTCTGACTTATGCCATGACGAATCTTCTTTATGGGGATGCAACGCAGGGGCAGACATGGCTCAGCACTTGGCAAAGCTCCACTCAAAATCAAGAAGAGGTGGGGCAACTTTACCGTGAACTTTTCTTTGTTGTTCCCGGAGATGAACTTTATCCGCTGAAAGCGGCTGCTGCTGAAATTCTATACCCCGAACAAGATCCTCTCACGGCACTTCGTCGTCAGTTCCAAGAGATTGAAAGTCTGCTGGAATCCGGCTCCAACGTGGAAGCACAGAGCGCTTATATGGATTACCAGGAAAAGTTCGAAAGCGCCTTGAACAGCGGGGATTTTGATGCTCCTGAAACTTCGGATGAAATCGGGCGAGAGTATGTGCTTTTGGAACTTTTGCTTCGCAGCCATTCTGTTTTTTATTCCACCGATTCCGTGAAATTGCTCACCGATTTGGAAGAGAAAATCCTCGATCTTTCCGGGTCCGACCAAGATCTTGACGAAGAACGTCAGGCTTTTGTGCAGAGTAAAATCCGCTTTTTGGACAATCTCTTTACCTATGTAATCGATAGAAAAGTTTCCGTGGAAACGGCGACGGACTTGGCGAAAGAACTGCTTTCGGAGGCAGAGTCTTACCTTAATTCTATTAGTTCCGAAGTGGCCGTTCGCGATTACTTCGAATCTAAGCTGGAGGAGTTTGACCTTTCCATCTTGTTTATGAATTCGCCCGAGTTTTATACTTATGACTCTTTCGAGGAAGGTTTGGCCGCTTACCGAACGAAAGCCTCGGATTTGGCCGACCTCAATGATTACATCCAAAGTTTGCGCTCTTCCGATGAGGAGGAAACCGTCAGCATCACGCTTGAAGACGCCACGAAAGAGGTGGAAACGGCACTGCGTTCCAATGCTATTCAATTCAGCAGTGTGACTTCGCTTGGGGACAGCTCTTACCGCTTGTTTAGTATTGATGGAGCGAGAACGGCCGGCTTTGCTTTTGAAGCCAAGTACGACCGCGAAACTCAAATCCTTTATGACGTGGTGGTTGAGGAAATTCGTTTCTCCACCGGTATTACTTTGGAAAACGCCAAAACGGTGATCGAACAAGCCGTGAATGATTCTACGGCAACTGAAACTACGGACGAAACTTCCGATTCCGGTGATACTTCCGACGAAACTCTTGCCGAAGGTGTGGCCATTTCCTTGGTTGAAAGCGCTCTTGAAGACGCCACTTTGAAACCTGAAGACTTCACGATTACCGTGGTGGATTTAAAACAAAATCTGTTCACCATCGAAGGAATTCTGGTCGACGGCCAGGTCACCGTTTCCGGGACTTTTGATCTCGACACCAATCTTGTGACCGAAATCACCTGGGAGTACAATGGACAAACTGAAACTCTGGACGACGTGGAATTGAGCCAGTTGGAAGGCGGGGTTCGGGAGAAAAT
>CAYHGP010000038.1:2452-5171 GCA_964356195.1 uncultured Candidatus Peribacteria bacterium | reverse complement strand
CCCCTAACTCACCGTGATGTTTGCAGAAGTGGTGGTCCACCATCCTTACGCTCGAAAACAAGAACGCTTCACCTATGAAGTGCCGGAAGGTTTAAGCGTGGAAAGAGGCAGCGGCGTAGAAGTTCCCTTTCAAAAGAATAAAAAGCCCGGCCTGGTTTTGAAGGTTCATAAAGAAAGGCCAAGCTTTCCGACAAAAATGATTCTTGGCGCCCTTCGCGAAGAGAAACTCCTTTGGGATTGGCAGCTCGACCTTGCCGAATGGATTGCTGAATATTATTTTTGTTCACTTTTCGATGCTTTGCGCTTGATGCTACCAAAAAACATCTTTCGAGTTTCAAAAGCAGAGCGCGCCGTAAAAAAGACGGAAAAGAAAATTAAACCTGAAAAACTGCACACGCTCACACCCGCGCAAAAAGAAATTCTCGAGTCCATCCTCAACGAAAAACCGGCCGTCTCTTTACTTCACGGAATTACCGGTGCCGGAAAAACGGAAATCTACAAGCAGTTGATCAAAAATTGTGTTCAAAAAGGCGAGCAAGCACTTCTCCTGGTTCCTGAAATTTCTCTCACCCCCCAGCTTCTCCGTTACTTTGAAGCCGGCTTCCCTGAGGTGGCCGTTATTCACAGTCGAGTCAGCGAAGGAAAACGCGCCGAACTGTGGCGAAAAATTCGTTCCGGAGAAACACCTTTAATCATTGGATCCCGTTCCGCCCTTTTTTCTCCCTTCAAAAAGCTTGGCTTCATTATTATGGATGAAGAACACGAATGGAGCTACAAACAAGATCAAAGCCCGCGTTACCATGCCCGTGACGTAGCCTTGAAAATCGCCGGGCAAACCGGCGCCCAAGTCCTCTTTGGATCCGCAACACCCAGCGTGGAAACCATGTACGCCGCTCAAACAGGAAGCTACAAACTCTACACACTACCCGAACGCATTTCAGGAACGGCACTGCCACGCGTAGAAATTGTAGATATGCGCGTGGAGCTCAAAGCTAAAAACTTTTCCATCTTCAGCGACCTACTTGAACAAAAAATTAGATCAACCCTGGAGCGAAAAGAACAAGTCATTTTATTCCTCAATCGCCGTGGCTCCGCCTCCTCAACCCTCTGCCGGGACTGCGGTTATATTGTGAAATGTCCCGACTGTGAACTCCCCTTAACCCTCCACAACCGCACTTTAAGAATGCAAAGCCTGCTTTGTCATCACTGCGGACGTATTGCTCCGGTTCCAACGCTTTGTCCCCTGTGTAAAAGCTCACGCATCAAGCACCTTGGCCTCGGAACGGAACGTGTGGAAACGGAACTTAAAAAACTTTTCCCGCTGGCTCGCATCGCCCGCGCCGACAAAGACACCATGAGCAAAAAAGACAGCTTCGAAAACCTTCACGTACAGCTTCACAACAACGAAATCGACATTCTCATCGGCACTCAAATGATTGGCAAAGGCCTCGATGTGCCCAGCGTGAGTTTAGTCGGTGTCATTTTGGCCGACCTTGGCCTGCACATTCCGGATTTCCGAACTCCCGAACGCATTTTCCAACTCCTCACTCAAGTTGCCGGTCGCGCCGGACGTCGTGAGAAACAAGGAGAAGTCGTGATTCAAACTTATAATCCACAGCATCCCAGTATCCAATTCAGCCAAACTCACAACTACCTCGGCTTCTATGAACAAGAAATTAGTTCGCGCGAAGAGTTCAAATTTCCTCCCTTTGGACGCCTCCTTAAACTCATGTTCGTGAGTGAAAACGCCAAACTTTGCGAAACCAAAGCCAAAGACCTTCAGAAAAAACTGGCCACCGAAAACTACGAAAGCTTCGCCGCACCAGCCTTCTTTCCTCGAGTAAACCGAAAATATCAATGGAACGTTCTGGTTCAAGGCCCCGACCCTCGCAGCCTCCTACAAAAACTCGATCCTAAGGAACTCGAAGGCTGGAGAATTGATGTGGACCCGCTACTGAGCATTTAAAATCAACTCCCACTCCTTCTCTTCCACCGGCACCACGGAGAGTCTTCCTTGCTTAAACAATTTCATCCCGGCCAAACCCGGATGATCTTTCATTTCATCCAAAGTCACCGGTCGCCACAAAGACCGCACCTTCTTCACATCCACCCAGCTCCAAACGGGGTCTTCTTTATCCGGGTAAGCCTCCTTCACAATTTCGACCACACCCATAATCCGACGCTCATCGCCCGAGTGGTAGAAAAATGCCAAATCGCCTTTTTTCATGGCACGCAAATTATTTCGCGCTTGGTAATTATGAATTCCATCCCAAAAAGTTTTGCCATCCTTTTCCATTTCTGCCCAGGAATAACAATCAGGTTCGGATTTAAGCAGCCAGTGTTGCATGACTTCATCTTAGCTTTTTTTCGCCATCGGTTTAAGCTATAAATAGAGCATGGAAAAAAAGATGCGTATTCTTTCGGGAATTAAACCCACCGGTCGTCCGCACATCGGGAATTACCTGGGCGCCATTCGCCAACACGTCGCCCTTCAAGATGAAGGTCACGAGTGTCTTTATTTTGTAGCGGACTATCACGCTCTCACCACGGTTCACAACGCAAACGACCTCAAGGAATATCGCCGTGGCGTTGTTCTCGATTACCTCGCCCTCGGCCTCAACCCCGAAAAAGTGACCTTTTTCTACCAAAGCGACATTCCAGAACACGCCGAACTTCAATGGATTCTTTCCTGTGTCTCACCTCATGCTTTGCTCGAACG
>CAYHGP010000038.1:0-2352 GCA_964356195.1 uncultured Candidatus Peribacteria bacterium | reverse complement strand
CAAAAAATGAGCAAAAGCTACAACAACACCATCAGCATCTTCGACGACGAAGCCACTTTGAAAAAACAAGTCATGGGGATCAAGACCGCCAGCATCGACCTCAAAGACCCCATGCCACTGGAAAACGACATCATCCTCTCCCTTTATGAACAATTTTCTAGTTCGAAGGAACTCGAGGAGCTGAAAGCAAATTACCTGGCCGGTGGTTTCGGTTACGGCCGTGCCAAGCAAGCCCTACTCACTCGCCTTCTCGAGTTTTTCGCAGATGCCAGAACTCGCCGCACCAAACTCGAAAAATCCAAAGACCTCGACGGCATCATGGAAATGGGCGCCAAAAAAGCCCGCCTCCTCGCCGACCAAACCATGGAACTTGTGTACAAAAACACCGGATTACTATGAAAAAAATCCTCGCATCTTTATTTTTATGCACCTTCGCTTTCAGTTCAGGCGTGGTGGCAGAAACCACAGACTCCGGTTGCGAGCATCCTTTTATTGATATCGTTGGACACTGGGCCGAAGAGTCCATCTGCTTCCTTTACACTCAGGACACGGTGGAAGGTTACTCCGAGCGCAACTATGCCCCTGACGAAGACGTCACCCGTGCGGAATTTTTAAAAATTTCCCTTCGAGAACTCGGCTATAATGTTTTTGCCGTACAAGCCTACACATTTACCGACACCAACCCCGGCGACTGGTACTACCAATACATCACTTTTGCTCGCTGGAGAGGTTTTGTGTCAGGATATGACGACGGCAGCTTTCACCCAAACGACCCCATCACTCGGGCCGAAGCCACGATAATGATCATGGATATTGCCGGAATTATTGATTATGACACTTCCGACACCATCACGTCTTATTACGACGTAAATGCCGACGACTGGTTTGCCTACGCAGTTGCCGTAGCCACCGATTACGAAATCATCGAAGGTTATGGCGACGGCAGTTTCCGCCCTAACGACAAGCTTACGAGAGCCGAGGCCGCCGTGATTGCGGAACGAGTTTGGTCTACGCTGTATTAGGCATCCATAACGGCTCAAACCTCACTCCTTGCCAACTTGGCCTTTTTAGTGTACAATTCTAAGATTTATTTAAAACAAACATGAAAAAGCTCATCTACGTCCTTATCGCTTTAGTGGTCTTGGGAGGAGTGGCATTTGCCCTCACCCAAACGGAGCTCTTGAAAGGTGACGTAGAGCAGCTTGTTAAGGAACAAGAACAAGTAGGAGGCGCACTACAGCTTGCAGACCTTGATACCGACGATGACGGCCTCACCGACAGCCTGGAAGCCGACCTTCATACCGACCCCAATAATCCTGATACCGACGGAGATGGTTTACCCGATGGGATCGAAGTCAATAGACTGAATACTGATCCTCTCCTGACTGACACCGATGGAGGAGGCGTGGATGATAAAACTGAAATGGACAGTGGTACCGACCCTCTCGACGGAACCGATGACGTAGCAGAGGCACAACAAACACCAGGAGGACAGGCCCCCTCTGACAATTACACCACCGTTGAAATATCCGTTGTGGCTCTCAACGAAGATGCTCTTTCCGGACTTGGTACAACGAACTTCATTCATTCAGACGTTCAAGGAGTTAGCTCCTCCGGCACCGCATACGCGGTGAAAATTCTACCAAGCACAGATCCTGCCGACATCACAGTCTCTGTAGACGGTTATGTGGATGCAAAAGTTTATAAAAATCCAAGTACAAACGCTTACTTCACAATAATGTATCCGGGATATTTAATTGGAGTAATGGACGGAACTACCCCAATTACTACCGCCACCGTTAAAGCCGGCTATGACTCAAGCTCCATGATGACTTGTACAATGGTATCCGACAGCCTCAAATATTACGCCTGTTTGCTCGACACAAATTCTACCGGAACCGCAAAATACAGCGTAAGCGCCGACGGCTATACTGATCAAAAAGGAGAATTCACAAGCACCAGAACCCAAAATAGCGATGCAGTAGTCTCAGAAACCATAAGCCTAGCCACAAGCGGTACCACCAGACAAACCGAACTCAACGAGATCCAACAATCCGTAGATTTAAAAATTGATTCCGTCACGTACGACAATACAAATTCGACTCTCGTAGCCGACGTGTGTCTCGATGGGACCCTCGATGCAAAAATAATGGGCGTGACCACTGACTACAAAGTAAGTGCCGAAGGAATCACAGTTTCCACAGTCAAAGACTTTCTTATCCCACTGGCCGATTTAGCCCCCGACTCTTGCTCTAAGATTGAAATCGAAGACACGACTTTAGCCGCCGTCACTGCCAGCACAATGGACTTCACAATGACCATTGATTCAGCCAAAAAAATCGAAGAAAGTGA
>CAYHGP010000037.1:0-5302 GCA_964356195.1 uncultured Candidatus Peribacteria bacterium | reverse complement strand
TGTCCGTGGGGACGCGGCCGGCGGAGGTGTGGGGCTGCATGATGAGGCCTTCTTCTTCAAGGTCGGCCATGTCGTTGCGCACGGTGGCGGGGCTCACTTTGAAATTGTAAGTCAAAATAATGGTCTTGGAACCCACAGGTTCCGCCGTTTTTACGAAGTGCTCAATGATGGCACTTAGGACTTGGTTTTTTCGATCTTCAGTGTGCATACACCCTATTTATAACGCTTTCGGGTCGAAATCTCAAGCTCGCTCTTGTCAAAATATGCATTAATGTTACAATAACGTGTCTCTTAATAAGGTATGGGTGAAGATTTGAACGCCATCGAAGTACTTCCGGAATGTGATTCTTCTCCCCTCAAAAAAGGACAGGACTTAACATTGGGTTCATTGCGAGCCGGAACGTCTCGGCGTCTTCGACTAGCCGGGGAGACCGATCCTCAGGAGAGAGAGGATGTTTTAAACGACCTGGGTGATCTCCGTGATTTTGCCAACGAAGGTGATATTTCAGCACGCCTGCTTAGTTGTTTGCTGTTTTTGAGTGAAGATGAGGCTAGGGTAAAATTGGAGGCCATTTACCATAAGGTTGCTGCCCCGCTTCATTTCCGACCGCTTTTGCCCACTTTAATCGCCGAGCTTGAGGAAAGACGTTTGTCAGGGGAGGGATGGAAAGATATTACAGATGGCGTGAAACTTGAAGTGCCTCTTGAGGGCTATGCTGTAACCGTGGTGGATGCCTGTGCATTCACTCCTTGTCTTTTGGAGGGTGAATTTAATGATAAGCTTTTAACAGCTACGGACTTAAGCAATGCTTTTAATGAACTTGCTCAGAAAACGGGCGTGGCTTTATTGGAACCTGTGGTTGGAGATGCCGGCAAATTTCTTAGCTTTAGTCTTGAGCAACAGGGGAAGCTTGAAGCGGAACTCAAGCGGTTGCGCATTCCGATGAAAATAGAAAAATTGAAGAATAGAGTTTATCCGAATTGGAGCTCTAAATATCCAATTGATCCTGCAACTCAAAAACCTAGCTTTGACCTTAGGAGTGGAGTATGTCCGTGGAAAGCCGGGCTCAAAGTGCTTGCTTATACCGGAAAAGAGAAGAAGACTGGAGGGGTTATTGTTAAAGGTGCCGCAATCGAGGAAGCCGAAAATCTTCAGAAAGCCGCAAATCCCGGTGAGATTCTTAGCGCTGGATCCTTTGGCGAACCGGTTGGTAGCTCCGAGTGGAGAGAACCTCTTGTCCTTCCTCGGTCCAATCTTATTTTAGTGAAGGTGATTGAGGCATTGCTTCGAATGAGTACTTATTCCGAGGCGGCTCTAGCTGATTTGCTTGAGGGCAAGGAAGTTGAACATACGACTCCTCGTCTGGAAGCTTATTATGCCGTTTTAAGTCTCGAAGAGGGTGATGTCGAAGCGTTTTTGGATCAGTTGTTTAGCCAAGGGACCGGAACCGACAATATTGTTTCATTTAAACCTGTAGGAGCGCGTGAACTTCATTTTTGGTCCAAGAATATTCAAACTCCTGAACAGTTTCAAGCGGCTTTTGCACTCTTCGTCAGGCAAATTAAGAAAATGGCAAAAGAGGCCGGTTGTAGTATCAAACTTGGTTTGGGGTATGAGCAGGCTTTGGACCTGCTCCGTTTGCCTGGTAGTTTTCAAGTGGATGCAACGGGTGCCGTGATTGTGGGAACCGTACGTGCCGTGGCCGCTTTGCATGGAAGGGATGGGGATTATATCAATGTAGACAGTACGGCTTGTGCCGCTTTGGGACTAAGGGGAGTGGAAATGACCACTCACTATATTAAAGGCGCACCTTATCGGGGAGTTCATCTTTCTGTCGAAGAGGACGGGAGGCTGACCCTGCCCGAGCCTCTTGTGGGAAGGGAAAAGGAACATGCAGCTCTTCATAACTTTGTAGACCGCTTGGGGTCGAATGGGGTGGCTCTTAAGGTGCAAAAAAGCAATCATGCTGTTGAAGGAGGTTACGGGGAGTCGGCTTTGCTTCGTGCAACCGAACTTTATGCCCGCAACGAAAAACAGTTCACTGAAAATCAGGTGGTGACTTTGGACTCCGAAAAAGGGCTTTTTGGCGATCTTGAGGCCAAGCTTGGCTGTAGTGTAGATGAACTTATGGAGCATCCGGATCTACTCATTCAGCCTGTGCTTTTACTTTGGGATGCCGATACCGTGTCCTACGCAGATGCCGCTCGGATGGATCGTTTCTTATTTGCTATGGCCGGGGCACCTATTGGTCTCGTTTATTGTGGAGCTTATCAATTTCGTCCCGGGGCTATGACCGGTGACCACTATGAAGGGCGCGAACTGAGTGCAGTTTTGGAACTTGAGCCTTTGGGCGAGAATGAAGCTCTTGAGCTTGTTTTTCAGACGCGTACGGATTTGAATGAGTCTCACAAAGCGCGGGTCAGGCAACTTTTGAAGAGCTGGAAAGGTCCGATGACTCCTCGTTTGCTCATTCATAACTTTTCTCCGGCCTTGGTCGTGATAGGGGCAAGCTGTACTTTGGATTCCGCTTTGCTTGATCAGGTTTGGACCGGAGAACTTGCTCATATCTTAGATACAGCAGGTTTAGATGAAAATGATAGGATCGTTCTTGGTATTCTTGCAGAAATTGGGTTTCCGATTTCACTTGTGAATCTCCAAAAATTGTTTTCCCATTTGCCTTGGTTTGCGTGCTTAAGAAAATTGAAGCACTTAGGGTTTTTAAGGATTATAAAACAAGGCGAAGAAGAATGCTTTGTTCCGGCGGATGTAAAAATTCGCAAGGCTCGTTTGCTTGCGCGTCAATACGCTCCAGATATCCGGAAATATCTTATGGAAAACAATTTTTTTAGATCAGAAGTAGATGGATTTGGTGGAAACGAGGAACGTTCCACAATTGAACTTGAACATGCCTTAGGTACCTTAGAAACGTGTGAGGATCCAAAAACTTTCGATTTGGTTTTTCGCTTAGGGCGGCTTTATCTGAATGAAAAAAAGGATTTTGGAGCTGCTTATGAGCTCTATCATCGATTTTTGCAAACTTGTAGGACCCATCACGTTGACTTAAAAAAAATTCCTCAGGAGCTTGTGCACGACTTGGTTTGGGTTTTGACGCAAACCAAAGACAAAAAGGATGCCAGTTATGCACGAGATTTGCTCTCGGCTCAAAAGGTTCTATCACCTGAGTTGTCTTGGAGAGCGGGCGTGGCGCTTCCTAAACTTTCACTTACCGCAGAATTAGCGGCTCTTCCCTCTGGTCACCCTTACGCAGGAATTATGGATGAGTTGGCTGCAGTTTCCGGTGACTTGGAAGCGCTGGGAATCAGTCGCCATCGCGAGTTGGAAAATGTGCTGAAGCTTGAGGCATTATTTGTTGAAAATGGGCGCACTTCTCAATGTGAACATCCTTCTGTGGAATTGCTCCCGCTGGCTTTTTCAGGGGCTGCACTTTCAAGAATTGCTTATGCTTCCCGACTTTTTGCCCGTCTTGCTCGTGAGCTTGCCGGAAAAATGCCTGAAGAGACTGGGCTTATCGCTTCCTTAAATTCTGCGGCGGAGAAATCCGTTCTTTCTGCAAATAGTCGACTCAGTGCTTTAAAGGCGGAGCTTGTTCTTGTGGACGTGTCCACCCCTTTGGATCAAGAGCTTAGGGCCGAAATACTCAGGTGTCTTTTAGATACCTATAAATATCTTTCATCCACTCCCGGTAGTGAAGATATGAAACAGATTCGTGTTTATCATGACAAAGCAGCTCGTTCTTTTGCCGTGCTGGATCGTCCCGTTCATGCCGCTTCTTTGGATGCGTTTGATGTTTACTGCAATGCCGTCGCTTTACACTGGCAATATAAGCTCCCTTTGCCTGGTGTCTTCCAAAGAGAAATCGAAGCAACGGCCGGCGGTGAGGATAGGGCCTTAGTGTGGACGACTTTGCAGGAGCAAGAGGACCAAATTCGAACTCAATGGGGACTCTCGGTTCGTGATGCACTTCTCCCTCTTCGTTATCGTTTGACCTTGCAACTTATGAATTTCATTCAGCTCAAAATGCGATTGATTGCGCGAACTTTTACTACGGGAGATAAGTCTTTGTTTGATGGGCTGCATACCGAATATGAAGCTTTGGTCCATGATTCCGCGCGTTTACACCAGTTTCTGGAACAAACACAACAGCCCGATTATTACGGGCTTGAGTGTTTGCCTATAAAACAGGCGGTGGATGGAATGGTTCCGGTCTCTTAATTGCCGGTTTCGATTACGTTCCCCGTTTCGATTACGTTCCCCGTTTCAATAACGTTCCCCGTTTCAATAACGGTGGGAACAATCGTTTCGACAGACTTTTTATTGTGCCACTTTTTAAAAATACTGGTTTGAACATTTGCGGTCATGAACCAGAGTAAACTTGCGGCAAGAGCTCCTATAATGACTCCGGCGATGAGAGACTTTTTGTCTTTAAAATATGGACGGAAAGAGGAAAGTTCTTTCATTTTTATTTTGCTTAAAGAATAAATTGAACCATTGAATTATAGCATAAACTTGTTATTTCAGCAAATCTTGTTGCCGTAACTGCTTACAGGGGCTGCAAAGCCTCTCGGCTCGCCATGTACGCAGCGAGGTCGATGCAACGGCAGGAATAACCCCATTCGTTATCATACCACGATAGCACTTTGACGAGGTGGCTGCCCTGAACTTGGGTTTCGAGGGCGTCGAAAATACTGGAGCGCGCGTCGCCTTTGAAGTCGGTGGAAACAAGAGGGATGTCATTATAGCCCAGAATGCCTTTGAGGGGTCCCGTTTCGGAGGCGATTTTCATGGCGGCGTTTACGCTTTCCGCAGTGACTTCTTTGTCGAGTTCCACGGTGAGGTCCACGAGCGAAACTACCGGAGTGGGAACACGAATGGCGATGCCGTTCAATTTTCCTTCAAGTGCGGGAATTACGAGGCTGATGGCCTTGGCGGCGCCGGTGGAAGTTGGGAGCATATTCTGAGCAGCGGCTCGAGCGCGGCGGAAATCTTTGTGGTCGTTGTCACACAAGTTTTGATCGTTGGTGTAGGAGTGGATGGTGGTCATGAGGCCGCTTTTGATTCCGAAACTGTCTTGAAGAACTTTGCACACCGGGGCGAGACCGTTGGTAGTGCAGCTGCCGTTGGACACGATGAAATCGGTGGTTGGATTGTATTCCAGATTGTTCACGCCCATCACCATGGTGCGGTCGATGGCGTCTTTGGCGGGAGCGGAAATCATAACGCGCTTGGCGCCTGCTTTGAGGTGTTTTCCGGCTCCTTCACGTGTGGTGAAAGCTCCGGTGC
>CAYHGP010000036.1:4607-6090 GCA_964356195.1 uncultured Candidatus Peribacteria bacterium | reverse complement strand
CGGAAAAAATAATTAAAATTTGGTATGTTTATCAAGAACCCGGCGTGGCTTGGGATTTTACGAGAAAACGAGAAGCTTTGGAGGGAAGAAAAATTACGAAGAAGGATTTCATAAAGGCTTTTTTAAACGCCAAGAAAAACGCCAATCTTATTAAGAAAGAATTTGGTGAGAGAATAAGTCTTAATCTCGTAATCAAAAATCGCGACAATATCGGGCTGGAGACCACTGAAAAGAATATGGAGAAAATTGACCATTATCTAATAAAACCTTACAATAAAAAAGCTTTAGAAAAATTGCTAAGTTGATATGCCAACTACAAAATCACAATTCAACATCAAAAATATTCCTCCTAGTGTAGAAAATAGGATAGTGAAAGAAGCTTTAAGGAAAGCCAACCAGGATCAACTTAATTTGATTAAAAAATACGATAAAGCCGTTGCAGCTGGAAAAATAAAACCTGTGCGCTAAATGAAGTGAGGTATTCTTAATGCGCATAAAATCCCTCCAGCTCCAGCCCCATCTCCATGCATCCCAAAAAAACCGCCGCGAACTTGATGACGACTAAAATTCCCATCATTCAAGGTGATGCCACCGTTGCCGAACTTGAACAATTTTTACTTAAAAAAGTAAAAGAGCTCGAAACCATCAACTATATTTACATCACCGACGCAGAGAATCATTTAAAGGGTGTGGCTTCCATCAAAGAGGTCTTCCGTTCGGCGAAATCCAAGAAACTGAAACAAATCGATATACGGAAACTGGTCACCGTACACGCAGGCACACACCAAGAACAAGTGGTCTACACCGCCTTGAAGCACAACTTAAAAGCAGTCCCGGTGGTGGATGAAGAGAATCATCTTCTGGGAGCCGTACCTTCCGACGTACTCCTAAGGATTCTAGATAACGAAGCCGTGGAAAACATTCTGAAATTTGGAGGTATCGCCCACAACGGCAACGTCGATAATGTTCTGAAACTTCCAATCCTACAGTCCCTGAAACACCGCCTCCCTTGGCTGCTGCTGGGACTGCTGGGGGGCGTGGCGACCGCGGGAATTGTGGGGAGTTTTGAAGAGACTCTATCCAAAAATTTAATTTTGGCCGCATTTATTCCCCTCATTGTGTACATGGCGGACGCCGTGGGCGCACAGATGCAAGTCTTCATCATTCGAGATTTAGCGACCAAACCGAAACTGGCTTTGAGCAAGTATTTCTTCCACCAAGTACCTATTATCGCTACCATCGGAGCCCTCACCAGCGCCCTGCTTTTTCTTCTTAGTTTCCTCATTTACAGAGAAGAAACAGTGAGTCTGGTACTCGCCATCGCCCTCTTTTTCGCGATTCTCTCTTCCATGGTGACGGGCCTCGTAGTGCCTTTTTTGTTCGGAAAAATCAAACTGGACCCAGCCAACGCAAGCGGCCCCATTGCCACCATCATTCAAGATTTGCTCAGCGTCTTGGTTTACCTCGGAACTGCCACTTGGCT
>CAYHGP010000036.1:0-4507 GCA_964356195.1 uncultured Candidatus Peribacteria bacterium | reverse complement strand
CTAAAATAGAATCCCCTTAAGTCCGAAAAATGCTTTCCCTCAACCAATGTTTGCGAAATCCAGCAAATCCGTGGCCCTTGTCACCGATTTGTCATCGAGACATGGATCGCTACAATTCGGCAGCTTATGGAGATGATGAGAAAGACGCGCTTAAAGGAAAGTATGCAAGAAATAAAGACAAGGGTGAGAGTTCCTATGATGAAGTGGACCACACCTTGAAACTGGAAGATAAAAAAAAGAAAGACAACCTTGTTGAAGGTTTAAAGGCGTTCCAGGCAAAAACCGGAATCAATGAAGAAAAATACATCGACGAAGTAGAAAATGCAAAAAGCGGATATGAACTCGCTAAAATGGAGACCAAGTTCAACCGGGCCGCGGAACATTTTTACGAGAAACAACTCAGAGAATCCGGAGTTTTCCTCCCTATCCACGCCAAGGAAGCAAAATTCCTAGGAGCGGAGAAGCGTTACCTGAAAGAAAAATTTGCAGATTGCCCCTTGTACGAGAAAGGAGAGTTAAACAAAGTCGATGTTCTTGCCAAATTAAAAGATTTCTTTAGGCCACGTTTGGAATTTAGATCGAAACTGAGACAAGTCTGCAACAACCCCATGATCCGAGATGAATATTTCAGCTACTTTGATGACCAGCTCATGAAAGGTGAAGATGGATTCATGGAAGCAAAAGGTGACCGCTTAAAGAGCATCATGGAAGAGATCAAAGAAGTGGAAAAATCACCGTCCGCCGTTCAAAATGAATTCAGGAGAAGGCAAAGAGTTCCCCGCGCCGGGAAAGACACCGCCACTCTCAAAAAAGAAGTTCTTGATGCGTATGATGCAAAAGTAAAAGCTTATACTTCTCGCATTTTGGCTGAAAAAGAATTGTTTGGCGGCGACGAAATGGTAACTCCTCACGGTAAAATACGCGAAGCAGCGTGGGAATTCATCCAATATAATGAAGATCTCGTAGATTTCAATAAGATGGATAGCATCGCCGGCGCTTTGGACAAAGTTTTGGCGGAAAGGAGAAAAGCGTACGCGAAACGAGACAAACTTTTAGAAAACCACCCCCCGGAGGAAGCAAAAAAACTCAAAATGCGTACCGACAAAATGCGTTTCCACAACTTGCAGGCCTACCTGCCGGAATTGGAAAGCAAAATGGGCAAAACCAGCGTCCAAGCTTTGGAATACAGCGCCCTTTTGGAAGACGCGGAGGCCGGACACATCCCTCTGTTTACGGACGAAGAAAAGATAAAAATGAAAACACAAATGCAGGTCGCGGATCTTTCCTTACAAGATGCCAAACTCACTGTTCTTGAGAAAGAAACCATACCGGAACGAGCTAGAATAGTGAATGAATATTTCCAACTACCGGAATACCTCAGAGATGACAAATCCTTCATTGATGCCAGCCATGCCAACCGTGAGAAAATGCTGCGCGATGCAGCCGAACAAAAAAACCGTGAATCTACCAATCCATTGGACCTCTCTCACGTAGATCATTTTGACGGAGAGGCGGAAGAAACTTTTCTGAAGAGAATGCGTACCGAGAGGGGGAAAGGAAGTCTTTTGAAAGACACCGAGCGACTGGAACAGCAAGGCGATCTTGAAGTAGGAGAAGTGCAAGGAGAACTCTATAGAAAGGTCTTCGGCGTAAACAAGAAGATGGAAGAAAGAGGTTCAAGCCAAAAAGATGAGTTCCTTTACGATAAAGCGAAGTGGATGAGACGGTCAGAAACTTTGGCGGACAAAACTGTTGATGAAGTAAGCAACCCTCGTGACAAGTGGCAAGTGGAAGTGCTGGAAGCAGATCGTATTATGTACGATATGGGAGATGTAAGTACGACAGGAGGAGAACGACTAAAATTAGGAATCATTGAAGATGAAGAACTCATGCAAGGAAAGGCATCAACCAAAGAGATAATTCGAGAAGCCAGGTACCCTCAACATTTAATGCTCAAGAACAGAGAGGGCAAGGACCAGCTCCATTTGGGAGATACCATTGAAGACAAATTCGTATTATACGCCAAACATATGCTGAGGGAGTTCATGGCGGACGATGCGGATAGAATGCACTTGAGTGGTGGAAACAAAGGCAACTTCATCAATTCCCCCAACATTCGCCGTGAAATGGGAAAAATGGTGATCGAGGCAAAATTTGCACAATACTTCAACGTGCATGGCGAAAACAACACAGACCGCCTAATTAACGACATCGTTAACTAATGCACACCATTAAAATTTGTATGGGGGGCTCGTGTCGCCGGAATTTTGCGGAGGAGAACGTGGCGAAGGCGGAAGAAATCCTCGGAATAAAAGCGGGAGAAACCACCACGGACGGCCAATTTCGACTTGAAAAAACAGGCTGCCTCAGTCACTGTGAAGAAGGTCCGAATGTCTTTTTTTCACAGCACTCGGGACCGCTCTCGCTCGTGATCATGGATGGAAAAGTAGAGAACCATATGCTCCCCCATCGCTTCGAAGCCAAGCTCAAAGAACTTAAAAATTCCAAGTAAAAATGCTTTACGATTTACTCATTGTAGGAGGCGGTTGCGCGGGACTCGGCGCATCCATTTACGCGCGTCGCTTCAACATGGAAGTGGCTATTCTCACCGAAGGACTCGGAGGAACCATCACCACCACGCATCTTGTAGAAAATTACCCGGGCTTCATTTCTCTCAGCGGCCAAGGCCTCGCCGATCAACTCATCAATCACGCCAAGGCCAATGACGTCCCCTTCAAAATAGGAAACCGCGTCACCTCCATTAAAAAAGAAGGCGACATTTTTAAAGTTCAATTTGGGAAAGAACTTTTCGAATCACGCACCGTGCTACTGGCTACCGGAACCACGTACCGCAAACTCGGCATCCCCGGCGAAGCGGAATTTTCAGCCAAAGGAGTTTCCTACTGTGCCACTTGTGACGCCGGCTTTTTCAAGGGCAAAAATGTGATAATGGTTGGAGGAGGCGACAGCGCCGTGAAAGAGTCCCTCATTTTGGCGCAACACGCGGCTCACGTCACTATTGTGTATCGCGGTGAAAGCTTCACAAAGGCCGAGCCCATCAACTTGAAGCGCATGGAAGCCACGCCGAATATCGCCGCAAAATTCAAAACGAATATTACGGAAATTCTCGGAGACACCACCGTGAAAAAAGTGAAATTCGACACCGGCGAAGAAATGGATACCCAAGGAGTATTCATTGAAATCGGACGCATCCCGCTCACGGACATGGTGAATGAACTCGGCGTTACAAAAAACGCCAAGGGCGAGTTGCTCATCAATCACATGAGCGAAACCAACGTTCCCGGTTTTTACGCCGCCGGCGACGTCACCGACACCGAGTGGAAACAAGCCATCGTCGGAGTGGCCGAAGGCACCAAGGCGGCTTATATGGCTTTTGAATATGTCTCCAGACAGAAAATCACCGCCCTCTAAACGTACTCGTATTCTTTTTGCGCTGCTCGGAGCCGTGGGGTTTGTGCTTGTTTTTGTAGTGGGACTTTGGGTAACCGTTGAATTGCCGACCGTCGCCCAATGGTTTACACAAGGCCTGATAACCGTCGCTTATATCTACGGCTACACTTACCGATTTGGAGCCATGCTGGGAATAATTCCACAGGAAAAACTAGGAAGTCTCGAAACAGCAGCAGTTCAGCACCCTCTGAGTTATTACGTCATCCACGGACTTTCCATGATCTGGCTCTTGTTCATCATTGTATTTTTTATCCTCATCGTAGGCGGAACTTTTTGGGCGACACGCTCTTGAC
Organism: uncultured Candidatus Peribacteria bacterium; assembly: GCA_964356195.1. GTDB lineage: Bacteria > Patescibacteriota > Gracilibacteria > UBA1369 > 2-02-FULL-48-14 > 2-02-FULL-48-14. The sequence goes on along the minus strand of CAYHGP010000036.1, from coordinate 743 downwards.
AGATTGAATGCGGACGAAGGCGTAAGTAAAATTACAGGTTAGCATGCCTTCCTAGGAAGCCCATCCCAGATCAAAATTACACCATAAAACTTTCTCTTCTCCTCAAAGGCGAGCTGTGAAACAATGAGTCCTTAGTTTTTACGCCCGATGGAAAAAAACGCCCTCATCGACGAATTTGAGAAAGCAAAAAACCTGCTCCAATGGGCGCAGCGCATTGTGATTATTTCCCACAAAAACCCCGATGCCGACGCAATTGGTGCCAACCTCGCTCTCCGCGAAGCCTTGGAAAATTATGGAAAAACCGTGGTCTCCGCTTGCGTGGACACCCCTCCCGAAAGCTGCCTCGGCCTCAAAGGTGCCAAAGACTACGTCCAAGATTTCAACCCAGAAGATTTTGACCTCGTCATCACGGTGGATTGCGGCGCTCACAAGCTCATGGCTTTTCATGAAAGCAAGCCGGAACTTTTGGATCGAAACCGCGTGAAACTTCTCAACATCGACCACCATCCCAGTAACGATTTTTTTGGAAACGTAAATATTGTGCTGCCTCAAACTCCCGCCACTTGCTTCATTATTTTTCTGCTCAGCACCTACTGCGGATGGGCCATCACACCCACCATGGCCACCGCTTTGCTCCAAGGTCTCTACTACGACACCGGCTGTTTCATGCACTCCAACACCACTTCCGAAACCCTTCGTGTGGCAGCACGACTCAAAGCCCTCGGCGGCGACCACGAACGAGC
>CAYHGP010000035.1:3879-6421 GCA_964356195.1 uncultured Candidatus Peribacteria bacterium | reverse complement strand
GTCGTGAACTCCTCCGGCCCACCAAATTTCTCCGTGGAAGTGAGCTTTTATTTCGGGAAGTCTGGCTCGTTGATTGCCATCAAGATCGACAATAAAAAGCGTTTTCGCCCCTTCTTCTTGAAAAAGTCCGGCGTAGTTGTGAGGCGCCTTTGCGTAGACTTTTTTCTCGGGGTTCTCGGTACCTTTGTACAAAGAAACCGCCTTGCCGTGCTGAATGAAGAGTCCGGGGATAATGCGCATACTCTGCGACTTGTTAACTTGAGAAACGAAAGTGCATGACGTCGCCGTCGCGGACAGCATACTCTTTCCCTTCCAGACGCAGTAGCCCCTTTTCACGGGCCTTAGATTCTCCACCACAGTCCACATAATCTTTCCAGCCTATGACTTCGGCGCGGATGAAACCTTTCTCGAAATCGGTGTGAATCACTCCCGCTGCTTCAGGTGCCAGTGCCCCTTTGCGTACGGTCCAGGCACGGAGCTCCTTTTCACCCGCGGTGAAGTAAGTTTGAAGGCCGAGCAACTCGTAGGCTTCACGAATGACGTGGTGAAGTCCGCTTTCCTTGAGCCCGAGTTCCTTTAAAAGTTCCGCCGCATCTTCTTCACTGAAGGAAACCAAGTCCGCTTCCACTTTCGCGGAAATCGCAATGACTTTGGCCGCGGGGTTGAGGTCGAGGTCTTTACGCAACTGTTCTTCCGTCACGGTTCCAATTTCGTCTTCGCCCACGTTCACCAAAATCATAAAAGGCTTCATTGTGAGAAGATGCAAATCGCGCAGCATTTCTTTTTCTTCAGGAGTCGTGTCCATTTGAATGCCGAGTTTTCCGGATTCGAGTTCGGGTTTCAGTCGTTCCAAAAGAGCGTGGTAGGCCACTTTTTCCTTCCCACCGCTTCTGGCTTCGCCTGCGGACTTGGCCATGCGTTTTTCAAGGGTTTGAAGGTCGGCCAAAATGAGTTCGGATTCAATAATTTCACGGTCGCGTTTTGGGTCCACGCTGTTGTGGACGTGCGTCACATTGGAATCTTTAAAATGACGTACCACTTGTGCGATTGCGTGACATTCTCGAATGTGGGAGAGAAATTGGTTTCCGAGTCCTTCCCCTTGGCTGGCTCCCTTCACAAGTCCGGCAATGTCCACAAATTCCACAATCGCAGGAATGATTTTTTGAGGATGACAAACTGCCGCGAGCGCTTTCATGCGGGCATCTGGAACTTCCACAATCCCCACATTCGGATCGATGGTACAAAACGGATAATTTGCCGCTTGAGCCGCATTGCTCCGAGTGAGTGCGTTGAACAGAGTCGATTTTCCGACGTTGGGCAATCCGACAATGGCAATTTGAAGATTCACCCGCGCACTTTAGCAGCAGCTTAAAAGAAGATCAACTCGGTGCCTTTATTGTTCACCAAGGTCAAGAACTCGTCATCCAGCTCAAGGTCTTTTGGGATTTTGACATAAGGAAGCGTGGCTTTGGCGGCACGCTTTGCCATATCAAGAGAACTGGTCCTCCCAATCATGGGCTTGTCAAAAGAGCCTTGGATCACGCGGAGGTCGCCTTTTACCTTCATGTTATCCAGATCGATTTCAAAAAAGTCCGCGTCATCTCTGAATTTTCGCAGTTGTCGCACCAGGAGTGCAAAAGTTTCGGGCTTGAGCTGTAGAACACGCTTTTCGGTCATGCCGCCGTATGATAGAGTAAAGCCCATGATCAATCTACAAGAACTCGTCCGGACAGAATGGCTTCAACAGGTGCTTGAGGTCTTGGTCGTAGTTGTTGCAGCGCAGATTTTTCTGATCTTGCTCAAGCGGTGGTTGAAAAAATTGGGTAAAACATCCGGACCGTTCCTTTCCGTAAGCAAGTTTTTGGTGTGGTCGCTGGCTTTGCTGGTTGTGCTGAGTAATTTTGGTTACAACATTTCCTCTCTCATTGCCGGACTTGGGATCACAGGAATTGCTCTGGCTTTGGCGGCACAAGAAACATTGAGTAATGCCTTCGGATCGCTGTCTATTTTGGCGGATAAACCTTTCAAAGTGGGAGACCGCATTTGCATCGACAAGTATGAGGGTGAAGTTCTGAATATTGGACTTCGCAGCACGCGTATTCAGACAGGCAAAAACAGCGTTGTAAGCATTCCCAACAAAATGGTAGCCTCTCTTCCGGTAGAGAATTTAAGTCAGTAATATGCAGAAATTCGCCTCCAAACTCCTTCGAAAAATTCCACTCACCATCGATACTTTTCAGTTTGATTTTTCGCGGAGTGAAGGACAGGGGGACTTCAAGGCCGGGCAGTTTTTCCTTCTGGACGTTGAAGACGGACAGGCGAGTACGACCCGCGCCTACTCCATTGCCAGTGCCCCCGGCAATAAGGACTTCTTTTCTTTGGTGGTGAAGTTGGTTCCCGGAGGACGTGCTTCCGAATATCTGCGAACTATGGAAGTCGGACACGAGCTTCATTTCCAAGGCCCCTTCGGTCATTTCTTCTTGAAGGATTCGCCAAAAGACGTCGTTATGATAGCGACCGGAACGGGAATCGCTCCGTTTAT
>CAYHGP010000035.1:0-3779 GCA_964356195.1 uncultured Candidatus Peribacteria bacterium | reverse complement strand
GGCTTTTCCTTGGAATTTACTGAAGATTATTCCTATTGTTTGAACGATTATTGTATTAACACCGTCCCTGAGGACGCCATCGGTACTTTTTCTCTGATGGATGAGAACGGAGTCCTTGTCGCCAGCATTCAGCCTTACGTGAACCTTTTGAACATGTCCGCCTTAGATTTCGGGAAACGTTCCCTGGAACTTAATCGAGAATACAGCCAGAACTTGAAAGAGGCCTTTTCCGGTGAGCAAGAACTGACTTTTGCCGGTGAAAATGCCTATAGTTTCGTTGCGGAAGGAGGTTTCGAGGAAAGAGGTGGGGAAATTGGTATGGATGAGAATAGTTATATTGCGCTTTTGGATAACTCTACCAATACTGATCCTATGATTTCCGTCTTTTTGGAGGGGAAATACCGAGTGTTTTACTTGGATCACGGTAAATATTTCTTCCGAATTGTTTACTTGGAAAACGACGACACGGAAAAGATTATAGAGAGCTTTCAGTTCCTGAAAGCAACCCAAAACTAGGATTTGCTCCAGTTTTGAGGATGGTGCCGCGAGGCGGGATTGAACCACCGACACGAGGATTTTCAATCCTCTGCTCTACCACTGAGCTATCGCGGCATGGTAAGGGTACGAGCGTAGTTTACTGAATTCCTGGCACAGTGCAACGAAAAATCACCTTGCGTATCCTGAAAAGACGTTTTATACTCCTCCCGCTTTAATTCGCATATGGCTAAAGGAAAATCTGTCCCCTACGTGTGGGTATGTCAAGAGACCAAAATGATCAATGGATCAGGTTGGGCTATGCGTGACAAACTCAAAGATATGACGAAACAGAAGTACAGTCCTCGTCTTCGCAAACGCACCGAGCACAAAGCTAAGGCCGTGAAGAAGGGAGGAACAAAAGCTTTAGCTAACATTAAATAGAGTCCCCAAAAGGGCCCCTACTACATAAGATATCCCGGCGGCAAGTCCGCCTATTAAGGCTGTTTGTGTGCCTGTAACCAGCCAGTGACGGCTTGAGAAGCGGGATTTTACTGTTCCCACTATAAATAAAGCGAAAAGCGTTGCGGCGGCCGTTCCTATAAAGAGCTGGTCCTCCTCCAGGCCCGTCAGGCTTTGAGAGGCATACCCCAGAAGAGGGATAAGTCCGATGGCAAGAAAGGATAGAAAAGTGACGGTGGCCCCTTTCACCGGGTTCACATTCTCTTCTATGATGTTGAATTCGTGATTGAGCATCATTTTCACCCAAATGATGGGATTACTGGTGATGATTTTTTGGGCTCTCGAGAGGTCCTCTCCATGAAAGCCCCAACGCCTTAAGATTTCGCGAATCTCGCCTTTTTCTTCTTTCGGATTAAGAAGAATCGACTCTTCTTCCGATTTGCGGATGTGATCGATACGTTCCAATTCGGCACTATCGCTGGAATATTTTCCAACTGCCATGGAAAATCCGTCGGCCAAAAGGTTTGCGAAACCCAGAATCAAAATGACGGGGGTCGAAAGGTTTGCTCCCACTACTCCGGCCACTACGGCAAAAGTGGTGACAGCTCCATCACTTCCTCCATAAACGAAATCCGGGAGCCAATTGTAGTTTACTTTTTTCATAGCACGCGCTGGAGTTCTTCGTTAGAATACACCCGAAATCCGAACCCGGTCACTATGAAAATTCTTTGCTGGAATGTTAATGGAATTCGTGCGGTTCAAAAAAAAGGCTTTCTTGATTTGCTCGAGAATGAAAGTCCCGATGTTTTGTGCGTGCAGGAAACTAAAATCCTCCCTTCACAAATCACGCAGGAACTTCAGAATCCTTGCGGTTATTTTAGTGAGTGGGCCTCTGCAGATCGACCGGGTTACAGTGGAGTAGCAACGTTCTCCATAGAGAAGCCTCTGCACGTTCAAAAAGAGCTGATGAACGGGCGTCACGATGGAGAGGGACGACTTTTGCTCACCGAATTCCCGGATTTTGTTTTGGTGAATGTTTACATCCCCAACGGGGGCATGGGCGACCACCGAATCAAGTTCAAGCTCGATTTCTATGATGAACTTTTGGATTTCCTGGAGCGCCTTCGCAAAAAAGGAAAAAACATTGTGCTGTGCGGGGACATCAACACGGCTCATGAAGAAATTGACCTCGCCCACCCCAAAGAAAATGAAAATGTGACCGGATTTTTGCCCGTGGAACGCGCCTGGCTCGATAAATTCATTGCCGCCGGTTACGTGGACACTTTTCGCCACTTTCACCCCGATGAGAAAGAAGCCTACACGTGGTGGAGCTACCGTACGGCCGCTCGAACACGCAACATCGGTTGGCGGATTGACTACTTTTTCGTGAACAAAGAATTTTTGCCGCACGTCAAACGCTCCTGGATTTTAAGCGAGGTGGAAGGCAGCGATCACTGCCCAATCGGGATTGAGTTGAACTAGGCTAGATTGACAGCTCTAAAAATATTGCCGCGCAAACTCATATGAGTGAACTTTACAATACTTATTTTTCTGTAAAGGTGCCTATTTAGATCTGTAATACTCAAATTCAAAATCTACGCCGTTCTCATGTTGCACGGAGGCTGGGGAGAATAAAGAAAAACCTTCCGGGAGTTCTTTTACAAATCTTTCAGAGATGTTGGGGAAGAAAGCGTCACAGTCATATCCCTTGTATATTTTCGTCAGAATCAAGCGGGTGCATTTAGGATGGTCAATCGCCTCTTTGAAAAGGCTGGCTCCCCCAATTACAAAAGTGTCTCTCTCTTCTTTTTCTGCGAGGTCTAAAGCAGCGTCTAAAGAATCTGCGAGTAATACTCCCTGAGGAATTTGGTAATCCCTATTGGAGGTGACAACTATATTCAAGCGATTAGGAAGAGGTTTGAATCGTGGCGGGAGAGATTCCCAGGTTTTACGCCCCATAATCACTATCCCTTCATGTGTTGTTTCGGAAAAATGGCCCAGATCCTTAGGAAGATGCCAGGGCAGACCATTATCTTTCCCGATTCCTCCTTCTTCATCTACAGCGGCAATTATTGCGAATTCCATCACACGGCGACTTTAAATTTTATAAAAGGATCGTGTTCGTAGCCCACGAGTTCGAAATCTTCGAAGGTCAGATCCCAGAATGGTTTTTGAGCGATTTTGAGTTGGGGCAATTTTTTGGGTTCCCGTTTGAGTTGTTCCTCCAAACCTTCGAGATGGTTGAGGTAAATGTGGGCATCGCCCATGGTGTGGGTGAAAACTCCAGGTGTTAAGTTGCATTCCTGAGCCACCATCATGAGGAGGGCGGCGTAGCTGGCGATGTTGAAGGGCACCCCGAGGGCAATGTCTGCGCTGCGTTGGTAGAGTTGGCAGTCGAGACGGCCGTTCACCACGTAGAATTGGAAAAACATATGGCACGGAGGCAAAGCCATTTGATCGATTTCGCCCACGTTCCAGGCGTTCACAATAATGCGGCGGCTATCAGGATTGGTTTTGATGGTGTCGATGGCCTGTTGAATCTGGTCGATTTCACGACCGTTCACCGCGTTCCAGCGGCGCCACTGTTTTCCGTAAACCGGGCCCAGCTCGCCTTTTTCGTCGGCCCAGGCGTCCCAAATGGGCGTGTACTGGGTAAGATTGTCGTTGATATTGGTGGAACCCTTGAGAAACCATAGGAGTTCTCGAAGCACAGCGGCAAAGAGGACTTTTTTAGTGGTCAGGAGGGGAAATCCTTCCCGGAGGTCATATTTGCGCTGAACTCCAAAGATGGAAAGGGTTCCCGTTCCCGTTCGGTCTTCTTTCTTTTCCCCGTTTTCGAGGAC
>CAYHGP010000034.1:0-6510 GCA_964356195.1 uncultured Candidatus Peribacteria bacterium | reverse complement strand
CACTCTTTAAAGGAATGGCTGCTTCTAAGCCAACCTCCTGGTTGTATACGCAATCTCACATCCTTTACCACTGAGCCTCTATTGGGGACCTTAGTTGACGATCTGGGCTGTTACCCTTTTGACGATGGCACTTAGCTGTCACCGTCTGACTCCCATGTCATGCAATTGGTATTCGAAGTTTATCTAGGTTTGGTAGACATATTTTGCCCCCTAGCCTAAATAGTGCTCTACCCCCAATTGATTTAAAACATGAGGCTAGCCCTAAAGCTATTTCGGAGAGAACCAGCTATCTCCGGGTTCGATTAGAATTTCTCTCCTACCCACAAGTCATCCACTTGTCTTGCAATACAAGTTGGTTCGGACCTCCAACAAGTTTTACCTTGTTTTCATCCTGCTCATGGGTAGCTCACCCGGTTTCGGGTCTAGAGCCTGATACTTGGCGCCGGTTAAGACTCGCTTTCGCTACGCCTCCGGGTTTAAACTCCCTTAGGCTTGCATCAGACTGCTAACTCGTTGGTCCGTTCTACAAAAAGTAGGCCGTCACCCCCGAAGGGGCTCCGACTCATTTCAAGCAAAGAATTTCAGGTGCTATTTCACTCCCCTTCCTGGGGTACTTTTCACCTTTCCCTCATGGTACTAGTTCGCTATCGATCTCAAAACGTGTTTAGCCTTGGAAAGTGGTCTTCCCAGCTTCAGGCCGGATTTCTCGTGTCCGACCCTACTCAGGAGCACTCTAGAAAATAAATCTATTTTCACCGACGGGGCTATCACCCTCTATGGCCGCCCTTTCCAGGGTCGTTTGGTTAATAAAAATGATTTTCATATTGAGGTCCTACAACCCCTTATCCCGAAGGATAAGGTTTGGGCTGTTCCCGGTTCGTTCGCCACTACTACGGGAATCTCTGTTGATTTCTTTTATCCGGGGTACTTAGATGTTTCAATTCCCCCAGTTACCGACTCTTTCGAGTCTACAAGACATTACTCCTGTAAGGTTTCCCCATTCGGAAATTTCCGGATCAAAGCTTGCTTAGCAGCTCCCCGAAACTTATCGCAGCTGGCCGCGTCCTTCATCGGCGTTTTGAGTCAAGGCATCCATTCTTTGCCTTTTTTTCAATGTTCTAACGTCATCTTCCGTGATCTTTCATGGCAATTTGAAAGAATAAAAAAGAATTTAATTTAAATTATTTTGCTTATAACGAGGATTGCAGTCCCGTTATAAGGTTTTGTTCATTGATTGATTGAATTGAAATAGTCTTTTCAATTCAATCCCAAGTTGTCAAAGGGCAATAAAAAGGGCGTATGTTTCCATACACCCCAGAACCTCAAACGGTCTTTAGAAGACCTATGGTTTGAAACTCTGGAGTATTTGGAGACGAACCATTCAAAGAAGAAAAAAGGACAACCTGAACTGATCAAGCCGCGCTATTATAGGAAGGCGGATACCTGAAGTCAATAGGATTTTTATCGCTTGGTGGCAGCCACGGAATCCATGCAGTCCACGGTAACCCCCACGGCGAGTTTTCTGGATCCTTGCTGCACAATCGTAGAACCTTCTACATTACAGTTATCTTTTCCGATTTTCAGGACCCCGTTCACTTGCGATGCCGCCGCCAAAAGACAGTTTTCATCAAGAAGTTCTCCCTTATGAGCAGGCTGTAGTCCCTGCTTAAAACCGGCCTGGAAGCCGGGAATATTCTCGAAATTGGATCGAAGTCGAAGAGTTTCAGCTCGGCCCTCCGGTCGAGCGCCACAATCATTTACAGCGGTGCGAGTTGCCTCATTTGAAAACCTTAAGGCGTGATAATCCGGAGTGTCTGAGGATATACATCCGGACGTTAGAGCTGTAAGAGCCAATGCACCTATAGAATTTCTCATATGAAAAATTTAATTAAGGTGGAACTGTATCAGTTTTCAGGTTTTTGTCAAGCCCTTCCTAGAGTCCGAACATGGGTCCGGCCGCTTTCAGGAAGAATTCCTGGAGGGTGCCCAAGGCCCACATAAGAGAAAGAATAAAGATCGCAAGCCCTACAAGAAGCAGAAAAGTCCAGGTCCCCCCTACCCCCAAATAACGCTCGGCGAAGCCAATACTACCGGTCATATCTTTGATCTTGGCGCGGTAAACAATAATCAGAAAGCCGGCAATCATCCCCATTAAGCCTTGAAAAAACATTGCTAAGGTTTTTATATCTATAAGCAGTTAAGCACTTGATTTTCATATGCTCAAGATGATATAAGAACTGCGCTCTTGAGCTGTAGCGAAGCGAAAGCTACTAGAGAGCACAATCCTAGGTTGGGGACTTAGCTCAGTTGGCTAGAGCGCCTCGCTTGCACCGAGGAGGTCAAGGGTTCGACTCCCTTAGTCTCCACCATTCTTAGGGCGATTAGCTCAGTTGGTTAGAGCGCGACACTGATAATGTCGAGGTCCGAAGTTCAAATCTTCGATCGCCCACCATTTTTGCAAGAAGCGCCATGAGCAAAAAATCCTGCTGCCTCTACCCATTTTTAAGTCTTGTTTTTCTGGTGCTGCTTTTTTTGGGACTCCCTACCGTGTTTGGCCTCATTTTTCCGGACGACGAAACCGTCAACGATTCCGACCTCACCCTTTCCGTGATTTCCGTGCCCGATGAAGAAAACACCTACTTCGATACTCTCCTCCTTAAAGACCTGACAACTACCGACGAAATCGACGCCGAAATAGTTCTCCACCTGTCCGGAGAAAAATGGGACGACGCTTTTGTGGAGGGCACTCTTGCCACCTACGAGAAAACACTTGAAGTTTTTGCTGAAGCCGGACAAAAAACCTACTTCCAAGATCCCGCCACCGCCGACCCTTCTCAAATAAACCTCCAAACCGCTATTCCCACCTGGACCGGTGGCCCCAATACCGCACGACTCAACAGTTTGAAAGCCATCGCTTTGATGAAAGAAGGAAAGGAGGCCGAAGCTTTTAAGCAGGCCTTCTACGCCATTCAACTCGGAGAAACCGTGCAAGCCTCACAAACCATATTGATCACAAAACTCATCGGCCAAACGGTCACTAGAATCGGACTCGAAACAGTAGTGAGCTTGGTGAACTTAAGCACCGATTCCGAGCAACTCCAAAAAACCATTGAAGACCTTTTGAAACTACCTTCAATGCAAAACTCTATGATTGCGGCCTATAAAGTCGAGTATTATTTTGGAAGCTCCATGGTGGACTTTGTAGAAGACGCGGTGGCCGAAGACCCTTCGGAAGTCACCGGCCTCTCCCAAATCCCCAATGATTTCGCTTTTATTTTCACCTTCCTCCAAAAAATCGGTTCCTCCTATTACTTTCACCCCAAGGAAACAAAAAACGACTTGGCAGAAGTTCATAGAGAATTCATTCGACTCCTCGAAGAAAAATCCTGTGACGAGGGAGCCTATCCCACCGGTCTGGATTTCGAACCCGGCGTTCAATTCTACTTCACAAAAAACGCTTTTGGACTGTTGTTGGAACAAATGGTAACTCCTCGGCTGAGCGAAGCACGTATTTGTAGAACCGATCTTTACCTGAGCGCCGTACAAACCCTCACCGCCATAAAAGCCTACACTTTAGATAATCGCGCGCTTCCCGAAAGCCTGGAAGACCTCGTCCACACCTACCTTCCCTCCCTTCCCGAAGACCCGTTCGGCGAAACTTTGCTTTACTCCAAAGACAAAAAAATCATCTACTCGGTTGGAAGTGACGGCGTCGATTCCGGCGGCAGCGAAGGCGAAAAATGGGAAGACATGGAAGACCCTACCTTCCCAATCGAGCTATGAACGATATTTCAAGAAAATAACCCAGGCTCGGTCGTACACAGACTGAAGTTTAGCGGGATCCACCTCTTGTTCGGCAAGGGCCAGGTTAGCCTCGGCCGCCAAGGCATTAAGAGTCGCAACATCTTCCGGGTCTTGCAGCGCAAGCATTCCGGGATACTCTTCTTCCGGGAATCTTTCTTCAAAAGTTCGGAGGTGCTTTCCGGGGATAAAGGATTCCACAACCTCTGCAACACCCTTCCCCGTAGACTCCATGACTTGGCCCACATAGCTGAGTTGAAAAAATTCATTTCCAAAGTCAGAAATAGTACCTGCGGCACTTAGAGTTCTCCCGTGAGGCAAAGGCCTTTGCTTTAAAAAAGCTGGATCCTTAAACCTTTTAGATAGGCCGGGCTTAGACTCGGTACTATGCCTCACGAACAAAGTCCCTTCCTCAATCGAAGCCTCCCTTTCCATCTTCGTAATCAAATGAAGTTTTTCCACTCCTTCCAATTTTTTTCCCAAGGCATGATAAGTTTCATCCACACTTGCGCACGCGGCGGCATAGCCCGCTTCATCACAAGAATCCTCCGCATTGCCACGAGAGTTGTAATCAAAAATGCCATCAACAATTCGAAGTAGATCCTCTTTGGAGATGGTTTTTTCATTCGTACTCGACTTGGCCATTAAGTGCAAAGGCACCGGCAGGGTCTGAGGAGTTCCATCTTCTTCCCATTCCAGTGGCGCCTGAAAATAAGGAACTTCAATCATCACTCCACCCTTATCTGCATACAAACGGGCTCTTCCCGTTTTATTCACCAAACCTTCCACCTCCGGAACCGTTTCACCCACCGTGTATTTCACCGTTTCACCTCGACTCGCGGCAATAGCTCCACATTTTTCATCCAACGCTGCATAAAGCCCCATCGCCGCTCCCTTCACTTCCGAAACAATATAATTCACGACCACAAAACTCCATCCCAAGTCTTTACCCTCTTGATCCCGCGCGGGAATGTAAGAAGCATTCATGGCCCCCGCCACTTCTCCATCCGGCTTTTTAAGCACAATAAGCACAAAATCGGCTCGTCGCTCAGGATTCATGTTATCCTTAAGAGCACCTACAGTCACCTCCTTCGAATCCAGTTCTTCAGGGGGGAAAGTTCGCTCCATCAACGCTTGGTAGGCATCCAAATCAGAACTATTGGAATCCTCAATAAGTTCAGACGTCAATTCTGACGCACTTAGTTCCGATGTAGGAGGAGCTCCAAGATTAGACATACCAACATTATACCACAAACTTGACCAAAATCGAAAGTAGGTTAAAACTACATACGCAAAAAAGAACAGAAATGAATTCTGTTCCAAAGGGCATTCAGCAATGCTGATGCTCTGACAATCCAGACTTAATAGAGATCCGGCCTTCCAAGGGTGAACATATTTCGCAATATATTCGACTCTGCTGCATGATCCGAAGATCAAGGCAGAGGCGACCTAGGAAATAATTACATGGTTCCTTTCGGAACCCTCGTAACTCCTTTAAAGGAGGTAGTCCATCCGCACGTTCTCGTACGGATACCTTGTTACGACTTAGTCCCAATCAGTGATTTTGCCTTAGGCCCCGCTGAGCGGGAACTTCGGGCACCACCACCTTTCATGACTTGACGGGCGGTGAGTACAAGACCCAGGAACATATTCAATGCGCCGTGGCTGATACACATTTACTAGCGATTCCAGCTTCATGAGGGCGAGTTGCAGCCCTCAATCCGAACTTAGACCGGTTTTAGGGATTCGCTCCGGATTACTCCTTGGCTGCCCGTTGTACCGGCCATTGTAGCGCGTGTGTCGCCCAGGGTATAAGGGCCATGCTGATTTGACGTCATCCACACCTTCCTCCTTGTTATGCAAGGCAGTCTCCTTAGAAAAATACAACTAAGGACGTGGGTTGCGCTCGTTTACGGACTTAACCGAACACCTCAAGGCACGAGCTGACGACAACCATGCAGCACCTGTCATTCCGTTCCTTACGGCACTTCTCTGTTTCCAGAAAATTCGGAAGATGTCAAACCCTGGTAAGGTTCCTCGCTTACTATCGAATTAAACCACACGCTCCACCGCTTGTGTGGGTCCCCGTCTATTTCTTTGAGTTTTAACCTTGCGGTCGTAGTTCTCAGGCGGATCACTTATCGCGTTTGCTTAGGCACTGAGAGGGTCGAACTCCCAACACCGAGTGATCATCGTTTACAGCGTGGACTACCGGGGTATCTAATCCCGTTCGCTCCCCACGCTTTCGTCCATGAGTGTCAGAAAATGGCCAGTGAGCTGCCTTCGCTTTTGGTGTTCCTCTTCATATCTACGGATTTTACCCCTACATGAAGAATTCCACTCACCTCTCCATTTCTCTAGCATAGTAGTTTAGAGCACAGCCTTGAAGTTGAGCCTCAAGATTTAATACCCTACTTACTACGCCACCTGCGGACGCTTTACGCCCAATAATTCCGGGTAACGTTTGCACCTCACGTATTACCGCGGCTGCTGGCACGTGATTTGCCGGTGCTTATTCTTGGGGTACAATCAGAATTTTTCCCCCAAAAAAGCAGTTTACAACCCGAAGGCCGTCATCCTGCACGCGGTGTCGCTCCATCAGACTTTCGTCCATTGTGGAAGATTCTTTACTGCTGCCTCCCGTAGGAGTGGGAACCGTGTCTCAGTTTCCCTCTGACTGGCCATCCTCTCAGACCAGTTACCCGTCAT
>CAYHGP010000033.1:0-6970 GCA_964356195.1 uncultured Candidatus Peribacteria bacterium | reverse complement strand
CGTGGTCGTCGCGGGCGCTGAGGCCGGTTGTTTCTAGATCAAGACAAACGAACATATTGTTGTGGCTTCCGCCACGTTATTGCTTAGCAGACCCTTTCGGGTCCGCTTGATGGGCGGATTTTACCACACTTATTGAAGTGCGGTAATCAGTTCTACCACAATCTTAGAAACCTCGGCGCGGGTGATACTTTGATTGCCGCGGAAGGTTCCGTCCTCGTAACCTCCGATGAGACCGGTGGTTTTTGCGTAGGCGGTGTATTTGGAGAACCAATCGGCGACCGTGTCCACGTCGCTGAAGTTAGGAGTCACTGCATCAAAGTCGCTGATGCCGCCAGCTTCCAAAATAATTTTCAGAGCTTCTCCGCGGGTTACATTGTTGTCCGGTCTGAAGGTGTTGTCCTCGTAACCACTCACTATGCCCAGTTCCACGGCCGCGCTGGTCACGTAGTCGACATACCACTCTTCCTCATTCACATCGCTGAAGTTGTTGGTTCCGCTGTTGACGGGAAGGTCGAAAGCCAGGAGAGCAATTTTCACAATTTGCGCTCGAGTGATGGAGTCATCAGGTCCGAAACGGCCGTCGCCATAGCCGGAAATAACGTCATCGTTGTAAAGCTGCAAGATGTAGGTTTCGGCCCAGTGACCTCCGATGTCCGTGAGCTCGGGTTTTTCTTCATTGTTATCCTCCGTCACCGTGCCTTCTGCGCCCGTACCAGTGACGTAAACTTTCACGCCGGAACTTAGATTGCCGGCATGGTCTTTTAGGGAAACAGTGAAAGTGTCTTTTTCGTCACCGCCGGAAAGCGCCACTTCAACGGAAAAATTTCCGTCGTTCCCCACTTTTTCGTTCGAGTCCTCGTTATTTATGTTTATAGTGGTCCCTTCTTCACCACTGCCTTCAATGGTGTAGGTGCTGTTTGCAGTCTCCACTGTGGTCTCTTCGATGTCCGGAGCATCCGGGGCGGTATGATCTTCGCCGGTTTGAGCTTCGTAGTCGGCGGTTATTTGCTCTCCTTCTTCAATGACGACTTCCACGGGTTCGCTGGGCTCGGCTCCGGTGTTGGTCGCTGTAAGCCAAAAGATGTTTTCACTCTCTTGCCCCAAAGCCACGGTGATGGAAAATTTCCCGTGTTCATCCGCATCTACGCTGGGCACTTGGTACAAGCCACCGATGACTGTGATTTGCGCGAAAGGATCTGCCGTTCCAGTGATAATGGCTTTGTTTGCATCGACCGGGGTAAGAGGGGCATCCACTTCCGGAGGAGGCGTGGTTTCTGCCGCGGCAAGCAAAATAGGAATCGTGCTGCTGACGACAAGCAGGAGAAAAGTGAAAAAGAATTTTTTCATAAGTCTGGCGTGACTTTGAACTCTATTTTACAACATGGCTATGAATTCGTCGAAAAGAAAACTCGTATCGGTGGGGCCGGGTGCGGCTTCCGGGTGAAACTGTACTGAAAAGAAAGGGAGTGACTTGTGACGCAATCCTTCCACGCTCCCGTCATTCGCATTTTTAAAGAGGACTTCCCAGTCCTTGGGAATCTTCTTTTCTTCTACGGCGAACCCGTGATTTTGAGAAGTGATGTAGCAACGCCCTGTCGGAACATGAATACAAGGCTGATTCTGTCCTCGATGTCCGTATTTCAATTTGTAGGTTTTTCCTCCGGCGGCGAGTCCCATAATTTGGCTTCCCAGGCAGATTCCAAAGGTCGGGATTCTGCGCTTGAAACACTCTTTCATCACGTCCACGGTTTCCGTCATCATGGAGGGGTCGCCGGGTCCGTTCGAAAAGAAAACTCCATCAAATTTTTCGCCGGTTTTTTCTTCGTAGGCGAAAGGGTTCGCATTCCATGGGAAGCGTGTGATTTTAACACCGCGGTTCAAGAAACTGCGCAGAGTGTTGAGCTTTACTCCCGTGTCGATAATGGCAATGTGTTTGCGGCCTTCACCATAGGTTTTGATTTCGGTGGGGCTGACTTTGGCCACTAAGTTCTCGGTATTGGGATCGTAGAAATCAGTTCCGGGTTTTACGTCGAAAGGATGAATTTTCCCGGGTTGAGAGCCTTTTTCACGAAGATGTTGCGTGAGCGCGCGCGTGTCCACTCCGGTGATTCCGGGTACGTCGTATTCACGCATCCAATCGGAAAGGCTTTTGGCCGCGTTCCAGTGGGAGTACACCTCACTGTAATCGGTGACGATGAGTCCTTTGAGGTGCATTCGAGAACTCTCAAAAAATTTGCTGATTTTATTCTCGTCGAGTTCTTCCGCCGGCACGCCATAGTTGCCCACAAGAGGGAAGGTAAGTACCAAAATTTGATCTTTAAAAGAAGGGTCCGTGAGACTTTCCGGGTACCCAACCATTCCTGTGGTGAACACCACTTCTCCTTCACTTTCTTTGAAAGCTCCAAAGGCCTTACCCGTGATTTGGGTTCCGTCTTTGAGAGTGAGGGTGAGTTTGTCCATTGTTTTGAGGAAGATCGAAGGCAGTGTAACGGAACTTGCTGCAGGGCTCAAGTTTGTGTAGAGTTCTCCTGAAAAGTAGCCTATGCAACACCTCCTCCATTCAAAAGATCTTTCGCACGATGAGATCCTTGGTCTCCTGGACCGGGCAGAGACATTTTTTCCGACGGTAGCAAAACGTGAAAAGTTGGATTTAGCGAAGGGGAAAATTCTTGCGACCTTGTTCTATGAACCTTCCACGCGTACGCGCTTTTCTTTTGAAACCGCGATGCTGCGACTGGGTGGAAGTGTGATTTCGAATGCGGAAATGGGAAGTACTTCCTCCGCGAAAAAAGGAGAAACTTTATATGACACTGGCCGAGTCGTTTCGGAGCTGGCCGATATTATCGCCATGCGACATCCCGAACCCGGAAGTGTGGCGGACTTGGCGAAAGGAAGCCGCGTTTCGGTGGTGAATGCGGGAGACGGTCCCGGTGATCATCCCACCCAGGGACTCTTGGATTTGTTTACCATTCGGCGTGCTTTGGGACGCTTGGAAAATTTCACCATTGTCATGGTGGGCGATCTTAAAAATAGCCGTGTGGTTCACGCGCAGTGTGAGCTTTTGATGAATTTCAAAAAGATCCATTTCATTTTGGTGTCGCCGGATGCGCTCAAACTGCCTCGCTCCATTGTTAGAGAATTGGAGAAGAAGTTTAAGGTGGAAGAGACAGATCATTTGGAGGCGGCCATTACAGGTTGTGATGTGCTTTCCCATACTCGAATCCAGAAGGAGAGATTCAGTACTGAAGCCGAATACAAAAAACACAAAGGGGTTTACGTACTCACACCCGCCCTTATGAAAAAGGCCGGTGAGGACATGATTGTGATTCATCCTCTTCCGCGTGTGGACGAAATCGATCCGGAAGTGGACAAAGATCCACGGGCGCGTTATTTCGAACAAATCGGGAATGGGGTGGCGATGCGTATGGCGATTTTGGCAACCCTTTTAGGCTTATGAAAATTCAATATCAGGATGATGGAAAGGTGCTGATTCCCGGTTTGATTGATTGTCATGTGCATTTTCGGGATCCGGGTTCTCCGGAAAAAGAAGACTGGACGACAGGCAGCGCAGCTGCCCTAGCCGGTGGCATCACGACGGTGCTCGATATGCCGAATACAAATCCTGCGACAATAACGGTGGAGGCTTTGGAGGCGAAACGGGCCGTGGCAAAAGCAAAAAGTCTTGTGAACTTCGGTCTCTTTTTTGGGGCTACCAAAGACAATTTGGATGAAATTCGTCGTGCGGAAAATATTTGCGGAATCAAAATTTATATGGGTTCTTCGACTGGAAATCTTCTGCTCGACGATCCGGCTCTTTGGGAAGAGGTGTTCAAAATTGCCAAAGAAAAGAATGTGCCGGTGGTTGTTCATGCGGAAACGGAATCCATGATTCAAGCGGGGCAACGGGATTGTGAATGTGCAAGGGTGGCCACGGAAGCGGCCATCGCTCTGAGGGAGAAAATTGGGAATCGTTTGCACATTGCGCACCTAAGTTGCAAGTCTGAAGTGGAGCTTGTGCGTGCGCACAAATGCCCTGAACTTACTTGTGAAGTCACTCCGCATCATCTTTTGTTTACGAAAGGGGACGTGAAGGATGGTTTCTTGAAAATGAATCCGCCGTTGCGAAATCAGGAAGATGTGGAAGCACTTTGGGAAGGACTGCTGGATGGGACTATTGATTGCATCGCGACCGATCATGCCCCTCATACGATTCAAGAAAAACAGTCCGAGAATCCTCCGGCCGGGGTTCCGGGGGTGGAGTTTGTTCTCCCTCTTATGCTTAACGCGGTGAATGAAGGAAAACTTAGTTTGGAGCGTTTGGTGGCGGTGATGTCTGAGAATCCGGCGCGAATTTTTGGAGTGACTCCAAAAGGGCGGGTGCTTGTGGACATGAATTTGGAGAAAACTATTCGTCCGGAAGATGTGAAATCCAAATGTGGGTGGTCTCCTTATGAAGGACGTCAGCTGAAGGGGTGGCCTGTTTTAGCGCTTCTGGATGAGTGAATTCATGCGACCATAAGTTCTAACTTTGTCTTAGCCAAACGCAGGCTTTGAATTTGACGAAAACATATTTTGAATTATTATTCGGCCCGTGTAAGGATTTTCCTTTCCCATCGTCTTATCTTCAGAACCTTCGCTTTTAAGCCCTTTGACATCCAGTGCTTGACAAAATTGTATTTATACGTTTAACTCAGGCAAGTCCTCTGTTCTTTCTATAGTTCGCTTAGGTACTCAGGTTCCTAGGGCTTCAGCCTAAAAACCTAGAAACGGATCATTCCGTTCTCTCTGACTAGAGGTTTCATACAAGTCAGTTGAGAAAACTGACTTTTTTTATTTCCACTCAATCTTTTTACCCCCTTCTCTATGTTCCGTCCTTTCTACTCTTTAGCGGCAAGAATGGTGCTCGTGCTGTTCTTGTTCAATTCTTTCGCTACATCGGCTGTGGCTCTTACGGTTTCTTCAACAGGTTTGTCTGTGGAAGCCGGTGCCGACCAAGAAATCACCGCAGGCGATACGCTTGCCCTTGATGGCGAAGCCTACGTACAGGGCTTAGACGGATCCGCTTCTTCTTTGACGGAAGCTACCATTGATTGGGGCGATGGAACCAGCGACACGGCTACTCAAAGCTTCGACGCTTTTGCTTTCTACCTTGAAGGATCTCATCTTTATAGCACCGCGGATGTTTACACCGTGACTGTTTGTGCGACCGATGGAGTTTCTGAACTGACTTGTGACTCTTTTGAAATCAATGTTGTGGCCGCTACGCTTCCCGATCTTACCGTGGATTCCGTGGTCTACAACGCAACCGATCATGCTTTTGACGTGACGGTGGGTAACGAAGGAACGGCAGATGTGGATTCTGGTGCTACACCTCAACTTAGTTTCTACATCAGTTATACCAGCTCTGCCCTGGAGGATGCTTATACTGGCAGCTTTGATTTGGACACCTTAACCGATGGCGCTTACCGCGCAATGGGAGGGACTTCTTCTTTCTCCACTTCCAGCGACTTTACCGTGGACGATGTGACTTACTGTACCGCCTATATCATGGCGGTTATTGATCCCGCTAACGATATTGAGGAATTGAATGAGGGAGATTTTGAAGCCAACTATCACCGTGAAACCATTGATTTGTGTCCAGATGCTGAATTGCCTGATCTTTCAGTGACCGGATTTGATCTTCAGCGCACTTCGGATGGAGCGATTCTTGACCTCACAGATCCTAGCTTAGACCTTTCTGCAGAAGATCCTCTTGGTTACAGTCTCTCCGCTACTTTTGGAAACATCAGTAGTGTGGACGTGGACACGACAACGGAGGGGTTCAACGCTGAATATGGAGATCTTACTGAGGTTTATACTTATGACTGGCAGAGTTTCTATGGAAGTGGAGATTTCTTCCTTCCCACGATGTCTACTCTTGAATATGAGGCTGTCGACATCCTTCGAGTGAGTGAGCTTTCTGCTTATGCCGAATTGACTTTCTGTATGGATACTACGAATACGGTTGAGGAATCGGATGAAACCAACAACTGCTACACGGTGGACAATCCTTTCTACGTTGCGCCTCCTGAAGTGTGTGTAGACGACGGTTCTGACGACTCTGAAGCCGGAGCGACTGTCCTTTCGGGTTCCACTACTGTCGACGGTACGATTTGTGTCGAAGATGAAGACTATTATCAGTTCACGGTTGAAGAAGGTGATAACGTAGAAATTTCTATTAGCTATTCCTACGATTTACTCGCTGACTATGCAGATGGCAACTCAAACTTAGATGCGACGATTTCTTCAGACTTTCTCGGTACTACTACCGATGATTTGGACGAAACTAACCCGGTCGAAACCTTAGTTTTCATTGTTGATTCTTCAACGGTCTATGGTCCCGGTGTTTATTACATCCGTATTTACGAGTGGATGTATGAATATAGCAACGACTATACTTTGCAACTGAGCATTAACACTGAGGCAGTTCCTGTCATCGAGGTCGTAGAAACCTCAACAAGTACTTCTTCCAGTGTCTCTGGTGGCGGAGGAACTTTCAGTACCTCCGGTTCTTCCGGCAGCTCCCGTGGTTCCAATAACGACTCTGACGTAGTACTTGCCGGTTCTGAAGACGTTGTCCTTACGGAAGAGGAAGTAACTGCTTGTGGAGAAATGACTTTCGTTGATGTTGCTACGGATGATCCTAACTACGACAGCATCTACCGAATGTGGTGCGAAGGAGTGGTTCATGGATACGACAGTCTGCACTTTGGCACTACTGACTTCATTAAGCGCGACGAAGTGAGCAAGATTGTTTCTCGTCTCTTTGGATACGTGACTTTGTCTCATCTTGAATTGCCGGTTCTTACGGAAACCTCTTATACCGATGTTTCTACGGATGAACCTTTGGCTTACTATGTTGAAACTTTGACGGATGAAGGTTTCTACGCTGATGAAGAGGTCGCAGGTGTTTTCAATCCTCATGAGGACA
>CAYHGP010000032.1:0-7907 GCA_964356195.1 uncultured Candidatus Peribacteria bacterium | reverse complement strand
GAACATAGGGCCCAGCAAAAAAAAGTAATGGCGGTAAGTTCCATTTATTTCTTGAAAGATCGCAGTCGCAAAGAACCTTTACTCGCTTTACCCCCGCACACGGTTGTAGGGCTGGTGGAGCAGTTCGTGAAAAGCATGGAAGCTGCCTGGCATATCCGCCTCAATGAAAGTCGCTTCCTTCAGGACCTCAATCGGCTTAAAAAAGACAATCCCACTTTGGAACCGGTCATAGATCAAGTTGCCGCTAAAGTTTCCATCCTCTTTGGATTTCTGGGCATGATCATTCAGAAAGAAGGGATGGCGAATGATCCACACCACACGCTTGTGGTGGAAGCCCATCACCTCAACACCAAGGAATGGAATAATATAAAAGGTTCTGCGGAATCTATTGAAAGCTCCGTGGCCGCCCTGAGCAACGACTGCAAAAAAACTCCGGCACTTGAAGAATTCAGCCGCTACCTCGCCTACATGACAAAAATCCTGCGCATGGGTAGCCCCATTTTGTGGCTTACTTTGAGCAAAGAAGATCAACCCATCGTTCACGCTTTCCCCGAAAACCCTGCGGAACTTTTTTCAGAACGCGTATGGAAAGACATTCCAAATTTGTATTTGTTTTGCCACCATGGAGACCTCAACGACAATTTCTCTTTCCTTAAAAAGGAGCTTGGACTTCCCAATGAAATCACGACCGTTTCACAAAAAGAAATCGTCCCCCTTCCACTCTACTATCCCAAAACAAAAATCAAAAGTCCTAACGAATTTGAAAATTTGGAAGGAGTTGTAAACGAACTTAAAAGCTGGCTTCCGGAGGTGGGAGGCAACTCCATTTTGCTTGTGAATTCCATGGCCACCGGCGAACAATTTTTCTACAAATGTACAAAAATAATTAAAGAAATGGGCCTCACTCTTTTTGTTCAAAACTTGAGTGGAGGCATGGGCAAAATCTCAAAAATGGCGGAAAAAACCGATGGTAAAAATGTTTTTGTGGGCAATGAGACTTTTCTCGATTTCCTCCTGTCGGAAGGCATTAAACTTAAGTTTCTAGGACTTCACCGCATCCCCTTTGCGAGTCCCGCCGACCCAATCCAAAAAGGCCGCAGCGTTTTCTACAAAGACGCGTACAAAGAGTTCACCCTTCCCCAGGCCAGCCTGCGTTTCCAAAATGTTTTGAACACCTTCTTAGGAAACGCATGGGAAGAAAAAAAGATTCTCATTCTCGACCCTCGAGTTTCCGACTACGAAGGATACTTTAATTAAGAAATGACTGAACGACTTCAAAAACGAATTGCCTCTAGTGGATACTGTTCCCGTCGAGCCGCTGAAAAACTCATCGAGGCGGGTAAGGTTCAAGTGAACGGTAAAATAGTACACGAACAAGGGGTCCAAGTTTCCGAAACCGACACCATTGTTGTGGAAGGAAGACCTTTGCATTTTGATGAAGAAAAAATCACAATCGCTTTTAATAAACCGGTGGGCTACGTCACCACACGGAGCGACCCCTTCGGAGCAAAAACCGTAATGGAAATCCTCCCGCGACAATTCCAGCATCTCAACCCCGTCGGGCGCCTCGACCGAGATTCCGAAGGCCTTCTTTTATTTTCTTCCGATGGAGATTTAACTCTGCGCCTCACCCATCCCCGCTATGGCCACCAGAAAACTTATGAAGTGGGCGTGTTTGGCCATGTGAGCGACGAAACGTTAGAGCAACTCGCGAGCGGCGTGGAACTGGACGGAGTACAATTACAGCCTATTCAAAGCAGAGTTTTGGGCGAAACAGCCCGAGCAACTTGGCTGGAACTCATCCTAAAGGAAGGCCGCAAACGCCAAATCCGTCGAATGATGGAACTCTTCGGTCACACGGTTTTTTCATTAAAACGCACTGCTATTGGAAAACTGGAATTAGGGAGTCTAAAGCTCGGCGAGTACCGAATACTCAATTCAGAAGAAATTCAGTTAGCCCTTTTCAACAATGAACAGCAAAATCATTAAGCTACGCAATCGCAGCATCCGTTTCTTTTACAAGAAAATATTGAAGCCCATCTTCTTTCGGATGGATCCTGAATTTGTACACACGCAACATATTTTTATAGGAAGAGTCTTAGGCAGCAACCCACTGACCCGAGGCCTGATCAAGGCGCTTTTTGACTACTCTCACCCGAGCCTGGAACAAGAAATTTTAGGCATTCATTTTAAAAACCCCATTGGACTTTCCGCGGGTTTCGATAAAGACGCCGAACTCACAAATATTATTCCAAACGTGGGCTTTGGCTTCGAAGAAGTGGGTTCCATCACTGGAGAAAGCTGTGAGGGAAACCCAAAACCTCGTTTATGGCGACACCAGGAGAAGCAAAGTCTTCGGGTCCACCTCGGCCTTAATAACGCCGGAGCCGAAGCTCTAAGCCAAAAACTAAAATCCAAGAAATTCTTTTTTCCCATCGGCACCTCCATTGCTAAAACCAACTCCGAAGCCACTTGCTCTGACGAAGCCGGCATCGCCGACTACGTAAAAGCCTTTCAAGCTTTTTCCAAAATTGGAGACTACTTCACAGTGAATTTAAGCTGCCCCAATGCCTTTGGAGGACAACCCTTCACCGATCCAAAAAAACTGGACCTTTTACTAACAGCGCTCGACTCCATCCCTACCAAGAAACCGATCTTCCTCAAAATATCCCCGGATCTTCCGGAAAAACAAATCGACGAAATCATTCACGTCGCCCAAAAACACCGTGTCCACGGCTACATTGCCAGCAACCTCACCAAACAACATTCACACGGAAAAGGCGGCCTCAGCGGAAAAGCTCTTGAGAAAAAGGCAAATCAACTCATTGCCACCTTGTACACACGCACCAAAGGCCAGGCCATTATTATCGGCTCCGGAGGTGTTTTTTCCGCAGAAGATGCCTACGAAAAAATCCGTCTTGGAGCCAGCCTTATTCAACTCATCACCGGCATGATTTATGAAGGCCC
The DNA here is from genome assembly GCA_964356195.1 of uncultured Candidatus Peribacteria bacterium. Taxonomy (GTDB): domain Bacteria; phylum Patescibacteriota; class Gracilibacteria; order UBA1369; family 2-02-FULL-48-14; genus 2-02-FULL-48-14. The sequence continues at coordinate 4,940 of CAYHGP010000032.1, read as the reverse complement.
ACAAGTCATCAGCGAAATAAACCAGGGCCTCGTGGAACTCCTCAAAAAAGATGGCTACAAAAACATCGCGGAAGCGGTGGGAACTATTTAGCCAGGTCCTCTTTCAGACCTTCATTGCCCTTCTCCTTTTCTGGAAGACCTGCACGCACCTTCTCCCCACAAGCTTTAACCACAGCAGAAAGGTCGCGTTCATCAAGGAACCCTGCAGCACTAAACCTTAGAAGGGCTGTATCTTCGGAAACGGAATCACCTTCGCGTAGAGTCATAAATTAAGAAAGATTAGCCTATATTATAGCACTCAAATCTAAAAAGGCAATCTAGCTGCGAATGGCCATGGGGAGTACTCCGGAACCACCGGCCTTCTTCAAGACCTCGAAGACTTTTTCAGCTGTGAGCAAAACCGCCGCCAGCAACTCAGCGGCAACTTCAGAATTTGGAAGTTCACGTCCTGAAATCTGAACGGAAGTGAGCCGAAGCGGAATATCCCGCATCAAGAGACCATGCCTCGCCTCCAAACGATCTGGGCTTGGCGTCGCCAAAGCCGTGATTTCATCACCACCGGAACCATCGATATAAGGAGGCCTTGGGCCTCCATTATAAGTAGAGGCAAGAACAGTATCTCCATTACGGAGATACTCCGTCGCGGCATCCCCGGCGCTCAAAAGCAGCGTACGAAGACTCTCGGGACTATAAGGCCCTCTCTCTAAGAACTTCACCGCATCCACATAGAGTGCAGCCAAATTAATAGGACCAAAGGCGACCACATCCCCCATCAAAAGTGTGGATGAGACTTCAGCCCCGGGCAAACATAAGGTTTGATAAATACGAGCGGTCAAACCCAAACGGGTTCCAAGCAACTGAGTAGAATCTATATTCTTAATGGAGTTCGCCGCTTCCTCCATAAGTTTCATAAAGTAAGCTTTTTTTTCTTCCACATCCTGAGGCTCTTCCCGTAGGGTCGTAGCGAGCCTTTCCACTCGATTGTAAAACACATCCATGCTCTGGTGCAGGAAGGGCTTGAGCACATCAATGGTATTCACCACTTCCACGAAGTGAGTCAAAACTTCGGCTTCTTCCGGCCTAACAAAAGGGAAATCTTTCTGAAAGGTCTTAGCACGAATGGACTGCAAAACCTCCGGCGTAAGGAAAGGAAGATTCTGTACAGGAAGTTTGGTCAAAATCCTACCCCATCCTGAATTTGGATGCGTAGCCTCAGGTGCTTTAGCATCAAAGAGATTCGAAAAAGCTCCAATAGCCCGGATTAAATCTTTTTGAAGATGCTCTGCATATTCCCGCGGACCCCGCCACGTGGAGTCGGTACGAACGCGATGACCATCAGGCTGAGTAGGGGAACCGCGAAGACGCCGTGTACTCATGTTCGCCACGTGCTCGGCCAAGAGGAAGCCTTCTACATAATCAGATGTTTTCAAGTTTTTTGGATTATCTGCCAAGGTCCAATTGCTGGTTTCAAAAACCATATGGGCCTTGGGGACCTCCTCCGGAGAAATGCCCTTCTTTTCTAAGTAAACGGCCAGCAAGGCGTTCAACGCTTCTTGGAAAAGAAGGGCACGTCTTTGAAAATCTGCCCTGGGATTACTTTGATCCAACGCAGGAGAATTGAGATTTAAGATAGCTTTCCCTGCTTTAAAATCGGGATTAAGCACGGACAAAATGGGCAAGCCATCTTCCCCCGCTCCGAAGTGGTCCTCCACAAGTAAAGGAACTTGTACTTTAAGAAATTCATCCGTTAGCCCTCTCCCTAAAAACTTATCATTCAAAGTTTTCACACTGGGTGCGCACCATTTAAAAACCAAGGGCAGTTGGTGCTCAGGATCCTCTACTTGAACTTCCTCAAGCAAAAGTGGAACAACCGGATGAATCCCCTTCAAGTGTCCACGAAGATAAGTAATTCCTTTATCCAAAGCTGCTTCTTCAATATTGCCTTCTTTACAGGCCTCCGCCAAAGCCGCCAAGCCAAAATCTCGATAGTACTCACCTACCAAAGCGACAAACGCAGGATCCTCTCGAGCCTCATCAATAGACCGCGAGACCACTTCATCCGGTGACACTTGATACTCCAACTCCATGAGCTTCTGTTAAGTAAGGGGACACAGGCAAACATTATTTTTGGTTTTTGTCACTATTTTTACAGGCCTGAAAAAACTCCGCCCAAATCCTCGGAAAGTTTTCAAAGAATTACTTCTTCGTCTTCACTTGCCTCTCTACCGCCAATTTCTCACCCTTCAAGTACAAAACTTGGAAGTCGCTGAGGTCGCCTTTCGCCAATTCTGTGCTCAAGAATTTCAAGTACTCTTCCACCGTTTGATAGTTCACTTCACTTTGTTCTTCACAGTATAAGCAGAGCAGCAAGGCTTCATTATTTTTATGATCGAAACTGAAGATTCCACTTCGAGCCAAATAATTTTGATCCCGATTGTCCACGGGGTCTTCAATATTCACCGGAGAAAACAAAAGCGTCGTGGTGAAATTGGCATGGTGTGCCAAAATCTGCACTCGCCCGACTTCAGTATTAAAGCTCAGCGCACTAACCTTGCCGTCAAAGACGTCGCGGTCGGGAGTTCGGATTGTAAGATGAAATTCGCTCATGGGATATATTTTTCTTGGATAGAAGTTACTATTTCATATTCTGTACCGTCAGCTTCCAAGGTTTCGGTACCAATTTCAAAAGGAGCGACTATGAAGTAGTCTTTGTTGGCTTCGTAAGCGGCCACTAACTCCTCAAAACTTATTTCGTAAGTAGCTTCGGGAACAGTTCCAAAGTTAGTGGTATAGACGGTCACATCAGGCGACACATCAAGAATTCGGCCTTCAGTAAACTCATTAAGGATAAGAAAGCCATTGGGATTACACAGCGGAAGCTGTATCGCATCTTCACTCACTTCAATTCCAGGCGTAGCACAAGTGACGTCTTGAGTGAGCCAGTTGATTGAATCAAGCGTAAGGAACAACTCTCCATCGGTGAGACCTCCGTCCGAAATCATCGGGGAAGAAATGTAGAAAGAGCTGGATTCAAGCTCAGCGAAAATATCTATGCTCACCTGAGTCATTTGTAGTACTTCATCGCTGCTCAAAACAAAATTGAAGTAGTAGTCGTTCATATCGGACGAAGCCATAATAATCGGGGCCTCTTCTACTGGAATCTGCGTCAAAGTCTCGCCACGCAAAACTTTAATAACTGCATCCTCGGCAAACGGATAGGTATTAAGACTACCTTGTACTGAGAATTGAACGGAAGTTTCATCCATAAAATCCACTTTGGCAAAGACGGTTCCATGATCCTCCTCAGTTCCATCCTCCACAGGCTCAACATACCTAACATAGTCCGGCGCGCCACAAGCGGCGAGTAGAACGAAGACCGAAAGTAAAATCAAAAGTTTCTTCATATTTTTAAAGCTCAGCTACGCTGAGTGTTTAGAAGCCTCATGCTTCGCGAGTACATCTTCAATAGAAACTGCCATGTAGAAAAGCTGTTCGTCCACGTGGTCGTACTTTCCTTCCAAAATTTCCTTGAACCCACGAACGGTGTCGGCCACTTTGTAGTACTGACCCGGCATACTGGTAAATTGCTCGGCCACAAAGAAGTTTTGAGAAAGGAATTTTTGAATCTTACGAGCGCGATACACCGCCTTCTTGTCTTCTTCGGAAAGCTCATCCATACCCAGAATCGCAATCACATCTTGAAGTTCTTTGTAGCGTTGGAGCAACTGACGTACCTGCGTAGCCACAGCATAATGTTCTTCTCCCACAATGTCCGCCTTGAGAGCACTAGAAGTGGAATCCAAAGGATCCACAGCCGGAAAGAGTCCCATAGAAGCTTGCTTACGTGAAAGAGTGATAGTCGCATCCAAATGCGCGAAGGTCGTGGCAGGAGCAGGATCGGTAAGATCATCCGCAGGTACGTACACCGCTTGCACGGAAGTAATGGAACCCTTCTTCGTAGAAGTAATACGTTCTTGCAGCGCCGCCATATCGGTGGCGAGCGTAGGCTGGTAACCCACGGCGGAAGGCAGACGTCCGAGCAAAGCGGACACCTCGGCTCCGGCCTGAGTGAATCGGAAAATATTGTCCACAAACATCAGAATGTCGAGTCCATCGTCACGGAATTTTTCCGCAATAGTAAGCCCCGTAAGAGCTACACGCATACGAGCTCCGGGAGGTTCGTTCATTTGTCCAAACACCATCGCAAGCTTGTCAATAACGCCACTTTCCTTCATTTCTCCGATGAGGTCATTTCCTTCACGACTTCGCTCTCCAACTCCGGCAAACACGGAATATCCTCCATGAGCCAAAGCCACGTTATGAATCAACTCTTGCATAATCACGGTTTTCCCCACTCCGGCTCCTCCGAACAACGCCACCTTTCCTCCCTTAATGAAGGGACACAAAAGATCCACCACCTTGATTCCCGTTTCAAAAATTTCCATGGTTGGGTTTTGTTCCACAAGCGCAGGAGGTTCCGCGTGAATTCCTCGGTATTCCGTTCCTTCAGGAAGCTTGGCTCCCCCATCAATTAAATCTCCCGTCACATTGATTACACGTCCGAGTACGCACTTCCCCACCGGAGTTTGAATTTGCTTTTGTGTGTCGAGTACTTCAAGACCCACAGCAAGTCCGTCCGTAGTCGTCATAGCTACCGTTCGAACCACCCCGTTTCCAAGGTGAGCCAAAACTTCAAGCACCACTCGTCCGGCAGGACCATGGGTGTGAAGAGCGGAGTATTGAGCAGGAACGTGATCGGAGAAATAAGCATCCACCACCACTCCAATGATGCGGACGATTTTACCTTTTGGCATTTCAGTTTTGTCTGACATAGTAAAAAGTTATTATAAAGGGATTTATGAAGAGATAGCGGCACTCGCCCCCACCAACTCGGCAATTTCTTGCGTGATGGCTTGCTGACGAGCTTTGTTATATTGAAG
>CAYHGP010000031.1:5475-8661 GCA_964356195.1 uncultured Candidatus Peribacteria bacterium | reverse complement strand
TTGGGGGCCTGATAAAGTTTGTCGATTTTGAGCATAGGTCGTATATTATAGTATGGAGTCGCTGGCGCGACAAACTTTTTGTAGACTCACCTGCGGTGAGGAGTTACACTAACGCCATGTTTGGCTTAAAAAACAGCATAGGAACGCGGCGGGAACGCTTATTCACGGTCCTCGACATCGGCACCGAATTCATTAAAGTTTTGGTGTGCATGGCGCAGGGCAAAGAAGTGGAGGTTTTGGGAAAAGGCATTAAGCGCCAAAACCCCGGCGAATTGGAAAGTGGTGCGATTACGGACATTGCGGGTGTGATTGAACACTGCCACGAAGCCATGGCGGATGCCGAACGCATGGCCGGAGAAAGCCCTACCATGATGATTATGGGAGTTGCGGGTGAGCTTATTAAGGGCGCGACTTCGATGATTACGTACAAGCGACGCGACCCGAGCAGCAAAATCCATCAAGAAGAGCTAAAAAATATCATTCATAAAGTGCAATGGAAGGCGTTTGAAAAGGTACGCGGCGATTTGGCGTACGAAACGGGTTTCAATGAGATCGATGTGAAACTGGTCCACGCGGCCATTGTGGATACGCGCATCGACGGCTACAAGGTTTCGAACCCCATCGGGTTTCAAGGACGTGAAGTGACTATGAGTGTGTTCAACGCATTTTCTCCGCTGGTGCATTTTGGCGCGCTGCAAACCATTAGCGCGGAACTCGACAAGGAGCTGCTTGCGATTATGGCCGAGCCTTATGCCATAGGGCGTCTTTTGGGAGGAACGGAACTTCAGGGGTACAGCGGAATCTTCATTGATGTGGGGGGGGCGACCACCGACATTGCCGTGGTGGTGGACGGAAGTGTGCTGGGCACCAAGATGTTTAACTTGGGCGGACGCGCATTTACGAAGCGTTTGTCGCAAGCCTTGAATATTTCTCACGAAGAAGCGGAGGAAGTGAAAATTGCGTTTTCGAATAATCAACTGGAGCATCAATCGCATACTATTGTGGGAAAAGCGCTGGCGGCGGATACGGAAATTTGGCTTTCCGGCGTATTTTTCAGTCTTCAGGAACTCACCGAGCTTGATTCTCTTCCGGGCACGCTCTATCTTTGTGGAGGAGGGTCTTTACTCCCACTCTTGAAGGAAGGACTTGAAAGTTCCGAGTGGCACAAAAAGCTGAAGTTTCAGCGCAAGCCTCAAGTGAAATACTTGCTTCCCAAGAACATTTCGCACATCAAAGACCTCAGCAAATCGCTCGACTCTCCCGCCGACATTCCGCCGATGGCCCTCGCCACGATTGGAATGGAAATTCTGAGCGAAGAAAAGCTCCTCACCAAAATGCTGCAGAAAGTCGTCCGACTAATGCAGGTTTAATTCTCACCCACGCCATGGTTGAAAATATTAAGAAAGTGTCGAAAAAGAAAATCCTCTTTGTCCAGATTGACGAAGAAATCACGCGTATTTTTGAACGTATCGAGAAGCTTCCATACACGGAGGTGTATTTGGTGGTACCAAAGCGTGCCATCCTTTTGCAGAGTGTCGTAAATTTGAAAATCCTTAAGCAGAAGCTCTCAGAAATCGACAAAAACATGGCGCTCATCACCAACGATTTAAACGGGATGAAGCTCGCCCATCAAGCGGAAATTAAAGTTTTCGATCATTGGAACATGGGCACTGAAGCGGCCTCCATGAAAGAAGAAAAAGATCCGGAAAGTGCGCTGCTTAAACCCGTGGAAGCGACTCAAAATGAAGTGGAAGAAGATTTGCCGTCGCGACTTCCCAAGAAAAAATCTTCTATTTTTGAAGTGGTTCGCACGCGCAAAAAAGTGGAGAAAGGATTTTCATTGCGCGGAGCTTGGGAATCGATGAAGAAGACGCACAGAGATCAAAAAAGTGTTACCCTTTACCTCACTCCGGGTCGCAAAAAATGGATTTTTGCGTTGGTGACGGGAAGCGTTTTGGTTTTCTTTGTTATTGCCTACGTCGCTTTGCCAGGAGCCACCGTTTATATAGAACCGGCGTCGAATGTGGTTTCGAAAGCGGTGAACATTGTTCTCGAACCCAGTCCGAGCGAGCCGCACAGTTTGAAAGTTTACGAAGTGACGGCGGATACCGAATATACTTTGACGCACTCGGCTACGGGAATCACGAGCGAAGGCCAAAATGCCTCCGGGAATTTAACCGTCATTAATACGTCCGGTGTCGAAAGGCCTTTGGTGACCCAAACTCGTTTTCAAACGGATGACGGCATTGTGTTCCGTCTGCAGAAAGAAGTGATTGTTCCGGCAGGGACCGTGGCAAGTCCTGGCACTATTGTGGTTTCCGTGGTGGCGGACATTTTGGATGCCAACGGCGTTGCGGTGGGAGACCGCGGTAACATTGCTCCCACGCGTTTTTTCCTTCCCGGTTTGAAAGAAGATAGCCGAGCTGATCTTTATGCCGAGAGTTATGATGCCATGACCGGTGGAACCACTTTGGTTCACGTAAAAGTCACTGAAGAAGATTTGCTCGCGGCCCAAGACAAACTCGAAAATGACCTCATGGAAAAGGCCATCGCTTCCCTTCGCAAAGAAGCTCTTTCTCTCGGTAATACAAATGGCATTAACTTAAAACTTTTGGAGGATTCCGATGTGATTGTGTACGGCGGTGCGATTATTAAAGTACCTTACGAACTCGTCGGGCAGGAAATGGATTCCTTCGAAATCACCGGCAGCATGAGTATTTCCGGCGTGGCTTACGACAGCGACGCACTCTATTCTATTTTAAAAGTTGAAATCATCAGCACTCAAACCCCGGGCAAGCAGTTGATTTCCGTGGATGCGGATTCTGTGAGTATTCAGGTGCTTGAAGTGGACAACAACGCCAATGTCTACAAAATGACCGCGCAAATTCAGGGAATTGAAGAGTACGAAATCGATTCGGACCCGGAAGCCGGCAATCAGTTGGTTGAAAAAATCAAAGAACACATCGCTGGAAAAACCGTGGAAGAAGCCACGAATTACATCGAGAATTTACCTGAAGTGAACACTGTAGAAATTTCTTTATGGCCCATTTGGTCACCGAGCATTCCCAGCCTGCCTGAGAATATTGCCGTCAAATCACTTTCTGATAAAGAGGCGGTTGTGCCTGAACCGGAGACTGAAAATTAGGACTTTCGTCTGGCTACGGTAACAACTGCTGAGGCTTCTTC
>CAYHGP010000031.1:4018-5375 GCA_964356195.1 uncultured Candidatus Peribacteria bacterium | reverse complement strand
TTTAGTCAACCCTATCACTCCTTCACCTTTCCTCATTCTTGCTATAAACTCCCAGCATGACTCAAATTGCTTCCCAATCCAAAGACTTTCCGCAGTGGTACCTCGATGTGGTGGATAAAGCCGAAATGGCTCAACACAGCAAAGTGAAAGGCTGTATGGTGATTCGACCTTATGGGTACGCCATTTGGGAGTTAGTTCAAGGGGAACTTGACCGACGGATTAAGGCCGCGGGTGTGAAGAATGCCTACTTTCCTTTGTTCATTCCTCAGAGTTTTTTGACGAAAGAAAAAGATCACGTGAAAGGGTTTGCGCCCGAATGTGCGGTGGTGACTCATGGTGGAGGAAAGGAACTTGCCGAACCGCTCGTGGTTCGTCCCACATCGGAAACCATTATGTACGACACCTATTCCGACTGGATTCAGAGCTACCGCGACCTTCCCTTGCTCATCAACCAGTGGGCGAATGTGGTGCGCTGGGAAATGCGAACTCGACCTTTCTTACGAACCACGGAATTTTTGTGGCAGGAAGGGCATACCGTTCATGCTACAAAAGCAGAGGCGGAAGCTGAAGTGGCACGCGCCCTTAAAATGTATGAAGATTTTGATCGTGAATTTTTGTCTTTGCCGGTGATGACCGGGAAAAAATCGCCCAAAGAAACTTTTGCCGGTGCGGATTACACTATGACCACCGAGGCTTTAGCTAAAGATGGAAAAGTGATTCAAGCGGGAACCTCGCACCATTTGGGGCAGACCTTTGCGAAGGCTTTTGACATTCAATTCCAGGATGAAAAAGGAGAGAAACAGTATGCCTGGCAAACTTCCTGGGGACTTTCCACGCGAATTATTGGAACGATTATTGTGTGTCATGGAGATGAAAAGGGCTTGGTTCTTCCTCCACGCGTGGCTCCTTACCAAGTGGTGCTGATTCCCATTTGGCGCAATGATGAAGAGAAGATTCCGGTTTTTGCAGCGCTTGAAAAAGTTTCCGCTGACTTAAAAGAAAAGGGCGTGCGTGTCCACTTCGACACCCGCGAACAAATGACTCCCGGTTACAAATTTAATGAATGGGAACTCAAAGGAGTTCCGCTCCGTCTTGAGCTTGGTCCACGTGATTTAGCCAAGAACGAATGTATTGTGGCGCGCCGTGATACCAGTGAAAAGGTCACGTTCCCTCTCGCTGACCTTGCCGGTGCCATTCCCGCTTTGCTCGAAGGGATTCAAGTCGATATGCTCAAACGAGCGGAAGACAATTTGAAAAACAATATTTTTGAGGCCGAAACCATTGAAGAAATGGTCAAAATTTTGGATGACAAAGGAGGCTTCGTGAAAGCCGCGTGGGCCGGCACCGAAGAGGACGA
>CAYHGP010000031.1:0-3918 GCA_964356195.1 uncultured Candidatus Peribacteria bacterium | reverse complement strand
AGCCCCAACTGCTTTCGAATTTCGTCGGCCTTGTTTTGGTCTTCCTGGCCTTTGGTTTCGGCTTTGTAGTTAATTTCGAGGTCGCGCCAATCGGCGGCGTGTTCGTCTTCGAGCTTCTTTAACTGAGCGCCGTGTTTGGCGGACAGTTCCACGAATTTTGAACGTTCTTCATCAAAAATGCGGATCAGTTCGTCGACTTGTTCTTGGCGAAGCTTAGGGATGGAATCCACGATTTTGCGTTTTTCATCTTTTGTAAGAGAAATGGAGCCGGCCAAAAGGTTGATGAATAGGTTTTCGTCAAACTTAAGGCTGTGCGCGGGCAACTTGATGGTCGTCGTAAAAGTCTTCATGCGGGCCCCGAAGACATAGTTAGGGTCACCGGCGGGCTGACCTTGGTCTTGAGCTGTGCCCCCTACTGCATCCCCCATCATTCCGGCCATAGGCGCGGCAGGTGCAGGTGCCATGGGTGCAGGTGCATAGGCCTGGGGTGCAGGTGCCGGAGGCATGGGCTGAGCGTATTGCTGAGGCATTGGCGGCGGAACAGGCTGCATGGGCTGTGCTTGCACAGGTTGGACTGGTGCAGGCTGAGCGCCTTGAAACGCACCCTGTTGCCCCTGTTGAGAAGCATCGCCATAAGCGAATCCTCCTGTGAAACCTGACCCAACTGTGTAATCGCCGTCTGACATACATCAATTCTACCACTTTTCGTGTTTTTTTGGAAGCAGCTCTTTTAAAATTCACTCGACTTTGTCGAGTACAAAAAAGAGGGCCCCCTCCACGCCATGAAGAGCCCTCTTCAACCGTAATTAATCTGATCCACTATTTGACTTAAATTCAAATAGGTGTTGATTATATACAATTTCCGGAATCTTGTCTAGTCTTTTTGGCTAAAGCTCGCTATGATTTCAGAAGTTAACCTGTTAATCACGCCATGAAAACCAAGTTACTCTCCACGATTCCAGTCGTATTTGCGCTTACTCTAGCGATTAGTTTGGGTTTTATTGAGTCCAGGAATGAGTCTCAAATCTTTTCCACGGACTCGCTGGAAGCCCTGCGCGTTCTGAATGGTAAAAACGGGATGACCGTGGATGATTTATCCAGCTCCGGGAACAATTCTCCCTTTGTGTCCGAGTTGCTCCGTGCGGATGTTCTCATGGCGGAGCCGGAAGCTAATCGAGAAAATACCGGTTTGGTGGTCACATTGAACACCGATTCTTCAAAAAATATGCTCCTACTTCAACCTGTAAAACCCCTCTCCGACGTGGAACTGGCAACCTTGGCGGAGCAGTATAAAAAGGCGATTCCCGAGTTTGAATATGTAGAAGTCGATCAGGAACTGGAGTTGCTCTCCCCTTCCTATAGTTGGCCTATTGCCGACCCTTTGGGAGCGCCTCCTACTCTGCCTCAGGAGCTGGACACCGTTTCGACAGACTCGGGTTTATCTAAAACAGAGGCGAAAACCATCCGTGTGGCGGTGATTGACAGCGGAGTGGATGCTAGCCATGAAATCTTCGCGGAAGACCCTGTTTTAACAGGTTGGAATACCGTTTCCGGCAACACCACTATGGTGGATGACGTGGGCCATGGAACACACATTGCAGGCATCATCGCCAGCGAGTCGGAAAACATCGAAATCATTCCTTATAAAATTGTAGATGCTCAGGGTGGAAAACTTTCCAACGTGGTGGAGGCGCTCAGTTTGGCTTTGGATAATGACGTGGATGTCATCAACATGAGTTTCGGAGTGAGTTCGCCTTCTTATGCGCTGGAAGCCCTCGTAGACAAGGCCTACGAAGAGAATGTGATTTTGGTGGCGGCGGCGGGCAACAATGGCACCGATCATGGGTTTTACCCGGCTGAATATGAACACACCATTGCGGTGGCCAGCGTGGACAGTGCAGGCGAAAAGATGCCCAACTCCAACTACGGGGACTGGATCGATATTGCGGCTTATGGTTACCATATTCGCTCTTCCCTTCCCGACAATGCTTACGGCTACAAGAGCGGGACTTCCCAAGCAACCGCCAAAGTGACGGCGGCTGTTGTCACCCTCCTGGAGTCTGCTTCCTCCAGCAGCGAATGGACGCTTGAGCAGATTCTGAGTGGGCTCAAGGCCGAAGGTGAAGTTGTTGTCGATGGAGAACTTGCGGGCGTGACGCGGATTCAGTAGAATGCGCAGGCGTTAGCTCAAACTGCTACGCAGGGGGCGGTTAGCAACTCCTTCGGAGTGCATACGCCCTCCATTCGTTCTCAGGATAACAAGTTATCCTTCGCACTCATTACGGGCGGTTAGCTCAGTTGGTTAGAGCGCCACATTGACATTGTGGAGGTCGGAAGTTCGAATCTTCTATCGCCCACCATTTCTCGCCGAACAAGCAGGGTGGCATATTGACGAATCATGCGCATCGTGTTTAAATTAGCCCTTATTACTTTTTTCTAAATATGTTGCCTGTACTCTCTTTTCTAGCCGGGACCGCTGAAGCCAGAGATCTTCGTACGGAGCCCTATCACGTTCCCCGCCCCGAGGAAGTTTCAGAGATCTGTGCCGCCAGTACCAAAAGCTGTGACGCTGCTGAAGTGCGAGGAGAATGCGCGCAAGAACGGGCGGGATTTAAAGCGCAGATGAGCTTAGTTTCCGATGAAGCCTACCAAGCGTCCCATGGACGAACAAAAGCCGAAGCTCTTGCTTCTTGGCAATGCTCTACAACCCTTTTGGATGAGACTTCGTGTACCTGGAATATTCCTGAAAAACTCCCCGCAGATAGAAATGGAGACGGACGGCTCAGTTTCCATGAAGCCGTTGCAAAAGATGTGACAGCCGCTGCAGGTCTCTTCGGTTACGAAGAAGATTTCAAAGAGCCTTACTTGCTTGAGCTGAGGGCTGACTTCATGGCGAGCTACATCCCACTTCTTACTGAAAGTACTTTTTGCCCTGTGGACCTTAATAAAGACGGCGTTATTTCCGCCAAAGATGATGTGGATGGTAACGGGACTATTGATAATCGAGATCGAACTCGATACGCGCGCTTGGCTCAACGGGCGGTCCAGCCAAGTTTTTAGTGTGCTTCAATTATTTGCGTTTCTTCATCAAAAGGATCCAGACGCCGATCAATGTTAACAAAGCACTTATTCCTGCCATTACTGGTATCCAGCCTAGAGTCATAATGATACCTATACCTGCAAATTCACTGCAAGCTCCATAGGTGCAGTATAGTTTGGCTTCCGTTATCGCCCCTAAAAGTAAGCTGAGAGAGACGCATCCTAGCGCTGCGGCGAAGTTTTTTGCCACAGGTTTTAGTATTCCTTTTGTCTTTTTATAATTCTTGGCTGCAAGCAAGCCAAGACCCAATGGAATTAAGATGCTTGCCGCTGCAACAGTCGGAATAAAAATCGACAAAAGGTCCAAAGAGGAATTGATAGTGTATTCGATAGAATAAAGGCTCAATCCTAAAGCGACCCCTATAATGATGGAGCCGGATAAAGCGCGTATTGGTGTAATGATTTTTTTCTCGGCGTTTTTCATGACCGTTCCAGTGTAGTACAAATTTGACGCAATCCAAATGGATTTATCGTAGTTTCACTTTAAGCTCCGTACCGCCGTCGTCGGCAAGGTTTTGAAGTTCGTCGATCAAGCCGAAAGAATCTATGGAGACCGTTAGGACGTTGTTCGTGTCAGGAAGGATGATACTGGTGTGGTTCGCTCCTTGTGAGCGCTGAGTCGCTTCAAGTTTTTTCCCTCGTTTCATCTCAACTTTTCCGTTTCTGGTGGTAAAGACAAGATCAGGTTCTCCTTCAGTAACGACGCGTGCGAGGTTTCCATGAACATCGAAAGTTTCCATCCAGCTCTTTGCCTCTTCCTGTTCTCCCTGGGGAGTTTTTACCCAACCCGAGGCATGGTTGAGGAGAAAGGTACGTTCC
>CAYHGP010000030.1:3642-9020 GCA_964356195.1 uncultured Candidatus Peribacteria bacterium | reverse complement strand
TTCCCCGACCTGAGCGTCAGCAGTCCCTACACCTATGCCATTATTATTTGGTACAACACCTGGGTAGATTCAACTCGAGTTTACGAAGGAGTCAACGGATACGGCGAACCAGACAAATACATCCCCCGCAGTGAAGCAATTACACTTTTAGAACGCTTTTACCTCTCCACTTATGCAAAGTAAAACAAAGCCCTTCAGCCGAACTCTTTACATCGTCCTCGCCGTACTTCTCGTGGGAGGGCTAAGCTTTCTGTTCACCCAGTCGGACTTTCTAAAAGGAAGCACTCGCAAGCCAAGCGGAGCCGAACAAGAGCAAGGTTCTATTGTTCTTTCTGTTGGAACTGAATATTTTGATCCGGACGATGTAGATCCTGCATCGCTAATAACAGATTTAACGAAAGACAATTTCAGAGCGGAAAGTGCTGCCTATAGAGGGATAAATGCATTTGAGGCTGTCCCCTTTCTTTTCGAAGGAATCTACGAATTGGGCGTTGTAAATGATACGATGTATAAAGTTACAGCGAACGTAGACGGCTACGTGAGCGCCTCCGAAACTTTTTTGTCATGTACCGATGGAACGGATTGTACTGCAGATATGGGACTTCTATCTGTTCCCACAGCCAATGCAGAGGGTCTTACTTACACGGGCAACTTGTTAGCCCTTGATTACGCCTACAAAGTAATCCTACATTATGATGAGAGTGAAGGTACTCCTAAAACAGCTACAGTCACTGCGGGCGACTTAAGCGACGCCGGCACCCCTACCACTTGTAGCTATCAAGACGTCATTGAAGAATGGGATACAAGAAAAATTTATTATGATGCCAATGGAAGTATTGTTAGTCCAACTACACCTGTTTTTGACCCTGATTCCTACCTGGTATTCACCTGCCCTGTTCCTCTCGCTACTACTGCTTTTGATTATAAAGTTTCTTTGAGTGGCTACCTTACTTTAACAGGAAGTTTCAAGGCGGATAGAACGGCAAATTCAAACGCGCAGCAAATTATTATTACAGACGTATTCACTGCAGGTACCGACCCTGTCACTCCAGCCGGCGTTACAGTAACAGAAGTTTCAGGTACAACGACAGTAACCGAAGGAAGCACAACAACGGATAGCTATACCGTAGTACTGGACGCAGCTCCCAATGCACCGGTAACCGTAACCGTCACACCGGACGCTCAAGTCACCGTTTCCCCGTCCACTCTCACTTTCACAAGAACCAATTGGGACACTGCTCAAACCGTAACCGTGACAGCAGTAGACGACAGCACCGTGGAAACACGGCAGACGGGAACTATAACGCACACGGCCACAAGTACCGACACAAGTTACAGTGGAATTAGAATCGCCAAGGTGACCGCAAAAATCACCGACAACGATACCGCCACTGCAGCCGGAGTTACAGTGACCGAATCTTCCGGCACAACAGCAGTGACCGAAGGAAGTACAACAACCGACAGCTATACTCTTGTTTTAAACACCGCTCCCAGTGCAGACGTAGTAATTACCGTCACACCGGATGCACAAGTCACCGTTTCCCCTTCCACTATCACCTTCACGAGTACCACTTGGGCCACAGCCCAAACGGTAACCGTAACCGCCGTGGACGATACCACTGTTGAAGGGACTCATTCCGGAGTCATTAAACACACGGCCACAAGTGCCGACCACGGCTCCAGTGGTGTTTCAATCGCAAGCGTAACGGCAACAATCACAGACAATGACACGGCAACTGCAGCGGGGGTTACCATCACACAGTCCAACAGCACAACCGCTGTGACCGAAGGAGGCAGCACCGACACGTACACCGTTGTATTGAACACGGCACCCACTTCAGACGTAAGCGTCACGGTCACGCCGGACAGCCAAGTGACTGTTTCGAATGCAACCCTCACATTCACGAGTACCACTTGGGCCACCGCTCAAACGGTAACCGTCACCGCCGTGGACGACACGACAAGTGAAACCTCACAAACCGGAACAATAAAACACACGGCTACAAGTACCGACACCAGTTACAGTGGAATTACCGTCGCCAGTGTGACGGCAACAATCACCGACAACGACTCCACAGACCCATTTTCTGTAGACTATGTGTGCGAAGATCCATTCGTAGACAACACGGAAGAATGGAGTAAAGACTTCATTTGCCGAATGTATCAGTTAGGTTACATCAGCGGACGCCAGAGTGACCTCGTCGTGGCAAACGATGAAATGACTCGCGCCGAATGGGTAAAAGTGATGGTTCTCGTTTATGGCTTTGATCCGGATACGGATGCAGACGACCTCACCACTGAATTCACCGATGTGAGTGAAGACGACTGGTTCTATGAATACATAGTAATTGCGGAAGATGAAGATGCAATTCGCATAAGAGATGCGGGGACGGAGTTCAGACCCAACGACCCCATTGACCGTGCCTTCGCTCTGGTTGTTGCCGCACGTATGGGGGGACTCACGAGTACTAGTTACGATGTAGAGGAACTCTATAACGACGTAAACAATAGCGACTACTTCGCCTACATCTTAGCCATCGCCTCGGAAAAAACCGTGGACGTACCTGTCACCCAAGCAGACGGCACTGTAATTATGGAGGAAGACGTTCCTGTCATTGGAGGTTATGAAGACGGAAGTTTCCGACCATACAACTACATGGCCCGCTCCGAAGCCATGGCCCTCGGCTTCCGCATTGCCTTGGCCTGGGGAGTTGCCGCAGAATAGTTCTTCCCACCTACATTCAAAACCAAGGAGCAAAAGAGAGTGGATCATGATCCACTCTCTTTCTTCCTAAATGTTTGTTGGTTTTGAATGTAGGTGGGAAGAACACGAGAAGGACCTCCTTACTTATTAACCAAGAAGGTAGGTGGTAAAAGTGAAGCGTAAACCTGTTAGGAAGAAGAGGGGAAGTTCATGAACTTCCCCTCTTCGCTCCCAGCTTCACTTTTACCACCTACCTTCTCTTGCGGGTAGAAAGTGAGGAGGCTATAATCCACCCATGCCGACCAAGTACATTTTTGTCACGGGTGGAGTTTGTTCAAGTTTGGGGAAAGGAATCTCCACAGCTTCCATCGGTGCTCTTCTGAAAGCCACCGGGTTCAAAGTCTTCACCATGAAGCTCGACCCTTATTTGAATGTGGATCCCGGAACCATGAGCCCCTTTCAACATGGAGAAGTGTTCGTAACCGACGACGGAGCCGAAACCGATCTGGACTTGGGACATTACGAACGCTTCATTGATGAGAATCTCAACGAGCATTCCTCCGTCACCACAGGGAAAATTTACACGGAAGTTTTGGCTAAAGAACGACGCGGCGACTTCTTGGGAGGAACCATTCAAATCATTCCGCACATTACCGAAGCCATTAAAAATCGGATCAAAGAAGCGGCCAAACAAAGCGGCGCCAAAGTGGTACTTGTAGAAATTGGAGGAACCGTGGGAGATATTGAAGGGCTTCCCTACCTCGAAGCCATTCGCCAAATGCGTCACGAACTCGGAAAGGAGAACACGCTGTTTGTGCATCTCACTCTCCTGCCTTACCTCAAAGCTTCAAAAGAACTCAAGACCAAGCCAACGCAAGCTTCCGTCCGCGAACTACGTGCCATTGGTATTCAACCGGATATTATCTTAGCCCGCGCCGACAAAAACATTCCCGTGGACGTACTTAAAAAGATCTCGCTCTTCTGTGACGTGGAACTCGAAGCCGTAATCCCAGCCGTAACGGCGAAATCCATTTACGAAGTTCCTCTGAATTTCAACGAGTACAAAATCACCGAACTCATCGCCAACAAACTCCACCTGGGAAACGTAAACCCAATGCTCGAAGATTGGCAAACGCTGGTTTCCAAAATTCAAGCGAAGCGTGACCCTGTGAGCATTGCCTTGGTAGGGAAATACACCGACCTCGACGACGCTTACCTTTCCGTCATTGAATCCTTAAAGATTGCTTGTTACCACCAAGACCTCGACCTCGACCTTCAATGGGTGGACGCTGAAAAACTCGAAGAAAACGACGAAGCCACCTGGGAACAACTTCGAAGCGCCAATGGGATTCTGGTCCCCGGCGGATTTGGGATTCGTGGAACCGAAGGGAAAATTCTGGCTGCAAAATATGCGCGTGAAAACCACGTGCCTTACCTGGGACTCTGCCTCGGTCTCCAAATTATGAGCATTGAATACGCCCGCTTTTCTCTGAAAGACCCGGAACTCACCTCTGAAGAATTTGACGAAGACGGAAAACTCGATGCCCGCAAATACGTCATCCACTTCCTTCCCGATCAACATCGCAACAAAGAGAAAGGAGCCACCATGCGACTCGGCGCGTACCCTTGTATGCTCAAAGAAGGAACTCTCGCTCACAAACTGTACGGTAAAGACATGGTGATGGAACGTCACCGCCACCGTTACGAAATCAACAACGACTTTGTGAAAAAACTCGAAGGCAGCGATTGGACGCCTTCCGGATTTTTTGAAGAAGGAAATTTGGTGGAAATGGCCGAGCTTAAAAATCATCCTTTCATGATTGGAACTCAATCCCATCCGGAATTTCTTTCCAGACCTCACCGTCCGCACCCTCTTTTTTACGGATTCATAGAAGCAAGCGGACACGTTACCTCTAATTCGCCACGCCATGGCTCAGTTTCAATACACAGCGGTCAATAGTGCGGGGAAGAAGCTGAGTGGCATCATTGGAGCGGCCACAGAAGACGACGCCCGCAAGCAACTCAACACCTTTGGAATTTCGCTTTTGGCAATCCAGAAAGAAGCGGAAACCACTGCGCAAAGCGTGACGCAAGAAGCCGGAACCAGCGCCGAACTGCCAAAATTCGAATTCGAAGCCTTCGATAAACTTGGAAAGAAAGTGCTGGGAACCATTCCCGCCAGCAGCCGTTACAAGGCCTTCAAGCGCCTCATGGACGAGTATCAGTTTGAAGTGTCTTACGTGGTTCCTTTAGGCACAAGCGAGGAAGAAAAAGTAAAAGCCAAAGCCGAAGATCTTTCCGCCCTCAAAGCGGAGTATGAAGCCGCCAACAAAACCACGGATAAAGAAGTCATCGCCGATCAAAAAATCAGCGCTGAATTTGAAGTGGAACGAAAATCCTTGCTGGCCAAGGTCGATTTCATCCTCGGCAAAATCAAAGAGATGCTCGCAGCCTACCAAGACGAACTCACCCCCGAATCTCACAAACTCATTCAAGGTTATGTGGATAAGTTGCTTCGCATCAAAAGCAGCACCAATCTCGACTACATTGAAGCCACTTCGGAAGAATTATTAAAGAAAGTTCAAGACCAAGAACTTTTCTTGCACAAAGAAAAAATGAGCGGACAGCGGGACAAACTCAAATTCGAAGCTCAAAAAATGATGGTGGAACTTCA
>CAYHGP010000030.1:0-3542 GCA_964356195.1 uncultured Candidatus Peribacteria bacterium | reverse complement strand
CAAGAGCTGAAGGATAAGATTCAGGCTCGCAAGCAAGAAGAAGGGGCCGACGAAATTCAAGAACCTCTTATTACAGAAGAAATCAATCACTTCTTGGCCTGGTTACTCGGCTTCTATTTGGCCGCTTATTTCCTCAGCTATTACTTCGTGGCCAAAGCGGTACCCGGCGACGGCCTGCTCCCCGGAAATTTCAACCTGCTCTCCTCTGAAATACTCCGCCACCTGCTTCTCAGCGTTTTCCTTTGGCACATCATGCTCAAACTTCGCTTGGATTACTTACGTTTCAAGCCCTGGGCCAACTGGCTGGTACTCCCCTTGGGGCTTGTTCTAAACGCCGGCTTGGTGTTTAATTTATAGGATGCTTCCATTTCTTTACGATTCTGCATATCTGTCGATCCAAACTGTTTGGGTCTTCGCCGTTATTGCACTCTTGGCCGGCTCGTACCTGGCGGTTCAACGTCTTAAACGCGCTCGTGTCAATTTCACCTTATTCATTGAGCATAGTGGTTTTTTCTTTCTTATCGCTCTCATTTTCGCACGCATCGTTTTTTTCGCCCTTCACACCGACACCTATTTCCCCGGTTTTGACCTGCGCACCCTCGGAAACTTTTTCTCAATCTGGGACCAAGGCTTCTCATTTTGGGGAGGCCTCGTGGGCTTCACCTTTGCCTTTCTCTACCGTCTCCACAAATCTGAAGAGAACAAATGGAAATGGCTGGATGCCATTATAGTTCCACTTATCGTGGGGATGGGAATTGGCAGCATTGGGAACTTCTTAGGAGGAGCTTCTTATGGAAGTCCCACCTCTCTACCTTGGGGCGTTCAGTACGAACTTTACAACGTGAAATACACGGTAGCAGTTCACCCGGTTCAACTCTACGAACTACTGTTCCTTATTGCTCTTCTCTGGAGCAAACGACAACTCCAAAAGAAAACATCGTTTTTCCAAACTGAAGGAAACGCCACTTTGTACTATATGACGGTCTTGAGCCTTGGATTCTTTGGCCTTGAATTCTTCAGAGGCGATGATACACTCCTGATCTTGGGAGCCAGACTCCCCATGATTCTCTTTCTCCTTCTTTTCCTCTTCAATGCCTGGTCTCTGAAAAAACACTATAAAGTCTATAAACATCACAAACATGATCAACCCGCTTGAACTTTTCCGTCCTGCTTACCTCTTCGACCCCCGTCCCGGTAGTGAGTTTTTTTACTTCTGGCCCTTGGTCATTGTTTTGGTAGCGGTATTCGTCGGCAGCTTTAAAGTAAAACAGTCCAATATTGCAGCCCGTATGCGTGAATTCTCTGCGCTCGCTCTCCTCTTCACCTTTTTCCGCGACCAAAACGTTCCTTACCTCGGTATGCGCTTCTGGATTGTTTTGATTGCCCTCGCCGCCATTGCCTACGCTTTGGTCATCTGGAAAAAATCAAAGATGAAGGTCGCCGCCGCCCCTAAAGTTCACCACAAACAAGACACGTTTACGAAGTACTTGCCTAAAAAGAAGAAGCGCCGCTAAGCCACTTGTCATCCTACGCTGAAAGTGTTAGAATGATCTAATGAAGTCACGAGTTGAACACACCCGGGAACCACAGGAAAGAGAAGTTAACCCTTCTGAAAAAAGTCCTGGAGCACCGCTGACGGGTTTGCGAGCTTTATTCGGAAGAAAGTTCAGGCTCGCCCTCCCTTTTCTAATGCTCCTCGCGAGCGATCAACCGATCTCCAAAGTCAAGCACGTTACTCTGAACACAGGCCGTCCCCAGATCAGCATTCACGTAGAAGAAGGAGACACTCTTTCAGGTATCGCCAGAGAGCATGGTGTAACGATTGAACAAATAAAAGAATTAAACAAACTCAGCACAGATACTATTCACGTCGGCCAAGCACTCAGCATTCCGGGAACCGGAGAAGAACGAGAAGTCACCCTGGAACGCCTAAAACCCGATGAACCCAATCAATACGTCTATAAAGAGGAGGGGAAATGGTATTCCATTCAAGAACTTGGGAAAGAAGGGGCCGAAAAATTTCCATCAAAAGAATGGAGCGACCACCCCAAGTGGGACGAAAGCCGTTTAGGCACGGGTGAGAGGCACTTCAACGGAGACTTGAGTGAGCTTCCCATCACACTCAAAGACGTTCAATTCATTATCCTTCACTCCACGATTGCAGGAAAATCGGAATCTGTTTCCGATACGAAAAAAGCTCACTTTGTAATCGAAAGAGATGGCACCATCCGTTACCTTGTTCACATTGAAAAAGAAAAACCGGAGGATGGAAAGGCAACCCCCCAAGCCGGTTTGAGCAACTGGAATGGAGTTGAAGGCCTCAATGAACATTCCATTGGAATTGAAGCGGTCGCTCTCGAAAAACAAGAATATTCACCCGAACAGATTGCTTCTGTTAAACCTCTCATAGAATGGTTGGGTGGCTACTTTGGACTCAGTAAAAATGCCGTACTCAGACATGGGCAAATCGCTTATGGCGACCATCTCGTAGCAGAAGCATTGAATGAAAAATTTCCGGATAAACCAAAAACAGTCATGACGGATGGAAGAGGTCGAAAGTCAGACCCCATCGATGCAAACCTTTGGGTAAACTTAGGACTGCCGGACAATGATAGACTTTTAGACCTCAGCACCGTCAAAGAAGATGTTCCATTTGATCCAGAGAGATACAAAAGAAACACAAATCCCTACGAAGGGCTTCAAGCCGCAGTAGAACTCAGCGCTGAGGACTAAGACAGCTTCAATACCTCGTACTCTGCTTTTCCGGAAGGCATTTCAACGGTAACCGTGTCGCCCACTTTGGCACCCATCAAGGCTTCACCAATGGGAGAGTCGTTTGAAATACGGTTGCTGAAAGGGTCCGCTTCCGTGGAACCCACAATAGTGATTTCAATTTCTTCCTTTTTCTTGGTGTTGCGAATTTTTACTTTTCCTCCAATCTCCACCACTTGTTTGGAGTGCTGTTTTTCATCAACAATTTTCGCAATCTTGATCATTCCCTCAAGCTCAAGGATGCGGCCTTCTAAAATAGCCTGTTCGTTCTTGGCCTCCTCATACTCGGAATTTTCAGAAAGATCTCCATAACTAATAGCCTCCTTCAAACGTTCAGCCACTTGTTTGCGACGAACGGTTTGCAAAAGTTCCCATTCTTCGTGAAGGGCCTTGAGACCTTCCTTAGTGATGATCAACTCTTCAGCCTGCAAAGCAGGAACCGCCTTTTTGACGGCAGCGTTTTTTTGAGAAGGATCTTTTTGAGTAGCAGCAGTTTTTGACATAAGAAGGAGTTAGTTAGAGAACATACTCGCCTGCGGCGAGGGTCAGAAATAGGCCCGAATCTTAATACTTTTTGGGTGTTCGCGCAATTTATGCAGCACTTTTGCCTCAATTTGACGAATACGTTCGCGAGTAACTCCAAATTCATTTCCCACTTCTTCAAGAGTGTGACCAATGCCATCCTTCAAACCGAAACGCATTTCAATAATTTTACGTTCACGGGGCGAAAGATACTGAAGCATCTCGTGAATGTTCTCTTTAATCAGCTG
>CAYHGP010000029.1:0-9263 GCA_964356195.1 uncultured Candidatus Peribacteria bacterium | reverse complement strand
GAAGCAAAAAATGAATTTAAAAAAGCTTACGAACTTTCGAAGCCGGGCGATGAACTCAGTGTGCAAGCCGCAGAGCAGTATAATGCCTTAATAATGAGTCCCACTCCATGACCTCCCTTTACACGCTTTTCGCAGGATTTTTCGGACTCATTTTTGGAAGTTTCTTGAGTATGCTCATGCCGCGCCTGCACGACGAAGAGAAAGGGATTTTCATGGGCCGCTCGCACTGCCCTCATTGCAAAAAAGAACTCCGCGCCCGTGACCTCATCCCTCTATTCAGCTATTTATGGCTTCGCGGCCACTGTTCCGCGTGCAAAGAAAAAATCTCTTTTTGGTACCCTGCCACGGAACTCGTGACCGGACTCAGTTTCGCCCTGCTCTACTTCCAAGTCCAAAACCCAACCCTATTTCTCTGGCTCGCCCCACACTTCCTTGTTCTCATCTTCATTTTTTTCTACGACCTCCGTTATAAAGAAATTCACGATGCTGTGATGCTCCCGGCCATTGTCTTCGCACTCATCGCGAGCTTTTCCATTGGAGACGCCGTAAGCAGCCTCATAGGAGCCGCCGTCGCCGTGAGTTTCTTCGGACTGCAATATTTGCTTTCGCGTGGACGCTGGATTGGTAGCGGCGACCTTCGCATCGGTGCTTTCATGGGACTCCTCTTGGGCTGGCCCATGACCTTGATTGGATTGCTCTCCGGCTATGTCATTGGCAGCGCCATAAGCCTGATTCTTTTGGCCACAAAAAATGCCACCCCTAAAACGGCGGTGCCTTTGGGTCCTTTCCTTGTCTTGGGAACTCTGCTCGCCTTCTTCTTTGGCGACACCCTTCTAGACCTTTATTTGCAACTTCTATGAAAATCGTGATTCTTGCCGGCGGAGCCGGAACCAGGCTCTGGCCCATGAGTCATCCTGAAAAACCCAAGCAATTTCAAAACCTGATTTCCGATCGCAGCATGATTCAGGAAACTTTTGATCGCATCTCTTTTGTGAAACCCGAAGACATTTACGTTAGTACCAACGCCCAATATGAAGATTTTGTTCGCAAACAGCTTCCCCAACTGCCAGAGGAAAATCTGATCCTCGAACCCAGTATGCAAGACACCGGTCCCAGCATCGGTCTCGCCGCCACACTCATCGCGAAAAAAGACCCGGACGCCGTCATGGCGATTATTTACGCCGACCACCTGGTTCAAGATCGTGAAGAGTTTGAACAAAAATTGTATGCAGCAGAGCGACTCGCTCAGGAGGAAAATACGCTCAACATCATCGAGGTGAAAGCAAAGTATCCGAATGTAAATTTGGGTTACGTTAAAATTGGCCGAATGCTCGGCGAACGCGACGGAGTCGAGATCTATGAGTTTAAAGAATTCAAAGAAAAACCCAATTACGAAACCGCCAAACGCTTCCTTTCCTCTTACAGCTACCTTTGGAACACCGGTTATTACGTGTGGAAAGTGAGCACCATCCTGGCTGAATTTGAAAAACATATGCCAAAAACTTATGAGCAACTTATGGCCATTCAAAACGGCGGCAGCATCGCCGAACGCTATCCAAAGTGTGACAAAATTTCCATCGATTATGGAATTATGGAAAAAGTGGATCCTTCTCGAGTGCGCATCATTCCGGCAGACCTGGGCTGGAGCGACATCGGAACCTTCTCCTCTCTGCACGAAGAACTCGCTGAAAGTCCCCATGCAAACGTCACCAAAGGCGACGTGGTGGCAGTGGATTGCGAAGGCACTCTCCTTTATAATGAAGGCCCGGAAAAAATCGCCGCGTTTGGACTGAAAAACATGGTGGTGGTGAGCGCCGACGGCTTCACTCTCATCTGTCCCAAAGAAAAAAGTTCCGACCTCAAAACCCTACTCAACAAACTTCACAATGAACCAAACGGAGCTTAAAGAAATACTCAAACCTTGGGGCAAAGAAATCTGGTTCGCCAACCAGCCCGAATACGTAGGCAAAATCCTCCATATAAAAAAAGGACACCGCTACTCGCTGCAATACCACGAAAAGAAAAAAGAAACCCAGTACCTCCTCAAGGGTCAGGTTAAGTTTTACCTGGGCGAAAAACCAGACGCACTCGAAGAACACATCCTAAATCCCGGCGACAAGCTCGACGTTTACCCCGGCATGATTCACCGCGCCGAAGCCTTGGAAGACGCCGAAATCCTGGAAGTTTCCACCAATGATCTAGACGACGTCGTAAAACTCGATGACGACTACGGCCGCAGCGGAAAAGGAAATGATTTTGAAACCGATGCTCGTCTGGCAAAAGAATAAATCTTTGTAAGATTTTCTTAAAAGCCTCGTCTACCTATAAGTACCGCCATTATTTAATTTTGTCTCAATGAAATCTTATACCTCCCTCTTATTACTTGCGGCTTTTTTAGGAATGACTTTGATCACTCCCGCAAAAGCCACCGAAGACCTCCCGACCATCTACGTCTCCATCGTAAGCCACAATGAGGAACCTAACGGCAGCACTCATCCTGACTTCACCAGCGATTATGATACTTACGAGTCTTTCCGTGATGCAGCGGTAGCTTTTTCAGAGATGCTTCACAGCGAAGGCGTTAAATACGACTTCCAGTCGGACTGGAACTTTCTATTAGCCGAGCAAGAACACTGGGATGAATTCGACAACACCAATGGGAAAAACCTCCTCCGTTGGCTCGTTGAAGATATGGGTTTTGCCGTGGACCCCCATGCGCATGAATCCACTTACAGCATCGCTGACGTAACCTACCTCATGGAACAACTCGACATCACCCCATCTAATATCGTAGGGGGGTTTATTTCCTCGCCCTCCTCAGAGTCTCGTGTGGAAGATTTTCAAGTGCCCATCGAAGGATGGAAATACAACACCAGCTGGGAAGCGGACGCCCTGTGGGGCGCAGCCACCGGGCTCCACACCGATGATGAAGGTCAGTGGACCTCAGGAATTTGGCGTCCGCAAGACAACGAGAACTTTTTCATAGACGACCCCGACTCGAAACCGGTAATTGGAACCTACACTTCCACTTGGGACGGTCTGGACGACCTCTTAGAGAAACGCGAAAATGGAGAACTGGAGTCCGGAAAAATGTACACCGCCACCATCATGACGAATCAAGAAGATGCTCAAGATCAGGACTTCATTGATGAATTCCAGAGTGAAATCGAAGCCCGACAAAGTTATACGAACAGTGGTGCAATCGAGTGGGTCACCCTCACCGAGGCGCTGAACATTTGGGAGGATGAGTACAATTCCACTCCAGTAACCTACAATTATGAACAAGGAGACATAACCGACAGTACCGCTAGCACCACATCCACCGGCTCCGAACCTTTCACCGATGTAGATTCGAGCGACGACTACTACGACGCCATCACTTATGTTTACGAAGAAGGCATTGTAGAAGGTTACAGCGACAGCACCTACCGTTCCACAAATTCCATCAATCGAGCTGAATTCACAAAAATTCTGATTGAGTCCGCCAATCCCGGAGAGGCCCAAAAAAGTGAATCCTGCTTTTCCGATGTGGATGGAGAAGAGTGGTACGCCAAATATATTTGTTTCGCCAAAGTCTACAACATTGTGGGCGGCTACTCGGATGGTAGCTTTAAACCCGATCAATCAATCAACATCGCCGAAGCGCTTAAAATCACCTTGGAAACTTATTTCGATAGTATCCCTTCCGCCAGCGGAGAATGGTATCAAAAATACTGGGACTATGCGGGAAACGAAGACCTCCTTCTAGCAGAATGGCAGAATGCCGATGAATTACTCAACCGGGGAGCTATGGCTGAACTCATTTACCGAATTCAAACCGGCGAGCAATCCAGCGTGCAAGGCGCCCAAAAAGCCCTCAGTACACGCAACATTTTGTTCACACTGAACACTCAAGAGTTTATCTTTGCCGAGGAAAGCATCGAAACCTTAAATCGTGTCATCGATATTCATGAAGAATACAATGTTCCCGTAGACATTTACCTGGACGACACCATCCTTCAAACTTACCTGGATGAAGCCCCTGAACTGATTGAACGGCTCAAAAGCTCCTCCGTGGTGAGCGTTTCCTACCATGCCAGGCCCCCTGTTCCCTATTACAATGATTACGAATGGATGGATTTTGACTCGATGAGTGATGCAGAAATAGAAGCAGTGATTGAAGACTACGGCACTCATGCCATTGATCCTGAGACCGGAGAAACGACTGATCAACCGGGCGGCTTCACTTACTTCCAAGAAGTATTTGGCTACGCTCCTCCGGCCGCAGCCACTCCAACCAGTGGAACCACGGGTCCTCTCGTGAAGAGTTACTTCGCAGAGAATGGAGCGAGTTTCCTTGTGGAGAATGACCGTGATTACAATTGGGGCGAGACCAGGGACGGCATACCGGTACGACCAGAGGATGTGGAGATAAAGCTCTTTGAACGTACGGACGAAAGCGCCGAGGATATTTTCGGCGAACTGGACGCTTTAAGTGGAGAAGGGCCCTATTTCATGAACATAAAGGTGCATGACAACGATTTCATTACCGATGAATCCGCTTGGGTAGCCACCTACGTAGCAAACAAAAAACAAAACGGCGGAACCCTAACTCCTCCTTTCGATCTGAGTGACGCAGAAGATCGTGAACTCTTGAGTGTCGAGGAAGCAGAGCAATTATGGGAGGCCTATGAGAACTGCGTGGCCTACGCCTCCGAGAACACCTCCTCCTACACCCTGTGGAACATGCTGGAACTTGTAGGCCAACTTTAATGCAAGTCAGCGACCATAGAATACAAGCTGGCTTTGTCAATCGAACCGCCCTCTCATAACTTGTCTTCGCCTGATTTGATCGTATAATCTTCCCGACCTATCTTTTTCAATTCTATAAGCCATTTTACTCATGTTAAGCATCAAAAAACTGCTCGCGGGCAAAGTTCTGCTCATTCTGCTTTTCGCAGGCGCACTCGGTTACATCGACACGGTAACAGATCTTAAACTCGGTTTGGACCTCAAAGGAGGGACCCAGCTCGACTATTCCATCGATCTCACCGAAGTGGACGCAGCCGACCGCGACCAGCTGGTGGAAGGAGTGAAAGAGGTGATCCGCCGCCGTGTGGACGGCATGGGAGTTTCAGAACCCAATATTTACGTTTCAAACATCGCGAATGAATACCACGTGATTGTAGAACTTGCCGGAATCACTGATCTTGAAGAGGCCAAAGCGACGGTAGGAAAAACAATTCAACTGGAATTCCGTGAAGAAAATCCAAATCCGGACAATACCGAGCAACTGAAGTGGGCCACAGACGCGTCCAATGCGTTCCTTGAAAAAGTAAATGGAGGAGAGGACTTTGCGACTTTGGCTGAAAGCGAACAAAAATCAAACGCAGAAGAAGTCACTTACCAGATCGTGGAACTCATCGATGTCACCGTTTTGGGAGAAACCTTGATGGCTGCAGTTCAAGGCAAAGAAATCGGCACAGTGTTTGGACCTTTTGAATTGGACGATGGATACACCATAGACTCCACAGGTGCCGCGGTCCCCAACAAAGGAATGGCTGTGATCCAAGTCACCGACCACCAAAGCACGGAAGAGACCACGGAAGTGGAAGAAAAAGTAAGCGCCCGTCACATTTTGATTGCTTACCAAGGAGCTGAACGAGCGGATGCCACCATTACCCGTACGAAAGAAGAAGCTTTGATCCTCATCGAAGAGGTACAGGCCAAACTCACCGCCGGTGGAGTTTTTGAAGATTTAGCAAAAGAGTACACCGACGATGCCAGTGGAAAAGAAAACGGAGGAGATCTCAGCCAATTCGGAAAAGGAGCCATGACCCAAGCTTTTGAAGATGCCGCCTTCGCTCTTGAAGTGAACAGTGTTTCCGACGTCGTTGAAACCGAATTTGGTTACCACCTCATCCAAGTTTACGACCACCAAGAAGCCACCACGGTAAGCACTCCGGTGGAAAGCTACGCTTTCAATAAAATTATCTACAGCACCTCCGCCAGCCCTTGGATGGAAACCGCTGCAATTACAGGAGAACAATTCAAGCACGCGGACGTGGCCATCAACCAGACGAACTACCAAGCCTACGTAAACATCACCTTCACGGAAGAAGGAGGCGTTCTGTTTGAAGAACTCACCGGAAAGAATGTGGGGAAACGAATCGCCATTTTCGTAGGAGGCAATTTGATTTCCGCTCCCAACGTGAATGAAAAAATCAGCGGAGGCAGCGCTCAAATCACAGGAGACTTCACTCTTGAAGAAGCTCAAGATCTTGCCCGTGACCTCAACACCGGAGCCATTCCCGCTCCTGTAGAACTTGTGGGTCAGTACAACATTAGTGCCACCCTCGGACAAGAAGCTCTCGACCAAAGCCTCTTCGGAGGGCTCATTGGAGTGATTGTTTTGGCCATCTTCATGATTCTTTACTACCGCCTTCCAGGTCTTATTGCCGTCGCTGCTCTCGCCATCTATTCGGCTCTTCTCATCTTTGTGATTAAAACCGCTATGCCTACAGCCATTGCCTTGCTCCTCAGTTTGGCGATCTTCGGCTTCGTGGTCCACGTGATTCTAAAAAACCGGGACTCGGGAGGAGAAAAACTTGTCGCCTTCCTGGTGGCTTGTTTTGTACTCTTCTTCATGACCATGGTGTTCTCCACTCAAATCACACTCACCCTCGCCGGTATCGCCGGAGTTATTCTTTCCATCGGTATGGCCGTAGACGCGAACGTTTTGATCTTCGAACGTATGAAGGAAGAACTCGGCCAGGGCCGCAACCTGCATCAAGCCATTGAAGAAGGATTCCGCCGCGCTTGGGATTCCATCCGCGACTCCAACTTCTCGTCCCTTTTGACCTGTGCGATTCTGTTCTACTTCGGTTCCTCCATCATCCGTGGATTCGCCCTCAACTTGGCCCTGGGAATTCTGCTTTCGATGTTCAGCGCAATCATGCTCACCCGCACCTTGCTCAACTTCGCGGCTGAAACCAAATTGGCAGACAAACTGTCACTCTGGGGCAAACCTCGCGTGGCTCGTGCAAAAATGCTTCCCATCATTAAGAACAGCAAAATCTGGGCCGGCATATCCGGACTTCTGGCCGTCATCGCTCTTGGAGCAATCCTCCTCTTCCCTGTCAACTGGGGTCTGGATTTCACCGGAGGTTCCATGCTCGAAATCAAAACCGGAGCCGATGTGACCGCAGAAACACTCACCAATCAAATTCTCGAAGTGGAAGAAACCTTAGTCGCCGATTTTGGAACCCCTCAAGTGGTAAGCACCGATCAAGGTAGCTTCTTCATTCGTATGAAGCACATGAACGATGAGCAGCACACCGCCGTTATAAGCAAACTCGCGGAAGGCCAAGAGAGCTTTGAGGAAATCCGCTTCACCACCGTAGGTCCTACCATTGGAGAAACTTTGAAACAGAAAGCAGTCTGGGCTCTCGTACTCGCATCCATCATGATTGTACTTTACGTGGCCTTTGCCTTCCGAAAAGTCACTCGTGAAATCAGCGCTTGGAAGTTTGGTATTTCAGCCATTGTGGCACTCATCCACGATGTAATAATTGTAATTGGAGTTTACGTAGTTTTGGGCCACTACATCAACGTAGAGGTGGACGCACTCTTTATTACCGCCCTGCTCACCGTGATGGGATTCTCCGTCCACGACACCATTGTGGTGTTCGATCGTATTCGTGAAAACCTTCGTTTCCGTGAAGACGGCGAAACCTTGGCTGACACCGCAAACAAGGCCCTCAACCAAACCATGGCTCGTTCCATCAACACCTCCCTCTGTACTTTGATCACGATTCTGGCCCTCTTCATCTTCGGAGCCGAAAGCATCCGTTGGTTCGTCTTCGCCTTGATTGTAGGAATCACCGCCGGAACTTATTCTTCCATCTTCATCGCCAGCCCATTGCTCGTGTGGTGGACGAACTGGGAAGCTCGCAAGAAGTAGTTTTGCTCCCTTCAAATAGAAAAGAAAAAGAGAGGCCCCCTCGGTCTCTCTTTTTTTGTACTCAACAACTCATTGCAAACAGGTCAAAACCGAATTAAGATAGCGGAGCTGTGCACCCATAGCTCAACTGGATAGAGTACTGGTCTTCGGAACCAGGGGTTGGGGGTTCGAATCCCTCTGGGTGCACCATACTGCATGAAGTGCAATTAAAAAACGCCGGGCTTTTTTGCCTGACTTCTTACCGATCTTAATAGATTAAGCTCACTATGACCACTAAAATCACGTTACTACATTGCACAAAGGAAAAGGAGTACTTGTCCGATCTTTTACAGAACGGTTTAAAATTTAGAGAACATCCTGTGGAGTTTAAGCTGACCAAAGAAACGGGGTCATGGCTAATCGGTAAAATAATGCCAATCCTAACTCACCACGTTGCAAGCCTGGGCTTACAATTCTCTAAACTTTCCCCAGAGAACATATCGACAATAATGAGAGGACTTGGTAGCATCAGCGCTCAAATTCCAATGATCTGTTTCACCGAAGTAGCCACTGGCAAAGACATTAGTCCACATGGCCTCAAGTATGGAAAGTATGGCCTGTCGATTGATAGAGCTTGGCTTGAGTCGAAAGGAGCTGACAGAGTAACTTACATAGGAGATGAAACAGAGTACAGTAAACTCATGGCTCTTAATCTAGGAACGATGCGCGCGCTATCCTTGCAGCTGAATCCTCAAGGCGGTGTGATTTATAACGCCCAGATTTTTGAAATGATCCTCGACCTTTTTTGTTTTTTTGAAAAAAGGTCGAATCTCGAAGAACAAGAATTTCGCATTCCAGGCAAGCATGGATTCTCTGGTGGAGAAACCAGGACCGGCTCACGACTAGAAATTCCAATCCAAAAGATCGAAACAATTTTTGTCGCCGAAGAATCAGATGTCGAAGAAATAGAGGAGACACTAAGATCGGTAAGCAGAGTTCAAGATTACAATGGAACTCTCCCTACAGTGAGAGTATTCCCAGAAACCAAAGAAAGAAACCTCTGAGAACCCATCTACTCATTCAAAACCTTCGTCACAACCAAATAGCGGTAGAGTTCTTCGGCCATTTGGCCGCGAGTGCGTTCCAGTTCAGGGTTGAATTCTCCGCCAAAGGTTTCTTCCAAAATTCCAAGCACCGAAGCCTTCCAAGTATAAATGGCGTACCAGGCTTTTGCATCCAAGTCGGTATAACTGATGTCGGCCACAACGGAACCCTCAACGAGTCCGGCCTCATAGACTTTGAAAAGAATCTTCAGCGCTTCCACTTTATTCACCGCATTGCC
>CAYHGP010000028.1:6550-9351 GCA_964356195.1 uncultured Candidatus Peribacteria bacterium | reverse complement strand
GTAGCGCTTAAAGCGAAGGAGCAAAGAATCAACAGCATTCCGAATGCAGGTGTTTTAAGGTTTACGAAAAAAGTTTTCAAATGTTCCATGCGCTGTTGGTCGTGCCATTTCCATTTTGATTCCTTCCCGAATAAATAGAGGTTCCAAAGGATGAGCCCTAAAAACAAAAGTCCCACAATGGGAAGGAAATAATTCGCGAGTTCTATGATTTGATTTTTGAGTTCCATAGAAAAGTTTTAAATTTTTACAAACTTGTCTTTGTTTTCATTATATTCGGCCTTGAGTGCCGGAATGGCGTCTTTAAAATACAGTTCGAGGGCCAGGTTCATTTGATCTTCGAGACCGGCTTCGGCGTGTACCAAAAGCTTGATGAAAGTTTTGTTTTCGGGCTCGGAGTCCAGAATTTCGTGACACGCTTCCACGGCTTGTTCAAAGTTTTTTTCGGTCATGAGGCTTTCAATTTTTTTCACGGCATCCGCGTAGTAGGTCTTGAGTTCATTTTTATGAGCTTCTTGAATTTTTTCTCGTGTTTTTTTGAGCAGTTTTACAAGTTGCTTGGATTCCGGAAAAATCGTGAGAAGTTTGAGGTAAACATTGGCGAGTGAGCTGTAGTCCTGCCTCTCTTCTAATTGTTTAAGTACGTCCGATTCCAATTTGGTGTTCACATAATGAGCCTGTGCAAAGTGCAGCAAATCCCAGAGTTTATTCTCATCGGGAAAGGCGCTTACAGCCTGTTGAGCGGCTG
This sequence comes from uncultured Candidatus Peribacteria bacterium, assembly GCA_964356195.1. Lineage (GTDB taxonomy): Bacteria > Patescibacteriota > Gracilibacteria > UBA1369 > 2-02-FULL-48-14 > 2-02-FULL-48-14. The sequence continues at coordinate 8,606 of CAYHGP010000028.1, read as the reverse complement.
CGAGCATCGCGTCATAATCCTTGGCCGATTTGCAGCGCTTGAGCTCTTGAAGGAATTCGTCTTTGGTAGGGTTCTGTGAGGCCATCTCACTATTATACCTGAAAACGCGTCAATTTCCAAGCTGAGAAAGCTGCTTTTTCAGCTTCTCTACTCGTTGAACAGTTTCATCGAGTTTTTTCTGTTCAGCAGCGAGTACTTCTTTGGGGGCATTTTTCACGAAGCCTTCGTTTCCAAGTTTTCCCTCCAGGACGCGGATGAAGTTTTCGAGCTGAGTGATTTCTTTCGTGATGCGTGTCTTTTCGGCATCAAAGTCGAGAAGATCGGCGAGAGGAAGGTAGATTTCGATGTCGCCCACAAAAGTACTCAGCGCTTTGTCGATTTTCTCTCCGTCCTTAGAGATTTCGAGTTCGGCTAAATTCCCCAAACGTTTGATGATTTCTGCTTTATCTTGAATAAGAGTGATATCTTCGTGTGCATAAACAACCGCGTGGATTTTTTTAGTGGCGTCCACATTGGATTCGGCGCGCAGCACGCGAATGCCGGAAATGAGTTCCATCACTCGAGACATTTCATCGCTTTCGGATGAAAAATTCCACTTGGGATTGGGTTTGGGCCAGTCGGCGGTGATGAGCATCTTTTCGCCCAACTCTTCCCAAATTGCCTCTGTCACAAACGGCATAAAAGGATGCATGAGCGTGAGGCTGGTTTTGAGAACGTGCTTGAGGACGGCTGTGTTTTTCATGACTTTGCTCATTTCCACGTACCAGTCGCAGTACTCGCCCCAGAAGAAGTCGTAAACCGTGAGACCCGCTTCAGAAAGTTGATAAGTTTCAAGCTCATTCGTCACTTTTTCAATGATTTCGTTGAGGCGCGTTAAAATCCATTTGTCGGCACGAGAAAGTTTTGCCGGATCGATGGTGTCGTCATGATCGGCGTCGAGATTGAGCATAACGAAGCGTGACCCATTCCAAATCTTGTTCACAAAGTTACGGTAGCCGGCGATTTTTTCCTCGTAGAGACGCATATCGTTGCCGGGGGTTCCGCCAATAACGAGGCTGAGGCGGATGGCGTCGGTGCCGTATTTGTCGATCATATCGAGCGGGTCGATGCAGGTTTCCGGGTGCGATTTGCTCATCTTTTTTCCACGAATGTCGCGGATGAGACCGTGAAGGTAAACGTCTTTAAATGGAATGGATTTTTCTTCGGAGAAACCCGATTTACGCATGGCGTAAGTAGTTCCCAAAATCATACGGGCCACCCAAAAGAAAAGAATGTCGTAACCGGTTTCAAGAACACTGCTGGGAGCGTAGCGCAAAAGATCCGGCGTTTTTTCGGGCCAACCCAAGGTTGAGAAGGTCCAAAGTTGAGAACTGAACCAGGTGTCGAGCGTGTCTTCGTCTTGAGTCCAGCCTGCACCCGGATTCTCCGCTTGCACTTTCATTTCTTCGCCCTTGTACCAAACCGGAACGCGGTGTCCCCACCAAATTTGGCGGGAAATACACCAGTCGCGGAGGTTGTCGATCCAGTGAAAGTAAATTTTATCGAAGCGCTCGGGAATAATCCGGATCATTTTACTGCGTACTGTGTCTTGTAGAACTTCCTTGATGCTGAGTTTTTTCTTTTTCCAATCGATCACGGGTTTGTTCACATCCACAAACCACTGTTCCATAATCTGCGGTTCCACCACTCCCTTTCCGCGGTAACTCACGGCAATGTTGTGGACATAATCTTCCTGAATGTTCACCACCAGGCCTTTCTCTTTTAGTTTTTCCACAATGAGAGGACGAGCTTTGCTGATTGTGGTTCCGGCAAACTCTTCGGCAATCGGTAAAAGTTTTCCGTCGAGACCGATGACTTGGATTTTATCAAGTTTGTGGCGTTCGGCGATTCCAAAGTCCGTGGCGTCGTGCCAAGGCGTGATGGTCATGACTCCCGTTCCGAATTCCGGGTCCACGGCTTCGTCTTTAATAATGGTGGCCATGGTGGGTCCGTTGATCCACTCAAAAGGTCCAATAATTTCTCCGTGTTTATATTTTTTGTAACGCTTGTCGTCCGG
>CAYHGP010000028.1:0-6450 GCA_964356195.1 uncultured Candidatus Peribacteria bacterium | reverse complement strand
TTTCGAATTTGATTGCGGATGGTGGACTTGCTGGTTTCTACAAATTTGCGGATTTCTTCGAGCAATTTTTCGCGTCCCAATTCTTCACGAGGTTTTTTGATCCCTTCCGCCTGCAATTTTTTCTCCACCACACTTTGCGTTGCAATGGCCGCATGGTCGGTTCCTGGCAAGTAGAGCGTCGAAAAGCCCTGCATACGCTTAAAACGCACCAAAATATCCTCAATGGCGAGCATGGTGGCGTGGCCCAGGTGCAAAGTTCCCGTCGCATTGGGCGGCGGCATCATGACACTGTACGGTGGTTTTTTTGGATCGGGGTCAGGCGCGAAGGCACCGGATTCCTCCCACATCTTATAAATGCGGTCTTCGTGGTCTTTTGCGTTGTAAGCTTTGGAAATTTCTTTCATCGAGGATAATTGGTACCATAACCTGAAGCTTCAGACAAGAAAATTGACCCAAAATCAGGTTAGGCGTATAATAGAGCGAGGTTATGGATCCATTCAAACACGCCAAAACCAATCCGGAAAACGATTCGATGGAAACATCGGACACTATTGAAGTGCGCGAAGGAACCGATGAGGCTCTGGATTCGGAAACCGGAATGGTGGAAGGCAAAGTGAGTGAAATCGCCAAAGAAAATACGGAAGTACAGGCTCAAGGCGGTGGGCAGAAAGCTGCTACAAAAGATGATAAGAAAGTTAAGGAGCCGGATTTAAGCGAACGATTAGCTCTCCGCGAACAACTGCTGAAGGCCGCGCCCAAGGAAAGTTTAATGCGTGATGAAGTGAAAAAAGTTCTTGAAAAGCGCAAGGAAAAACTTGAGGCTGACGTGGCTAAATATTCACGTAAAAAAAATTACCATCTGCTGAGTAGCGCCCTTATGCAGCTCCGCCTGGTGGTTCGCCAACTCGAAGAACTCGCCCGCATTGGTTACGCGGCTTTAAAGGAAGTGTGGCTGAAGGTGATTCATAGGTTCGCTTGAAGATGGCACTCGCTTTATCTCGTTAAGAACTGGGCGTCCACTTCAAAGACCCTAAATTGCAAAGAAAAACACTTAGACCCCTCCGTGGTGAAAAAAAAGACTGTTGCATCAAGATCTATACATGGAATGCCTTCGCACCTGACTTGACTTGGAGCTTTAAGGATCACAACCTTGACCTGAGGCACGTCCATATCCAGTTCCCATCCTCGCTCAGTAAGAATGGCAGTAATTCTCTCTGCTAACCAACCCTTATGTTCTTCCCTGAAATCAACGTGTGCTAAGCCTGATTCAGGTGCACACTGCAAAATAAATTCATGACTTTCCAACAAACAGTCTGCGGCAGTATTTATTGTGTGTAAACCCATAGGAAAGGAGCTATTCTACTATTCCCTGAGGAATAAACAAGCCCCTAAAGCCACCCCATCACGTGGAGGTGCAGGTGGAAAATCACTTGGCCGCCTTTTTCGCCGACGTTTAATTGCAGGCGGTAGCCTTCGCATTTGTATTGTTTGGCGAGGTTGCGGCCCACCATGATCATGTGGGACACCAAAGGACCGTCTTCTTCTTCGAGTTCGTCGACGCTGCGAATGAGTTTGCGCGGAATCACCAAGAAATGAACGGGGGCTTTGGGATAAATGTCTTTAATGGCCACGCAAAATTCATCTTCAAACACGAATTCACCGGGAATATCCTTATCGATGATTTTCTGAAAAAGCGTTTTCTCCATGGCTGGCGGATTTAGGCTTTACTTCGAAAGTTTCTTGCTGAGATCGAGAGAATAAACGGCTCGTCCAACACGGGCGAACTGAGGATTCTTTTGAAGGTTCAAAGAAATGGTTCCCTTTTTCACTCGGCGTTGCTTGAGTACTCCTTTGATGATGTCTTGCTTGCTGAGAGGGCTCTTTTTTGCCAAGAGAGATTCAATGATGTCAGTGACTGTTCCATCTTCAAAACCCCATTCTTTGAGGGCGTAAAGTCCACGACCCACGAGAACAAATTGAGGGTAACGAATAAGTTCGTTGTGTACGGCTTGAACTGTCACTCGTTTGAGGTCGAAGTGTGCGTCGGAAATTTTCTTAGCAATTTCCACAAAGTGCAGAGGCTTGTTTTCCATGCGGAGAACAATCAATGCCTTGTCGCGAATGCTCTTGGGGTTGATGTGTCTCCAAGTCATGAGTCCGTAACCTTCTTCGAGTTTCTTGATGCGTTCATCCATAGCCAAAAGAGACTGGAAGAATTGCCCTGTGAAGTCTTGACCGGAAACCGCTTTCAAAGCTTGGAGCTCATTGATGAGGGCAGATTCTTCAAACACTTCTTTTTTCGCGTTGAGTAAGCCTTGAGCTTCTTCGAGCAAGTTGGCAATCAAGGCCGGAGAGATGCTGGTCAAATGCCAGCTTAGTCGGTAAAGATTGTTCTTTTCCAAACAAGTGATGTTGGGGCAAATGGTGAGAGAAAGGCGAACGATGTGTTGATCCACCTCGATGGTCTTCTCAATCATGTTCAAAATTTTTCGTGTGAGTTCTTCTTCCAAGAGCAATCCCCCGTTTTCTCGAAGAATGGCCTCGGCCACCTCGTGAATGAAACGAAGTTTGCTGCTGTTCACCGTGCGCTTGAGTTTTCCGAGAGCAATTTTTTCGATTTGACGAACACGTTCGCGAGTCACGTTGAACGTTTGTCCGATGCTTTCCAAAGTTCGGCGTTCTTTATTATCGAGAGAAAATCGTTGAACCACTACTTCGCGCTCCTTTTCGGTGAGAACCATGAAGATGTCTTCAATGATCTCCGTTAGATTCAATTTTAAGATTGGAGCAGCGTTCTTTAGTGTGATAGACATCTTTGTAGTTCTGTTAAAGGGTCTTCAATTTAAGTTGTACCTAAGATATTGATACGCCTTTCGAGCGTCAATAGGAAATTGTTCGTTCATTTCGTCAATCTTGGGCCTCAGAAGCATAATCTAGGACGTTTCAAGACTTTTGTCAATAGCTTGGTTTTAACTTCCTTTCCTGAAGCATTTTGGCTAGAATCCCTTTAGTGCTCGGGTGGCGGAATGGTAGACGCGCTGGTCTTAGGAACCAGTTCCGAAAGGATTGAGAGTTCGAGTCTCTCCCTGAGCACCACACTCGCCGGAGGCGAGCTTACTAAAAGAAACCTGTTAAATATGAAAAAAACCTCTTCCGAATCCGCTCACACTCGCCTGTCGCCGAGAATTGCTCATGTCGATTTTTACGTCAATAAAGAGGAAGCGTTTTTGAAATATGTGAACTACCTTTCGAGTCCGTTCCATATTATGTGGAGGAATTTTTTGGCGGGGACTTTCCATGGAGTGGGCTTTATTTTGGGAACTTCCCTCTTTTTAGCGATTGTCGGATGGATCTTGAAATCGGTATTGGGAGAAGTCCCTTTCTTTTCAGATTTTTCACAAGCCGTGGGCCTGTGGCTGGAAAGCACTCTTCAGAATAAGCCATGAGTTTTGTTCATCTTCATAATCACAGTCATTACAGTATTCTTACCGCGTTGGCCAAGCCTCAGCAGTATATTCAAATTGCCAAGGCTCAGGGGGCAACGGCGGTGGCTCTCACGGATAGTGGCGTGATGTATGGAATTCTCGAATTTTATAAAGCCGCGAAGGCTGCCGATATTAAGCCGATTTTGGGCATTGAAATGTTCATTGCACCGATGGGTCTTCATGTTAAGACCGCTGAGAATCGCTATTCGTCCTTGGTTTTACTCGCACGAAATAATGAGGGTTACCACAATTTGCTGAAACTCAGCACCATCGCGGCGATGGAGGGTTTTTATTATAAGCCGCGTATTGATGATGAAGTTTTGGCCCGGCACTCCGAAGGGCTCATTGGGCTTTCGGGAAGTTTAAACGGCGTTATTCCCAAGGCGATTTTGGACAATGATCTTCCCAAGGCGAAGGAGCTGATTGAGATGTATCAAAAAATTCTCGGAAAAGAATATTTCTTTTTAGAGCTGCAGCATCATCCGGAAATTGCGAACTGGAGCATTGTGAACAGCAAGTTGATTACGCTCGCGGAAGCGACCGGGGCGCCGCTTGTGGCTGCGAACGATTGTCATTACGCCCTCCCCGAAGACGCCGAAGCGCATGATGTTTTGGTCTGTATTCAAACTCAAAAAACCGTGGAGGATGAACACCGTTTTAAATTTGTCGGGAACTATTCCATGCGTTCACCGGAAGACATGACGGAATCTTTTCGATTTTGCCCCGAGGCCGTGGAGAACACCCAGAAAATTGCGGATATGTGTAAGATTGATATTGAGTTTGGGAATCATCAAATTCCTAAGTTCGACACGGGCAAAGAGGAACCCGAGGATTTTTTGCGCAAACTCTGTGAAATAGGTTTTGAGGAGCGTTATGGAAAGAATCCGACCGAAGAGGCGCGAGAGCGCCTCGAGTTCGAGCTGGAGACCATCCACAAAATGGGCTTCGACACTTACTTTTTGATTGTGCATGACTTTATTAAGCACGCGAAGGAAAGCGGCGTCATTGTGGGGCCGGGCCGTGGAAGCGCCGCGGGTTCTATTATTGCGTATGTTCTAAAGATCACCGAACTCGACCCGCTGGAATATGGCTTGCTCTTCGAACGATTTTTGAATCCGGAGCGCATAAGTATGCCTGATATAGACGTGGATTTTGCCGACAATCGGCGTGATGAAGTTTTGGAGTATGTTACAAAGAAATATGGGGCCGATCATGTTGCGCAAATCATCACGTTTGGAACTTTGGCTGCCAAAGCCGCTATTCGTGATTCAGGACGCGCTCTTGGTTTCAGTTATGGCGAAGTGGATGCGGTCGCAAAAAAAGTTCCGCCGGCCATTTTGGGAAAGTACGCGCCTCTGCATGAATCCATTGTGCACGACCCCGAGCTTTCCAAACTCTATAAAGAGGACGCAGGTGCCCATGAAATTTTGGACACCGCCATTAAATTGGAAGGAACCATCCGCCAAGTGGGGACTCACGCTTGTGCCGTTATTATTTCGCGCGATCCGCTCACCGAACACACGCCGCTGCAACGCGCCGCCGGCGACGAAGAGGGCATTGTTACGCAGTATTCCATGAAGCCGTGTGAAGAACTTGGGCTTTTGAAAATGGACTTCCTGGGTTTGAAAAACTTGAGCATGTTGGAAACCACGCTGGGAATTTTGAGACGCACTCATCCGGAAGTTGCTTTGAACCTCGCGGAACTCCCAATGGAAGATGCGAAAACCTTTGAGCTTTTGAAACGCGGAGAAACCACCGGAGTTTTTCAATTGGAATCCGGGGGAATGAAGCGTTACCTTCGCGATTTAAAGCCCACGGAATTTGGGGACATCATCGCTATGGTGTCTTTGTATCGTCCCGGACCTATGCAATTTATTCCGAATTATATTGACGGGAAACACGGGAAGAAAAAAGTGACTTACCTTCACCCTTCGTTGGAAGCGGTTTTGAAAGAGACTTACGGAATTGCCATTTACCAGGAACAAATTTTGGAAATCGCGAAACGCTTTGCGGGCTTCACACTAGGTGAGGCGGATCTTTTGCGTCGTGCCATTGGAAAGAAAAATGCGAAGGAACTTGGGGCTCAACGCCAGAAATTTCTTGAAGATTCGGTGAAGCATGGAAATCAACGTAAACTTGCTGAGAAAATTTTCGACGAAGTTATTGAGCCTTTTGCCGGCTACGGATTCAATAAATCCCACGCGGCGTGTTACGCGCTCATTGCCTATCAAACCGCTTACCTCAAAGCCCACTTCCCCGCCGAATTTATGGCGGCGCTGCTCACCTCCGATGCCGACAACACGGAACGAATCGTGGTGGAAATTGAAGAGTGTCGCAATATGGGAATTGCCGTTTTACCTCCGTTTATAAACGAATCGCGTGCGCATTTTACCGTGGTCGATGAAAAATCAATTCGCTTCGGACTCATGGCCATCAAGGGAATGGGCGAAGGACCGGTTCATGAGATCATTAATGTTCGTGCCAAGGAAGGTCCGTTCACCAGCTTGGAAAATTTTGCTCGACGTGTCCCCGCCAAGCTGCTCAATAAAAAGAGTATTGAATGTCTCGCCTATTCCGGAGCTTTGGATTCGCTCGGCGAACGCGCTGAGCTTGCCGCAAACTACGATGAAATTTCCGGTTACGCAAAAAATATTCAGGCTTCGCTGGCTGACGGCCAAACCGATATTTTTGGAATGATGACGGATTCCGATGGACAAAATTTGAAGCTGAATCCTGTGAAACCCGCCGACTCCATTCAGTGTTTCCGTTGGGAAAAAGCCTACATGGGGCTTTCCATTAGCGGTCATCCTCTCCAGGGGATGAAATCCTATCTTCAGAGCAAAGGGAAGCTCATTGGTTCTTTGAACGAAAGTTTCGTCGATAAAAAGATCAAGATTACCGGACTTCTCGCGCAGATGAAAAAAGTCATGACCAAGAGTGGAAAATACATGGCCATGGGCGAAGT
>CAYHGP010000027.1:3075-10380 GCA_964356195.1 uncultured Candidatus Peribacteria bacterium | reverse complement strand
CGTCCTTTATTGCAAACCCAAGGAGACCGTCGTCGTTTGACCCGGTCTCTTTTTTGTCGTAGACTTTCGTGGCTTTTAACCCCGAACAATGGCTTTGATGGAGGATATTATGTCGCTGTGCAAACGTCGTGGTTTTGTGTACCCGGGCAGTGAAATTTACGGGGGGCTCGCGAACACTTGGGATTACGGACCTTACGGATCGCAACTCAAGAAAAACATCCTGGATTTGTGGTGGAAGACTTTTATTGAAGGCCGTGAAGATATGCTTGGGCTCGATAGCGCCATTTTGATGAATCCTCGCGTGTGGGAAGCCAGCGGTCACGTGCAGAATTTTGCCGATCCTTTGATGGATTGCAAGGCGTGTAAGGAACGTGTGCGCGGAGACAAACTTTTGGAGGAGCATTTTAAGGATACGATTGCGGGGCTCAGCAATGAGGAAATTTATAATAAAGTGATGGACGCGAAAATTCCGTGTCCCAATTGTAAGAAAGTGGATTGGACGCAGCCTCGCGCTTTCAACCTCATGTTTAAGACTTACCAAGGAGTGATTGAGGACACCGCCGAGCAAATTTATCTTCGTCCCGAAACGGCGCAGGGAATTTTTGTGAACTTCAAGAATCTTTTGGATTCGATGCGCGTGCGTTTGCCGTTTGGAGTGGGACAGTATGGAAAATCCTTCCGAAATGAGATTACGCCCGGGAACTTTATTTTCCGAACTCGCGAGTTCGAACAGATGGAAATTGAATATTTTGTACGTCCCGAAGAAGCCGAGAAATATTTCGACCAATGGGTGGCGGATTACAAAACTTTCTTCGATAACTTGGGAATTCCGGAGGCGAAAATCCGTTTGCGTTACCACGACGCCAAGGAACTTTCGCACTACTCCACCAAGACCGTGGATTTTGAATTCGAGTTTCCGTTCGGTTGGGGCGAGTTGATGGGAATTGCGCACCGCGGCTCTTACGATTTGGATCAGCACATTAAATTTTCCGGCGAACGCTTGCAGTATCGCGACCCCGTGAGCAACGAGGTTTTTGTTCCGCACGTGGTGGAACCGGCCTTGGGTCTGACTCGCGCTTTCTTGATCACGCTTTTGAGCGCTTACGAAGAACAAACTTTGGAAGATGGCGAGAAGCGTACTGTTTTGCACTTCAATCCTAAAATTGCCCCCGTTCAAGTGGCCGTTTTCCCGCTGCAAAAACAACAAAGCGAAAAAGCGCGCGAACTCTTCAAGACTTTGAAAGCGAACTTCCGCTGTGAGTATGACGAAAGTGGCGCCATCGGTAAGCGTTACCGTCGCCAAGACGAAATCGGAACGCCTTTCTGTATCACTATGGATTTTGAGACGGAAGAGGACGGTGCCGTAACGGTGCGAAATCGCGACACGATGAAGCAGGAGAGGGTGGCTATCGATGGGTTGGTAGATTATTTGAATCCTTCCTTCTAATAATTTTTATGGAGCCTGAGATCTCTCAATTTGAAAATATACCTGAACAGAATTGTTCTATTTTTGCTGACCAAGAACGATTAAGTGCCTTTCGACTGAGGCAGATGAATTCGTTGGCTGAGGCTAATAAAGAGGCTATTCAATTCAGCGGGCTTCAAATTCAGATAGCTTCGGTTTTGCTTGCATTTAGCGCTGTAGGCTCTTTAGTTAAAGATTTTCCTATTATGACTTCAGATCTTGTAGAACGAACCTTCCTTGTTTCAGCTTGGGTTGCTTTAACACTTTCTCTTTTTTTCGGTCTACTTACTTCTCATGTTAAGCAAAATTTCTTTTTGAATGATGTTCAGTATCAAACAGTTGCCTTAAGAACCTGGAGGGGATATTTAGAGGGCGAAATGAATAGGAAGGCGGCTCTTGATACCCTCGAAAGATTTTCTCAAATTGTCCCTAGCATATCTCCAAGTTGGCCCTGGATCATACAGACAGTGCTTTTATTTCTAGGTACTGTAGGACTTTTTGTGGTCATGGTATGTGTTGTTTTTTGAGGATTTTAAGGCTGTGTCGTGGTGACGATTTCAACAATTGAGAACCAGTTAAAAGGTCAATGACGTAGGGCCTTTTAGCTGTGGATCTTGATGAGTATTTGGTCGACGTGTTATAATGGGTTCGACAACTCTCGAGATGAGTGCCATCTCAAATAAAAGACCCTCCTTGTGAGGGCCTTTTATTTTGTCTTGTCAGTGGTGGACCTGCGGGGATTCGAACCCCGACTCCAAAGATGACAACTCTCGAAGTGGTAGCCAATTCCCAGGCCCACGAGCCTGACAACCCTGTTATACCAAACCGAAACCCCAATAGTCCTGAAATTTTCCTGACAAAAAACCTGAATTCGTAGACAAAGCGTTGAAGTGTGGTGTATATGGAAAGTTGGATCGAGTGTGTAGGTCGACGCCAAGGCGGCACTGTTCCAATCTGTATTTCCCATAATTCCACTCTCCTATGCCAGCCAAAAAAGGTACGCATAAGGCGGCAAGGAAGGCCGGCGACGGCACGTTTACTACGCTGAAGTACGCGAAAGCGCATCCCAAAACTACGGTAGTCGAAACTGTCAAAAACCCTTCCAAGCAAAAAAAGAAGGGCAAATAGCCCCTCTTTTCCCCTTAACCCCCTCAAGACACCGAGGGGGTTTTGAATTCCTGTAAAATTCTTAGCCCGTAAAGTAAATGCCAGATCCAACTTGTGCGGGTCTCAACCTTTTCAAGACATTCGTCTCTCCCTACAAGATCCAAATCGTATTCCTGGCAAAATCCAAGCTGTGAGGCGTAATGATAATTTTCAAGAAGAACAATTGTGGTGCCGAACCAAATGAGTAATGCCAATAGTATCGCGATGATAATTTTTTCTTTTGTGAGGTCCATAATTAATTTCATTACTTTTTGGATTGTTTAGAGCGTGCTAGATTATGGCCATTAGTGGCTTCGGCCTCCGAGACCCTCACTGTGAGGGTCTTTTATTTTTGCGATACTGGATTCGCTACAAAAAGAAGCCTCATCATATTTCCAAGCTCTTCAATGTCTAGTACTTCTGCTGGATTATTTTGCCCCTTTCTAGCCACCTTTGTTTTAAGGATTTTTTCTATCATTTTTCTTTCGTTTGTTGGTATGGATTTGTAAGTTTCAGCTGCCATTTGGTGTTTTCCGTCCACACTTTTACTAAGTTGAGTGCTGTCTCGAAGATTTCTTAGCTTCTCGCTACGATCTTCAGTCGCAAAAACTGTTGGAAATCTTTCTAGTAAAAAACCTCCTATGAACAAATATTTAAAATCATACTCAAAATCTGCACTCATTTTCAAGGAATCCAACACGTCACCGATTGCTACTCTCATGAGGAACTGATGGAGGAAGTGTTTAGCCCGTCTGGGCTCACCAGCATTGTCTCTTAAAAAACTAGCCATAAATGCCGTATTACTTTCTGTGATTCCTTCCATGCCGTAAGATTCAACTATCTGTATCACAGTGTCTTTAGAATCAACGTTTGGTAGCTGGTAATAATAGTGAATGATTTTCATGAGATACTCGTTGCCGTATCCAGTATGAAGATTGTACTTTTGTTCAATCATTTCACTGACAACGCGCTTGTCGATTGCAAGAATAAATAAAGTCGATTCAAACGAGAGATAGTTCTTAATCCCCTCGAGTAATCTAATTGCGTTCTCAGGTAAACAACGGTCTAAGTCGTCTATGAAAATCAAAAGCCGTTTTTTATTTTTTTTGGCAAGACCTTCTGTAATTGCTTCCTGAATTTTTTCTCGAACTTGCTCAGTGTCATCAATCCAGTCGTTATACTTGTCTGAGAGTAAGTCTTCGTACAATTCAAGATGTTCTGCAACTTCTTTCGGATCAATAGTTGCTGTACCCAAAGTTAGTGCAGAGGAGACCGTTTTTGTTCCCCATGACGCTGCGGAAAGGAGCATCTTGGTAAGATTTCGCCTAGTTTCTTTCTTTGAGACGTCGAGCTCGTTGAGTATTTTATGGAGCAGTGCAAAAAGTAGATCATTCTCTTTTGCGTATTCGTACTTCCAAGGCTCAAAGTAAACAGTGGTAATATCTTGATAAGCCTCTTCATCACTTTTTAGATGTTCTTGAATAAAATGTAGGACAGTAGACTTTCCACTGCCCCAGTTTCCGTAAAGGCCAAAGCAATTTGGTAGCTCCATTTGCAAAAGTACATTATCTAGAATCCGTCTGGATAGTTCCGCAAAGCCATATTTGTCATCTCCTGTTGATGATAAATGTGTTTCTTTTGGGATTTTGAGTTGAGGCATGCCGCCGATTAAATAGTCCTATTGTAAGTACTTCATTGATCTTGCGCCATGTTTTTTCAACCTTTCTCTCCGCATTCTCTTAAGAAATACTTCAGATTGAAAAATGACCTTCAAAACTAGTGGGTAAAATTATTTGATGTATCTTAGACACTCCCTACCCCTCCAAATCCAACACCTGATCAATTCTAATTTGGTCCACAAAATCAGGGACGTGGGAGACTAAAATCATGGCTCCTTCGTATTTGTCTAAGGCTTCGGCAATGATGGGGAGGTGGCGGAAGTTGATGTGGTTGGTGGGCTCGTCGAGGATGAGGAGGCCGGGTTCTTGGAGGACGAGGCGGGCGAAGGCGACGAGGCCTTTTTGGCCTTCGGAGAGGGTGCCGACTTTGGCGTTGATGTGTTCTTTGGTGATGAGGAAGCCGGCGGCCACCATGCGCATCCGTTCTTCCACGGGTCGGCCGTCGCCGGATTGCATGACTTCGAGGAGGGATTGGCGGACGGTGTGTTCAAAGTTCAAAGTGGAGAAATCTTGGCGGTAGTAGCCCACGCGGACGCCGGGGGCGATGAAGGCGCCGTCGGATTTGCCGGAGGCCAGGGCTTCGAGCAGTGTGCTTTTTCCGATTCCGTTGGGGCCGGAAAGCAGCAGATGAGTTTTTTTGCGGAGGGAAATTTCCACTTTTTTGGTGGAAGGGCGATGGTTGTGGATGATTTTTACAGAGCTGAGCTTCAAAAGGTCGCCGGAAAGTTCTTGCTGGGCGGGAATGTCGAAAGCGCGGATGGTTTTGTCTTCGCGGCGCACTTCCACCATGTTTTCTTCCATTTCTTCGGCTTTATCGCGCATTTTTCGGGCGACGAGACGCAATTTTCCTCCTTTGTGGGCGAAAACGTTGGCTTGTTCCTTGTTTTTAATGATTCCTTTCGCGAGTTGGGCGTTTTTCATGTTTTCTTTTTCGCGGCGGGCTTCAATGGCGTCCACGGCATCGTAATAATTTCCCACATATTGCTCGACTTTGTGGGTGAACACATCGAGGTAAAGCACGCCTTGGGTGAAGGCGTTTAGAAAATCCGCATCGTGGGAAATAACGATGCAGGTTTTTGGGTACATGATCAGGAAGTTCGTGAGGTGCTCGATGCCGGCTTTATCCAGATTGTTGGTGGGCTCGTCCAGGAGGAGGAGATCCGGGTCTTGGATGAGCGCGGAGGCCAGGAGTAGGCGGGCCTGTTGACCACCGGAAAAGGATTTCACAATGCGGTCGTGGGGGGCTTTGAGGTTCACAATCTCCAAAACTTCGTCAATGTGGCGGCCAATATCGTACTTTTTCTCTTTGAATCGCTTCTGGAAAAAGGCTTCGAGGGTGAGGTCGCGGTCGTCGTGGGGCATCACTTGGTGCGAGGTGGCGATGCTGAGTTTGGGGATGGTGTTCACGGCTCCCGCTTTGGGGTGCAATTGCTTCGTGATCAGTTTAAAAATGGTGGTTTTGCCGGCGCCGTTTTGGCCCATCACCGTGATTTTGGTGCCTTCGCGCACGGAAAAATCCACGGCGTCCAAAATGGGTTTGTTGTGCTCGTGTTCGTAGGACACGGCGTCAAAGCTGAGAAGGGTTTCGTTGAAGGACATGGGGAACTTATACGCTAAAAGGTCGCGCTTGCCTAGCCTGTGGCTAACCCGATTGCAAAACAAGCGGTTTTCAGGTATAATGATGAGATAAAAATAAACGTATGGCTCGCTTGACCGCATTGTGGGAACAATTTCAACCCTACTTGGAGAAATTCATGCTGCATTGGGATTGGATTGTTTTTGGACTCGTGGCCCTTTTGGTGCTGAAAAGATTGGTTCCTTGGTCGATCTGTCAGTTTTATGACCACTGGACGGCAGGGAAGCGTGTGTATATGCAAATCACGATGCCGCGTGAGGAATCGAGCAAAGATAAAGAGCAGGCCACCGAAAAAGACTTTAGGGAGCGAATCGCCATCATGGAACAGCTTTACCGGGCTATGCATGAGATTCGAGAGCTTAATCTTGGAAATCAGATTATGGTTTGGCTCTTTGGACGCGACACCGTTACATTCGAGATGCTGGCCAAGAGTCAGGAACTCATTTTCTACACGTCCATTCATCCTTTCTACTCGGAAATCCTTGAGAAACAGGTTACGTCGTATTACCCAAGTGCCTCTATTGAATATATTAAACCGGCGGGTTTGCAGCCGGAAACTTTGAAGAAGAAAAACACCATGAAGGGGTATTACCTGTATTTGAAAAACTTGAACTGGTACCCGCTCAAAACCTACAAAACGATTGAAAATGACCCGCTCAATGACTTCACCAATGTGCTTTCAAAGCTGGGTGACAATGAGCGCGCCATCGTTCAGATTTTGATTCGTCCTTACCACGGGAAATGGATGAAAGAGGCCACCAAGTTTGCGTCGGATCTGTTTAAGAATAAAAAGCCGGAAACGGGTGGATTTATTCGAAAATTCTTTGGAATGTTCGGGTGGCTCCTTACGGCGGCCGCTTTTGGTTATGATGCCGCGGAAAAAGGAGCGCCTCCACCCGGAGCGGATAAAGGAGACTCTTATGTTCGTATGCTTCAAACTTCCGAAGAACTCGCGAAACGTGTTGGAGAAAAGGCAAACCAAGTGGTGTTTGAAACCGTCATTCGTGTGATGGCTTCTTCCGACAAAGGCGTGGGCCGTTGTGATGATATTCTCAATAATATTTTCGTTTCCTTTAACGTAACGAAAGATGCATCCTCGAACTGGTTCCAGGCTCGTCGTTTGATTCCTATCGATTTCATCAACAGTCCGATTCTTTACGACTCGCTCAGCACGCGCCAATTTAAGTTTGGGGAAAAAACTTCTATTCTTTCGGCGGACGAATTAGCCTCCCTCTACCATATTCCAAATAGCCGTTATAACTACACGCCGGTCATTAAATGGCTTTCTTACAAGGTGCTTCCCGCACCTACGGATCTTCCTACCGAAGGAATTTTGTTGGGTTACAACGTGTACCGCGGACAAAAACACGAGGTGCATT
>CAYHGP010000027.1:0-2975 GCA_964356195.1 uncultured Candidatus Peribacteria bacterium | reverse complement strand
GAAGGAATTTTGTTGGGTTACAACGTGTACCGCGGACAAAAACACGAGGTGCATTTCCGCAAGAAAGACCGAAATCGTCATCACTACATCATTGGACAAACCGGAACCGGTAAATCCGCGTTCATAAGTTATATGGCGCGCCAGGATATTGCGAACGGGGACGGAGTGTGTGTGGTGGACCCCCACGGAGATTTGATTGAAGATATTTTGCAGTACATTCCCAAAGAACGTGCGAAAGATGTGATTGTGTTCGACCCCGCGGACATGGAGCGTCCGATGGGACTCAATATGCTTGAGGCGGGAACTCCCGAACAGCAAGATATGGCGTCGAGCCAAGCGACGGAAATCTTTATTAAAATCTTCGGAGATGAAATTTTCGGACCTCGTATTCAGCACTATTTCCGCAACGCGTGTTTGACGCTGATGGAAGACCCTGATGAAGGGGCCACGCTCATTGATGTGCCGCGTATTTTCGTGGATGAAGAGTTTATGCGTTACAAAGTTGCGAAGGTAAAAAACCCCGTGGTGCGCTCGTTTTGGGAGCATGAATATGCGAACACCGGAGACCGTGAACGTCAGGAAATGATTCCGTACTTCTCCGCGAAGTTCGGTCCGTTTATTACGAACTCCATTATGCGTAACACCATTGGTCAGGCGAAGTCCGCGTTCAACATTCGCGACGTGATGGATAATAAAAAAATCTTGCTTGTGAATCTTTCAAAAGGAAAACTGGGAACGCTGAACACGCAGCTGCTTGGGCTGGTGCTTGTGGCGCAAATGCAAATGGCGGCCATGAGCCGTGTGGACATTCCGGAAGAAGATCGAAAAGACTTTTTCCTTTACGTGGATGAGTTCCAAAATTTCGCCACCGACACGTTCTGTTCCATTCTTTCTGAAGCCCGAAAGTACAAACTTCTTTTGATAATGGCTCACCAATACATCGGGCAGCTCACGGTGACCAAAGGGGGAAGCACGAGTACGCAAATTCGTGACGCGGTGTTTGGTAACGTGGGTACGCTGCAGTCCTTTAAAATTGGTGCGGAAGATGGGGAATACATTGCGAAAGAATATGCGCCCGTACTCACCGAACAAGACGTGATTGGAATTGCAAACTACAAGGCGTACATCAAACTCAATATGAATGGAGCCACGTCACGACCGTTCTCGCTCGAAACCGTTTGGGACGAGAAGAATGCGAATGCGAAGATCCGTGACATTGTGAAACAATATTCCCGTATGAAATATGGAAGAAAGAAGCAATTTGTGGAACAGGAAATTGCTGCGCGCATTGGAATTGCTGTAGATCAACTTGGCGCGGACGTAAAACCTGATTACACTGCTACCGTAAATCCACCCACGCCTGTAACGCCTCCTACGCCCAATGGAACTGCCTGAAGAATATAATGTTTTGCATATTGGTCCCGAGTCTGTAAACCCAATGGACCGCGCACTTATTCGTGCGGCACGAAAGGGGAAAATTTCCGGCATGGCTGGTTTCATTTCCGTGGCCGTATTGTTCTTGGGTTTTGGTGTTTTGAGTTATGACTTTAATACCTCTCTTCAAACGAATCAGACTCAAATTAATTCTTTGATTGATGAAGTGGGTACGCTAAGCCAAGGTAATTTTACTCTTTCCGAGCAAGTGACTTCTCAAGAAGCCATTTTGCAATCCATTGAGGATGACTTCACCAGTCTCGGCAAAACTTTGGCGGCGGGGGACGACCCCGGTTCTCAAAGTGCTTTGCAAAATATTCTGGCAAAACTTTCTTCCGCCGGGGAGTCTACGGTCTCTCTTTCTGAGGATGGTGTGACGGAATCCGCCGAAGACGCTACTTTTGATGTGTTGGTCTTGGGGACCAATGGCTCTCACACCGATACTATTTTGGTGGCCAGCATCAACAGCGAAAAGAAAAAAATCTCTTTGTTCTCCGTGCCGCGCGACCTCTACATCAACGGACGGAAAATCAATCAATATTATACCTACTACGGCGTGGAACAGCTGCAACGCATGGTGAGTTCCGTGACGGGCCTTCACATGGATGCTTACGTGCAAGTGGACCTTGAAGGGTTTGTGACAATTGTGGATATTTTGGGTGGCCTCGACGTTTATGTGGATGAAGACCTTTACGACAGTATGTATCCCAACGGAAAGGGCGGTTACATGACTTATTCCATTGAGAAAGGACAGCATCATTTGGATGGAGAAAATGCCTTGATGTACGCCCGCAGCCGCGAATCCACTTCCGACTTCAGCCGTGCGGAGCGTCAGCAAAATGTGCTTTCCGCACTTCGTACCAAAGTGATTCAACTCGACAATGTGATGGATCTTAAAGACCTTACTTCTATTTTCCAAACCGCGCTGGAGGACACCACCACCGACATCGATCTTTTGGATCTTGTGGGTTATTACTACGACTACCAGGATTACGATTTGAACACCGGATTCGTCTTGACGTCAGGGAACTATTTGTATTCCCTCATCAATGAAGGAGGGGCCTATATTCTGCTTCCCAAAACCGGAAACTACGATGAAATCCACAAGGTAATTTCCGATCTTGTTAATTAGTTCCGACCCAGTTAGAGTGCTGCGTGATGATTTCTGCCACTTCTTTTGTCGTTGTAGACCTTGAGACCACCGGCCTTCAGCCCGGTTTGGATCGCATTATTGAAATTGGGGCGGTTAAGGTAGTGAACGGAGAAATTGTCGATGAATGGGACGCTACGGTGAATCCCGGCATTTATATTCCCGCCGAGTCCACCCAAATTCACGGCATCACCACGGAAATGGTGAAGGACTCACGGGCTTTTGAAGAGCTCGCGCAAGAATACGTCGATTTTTTGGGAGAGGATTCTGTTTTTGTGGCGCACAACGTAGATTTTGATCGCGATTTCATGAACATCCATTTGAGCAGGGCAGGTCTTAAGACCATGCCGAATCCTTACTTATGTACTTTGAAATTGGCGAAGCAGGTGCA
>CAYHGP010000026.1:9455-10644 GCA_964356195.1 uncultured Candidatus Peribacteria bacterium | reverse complement strand
CAGGAACTCATGGGCTACACGGCCAAAACGCCACGCTTCGCCATTGCCTATAAATTTCCGGCACAGCAAAGCACCACGGTGGTGGAAGGCATCACCGTTCAAATTGGCCGCACCGGGGCGGCAACGCCCGTAGCGGAGCTTCGTCCCGTTTTAGTGGCCGGTTCCACGGTTTCGCGGGCCACGCTTCACAACGAAGATGAAATCAAACGCAAAGACATTCGCATCGGTGATACCGTGGTCATTCAAAAAGCCGGCGATGTGATTCCGGAGGTGGTGGAAGTGTTGCCGAATTTACGCCCGGCTCAATCCTCGGCATTTATCTTTCCAAAAGAATGTCCTTTATGCGGCACGACGCTGGAACGTCCCGAAGGCGAATCCGTTCACCGCTGCCCGAACACGGATTGCCCCGGTCGAAAGCGCGAATCGTTCATTCATTTTGTTTCGCGCGGCGCTCTCGACATCGACACCCTCGGCGAAAAAGTGGTGGACCAAGTTTTGGAATTCGGATTCGTAAAAGACCCCGCCGATTTCTTCACCCTCACCAAAGAACAACTGCTCGAACTTCCTTTGTTCAAAGAAAAAAAAGCACAAAATGTTCTCGACTCCATTCAGGCCCGTCGCGAAGTGGAACTCGAACGCTTTTTGTACGGACTCGGTATTCGTTTTGTGGGAGAACAAGTGGCCAAACTTTTGGCGGAATATGTGCATGAAAAATCCGGCGAAGCTAAACCCACTTCCACGGTGATTTTGGAAATCCTCAAAGCCTCGACTCAAGAAGATTTGGAAAGCATCGAAGGCTTCGGCGAACGCATCGCGGAAAGCGTATTGGAATGGGTCGCAAATCCTTATCATCAAAAATTACTCGAAAAATTCGACCACGTCGGTCTGCATTTAAAATGGCCTCCAAAAAAACAAAGTGTAGAAGGTGTTGCCGGAAAAACTTTCGTCATCACCGGAACTTTGTCACGTCCACGCGAAGAATTCAAAACGATGATTGAAAATGCCGGCGGACACGTGGCCGGTTCCGTCAGCAAAAAAACCGACTACGTTTTAGCGGGCGAGGAAGCAGGAAGCAAGCTCGAGACGGCGAAAGAGCTTGGAGTTCGGGTACTTGATGAAATGGAGTTCACAGCACTTTATCGTGAATAAGTTTTTTGAAGCGCTGGTAGAGGAAGGAACTCAGAATCAG
>CAYHGP010000026.1:7536-9355 GCA_964356195.1 uncultured Candidatus Peribacteria bacterium | reverse complement strand
AGAGCTCCATCCAAGAGGCTGAAACCCATCAATAATTTTTCTTGCCCTTTTGTATAACGAAGATGCAGTGCTTTCACAAAATGGATACAAAGAACCATAACGAGGAGGCTGAGAAAAACAAGACCATGATTGATGCTCATAAAAAGTTCAGGCTGACCTAAAAGCAGCGTACTCGCCTCAAAAAGGGAAGGGAGCGCGGTGGCCAATACAAAGAATCCCAGATAGTTGAGCGTGCGGAGTGAAAGACGGAAGCCTTGCTCAAAAAGAAACACTCCGTAGAGGGCAACAATGGTTCCTTCAAGCACAAAATCGAGGACAGAACCAATGAGTCCGTTCAAGTCCAAAATATGATCCACTTCAAGCGTGAGCAGTTGCAGCAAGCTGACATTCGCAATAAATAACGCAGCAGGTATTACGAAACTTTCCGAGGCCGGAATTATTTTTTTATTATACTTATAAAGCCACGCAATGCCTCCATACACCAAGACCGCCATCGCTAAGACACCTGTCAAAGCATTGAGAAGAAAAGAAACCCCCGTGAAGTCGATATTATTTGTAGTGTTGAACAGATAGTAAAAACCAAGGACTCCAAGCGCCATTCCAAATCGTCGCAGCCAGACCATCTTAAGTTTTATTCCAATCCAGAAGACAAGAAAAGTTTCCGCCAAAAGTCCAAGCGTCAGCGTG
The DNA here is from genome assembly GCA_964356195.1 of uncultured Candidatus Peribacteria bacterium. Classification (GTDB taxonomy): domain Bacteria; phylum Patescibacteriota; class Gracilibacteria; order UBA1369; family 2-02-FULL-48-14; genus 2-02-FULL-48-14. The sequence continues at coordinate 8,668 of CAYHGP010000026.1, read as the reverse complement.
TAACCCTCGGTTTGAATGGGCAAAATAGTGGTGAGCACTACAAGGCCTGAACCCAGCAGAGTGTAAGTAAGAGCGAGATCTTTCGCATTCCTGCGATAGCCGATCATCGTTTCAACAAAGTACAAAAACGCCAAGCCGGTAATTCCCCAGGTGAGCTGATTAACATCCGCTTCCAAAAGGCGATAAAGATAGAAGTACGTGAAAACTCCATTGAAAAGAATCAAGAAAAGAGACCAAGAATCCGTGAGGGTTTTCTTAATGGCTTGTGGATAGAAAGGCAGAAAGCTGAAGAGAAGGAAAAATCCGCCCAAGAGCCCCAGCGCTGCGTTGAGAGGGACCAACCCGAAGCTCTGTTCCCAATAATATATTGAAAAGGAAAAAGCCAGAAATTCCAAAAGCGGCCAACGCTTGAAATAAGCGATTCCAAAAACTCCCAAAGAAAGGACAAGACTGTAACTCAAAGTCAGAACGTAGTTGGGCGTTTCACTACCCATAAGCAGAGGCGCTAAAAAGCCACCCACAATTCCAAACACGGTGAGAGGAAGCGAATTGTAGCGAATGGCGAGAAGCCCTGCGAGCAGGGTCACAGGGATCATGGAAACAAAAGTAGTCACATCCGAAAAGAGTCCGAATTGACTTCGCGCTGCGAAAAGACTGAAGTACAAAATGGCGATTCCCGCCCCGGTGAGAACGTGCGCCCATTCTTGATATTTTTTTACAAAAAATTCTCCGGCTCCCACGAAAAGAAGTCCAATAAAAACTCCAATCCCCACTTGAGCCACCGGACCAATCCATCCTTGGTCGAACGAGTATTTTAAAAAGTAAGAAACTCCAAGCAGCACCATGATCACTCCAATTTTTTGCAACCAGTTTTCTCCGATCATTCTTTCCAGCGACATGGACTCTTTTTTGACAGATTTGACGGAGGCTTTCCCGGTTTTTTTCACGGAAAAAGATTTGCCTTTTTGCCAAGGCCAAATCGTTTGAGGAGTCTTACTCATGAGCGTGTGAGTTATATACCGGAAATTATAGACACTTCTTCACCTCCGCCACAAGTTTAAAAGAGCCGCAGAACACAAAGAGCTGCGGATTTTCTTCGCGACTCAATTGTTGAAGTACTTCACTAACGCTT
>CAYHGP010000026.1:4469-7436 GCA_964356195.1 uncultured Candidatus Peribacteria bacterium | reverse complement strand
CAAAGACTTGAGTCGTTCGGCCGTAATGGGCTCTCCATTGATAGAAATCATTTCTTCATTTCTAAGAATCGGCGGCGACATGAAAAGCCCTGTTTTTTTCTTATGCAGTTCAAGAATCTTCGCGAGCAAAGTAGCAGTGGTGCCTTTACCTTTGGATCCGGCAATATGAATAACGGAGGCATCAAGTCCTCCGAGGGCGTGGTGGAGTTTTTTTAGATGTTCAATCATCAGGCTGCTCTATAGTGGTTCCTCCACAGTATCCCATCCCATGGATTCAGCGTCCAGGGGCACGGAGGCTACAGGCACTGCGGGCGCGGCAGCTTCTTCCAACTCGAACAAAAGTTTGAACTCGGAGCCCAGCACTTTTTGCAAAGCCGTTTCGATGTCCACAAATGCACTGGGTACCTGCACTTTTTGAAGATGGAACTGTGTGGTAAAAACAAAAACCACTTGTTTGCCACGGAGGTCCTTCACTTGTCCGGTTTGGAAAGAATTACGAACCGCTGGCGACGAAATATTCTCATAAATTTTAGGCAGCTGTTTTTTGATGGCGTCCAAATGAACGAGTGCCCCGGAGGAAGCCAAACCTTCCACACGTTTTGTTTGTTCCATAAGCGCGGGCGCCGCCACAGCCACAACTTCACCTGAATGCGTCGCACGAATCACCGCCATTTCAAGCGGCAAAGTGGCGATGCTGGCTTTTTTAAGTTTCATCCATGCGTCATCAAAAAGAGTGGTCCACGCGAGCAATTTAGGAACAACGCTTTGTTTTCGCTCAATCACGGCACTGTGTAATTTTCCACGCAGCAAACCCAAAAAGGCCGTGGTGAACTGCTGGAGGTCGTAACCGTCTTTATAAAGATTTTCAATCACGTCGAGCCCCTTTTTAGCATCCGCGCTTCCGAGCGCCGCAAACAATTCTTCACACGATTGATGATTGGTGAGGCCCAAACGTTCGCGCACCAATTCTTCCGTCAAAGGCTCCGTGGCAAGCTGTTCAAAAATCGAAATGGCATCGCGCATTCCGCCCTCCGCATACTTCGCCAAAAGTTCCAAAGCCGCTGGCTCCGCTTCTAAACCTTCTTTTTCGGCAATCCACTTGAGTTGATTCGTAAGATCCTTCTCGGAAATGCGTTTGAATTCATAACGCTGGCATCGAGAAATAATTGTCTCGGGGATTTTGTGAATTTCAGTCGTCGCCAAAATAAAATAAACGTGGGAAGGGGGTTCTTCGAGGCTCTTCAAAAGCGCATTGAACGCTTCCTTCGTGAGCATGTGCACTTCATCTATAATATAGACTTTGGATTTTGCCCGAGTGGGAGCAAAACGAATTTTTTCACGAAGATCACGAATTTCATCAATTCCACGATTCGACGCCGCATCAATCTCCACCAAATCAATCAACTCACCTTTATTATTCAAGATGCAAATCTCGCAGGTCTCGCAGGGTTCACCGGTCTCGAGCCGCTTTTCACACTGAATGGCCTTGGCAATCAGACGAGCCGTAGAAGTTTTTCCTGTTCCACGAGGCCCCGAAAACAAATAAGCATGAACGACCTTATTCTGCTTCAAAGCTTGAGTCAGCGTGCTGCGAATCACATTCTGGCCTTGCAGGTCACCAAAGGATTGCGGTCGGTATTTTCGGTAAAGGGCTGTCATAAAATTGGCTTCTAGAAAGCCAATAATACTCTAAGATCAGGGCAGGGCAAGGGTTAGGCTCCCTCAATCACCGCCTTCATTGCTTTTTTAAAGGCTTTCTCACTGAACTGCGACGCGTGCTTGGCAATGGTTTTCGCGTCATAGTCTCTTTCGTTGATCAGAAGCTGGGTAAGCCCGGCTTCCATGCTTTCCACGTCGGGTTCTTCAAAAAATTGCCCGGTCACCCCTTCAATCATAGTTTCCGTTAAACCGCCTTTGCGCAGAGCAAGCACGGGTTTTCCACAGGCCATGGCTTCCACGGGTGCAATCCCAAAATCTTCTTCACCGGGGAAAATAAACGCACGACAATTTTCCAAATATTCCTTCACCACCTCATCAGGTTTGAAGCCCAGGAAATCGATATTAGTTCCGGCCAATCGTTTGAGACGAGCTTCGTCATTCCCAGTTCCAATAATCACCAAACGTTTTCCGACTTTGTTGAAAAGTTCAATGGCCAAATCCACTCGCTTGTAGGGCGTTAAAGTAGACACCATCAAAAAATAGCCTTCGTTTTTTTCATGAGGTTCGAACTGCTCGGTATTCACGGGAGGGTAAATAATTTGGGATTCCTGACGGTAATATTTTCGGATTCGATTTTGTACGGTTTTAGAATTGGCAAGCGGCACTTCCACACGGTCGGCGGCCAAAAAATCCCACTGACGAACTTTGTGCAACATTCGACTCGCAAAAAACTCGCCAATAAGCCCGAGTTTCTGATCTTTCAAATACTGATGAGTGTAATCCCAGGCATAGCGCATGGGGGAGTGGTAGTAACAAATGTGTTTGGTCTCCAGATTGGTCACAATACCGTGCGCGTAGGCGCCGGAGCTGCTTACAACAACGTCGAAGCCCGTGAAATCAAAGTCTTCAATAGCGCCGGGCATGAAAGGGAAAAGCAGTTTGTGTGCGCCGGGAATGAAGCGTGGAAATTTTTGAAGCCCGGACGTGCGAACGCGATTTTTAGGAAACACATGGCCGACTTTTTTCTCGTCATAAAGAAGCGTGTAGACCGGAGCCTCGGGGTACATATCCATCAGCGTTTTGAGGACGCGCTCGGCGCCGCCCAGACGGAGGAGAAAATCGTGGACAAAGGCAATCTTCATATTTGCAGTCTAGCTAAGTTTTTCTAAATTCGGAAGCGAGCCGACGGGCGGCGCCTTCCCAAGAGAACTTTTTCAGTTGCTCCTTGCCCTTTTCGCGCAGACTCTTCCTCAATCGTGAATCCTCCATAATCCTCACCATTTGCTCGGCAAAGCTCTTTGCGCTTCC
>CAYHGP010000026.1:3178-4369 GCA_964356195.1 uncultured Candidatus Peribacteria bacterium | reverse complement strand
GTCACTTTCGGAATGGGAACTTCACCGTGAGGAACCACTAAGATTTTATCTTCCCGTGCGCGGTAATATTTCATCAAATCCGCCTTCACCGATTCGGTGGGGACTATCACTTTTTTTGCCTGCCAAATCGCTCGTCTCGTCGTCCATTCCAAGTAAAAACTTTGAAACGCGCCGTACGCGAGCGGATATTTTTCGTAAGCTACGTCATGAATCGTTATGTAGCTGTTTCTCGGAGTGAAATAAGGGAACACGTGCGCCGGCACAAAAAGTACATCCGGCTTATGCAGCAGCATCTCAAGACTCAAACGCAGCACCGTCCACAGCCGCGGACACCACAGCTTCCGCTGCATTTTCTCAGGGAATCGATCGATCAACTTTGGCGTATAAAGTCGCACGTCAAAATTCTCAACTTCAGGCAGTAACGCCGAAAGAATCAAAGTGCTGTATTGCTCCACACCCGTGGGCATATCCCGCGTGCTGCGTGAGGCATCAATTCCCAATATTTTTCTTTTTTTCACGATCCGCCAAGGTTAATGCCGAAAGATTCACCGCTCCAGCCGCTCTCAAAACCTGTGCGCAAGCCAGCAGAGTGGAACCGCTGGTCACTATATCATCCACGAGGACGATTTGGCCATACTCGGCGGAGCCGAGCTTCCCTCCTCCACACACTTCAAACGCTCCCACCATATTCTCCTTTCTTTCCTCCTTCCGTTTCACGTGCGACTGAAACCCCGTGTCCTTGCTGCGCCGCAAAAGCAAAGCCACTCGGCATCCCAAGTCTTTCGCCACCTCCCGCGCCAAAAGCTCCGCCTGATTGTAACCGCGCTCGAGCAAGCGACTTTTATGCAGTGGCACCGGCACCAAAATCAAATCCTCCACATTCACCGAAAGCAGCCGCAGCGTTTCCCTCAATCCCGGAACAAAAATCCTGAAGATGTCCGCCTGATGAGAGTACTTGAACGGATAAATCAAGTCCGCAAGCAGCGATTTTTCCTCATACAAATACGCCGACACCGTACTCAAATCCTCCACCATTCTTTTATGTGGATGAAACGGCAGCGCCTCAAAACACCGGCTGCACAAAGGCTCGCCCAAAATCCCGCAACGCAGGCAAGGAGAAGGAAACAAAATAGTCAGGAGTTTGTGCCACATTCTCCCATTATAAAACAAAAAACCTGACAAGTTCCTGAA
>CAYHGP010000026.1:1182-3078 GCA_964356195.1 uncultured Candidatus Peribacteria bacterium | reverse complement strand
TAAAATTCCCTCGCCACCACTGCCTCGCGCTGCTACAATAGGGTCAATTATGAACGTCAATCATCCTCCTAAAAAACCCTCTCCCAAGAAGGGCCCCTTTGCGGCCAAGTTTCGTCGTAGCGTCCACGAGAAATCCTGTGGTGTTATTGTTTACCGAAGCAACTCCGCCGGCCGTGAATATCTGCTGCTTCACTACCCGGGCGGACACTGGGACTTTCCCAAGGGCCACGTGGAAAAAATCGACAATTCCGAACAGGCCACGGCACTGCGCGAGCTTCAGGAGGAAACGGGAATCGTGGAAGTGATTTTCACCGACGGCTATCGAGAACCGATGTATTACGAATTCAATCGCGGCAACAAGGAACGCGTGAAAAAAGTGGTGGTGTACTTTCTGGCAAAAACCGAGGAAATGGAAGTGAAGATTTCGTTCGAACACCAAAATTTTCAATGGCTGCCTTACGATCAAGCCCTTGAAACACTCACCTACGAAAACGCGAAAGATTTGCTTCGAAAAGCGGAAAAACACCTGGCCCGTTAACACTAGAAAATCATGAATTTCGATGAGGCCTACGCCCAGCTGAGTCCCGAGCAGAAGGTGGCCGTGGATCACACGGAAGGCCCCATGATGGTTTTGGCAGGTCCCGGAACGGGGAAGACCCAAATCATCGCGCTTCGAATTGCCCAGATTTTGAGCAAGACTCAAATGGCTCCGCAGAATATTTTATGTCTCACGTTCACCGAATCCGGCGTGGTGGCCATGCGCAAACGTCTTCTTGAAATGATCGGCAGCACGGCTTATTACGTGCGCATTCACACTTTTCACTCGTTCTGTAACGAAATCATTCAGGAGAATCCCGAGAAGTTTCTTTTTGCTCGTGAACTTTCTCCGCTCACCGAGGTGGAGCGCGTGCAGCTTTTTCGCGAAATCCTTGATGAGATGCCCTCCGACTGCGCCCTCAAACCTTTCGCGGATCCCTATCTTTACTTGCGAGACATCACAAAGGCTCTGCAGGATTTAAAACGTGAAAATGTGAGCCCGGAGCTTTTTGAAGAGACCATGGCCGCACTCGCCGAAACTCTCAAAACTCACGCAGACGCAATTGAAACCTTCGTCGCCATTAACGGCAATTCACTCAAAGAAACGGACGTTCTCGATATTCAATCCAAACTCAGTGACACGGTCTTCACACCGATTTTTCTCGACTTCGACCTCTCGGATAAAAAACAGCGCACCGCACTCAAAAGCGAAATCAAAGATCTCTTCTTCGAGCTAAAAAACAGTCTTCCCAAGCAGAAAGCTCTGTTTGTCGTCTATCGCAGCTACCAAGAAAAACTGCAAAAAAAAGGGCGCTACGATTTTGAAGACATGGTGCTGTTTGTGGTGCGAAAATTCAAGGAAGATGCTCAAATGCTCGCACGTTACCAAGAGCAGTTCCAATATCTTTTGGTGGATGAGTATCAAGACACCAACGGAGCGCAAAATGAGGTGGTGCAGCTCCTCGGCGCCTACTTTGAGGTCCCCAACATTTTCGTAGTGGGGGATGACAAACAATCGGTCTACCGATTTCAAGGCGCCTCCCTGGAAAACATGGTCTACTTCTACCACTTGTACAAAAAAAGTGTTCAACTAGTCTCACTCAAGTCCAACTTCCGTAGTCAGCAAAGCATTTTGGACGCATCTCACTCGCTCATTCAGCACAGCGAACACTTACTTTCCAAAACCATCCCAGAGCTTTCGGACGAACTCACCTCCGCCGTGGCCCACCCGGTGCAGCCCGTTCAATTCGCCGAGTTTGAAAACCAAGGCACGGAACGCTATTTCGTCGCCAAGCAAATCCAAGCGCTCCTCGCACAAAACACCAAACCTTCTGAAATCGCCGTCATTTACCACAACCA
>CAYHGP010000026.1:0-1082 GCA_964356195.1 uncultured Candidatus Peribacteria bacterium | reverse complement strand
AAGGATTTTGTGGCCCACCTCGACCTGCTCAAAGAGAACGATCTTGCGCTTGCGGAACACGAACTTGCCACGCAAAAAGATGCGGTTCGTCTGCTCACCGCACACAAGTCGAAAGGCCTCGAATTCGAACACGTCTTCATTTTGCAATGCACCGACAAACACTGGGGCAACGTGCCTTCACGCGACAAGCTCAAACTTCCACCCACCTTGCTCAAACTTCCCACGCACAACGAAAAAAACGAAGAAGAACGCCGACTTTTTTACGTCGCACTCACCCGCGCCAAAAAAACAGTCACCGTGAGCTACTCCAAGCTCAATGAGAATCAACGTCCAGTAATGCCATCCCTTTTCCTCCAAGAAATCTCCTCGGAATTCCTTGAAAAACTCGACACCACGGCCATTGAAAACGATGCCTTTAATCATCTCTCCACACTCTTCTTTGAAGTTCCCGCCACGCCATCCGATGAAGAGCGGGCCTTCATCCAAAGCCTCCTTGAGAATTACACCCTCAACGTCACGCACCTCAATAATTACCTCCGCTGTCCGCGACAGTTCTATTACAACGACATCCTCCGCGTGCCGCACGCAAAAAGCCATCAGGCTGCGTACGGAACGGCCATTCATGAATCGCTGAAGGATTGGCTTCTTGGTGAAGCCGAGTCTTCCTCCGTCCCCTCCAAAGATTTCCTCATCGAAAAATTCGAACACCACCTCAAACGTGAAATCCTCTCCAAGCAAGAGTTCCGCAGCGCCCTTGAACTCGGTCAAAAAACCCTCGCCGATTACTACGATCAATATAAAGATTCCGTAAATCCAAACGTATTCGTGGAATACAACTTCAAGAGTCACGGCGTTCACATCGATGGCGTGCCCATCACCGGAAAACTCGACAAAATTGAAGTCCTCAACCAAGCGGACAAAACCGTACACGTCGTGGATTATAAAACCGGGAACCCGGATACCAAAGCCCAGGCCCTCGGCCCGGAAGGGGAGTATCGTCGCCAAATCGCTTTCTACCAACTGCTCTGCAACAATTCCACGAACTTCCCCTACACCATGGTGAGCGGTGAAATCGACTTCGT
>CAYHGP010000025.1:10512-12184 GCA_964356195.1 uncultured Candidatus Peribacteria bacterium | reverse complement strand
ACTCTAGCACACGTTCAACTCCCCATGAAAAACACTCTCCTCGTACTGACTCTCTTCCTAACCGCCTGTACTTCGACTCAACCAACAGAAGAAACCAGCTTCTGCACAGACACCTCCACTCCGGCTCCCAACCTTCCCATCGGTGACGTTCAAGAACTCGCACAAACTGATGAAGAAGGTGCGGAGGCTTATATCTTCGCCGAAACTCACGACGCAGAAATCATCCCCGTCGATGACGGCATGAGCTACGCCGTGTGGTGGGAACCCGAAGGTTTCGATGTGACCACAGACACTGTTGTCGTAAGCTTGGGTGGACACGGCGGCTGGGCGGTCAAAGATTTCGAGGTGTGGTACCCACAGCTCACTCAAAGAAAGGTCGCCTACTTGGGACTTCAATGGTGGTTCGGGCGAAGTTTGGAAAACGAAGGCTACTACGAGTCCGATCGCATCTACTCCCTCATCGCGGAACAACTCGAAGCCAAAGGTGTCACCCCAGGCAACGTGATTTTCGAGGGCTACAGCATGGGCAGCGCCCGTTCCTACGGCATCTCCCTTTACGATCACCTCTGCGGCAACAACTACTTCGGCGTGAACATTGCTAACTCAGGTCAGTGGGAAGACGGCTATCCTCTTTACACAAAAATTCTAAGCAAAGACTACGGGGAGCAGCCTTTTGAAGGCACCACGTGGATTTTATTTTGTGGAGAAAAAGACAACAACGAAGAGGCCTACGGAGGTCGCTCCGTAAACACCTGCGAAGGCATGACCAAAACACAGCAACGTCTTGAAGACATGGGCGCCACCGTGGACCTCTTCATAAAAGATCCCGACGGCGACCACGGCAGCTTCATGATCAACACTGACAACGTGAATCAAGCCATGGATGAAGCGGAAAAAATCCTCCAATAGAATCCAGGAGGTGGAGCTTGACGAAATACAGTTTTTGTTTTAAAATTCAAGCACTTTCAGATCTATAAATGTCAGCAGAAAAAACTGATCACGTTGTGATTGCAGACCTTCACGGAAGTGACGAAGCTTTTGTAAGCACTTTGTTTGTGCTGAATGCCATAGATACTTCCGGCACCTGGACTCGGGAAGGAAGCTCTCTCACCCTCCTGGGAGATATTTTGGCGGATCGCAATGAACACGGCCTTCAGATTATGAAAAGAATTGCCGGTTTGAGGGAACAAATCGAAAAAGCGGGAGGTGAACTTACGGTGGTGGCGGGAAATCACGAAGGGTTTGCACTTGAATACTTAGGCGGTCATGCGATGAGTATGAATCTTATCCAAAAAGTCGGCTACCGAGAGTTATTCCGCTTGGCCATGGGACGCGACCCTGCGGACGATGCAGAGTTGATGAAGACTTCCTTGGAGGGAGATTTACTCACTAAACTTCAAGGAAAAGAAGAAGCGAAGCCTCTTTTCGATTTCTTGACTCGACTTAAACTTTTTCATACGGCGGAACATGAAGGCGGCGCTAAAACACTTTTTCTTCATGCACCTCCTGATGAGGACACGCTTGCTCTCCTTTTAAGCACTCCCCACGACACTTTGAATGCAAAATTCCAAGAAGAACTCAGGGCTTACTTGAGCAGCACGGGTGAAGTCTTTCCCATCGGTCTTTCTAATGAGTTCAAAGGATTCCAATGGGGAGAGTGGGACGACTGTCC
>CAYHGP010000025.1:8952-10412 GCA_964356195.1 uncultured Candidatus Peribacteria bacterium | reverse complement strand
AAAAATAGTCTTGACCAAACCAACTTAGCACCCTAACATAGCGAGTGCTAACTTTAACCAACAACTATGTCAAAAATCATTGGAATTGATCTTGGAACCACCAACACCTGTTTCGCCGTTATGGAAGGCGGAGAGGCCGTGGTGATTCCGAATGCCGAAGGAAAAAACACCACCCCTTCCATTGTCGCCGTGAAAGGAAAAGAACGTTTAGTGGGAGAACCCGCCAAACGCCAAATGGTGATGAACGAAAAAAACACTATTTTTTCCGCGAAACGTCTCGTGGGACGAAAGTATGACGAAATCAAAAAAATTGCCGACCGCTTTTCCTTCGAAGTAAGAAAAGGAAAGAACGGTGAAGCCGTGATTGTGCTCGACGGTGAAGAAAAACAACCCCAAGAACTTTCCGCGATGGTACTTCAAAAAGTGAAAGCGGATGCTGAAAAATATCTGGGCGAACCCGTGACTCGCGCCGTAATCACGGTGCCCGCTTACTTCAACGATTCCCAACGCCAAGCCACAAAAGATGCCGGAGAAATTGCCGGACTCACCGTGGAACGCATCATCAATGAGCCCACCGCCGCCGCCCTCGCCTACGGTCTCGACAAACACACCGGCGACAAAAAAATCGTCGTGTTCGATTTGGGAGGAGGAACCTTCGACGTTTCTATTTTGGAACTCGGCGAAGGCGTTTTCCAAGTGCTTTCCACAAACGGAGACACCTTCCTCGGAGGTGATGATTTTGACATGGTACTCATGGACTACCTCGCCGATGAATTTAAAAAGCAGGAAGGCATCGATTTAAAGAGCGACAACGTTGCCCTTCAACGTCTCAAAGAAGCCGCTGAAAAAGCAAAGATTGAACTCTCTTCTCAACACGAAACTGAAATCAATTTGCCATTCATTACCGCGGACAAAAACGGTCCCAAGCACATGGTGATGAAACTCTCTCGCAGCAAGCTTGAAGATTTAGTGAGCCACCTCATTGAACGCTGTATGAAGCCTTGCAAACAGGCCATTGAAGACGCCAAACTTTTTGTGAGCGACATCCAAGAAGTGGTGCTTGTGGGAGGAATGACCCGTATGCCCGCCGTTCAAGCCAAGGCTAAAGAAATCTTTGGAAAAGAACCTCACCGCGGAATCAATCCCGATGAAGTGGTTGCCCTGGGTGCCGCCATTCAAGGCGGAGTGCTGCAAGGCGACGTGAAAGACATTCTCCTTCTCGACGTAACTCCTCTTTCCCTCGGTCTTGAAACCATGGGCGGAGTAATGACTAAATTGATTGAACGCAACACCACCATTCCTACAACGAAATCCCAAGTATTTTCCACCGCGGCCGACAGCCAGACTTCTGTGGAAGTGCGTGTGTACCAAGGCGAACGCCCTATGGCCACGGACAATAAATTTCTCGGGACTTTCCAGCTCGACGGAATCCCTCCCGCCCCTCGCGGAGTGCCTCAAGT
>CAYHGP010000025.1:0-8852 GCA_964356195.1 uncultured Candidatus Peribacteria bacterium | reverse complement strand
GCGTCGAAGCCAAACTCAAAGACCTCAAAGACGCTCTCGCCAACGTCGAAACTTCGCCTGAAGATTTAAAGGCCAAACATGAAACCCTTTCCGAAGAAATCCAAAAAATCGGCGCCGCCATGTACCAGCAGCCTCAGTCCGAAGGAACCGCCCCCGGCACCGAAGAAGGAAGTGGAACGGCTGAGGATCCCAGCGTGAAAGTGAAGGATGCAAGCGAGACGGCTGAGGAGAAATCGGAGGACAAAAAGGACGAATAACCAACATATATGCCAATCTCGAATGCAGACCCAATACCAGCAATTAAAGAACTGAATTCAACAATTAAAGAAGCCAATAAAAAAGCCAATTTCTTGGGTTGGGCAATGTTTTCTCTTGCAGTTGTTCAGATAATTGTTACTGGTTTAGACATTTACATGAATTAAGGATCTCAAAATCTGTGCGCGCGCACACGAATATAAAACAAAAAAATCCATTGGCAAATCGCCCCTAAAGCCCCAACCCGCAAAATCCTCCCCGGGGAGGAAACTACAGATTAAAAACTTCCACCACGAACTATGACCACCCCCACCCTCCTCATCCTTCCCGGTTGGCAGGATTCCGGCCCCGAGCATTGGCAGAGTCTGTGGCTAAAAAAATACCCAAACGCAAAAAAAGTGGACCAGCGTGACTGGATGCACCCCGACAAAACCGAGTGGGTGAAAGGTCTCGACGATGCCATTAATCAAGCCGGCTCCAATGAAATCATCCTCATTGGACACAGCCTCGGCTGCGCAACCATTGCACATTGGGCTCAAGACTTCACAGCCGCTTCGAAAGCAAAAATCATTGGCGCTCTGCTCGTAAGCCCCTTCCAAAAATTTGCGCCGGAAATCACGGGCTTCGCACCGATGCCCTTAAATCCCCTACCGTTTAGGACTATAGTGGTGGCCAGCGAAAGCGATCCTTGGGCGACCCTGGAAGAAACCACCGCCTTCGCCAAAGCCTGGAAAGCCGAACTTGTGAACATCGGCCCGCACGGACATATTAACACCGACGCCGGTTTCGGAGACTGGCCGCAAGGAGAACAATTATTACAAACTTTACTAACTTAAAACCTATGCAAATCAATCCTATTGAATACGCCGTTTTCTGTGACTACGCTTCGCTCTCCGTCGATGGAAAGCTGAATCTCGTTGGAATTTTTGACCGCATCATGACCGCAGAAACGCCTGCCGTTCACCCACAAATGTTTGTGGTGACGAAAATGATCATCCCCAAAGGAAAGCACAACATCTCCTTCACACTCATGCAGCAAGACAAAGTTCTTGCGAAATCAAACTTCGAAAAGGAAGTGGAAAAAGAACTCGCCGTTCACACCCATTTCTGGGGAATTCAAGGCCTCAAAATCGAATCCTGGGAAAACGTGGAACTCCAAATTCTCCTCGAAGGAAAACAAATCTTCGTGAAGCGACTTCCAGTGGTGAAAGTGGAGAAAAAGGAAAAGCCTATTTAAGTCGTGGACAAGGAGCCGAAAAGTGCGCTGCCAAGGCGGGATCATTCGTCATGGCAAAGGTAAACCGCGCTCCTCCGTCTTTGCGACCCTGTTGATCAACGAAATCGGACTGCACTGTATAAACAGTGAACCCTTTCTGCGTAGTGCGACATTCAGCGGGATCAAAGCTGCAGTCAATGCGGCCGCCATCGGCAAGAAGATTATCACTCGGAAGTTCAAAATCATGAACGGCAGTCACAAACAACAAAGCGGGCGCTTTGGCGAACGGCGCTCTTCGAGCCGCATTCATCAGTAAAACATGAGCGGCATCCAGCTGGTCACCATCCGTTTCGATGTAGGGAAGCAAAGATCCCGGAGTAGGTACCAAAATTTGTGAAGGCGCTCCCCACTTGAAACCTTTTATGGAAGGCCCCGCCGCAAAACTTCCACTGGTTCCAAACTCGGGAGGCAACGGATGAGCCGGATCAGGAACAGCGGAAACAAGAATATTTTTCCCTAAGTTAGTTGCGAATTCAGCCGTAGAAGCGATGTTTGGAGGAAGCACAAGCCCCTCCGGAGGAACACGCTCCGCCTTCAAACGAGCCTGAGTAGTCAAAGGTCGCTTAAAAGTAATTTCCGGTAAAACCATTACTCGTTCCCCGGGCCTAAGAAGACGTTCGACCAAAAGGGCAAACATCCGAACTTGTTCAGGAACATGGAGCCAACGGGTGAGGTCCGAACGAGCATGAGTGAGGGCACGAACCTCTGAAGGACTCACAATCTCCAATTCACGCAAGAAAGGCCAGTTCTTCCGATATTCCGCAGAGTCACGGAGCGAATCCGGATTATAAGGACAAAGTGGCGAAGAAGGACAAGGGGCTTCCATTTTAAAAGGGGTGAGTTGTCATTATAGAACAGAATAGATTTCAGTCAAATAGTGAGAATTGCTTCAAGAAGCCTTCTTCGCTATCCTTTCACCACTTTTCACCGATTATGATCGACCCAAAATACATTCTCCAAAATCCCGACGCCGTCCGAGAGGCTGCGCGGAAAAAGCACATCAAGTTCGATGTGGAACATTTTATTGAAGTCGATGAGAAGAGACGCGCACTCCAGGCCGAACTGGACATGATTCGCGCTGAAAAAAATGCAGCCGGCGAGCGGATCAAAAAACTCAGCGGCGATGAAAAGAAAAAAGCCATTGAAGAGATGCGCGGCTCCGGCGACGAAGAAAAAAAACTCAGCGAAGAACTCACTCGCATCGAATTGGAATGGCGCGGAATTTTACTACGCGCCCCCGGTCTCACTTCCCCGGAAACTCCCGAAGGTGAAGACGACACACAGAACGTGGAACTCTACAAAGTGGGTGAACCGCGCGCTTTCGAATTCGAGCCCAAAGACCACATGACGCTCGGGAAGGAACTAGACATTATAGACATGGAACGCGGAGTGAAAACCGGCGGCAGCCGCAGCTACTTTTTGAAGGGAGACGGAATGCTGCTCGAACTCGCCGTTTTGCAATTCGCCCTCAACAAACTTGTGTCCAAAGGCTTCACCGCTTTTCTTCCTCCCCTGCTTGTGAATCGTGAGGCCATGGAAGGCACGAGTTATTTTCCCGGCGGTGAAGAACAAGCTTATGCACTCGGTGTGAAACGTCCGGAGATGGAACACATTGAAAGCGACGAAAAATATCTCATTGGAAGCAGCGAAGTACCCCTCACTTCCTACCATGCGGACGAAATTTTAAAAGAAGAAGAACTTCCAAAAATGTACGCAGGTTATTCCAATTGTTTCCGCCGTGAAGCGGGAACCTACGGAAAGGACACGCACGGACTTTACCGCATTCACCAATTCCAAAAAGTGGAACAAGTAGTGCTCTGCAAAAACGACATGGAAGAAAGCAAACGTATGCACGCAATGCTGCTCAAAAATGCCGAAGAAGTGCTGCAAGATTTAGGCCTCGCTTACCGTGTGGTGGCCGTGTGCGCCGGAGACATGGGCCAAGGACAATATTTCAAAAACGACATTGAAACGTGGATGCCTTCCCGCAAGGGCTACGGCGAAACCCATTCTTGCTCCACCTTCCTCGACTTCCAGTCTCGCCGCCTCAACATTCGCTACAAAGATAAAGACGGAAAAATGCAGTTTGTACACACGCTCAATAACACGTGCATCGCTTCCCCTCGCATTCTCATCCCCCTTCTCGAAGTCTACCAAAATGCCGACGGCAGCATCACCATTCCGGAAGTGCTAAGATTCTACATGGGAGGACGAACAAAAATTGAAGCACGCTAAACCCAAACAATGGGCTCCTTCCCGTTCCATTCTAAATACTCATTCGTTTTGCTGAAATGTTTGCAGCCAAAAAATCCGCTGTAGGCAGAAAACGGTGAGGGATGCGCCGCTCGCAAAATCAAATGCTTTGTCTCATCAATCATCTTTCCTTTTGCTTGTGCATACTTTCCCCACAACAAAAAAACCAAATGCTCTTTTTGCGAAGACAAGACGCGAATCACGGCATCCGTAAATTCTTCCCAACCCTTGGCCTGGTGCGAACCCGCCTGCCCAGCCACCACCGTGAGGGTGGCGTTTAAAAGTAAAACGCCCTGCTCTGCCCAGGAGTCCAAGTTCCTCTGCGTGCGCAAATCCCCACCGATATCACTCTTAATTTCTTTGAAAATATTCTGCAAAGAAGGAGGAATAGCGACTACGTCGCTGACGGAAAAACACAGCCCGTTCGCCTGCCCCGCGCCGTGGTAAGGGTCCTGTCCCAAAATAACCACTTTCACTTTTTCGAATGGACACAATTCAAACGCACGAAAAATATTCGCCGGTGCCGGGTAAATAGTTTTACTCGTGTATTCGTCCTTCACAAACGCAGCGAGCGCTTTGAAGTAAGGTTTCTCAAATTCCTCCGACAAATACTTTCTCCACGACTCGTGAATTTTAACTTCCATAGTCACATATTAGCTGGACAAGTCATTATTCTCCAGAGTAGACCATAGTGGTGGCTGAAATAGTGTCATATCAAAAGGATCCTGCAAACGATGAGATCGCTGTAAACGAACAACTTGTCGCAAATTTTGTCGACACCTTGAAAGGAGAGCATCGTCATACCGTCGAGTCATTCCTAGGGTCTTTTAGAGTCCTCTTGGAACAACATGGTTTCCCAATTTCAGACGAGAAAAAATTCGAATCTTTCTGGAATAAAGTCCGTGCCCACGCACAACATTATTTCGAAAGACAACCGGGCTTTCACGCACTCGTTGGGATGGAATACGACGCTCACCTAAGTGATGATGCCTCCGAACTCATTCAAGAATATTACCGAATATTTTGCCTACCAACCGACGTACAATCACCGTCAGTGATAGCATCCGCAACGAGCACCTTCGCAGCAAGAGAGATGCACTCCATTCATCACTAAGCCAAGTACCCACCCACCTGCAAATCCCAAAGTTTTTTGTAGAGGCCGCCTTCCTTCGTCACCAAGTCGCTGTGCGTACCCTCTTCCACGATGTGACCTTTTTCCAAAACCAAAATGCGGTCCATGTCCACAATAGTGGAAAGACGATGCGCAATCACAAATACGGTTTTGCCTTTCATCAAAACTTTCAACGCGTCCTTAATTAACTTTTCCGATTCGCTGTCGAGACTCGACGTAGCTTCATCCAAAATCAAAATTTTCGTGTTGGCTAAAATGGCACGTGCAATCGCCACACGCTGACGCTCTCCACCGGAAAGTTTCACTCCACGTTCGCCGACAAACGTATCGTAAGCCTTGGGACACCGCTTAATAAATTCATGACAGTGAGCCAATTTTGCAGCCGCAATCACCTCTTCGTCAGACGCATCGGTGCGACCGTACCGAATATTTTCCATGAGGCTGCGATGGAACAAAACCGGGTCTTGCGGCACGAGCGCAATTTCCTTTCGCAAACTATCCTGCGTCACGCAGGAAATGTCCTGCCCGTCCATCAAAATTTTTCCTTTGTCCAAATCGAAGAGGCGCAAAAGTAATTTCACAATCGTAGTTTTTCCTCCTCCCGAAGGCCCGATCAAAGCAATGCGTTCACCCGGCTTCGCTTTGAACGAAAAGTTACGAAGCACACTCGCCTCCTCTTCTTCCGTATAGGAAAAAGAAACGTGTTCAAATTCCACGGCCCCGCGGCGCATTACTAAATTTTTCGCCCCACGCTTGTCGATCACTTCAAGAGGCGTATTCAAAATAATGGTCATTTCTTCAGCATCGGCAAGACTTTCGTAAAAACGACGAATCATTCTGCCGAAATCCCACAAGTGCATAAACACCGTCCACAAGTAAGTTTGAATCAGCACGAAATCACCCACAGTCAAAACTCCCGTCGACCACAGCATCACGCCTTGGTACAAAATAAACGCGTTAATACCAACCATCATAAAACCCTGAATAGCTTCCACGTGGTTTCTAAAAATCCAGGCCGCCTTCGTGATG
Organism: uncultured Candidatus Peribacteria bacterium; assembly: GCA_964356195.1. Classification (GTDB taxonomy): domain Bacteria; phylum Patescibacteriota; class Gracilibacteria; order UBA1369; family 2-02-FULL-48-14; genus 2-02-FULL-48-14. The sequence continues at coordinate 2,907 of CAYHGP010000025.1, read as the reverse complement.
TCTGTCCACTTTCCGGATACTTCATCGAATCTTTTTTTCTCAAAATTAAGATTCGAAAAGAACTTAATGGTACTGTTGTTGGTCACCGTGTCCGCCAAGTACGCAACCACGCTACTGTCCGCTGCAGCCTTGGGAATATCGTAACGATGCATCGCATAAAGAGAAATTCGATAGTGAATAAGAACGAACACAATACTCCACACAAGCAGCGCAGTTCCCATCTTCCAGTTCAAAAGATACAACACAAGTATCGCCGTCACCGTTCGAAGCACCAGCGGATAAAACTCAAAAAGAAATTGATCCGTGATGTCTTCAAAACTGCGCGCCATTCGCGAAATGCGCTTCACCAGTGACCCCACGAACTGATTATTGAAGAAGTTGTAGGAATGTTTATGCAGAGCCTCAAAACAATAATTCGTGATGTCGCGCATCGCCCGCGGTTCAAAAACACTTCCGCTGTAACCCGCCGTTCTCCACATCATCCATCCAAAAGTTTGTAAAATAAAAACCCAAAAAACCAGCCGCAGCACGCTGTCCACATCCTGCCCTTCCGTAATGGCATTCACAAAATCCTTAAAAAGCAGATAAAACGCCATGTCCGCCAACACCGCAAAAGTAATCGTCACAAAAGAAAGCGAGGCCAAGGGCCACTGTTTTTTGACGTAGCCCCAAAAGAATCGGAACGTAATACGAGTGTTTTCTTTCATAGTGGATCTACTTTAACAGATAAAATTATCGGTTACTAGACAAATTTGGCATTTTGTTTTAAAACGCAAGCGAATGGAGAAAAAGTATGGATATGTACGAAACGAACTGTTACGATAAAATGGACATAGTCGTAATAAAAACCCTATGAAAAAACCTCTTATCGCACTCGTTAGTTGCGTTGCTTTAGGCATTGCTGTGTATACGTTATGGCCGACAGACAACCCCTCGTCAGACGGCACATCGTTGCGGCTTTTCGTTACATTGACGGATACACGTCCTGAAGCGCATACGCGCACAGGGGCAGGTGGATTGCCTTGGAATACCTTACGAAGTGCGGTTTCGACAGACGGTTATAATTTCACATTCGACGACCAAGAGTGGTTGACGTCTGATGACATGGCCGACCCTGCAGTTGCTGTAGATAGTGATGGCACGTGGGTGGTTGCAAGCGGTACGGGAACGTCCTCATTGCGTGCAGCGGCGGCAGAAGGCTGCCCGATATTTTCCGATTTTCCTGAGGTGCTAGAGGGCGGCGGGATTCCTGACCTTCTACCAGTGTCGGGGGGCTTCCGTATGTACTACTCCGGCGACGGAGGCATCTTGAGTGCATTTTCATACGATGGAGAGACTTTTACGAAGGATTCCGGCCTACGTCTTGCTCAACCAAGTTGGCTTACACTTGTCGCCGATCCTACGGTAGCCCAGCGCAGCGACGGAACGTATGTAATGTATTTTAAAGGGACGGAGGTAATTGCAGAGTCTCCATATGAGCACCTTCTTTACCGTGCTACGAGCGAAGACGGTCTTCAATGGACAGCAGAAGAAGAAATGCTTATCCCCCATGTAAGCGTGCCGGGCGCGTATACCGATGAATCAGGGACCGTGTGGGTGTATTATCTCAACTTTGAGGAATGGCCGAACGAACGAGAGTCCGTGTGGGCGACCTACGAATTGCCTGACGGATCTCTTGCGGAACCGGGACCGATTACCTTTACACCCACGATGGAGACATACCTTTGGGCGAATGATCCAGACCCGGTTCTTGTTCCGAACGGCGTGGATCTCGAAGAATGTAAGTGACGACATTCCCACTGTTCTTAATTACTGCTTGGCCTCTTCGTCCTGAGCTTCTTTATATTCCTTCAAAGCGGCAAAAACCTCCTTTACCGTGAAGCCATGAGCTTCAACCGTTTCCTTGAAAGAGACACCTGCTTCACGAGACGCGTGCAACTCCTCCACGGTCAATCCCAAAAAGGAAGCGAGGTATTCTCGTGCATCGTCACTCAAGTTTTTCAGAGAAATCTGCTTGTTCTTCTTAGGATGAAGCTGCTTCAAGGCCTCTTCGGAGACACCATGATTGGCGGCGATCTCTTTCAGAGTGGACCCACCCTGCAATTCAGCCCTAAGAGTGTCTACATCCATAGAAAAGGCCTCCGCAATAACTTCAAGCGGAACACGAGGACCCTTGGTATCAGCGGAAGCAAGCGAACCAAAGGCCAAACTGAGAACTAAAGCAGAACCGAACAGTTTAGAAAGTGCTTTCATAGGACAATGGGACAAAGAATAAAAGCGTTGATACGCAAATTTTAAGACGACCCAAGAAGACAAATCTTTCTCACTTTCTGTTGACAGTAGACAATTTATGAATAAAATAACAGTCGACACTGCTCTCAGGCTACAGATTGTGTTATGAGCGAGAGCGTGAATCACTGCACGAAGTGCAGCTCAATTCGCCTTTGGCGACTCAAAGCTGCCGACGGGGCAGTAGTTCCGCTTTAATCTCTAAACCCTTCGCAGGCCTATGCCTAAACAAGCAACTAAGACTAAAGCGTCCTCCAGCGCGCAAACTGCACCCAAAGATATAGGACGTTCTTTGATCAAGCCCTTAGAACGCAAGTACTTTGTGGATCAGAGCTGGAAAGGAAGTCTTCCGAACCTCATTGAAATTCAAACCGATTCTTACGAATGGTTTTTGAACGAAGGAATTCGTGAACTTCTTGAAGAGATCTCCCCTATTACAGACTTCTCGGGGAAAAAGCTTGAATTGCACTTTTTGGATCACTCACTCGGCGAATGCAAATACACTCCCGAACAGTGCCGTCTGAAAAATCTTTCTTACGAAGCGCCTCTCAAGGTACACGTCCAGCTCATTAATAAGGAAAGCGGAGAAATCAAGGAACAAGATGTGTTCCTCGGTCC
>CAYHGP010000024.1:0-12344 GCA_964356195.1 uncultured Candidatus Peribacteria bacterium | reverse complement strand
AAACTGGCCCACTTGGTTGAAGACAAGATCCATGCTCGTTCCGTCGGTCCTTACTCCCTCGTTACGCAACAGCCTCTCGGAGGAAAGGCACAACACGGAGGACAGCGTTTCGGAGAAATGGAAGTATGGGCGCTCGAGGCCTACGGAGCCGCACACGTTTTGCAAGAAATGCTCACTATTAAATCAGATGACACGTACGGCCGTGCAAAAGCCTACGAGTCCATTATTAAGGGTGAATCCATCCGCAAGCCGCGAACTCCTGAGTCCTTCAACGTACTCGTGAAAGAACTTCAATCCCTCAGCTTGAACGTGGACCTACTCCAAATCACGGCAGATGAAAATATAGATACGGAACTTGAATACGTAGAACCTGAAGAAGAAGATCCTATTGTAGAAGCACCGGTCAGCTTGGTCGCGGATGAAAAAGACCTCGCCGGCATGGCTACCGAAGGCGACAGCTTTGAAGACGAAACAGACGGTCCTTCTAAAAAAGAACCTGAGGAAGAAGAAATTTAAAACTCACACATGACAATTCTACTTTGGTCTCTCATCTTCATTCTAGGCTTGGCTGCCACTGTTGTGGCGGCTGAGCTCTTCATTGGAAAAGCGGAGGAAACAGGCAAAAAAGCGAAGCTTTCTCCATTCTTTTCCGGTGTACTCATTTCCACTTTCTTAGTAGCTCTTCCGGAATTGTTCATCTCTATTCTCGCAACGGCAAAGGATTACTCTTCCGTGGTTCCCACTTATGTAACGGGAGCAAATCTCATCAACCTTCTGCTCATTCCAGGCCTTCTCGCCCTCACGGCAGCCGGCGTCAGTATCAAGAATGATTCCGCTCTGAAGCAAATCCCCATGTTGCTGGGCAGCGTGATCTTATTCATGGTCCTGTCTCGAGACGGACAAATCGATGCATGGGAAGGAGTTGTGCTCTTGGGAGCCTTCGCTCTCTTTGCACACGCTCGTCACGCCGACTACAAGTTGGGTCTATGGGAACGCGTTGAACGCCTCTTAACTTTTGGTCGTTCAACGAACTCCATACTGCCTCTTGTCCTTTGGCTCGCCATTCTCGCTGTGGGCGCCTACGGCACCGTAAGAGGAATGGTGGAAATTTCCGAAGTGCAAAACTGGAACCCCGGCTATCTCGCCAGCAGCATTGTGGCGCTCGCCGTTTCCGTTCCCGAAATCATTTACTGCATTCGAGCGGTCAAAAAAGGTAACGTCGACAACGCAGTAAACGTACTCATTGCCTCCACTGTGGTAAACACCACTCTTGTGATGGCCCTTCCTTCCTTCGTAAAATCCTTGAATGTACTCGACGACGTAGTGCTTATCAGCAGTTCCTACCTATTCTTTGCCACTCTCTTGTTTTCCTTGGCCCTCCTCCTTCGCAAGTGGTCTGCCCAACAGGGAGCTCTGCTTGTCCTCATTTACCTCGTATTCCTTGTTCAATTTCTTAATCCCTTATTCTCATGATGAACGATTCAAAGAAACCTCCAACTCTCTTTGACGCCATCGCTATCTCTGTGGCTTCCCCCGAGCAAATCCTCTCGTGGTCGCACGGTGAAGTGAAAAAACCGGAAACCATCAACTACCGAACGCAAAAACCGGAACGTGATGGTCTTTTCTGCGAACGCATTTTTGGTCCCACGAAAAACTGGGAATGTGCCTGTGGAAAATACAAACGTATCCGTTATAAAGGCGTGATTTGTGAAAAATGTGGAGTGGAAGTAACTCGCTCTATTGTTCGTCGCAGCCGCATGGGACACATCACCCTAGCGGTTCCCGTCACCCACATTTGGTTCCTCCGTTCAACCCCAAGCCGTATTGGTTTGCTCTTGAATCTTCCTGTAAAAATCATGGAGCAAATTGTGTACTTCGCCGCTTACGTGATCACAGAAGTGGATCAAAAAGCCAAAGAAGACGCTATCAAGCAACTTGCTGAAGAATTTCAGAGCCACAAGAAAGACATCATCCGCGAATACGAAGAACGTTCAAAGAGCGGCACAGGAAACGCAAAAAACATCGAAAAAGAATTGGCCGGGAAAGTGGAGGAATTGAACGAACAAGCCGATCAAGCCAAGAAAGACCTTGAGTCTTTGGAAAACAGCAAAGTACTCACCGAGCTTGATTACCGTGATATGTCCATGAAATTCGGTCACGTCTTCAAGGCCGGAACCGGAGCGGAATCTTTGCACAAAATCATCCGCGAAATGAACATGGATGCAGAAATGAAGAAGATGGACGTGGAAATGGAAAAAGCCACCGGACAAAAACGCGCCAAACTCATGAAGCGTGTGAAATTGATCGGATCTTTGGTGAAGGCCAACATCAAGCCCGAATGGATGATCTTGACCACCCTTCCCATCATCCCACCGGACCTCCGCCCTATGGTGCAGCTCGATGGAGGACGCTACGCAGCTTCCGATCTCAACGATCTTTACCGACGTGTAATCAACCGTAACAACCGTCTCAAACGTTTGATTGCGATTGGAGCGCCTGAAGTAATCTGCCGAAATGAAAAACGTATGCTTCAAGAAGCGGTGGACACCCTCATCAACAACTCCGCCCGTCAAGGAAAGACCGTCTTCAACTCCGGCGACAAGCGCAAGCTTCGTTCCCTATCCGATATGCTCAAAGGAAAGCAAGGACGCTTCCGTCAGAACTTGCTTGGAAAACGTGTGGATTACTCCGGACGTTCTGTAATTGTCATCGGACCGAAACTTAAGCTCGATGAATGTGGACTTCCAAAAACAATGGCTCTGGAACTCTTCAAGCCTTTCGTGACCGGAAAACTAATCGCTGAAGGTTACGCTCACAACATCAAGAGCGCAGAGAAAATGATTCAAAGCGCCGACAAAGTGATTTGGGACATCCTCGAACAAGTCACCAAAGGACGTTATGTACTCCTCAACCGTGCGCCTACCCTGCACCGTCTTGGAATTCAAGCATTCAAACCTGTGTTGATTGAAGGAAAGGCTATTCAAGTTCACCCTCTCGTTTGTAGCGCATTTAACGCCGACTTTGACGGAGATCAAATGGCCGTACACGTTCCCCTTTCCAACAAAGCTCAAGAAGAAGCTCGCGATCTTATGTGTTCCGCTCGCAACCTTTTGAAGCCCTCTGCCGGAGAGCCTATCACCACACCTACTCAAGACATGGTGCTTGGACTTTACTACCTCACGGTAATGCAGAAAAACAAGTTGGGTGAAGGAAAAACTTTCGGAAACCTGGAGGAAGCCATGCTCGCCATGGACTTCGAAGAAGTTCATCTTCAAGCCAAAATCAAGCTCCGTCAAAAAGGAGAACTTTTTGAAACCACGCTCGGTCGTGCCATCATGAACACCATCGTTCCTGAAGGGATGGGCTTCCAAAACTTCACGTTCAAGAAAAAGGAAATTGCAGAAATCGTGGGGCTTGTGTTCGAAAAATACGGACTCGAAATCACTGCAAAATTCTGTGACGACCTCAAAGAACTCGGCTTTAAATACGCAACCAAATCCGGAATTTCAATCGCAAGCTCCGACCTTCACATTCCCAAAGAAAAGAAGGCCATCATGAAAGCTTCTGAAGAAATTGTGAAGCAAATCACGGAATACTACGAAAAAGGATTCATCACTGAAGATGAACGTTACAAACACGCCATCAAAGTGTGGGGAAGAACGAAGAATGATATCGCAAAAGTGATGATCGAAAGCTTCGATTGCGAAAATGACATTTTCTACCAAGTAGATTCCGGCGCCCGTGGTAACTGGGGACAAATTACTCAGCTCTGTGGAATGAAAGGTCTCGTGGCCAACCCGGCCGGTAAGACCATCGAACTTCCTATCAAGTCCAACTTGATGGAAGGATTCTCCATCTTGGAGTACTTCATCGCAACACACGGAGGACGTAAAGGTAAGTCTGACACCGCTCTTAAGACCGCCGAAGCCGGATACCTCACCCGTCGTCTCGTGGATGCCGTTCAAGACATTGTTATTAAAGAAGCGGACTGTGGATCTAAGCTCACCCACCTTGTAACTCGTGAAGAGTCCGAGAAAATTGGTGAAGCCTTCGAAAACCGCATCTTCGGACGCACAGTGGGAGAAGACATTTTGGACAAGAAAGGAAAAGTGATGGTGCCCGCAGGAATCGAAATCGACAAAGCCGCCCTCAAGCTCATTAAGGAAGACCAAGTGGCCACCGTGCGCGTTCGTTCCGTGATGACTTGTCTCACCATGAACGGAGTTTGCCAAAAGTGTTACGGACGTGACCTCGGAACCAACAAGTCCGTAGACCTCGGAACCGCAGTAGGAATTATTGCCGCCCAGTCCATTGGAGAACCTGGAACTCAGCTCACCATGCGTACCTTCCACATGGGAGGAATCGCCGACGAAGAAGATATTACTCAAGGTCTCACCCGAGTGGAGGAACTCTTCGAAGCTCGCACCCCTAAAAAACCGGCCATTCTTTCTGAAGTGGATGGAAAGGTACACGTATCCAGCAAAGGAAATCAGACTGTCGTCACCATCATGCCTACAGACGTTCCTACGGAAACCTTTGAAGTTCCGGAAGGCTACGAAGTAACCGTAGCGAAGGATGATAAAGTAAACCTCAAGGATGTACTCGCTGAAAAAGGAGGGAAGAAAGTTCGCTGTACCATCGACGGAATCGTGGTGAAGGCCGGTAAAAAAGAAGTGGTTATTCAGCCTAACTTGGTTGAACAAGTGTACAAAGTGGAAGCCGGAAAAATGATCCGAGTAAAAACCGGAGATCTCGTGAGCAAGGGAACTCCTCTCACTTCCGGACATTTGAATCTTCGTAAGCTCATGAAGCTTTCGGATATTTACACCACGCAAAAATACATCATGTCCGAAGTACAAAGCATTTACGCTTCACAAGGACAGACGATTAACGATAAACACATCGAGATCATCACCCGCCAAATGTTCTCCAAGGTTCGCTTGGTGGAATCAGGTTCCAGCAACTTCTTGCCTGGAGAAATCGTGGATTTCCAAACGGTAACCGAAGAAAACGCAGCCTTCGAAAAGAAGAAGAAACCGGTGATCGAATACGAACGACTGCTCCTCGGTCTCACTCGTATTGCTCTCCACACCGAAAGCTGGCTCTCCGCCGCTTCATTCCAGGAAACCATCCGTGTACTCGTGGAAGCCGCCACCACTCATCGTGTGGATATGCTCCGAGGTCTCAAGGAAAACGTTATCATTGGACGTCTCATCCCTGCCGGTGAAACCTTCCGCAAACAATTCCGCGGTGAGGCCATCGACACCCGTGAAGATTAGTCTGTACCAAGTACAAGCTGAAAAGCCCTGCCGAAAGGTGGGGCTTTTTTGGTGCCGTGGTCAAATTCAATAAATTCCCTTGCATTAAGCCTCAAACCCTACTAAACTGCCTCAGCTAAAAGGGCTTTCGCCTATCTATTATGCCAACCATCAACCAACTCATCCGCAAACCTCGCGTTAAGCGCACAGTGAAAAGCAAAGCGCCCGCGCTTCAGACTATCTTCAATACACTCCGCTCTCAGACCCGTCCTCTGCACTCCCCTTTCAAACGAGGAGTATGCACCAAGGTGACGACCATGACTCCTAAGAAACCAAACTCGGCTCTTCGAAAGATTGCCCGTGTTCGTTTGACCAACGGAATGGAAGTGAACGCCTACATCGGAGGAGAAGGACACAACTTACAAGAACACTCCATTGTGATGATTCGTGGAGGCCGTGTAAAAGATTTGCCTGGAGTTCGTTACCACATCATTCGAGGATCTTTGGATTGCCAAGGAGTACAAAACCGCAAACAGAGCCGCTCTCGTTACGGAGCTAAAAAACCTAAGAAATAGTCTATGAAGAAACAAATCACAACTTACGTTCCTCCAGATTCTGATGAGACCAGCGAAAAGTTCATCAACACGATCATGACTCAAGGGAAGAAGACGACTGCTCGACGCATCTTCAACGATATGCTCGAAGAGTTGGTAAAGCGTGGACACAAGAATCCAAAAGAAATGTTCCTTCGTGCTATTGAAAATTCAAAACCTGCTATGGAAGTACGTCCAAAACGTATTGGAGGAGCTGTTTACCAGGTTCCTTTTGAAGTGGTTCCCAAGCGTCAACGTATGCTTTCTTTCCGCTGGATTATTGGAGCAGCCCGCAAACGCAAAGGGATGCCTATGGCTCGACGTTTGACCATGGAAATTCTCGAAGCTGCCGACGGAAACGGTTCCGCAGTAAAAAAGAAAGACGACGTGGAACGTATGGCTCAAGCCAACCGCGCCTTCGCTCACTACGCTCGCTTCAACAAGAAGAAGTAGTTTACTCCCAATTTTGGCAGAGTCCCGAGACCTTAAGTGCACCAAGACGATACGCCAGCTTGAGTTTTTTGATATCTTTATCGGGAAGCTCCGGCAGAAAAACAGGGCCTGTAATAAAACAATCTCCGGGAGCTAAAACTTGAGATCCGAAAACCTGAATCCCCGTTTCCAAATAAGGCCTCCAAGGCCGTCCGGACTCACTTTCTGGAACCTCAAAGTCTCCGATAACGGTGTGGTTTCCAGCATCAAACTCGCCCGCATCAACAGTGACTCCCCTTTTGCTCAAATCAAAAAATGGCACAGCCTCCCGAGCGCCCTCCCCTTCCCTTTGAAATCCAAGTTTCACTTCAATGCGTTCGGGGATCACAAGCACATCACTCGGTAACTGGGGTAAAAGATTTAGCATTATCGCCGCTTGCGGTTCGGTGAGCAAAGCAATATTCATACATTCCGCCACAATAATATCCGGCTCCACCGAGAGATGATCTTCCAGACGAAGAGTACTTGCATCGGCACAAATTCGCGTGGGGAAGTGTTCTTCTACACCAAAAGCCAGCACAGTCCTATCCATAAAATCCAAGGAAGCTTGATGAATGTCCACCGCGTGAACAGCAACATTAATCCCCTGATGAGCCGCCACCGGTAAAGCCAATCCGGCAAAAGGTCCGGTCCCAACATACAAGACCTCAACCCGTTTCCCCGGCTTGCGAAGCTTCACCTCCCAAACCGCCGTCCAAAGCCCTAAAATAAAACTTCTTGTTCGCTCCTTATCACGGTTCAAGAGATCACTCGCTTCCTTAGGACTGATACAAACCCCATGAGAAGTATGAGTCTCAACAGAAGGAAGTTCCTTAAAAACCTGCATTTGTCCACCCATGGTATCGTTCACCAACATGGCATACCGAAAAGCTAGGTCACCAGCTTGACGATCGGGTGCCTTTCCATCCTTTACAACAAACTCCCACATGAGACGCTGCAAATCTTCACTCGGAGTATTTTTCATCATAATAAAATTAAAGCCGGGTTATTTTGCCACATTCCATGAGTTCAGTCAACCTACCTCGAGTGACTACCTACTCAAAAGTGACTACAATACTTCCGAACTTATCACGCCATTATGAAATCTCGCACTCTCCCCTCTCTCGCTTTTCTTTCGATCGCCCTAATTTTTAGCGGCTGTTCGCTTTTTAGTAAGTACGGAGAAATCGAGTACAACAATTTGATTGTGGAAAAAATCAACGCGACCTCCCTTGCCATAGAAGAAACAGCCACCATCTACAACGAAACACTTCCAGAGGTCGTCACCGAAAAAGACACATTCGACATCACCGAAATGCAAAACTCTTACAACGATGCCATCGAATATCTCGCGGAAATCAACACGCTCCTCACGCTCGAAAGCCGAAACACGGAACAACAAAATGCTGTTCGCACGGAAATTCAAACCTACACAAGCGCCGGCAATTTATACCTGCAAAGTTATTCCGAAATGCTCACTTACTTCGGAACCACAGCCTACCAAGAGGATATCACTCAAGTGAAGCCGATGGACGAAACACTGCACCTCAATTACACCACCTTCATCGAATCCAATAACGATTTGGTGGACACTTTGGACAGCTTCCTTAACCTCACCACTGATGAAAACGAATAAACTTGATTATTCCTTTGCCGGTCTTCGCATCGCCATGGGATTTATTTTCCTCTGGGCCTTTCTGGACAAAACTTTCGGCCTGGGCTTCGCAACAGCAGCAGAAAACTCTTGGCTCAACGGAGGTTCTCCCACCACCGGATTTTTACAAAACGCAGTGCATGGTCCTCTCGCTTCGTTCTACCAAAGTTTAGCCGGAAATGCCGTTGTAGACTGGCTCTTCATGCTCGGTCTCTTGGGAATCGGCCTCTCCCTCATTTTGGGAGTTTATATGAAAATTGCAGGAGGGGCGGGCGCTCTGCTCATGCTCATGATGTGGTCTTCCATGCTGCCTCCGGAAAACAATCCAATCCTCGACGAACATATTATTTATATTCTCGTCCTCCTTATTCTCCCTCAAGTAAAAGCGGGTCAAACGCTGGGACTTGGAAAAGTATGGAGCGGCACTTGGTGGGTTAAAAAATACTCGTTCTTGGAATAGGATTGGCCTTCCCGTTGACTTCTATTATGGCTTCCTTATAATGCCTAGGCTTTTTTTACATTAACTTTTTTTATGGCTGAAGCTCACGTCGTCGATCTCGCACATTTACGTAACATCGGTATTGCCGCGCACATTGATGCCGGTAAAACCACGACCACCGAACGTATTTTGTTTTACACCGGACGCAGCCACAAGATTGGTGAAGTACACGAAGGGGCTGCAACTATGGACTGGATGGAACAAGAAAAAGAACGTGGAATCACGATCACTGCTGCCGCAACCACGTGTTATTGGAGAGATATTCGAATCAACATTATTGACACTCCCGGTCACGTGGATTTCACTGTTGAAGTGGAACGTTCCATGCGTGTACTTGATGGAGCCGTAGCCGTATTCGACGGATCACAAGGAGTAGAACCTCAGTCCGAAACCGTGTGGCGTCAAGCGGACAAATACAACGTTCCCCGCATCGCTTTCGTAAACAAAATGGACAAAATTGGAGCGGACTTTTATATGTCCCTCGCTTCCATTCACGAACGTCTTTCCAAGAGCGCGGTTGCCGTACAACTCCCCATCGGAGAAGAAAGCACGTTCTCCGGAATCATCGACTTGGTGGAACGCAAGGCCTTCAAGTTCGAAGGGAAACATGGAGAAAACATTATTGAAATCCCCATCCCTGAAGACATGGCCAAGAAAGTGGAAGACTACCGAGCCAAAATGGTGGAAGCTGCCGCTGAGCAAGAAGACGAACTCATGAACAAATACCTCGAAGGAAAAGACCTCACTATTGAAGAAATCAAACGCGGACTCCGCAAAGGAACCGTTGCAAGCAAGCTCTACCTCGTATTCTGTGGCTCCGCACTCAAAGACATGGGAGTTCAGCTCATTCTCGATGGAGTCTACGACTACCTCCCCACTCCTCTCGACGTAGGTTCCGTCAAAGGAATCAACCCCGACACCGAGCAAGAAGAAGAACGTCACTTGGATGCAGACGCACCGTTCTCCGCCCTCGCTTTCAAAATCGCTACCGATCCTTTCGTTGGAAAACTTTGTTTCTTCCGAGTTTACTCCGGAAAATTGGATGCCGGTTCTTACGTTTTGAACACCACCACCGGAGAGAAGGAACGCATCGGACGTCTCGTTCGTATGCACGCCAACACCCGTGAAGAAATCAAAACCGTGGAAGCCGGAGACATCGCGGCCGCCATTGGTCTCAAACGAACCTTCACCGGAAATACACTTTCCGATGAAGATCATCCTATTATTTTGGAATCCATCACCTTCCCTGAACCGGTGATCCAAATCGCCATTGAGCCTAAGACCAAAGCCGATCAAGAAAAAATGGGTATGGCCATGCAAAAACTCGCCGAAGAAGATCCTACGTTCCGAATTTCTTCCGATGAAGAAACCGGACAAACCCTCATCGCAGGAATGGGAGAACTTCACTTGGACATCATTGTGGACCGTATGCGTCGTGAGTTTCATGTGGAGGCCAACGTGGGCGCTCCTCAAGTGGCTTACCGAGAAACCATCAAGAAGGATGGAGAAGGAGAAGGTAAATACGTTAAGCAATCGGGAGGTCGTGGACAATACGGTCACTGTAAGATCCGTATGTTCCCTAATGAAACCGGAAAAGGATATGAGTTCATCAACTCTGTAATTGGAGGACGTATTCCTCGTGAATACATCAACCCTATCGACAAAGGAATTCAAGAAGCTCTCACTCGTGGAGTGGTGGCCGGTTACCCGATGGTGGACGTGAAGGTAGAAGTGTACGACGGTTCTTACCATGATGTGGATTCCTCCGAAATGGCGTTCAAGATGGCCGGTTCCATGGCTTTCAAAGACACCGCCGGAAAATGCCAACCCATCCTACTCGAGCCTATTATGAAAGTGGAAATCGTAACTCCTGAAGATTACTTCGGAGACGTTATGGGAAACATTTCTTCCAAGCGTGGGCAAATTGCAGAAACCGGAAATCGTGGAATGGCCAAGGTCATCAAATGCACCGCGCCTCTCTCCGAAATGTTCGGTTACGCAACCGACCTTCGTTCCATGACTCAAGGCCGCGCAAGCTACTCCATGGAATTCAGCCACTACGCTGAAGCTCCGTCCAGTGTGGTTGCTAAAATCAAAGCGGATCGAGGCGTGAAGAATTAGTTGAGAATTCAGCTTGCATAAGGCTTTTATCTCCTCTACAATGCGCTCGCTTCAAATAGCCATTTAATTTTTTAATCCCTAACGGATATGGCAGGAACTTTCGATAGATCCAAGCCGCACGTAAATGTGGGAACCATTGGTCACGTAGATCATGGAAAAACCACATTAACAGCGGCACTCACCGCCGTCGCAGCAGCGCGCTTTGGTGGAGATAACAAGGTAATCGCGTACGATCAAATCGACAACGCGCCTGAAGAAAAAGCACGTGGTATTACCATTGCTACTTCTCACCAGGAATACACCACTGCAAAGCGTCACTACGCTCACGTGGATTGTCCAGGTCACGCCGACTACGTTAAGAACATGATCACCGGAGCCGCTCAAATGGACGGTGCCATTCTCGTGGTCTCAGCAGCAGACGGACCAATGCCTCAGACTCGTGAACACATCCTCTTGGCTCGCCAAGTTAACGTACCTTACGTTGTAGTGTTCATGAACAAGATGGATATTGCTGACCCTGAAATCGCTGAACTTTCCGAAATGGAAATCCGCGAATTATTGAACAAATATGAATACCCTGGAGACACGACTCCTATTATTAAGGGATCCGCTCTCAAGGCCTTCGAAGATCCTAAGGGACCTGCCGGAGACTGCGTTGAAGAACTTTTGAAAGTTCTTGATGAATATATTCCTCAGCCTAAGCGTGAGCTCGATAAGCCATTCTTGATGTCTATCGAGGACGTGTTCTCCATCAAAGGACGTGGAACCGTAGCAACCGGACGTATTGAACAAGGAGTGATCAACATCAACGAAGAAGTTGAAATCGTTGGAATCAAGGACACCCGCAAGGTAGTGGTTACCGGAGTTGAAATGTTCCGCAAGACTCTCGACCGTGGAGAGGCCGGAGACAACGTTGGACTCCTCCTCCGAGGAATCGAACGTGAAGAACTTGAACGTGGACAGGTGGCTGCTAAGCCCGGTTCCATCAAGCCTCACCGAAAATGTGAATGTGAGGTATACGTATTGACTAAGGAAGAAGGAGGACGACACACTCCATTCTTCAAAGGATACAAACCTCAGTTCTACATCCGAACGACGGACGTAACAGGAACTATTGAACTCCCTGCCGGAGTAGAGATGGTTATGCCTGGAGACAACGTCACCATGCAAGTGGAATTCGGAGTACCCGTAGCTCTTGAGAACGGAACTCGCTTCGCCATCCGCGAAGGAGGACGCACCGTTGGAGCCGGAGTGGTTGCCAAGATCACTGACTAATTTGAAACTAAAAAAGCCCTGCAGCAATGCGGGGCTTTTTGTTTGCCCTCAAGAGGAGTTGAAGATTTCAGAGTTTTATGGTACAATTACCAGATATCATTTAAAACAAAAGGCATGAAATCTCTATCCCACGCTCTCAAAAGCCAAACAGTACGCCTCGGCGTAATGGCCGCATTCGTCTTTACATTCATGGGTCTTCCATCTTATGGCGCCGCCATGAACGTCGACACCTTGAAGAAACTCGATGTCTTTGGACTCGGAGAAAACTTCCTGGGCTTCCATGAAGCAACCGTAGAAACTTATACCGTCGCCATGCTGAACCCGGTCTTGTCTCCCGATTCCAGCGCAAGCCCCGCTCGTGGCCAACTCTCCGCAGTTGCAATGAACGCAGCCGGAACCGTTAGCCAAGACTCAAACGTTGCCGTTGCCAAAACAGGAGCCCTCGACTCTCTCAAAAACTTCTTCAGCTCCGT
>CAYHGP010000023.1:0-13939 GCA_964356195.1 uncultured Candidatus Peribacteria bacterium | reverse complement strand
ATCGCCATGCTTTAAACTCAGCATGTCGATTCTTCGCCTAGCCGCCGGTCATTAGCTGAAATATTTTTTACCCTTTTATGAAAAATAAAAATATTATCGTAAGTGTCGTAATCTTCCTGGTAAGTGTTTTTATTGGCGTGAATCTTTATTTCGACTTTTTCCTTGATGAATACAGCTATTCCATACCAAAACACGTTTTATGTATCCTTACTCCCGGCAAGGATTATCGACCTATCAGAATCGTAAGATCGTCCGAGCAACTTCATGGATATTATTGCGTTACTCCTGAACAATATGAAAATGATGTCCCAGGGTAAAAAATCATCAGCTAACAAAGTTTTAGCGGTTCGGTTTTTGTTTTATTTTCGCTTTATGATATAATTGTGTTGTTTAAAATTTTCATATGAAAACAGGACAATTTACAGTTTATATAGAACAAGATGAGGATGGAATATTCATCGGGTCTATTCCAGCAGTCCCAAGTTGTTATGCTGAAGGAAAAACACAAGAAGAAATGCTCCGCAATTTATCTGAAGTTTTAAAGTTATGCCTTCGCAACGTAGACAAAAAGTTCATCCAAAAAAATAGATTTGTTGGCATTCAAAATCTAGAGCTGTCACATGCCTAAACTGGTTCCCATTAAGGCAAAGAATCTGATCAAAATCTTGAAGGCATTAGGTTTTGCACAAAGAGATGCTGAAGGATCTCATGTGTTTTTCAAGCACAGCGATGGACGGACTACGGTTATCCCAGTCCATAACAGAGAATTGAGTAAGGGACTGCTGAGGAAAATTTTAAACGACATACAGGTATCGGTAGAAGAATATGAGAAACTGAGAAAATAAAACAAGAACCTCACCCAAATTTGAACAGGGTGAACACTTCGTGTACATTTTATCCTATTCAAACTTCACCAAAACTTGGTCATTATATGAAATACATTTTTTCCTTTTACGGCTAACGCCTTACACTTTTCTATAATGAACAAATTTTATTTATTTTTTATAGGGGTGGGGGCGATTAGATAATAAATTTATGCGGCAAAAATTCATCCTATCTATATTAAACATTTTGACACTTTGTGTTGTTATCGCCGCAGTTAGCGTCTTTTTTGTTAATAATGCTCGGTGGATGGGCTTCGTTTTAATCATTCTCGCCTTACTTTGTATAGTTTCTCTCATTCCATTCAAGATAAAACTAAGATCTATTCAGCCTGATATTCTCTTTGGTATAATAGATAATGGAATTTTAGCCGTCATGGCTATTTTTGGTGGGCATTTTGCTGGTGTAACTGGCGCCATTCTCGGTGGTGTTGTTGGTAACGCCATAACTGACGGTATTGCTGGAATTTTTGAAGGATATTCTGCTGAAAAATTAAGAATACAATTAGTTCCAGAAGAAAGAACAATGCTCAAATCGGCTGTCGGGAAAATGGCTGGCTGTCTTTTGGGCGCGGGTGTTGTTTTGGTTGTTGCCAACCTCATAAATTTTTAAGAATATGGAAATTATTATAGATGTTCTGATGCAGGCGATCATATGGATTGTAATCCTCCCTCTGGTGTTAATTTTTGCTACGCCGGTAATCTTACTCATCAATATTTTCAGAAAAGGAGCGTACCTAAACAACCTGAAAAGCGACTACAAAAAGATATTCAAATACTGGAAAGATCGCATCTAAGTTTGCCCAAACGTTTGCCGATACAAAAATTTTAAATCATGAGTACCAATCTAAAAGAAGAGATCCTGGAAAAGATTAAGAGCATGATCGCTTAATGACGAACAAACTTGACAATGCCCCTGTCTTCCTTTAAATAATCCAGTACAAAATGAAGTTGTTCTGCTTTTAGAACACTCCTCGATCCACCGATCGGGACATCTCACAAAATTTTCACATGGCTCGCAAGGCCACGTTAAACCGAGATGTAAAAGTCTCGGTTATTTTTTTACACTTTTTATCCCCCTACCCCATGGCAAAGCAAAAAATTCGTATCAAGATCAAGTCCTTTGACCACAAAGTCATCGACGATGCAGCGCGAATGATCATCGAAACCGCTGAAAAAACCGGTGCCATTGTAATGGGACCTATTCCTCTTCCTACGATTATTGATAAATTCACGGTAAATCGCTCCACTTTCGTTCACAAAAATTCCCGTGAACAATACGAAATGCGAACCCACAAGCGTTTAGTGGACATCACCGAGTCCAGCTCGGCCACTATTGAAGAGCTTTCTAACCTGTCACTGCCCTCCGGAGTGGACATCGAAATCAAGATGATCATGGAGACTGGCACCGCAGGAGAAAGTGAGGAAGGAAGCACTAAAAAAGCCTCAAAAAAGGCAGCCGCTCCAAAGAAAACAGCAAAAAAGTAGACAATCCTATTGACTTCAAGTTAAAGCGTCCCTAATATCTTCGGGCATTTATCTTGGACTCGTACCCAAAGGCTCCCTCAGGGATTCAAAGACCAATGGATACCAGGCACATAGCCTCTAAGCACTAAATTATGTCAGGAATATTAGGAAGAAAAATCGGTATGACTCGTCTTATTCAAGACGACGGCCAAGTGATCCCTCTTACGGTCATCGAATGCCAGCCTAGCACGGTGGTACAGGTGAAAACCGTAGAAAAAGATGGATATCCGGCGGTCGTCCTGGGCTTCGACGCATTGAATAAACCGACCAAGAACCGCAAGTTCAAGATCCTCCGAGAATTCCGCATTGAAACTGAAGATTCTTTGAAAATTGGAGATGAGATCAATCTTGACGGATTCTCCGTTGGAGATCGAACCAAGATCACCGCAACTTCCAAAGGTAAAGGGTTTCAAGGAGTAGTGCGACGTCACCACTTCCGTGGAGGTCCTGAGACTCACGGGTCCCATTTCAAACGCGAACCGGGTTCCATTGGAGCTCGCGCTCGTCCCGGAAAAGTACACAAAGGAAAGCGTATGGCCGGACACATGGGAAGCGAACGTGTCACAGAAATGAGAACCATTGTCTATGTAGATATCGAAAAGAACCTCATTGGTCTCAAGGGCCAAGTCCCTGGAGGGAATGGAACACTCGTAATTATCAGAAAATAATGAAAGCACCACTTTACAATCAGGAGGGCGAAAAAACTGGCGATGTAAGCCTGTCTAAAGACATCTTCGAAGTCGAAGGTGGCGAAGGATTGGTTCACAGCTACCTCATCTATCAACAGAAGAGCGCTCGTCGACCTATTGCCAACGTCTTGACCAAAGGAGAAGTGCGAGGAGGAGGAAAGAAGCCTTTCGCTCAAAAGCACACGGGTCGTGCCCGTCAGGGTTCCACTCGTAACCCTCACATGAAAGGAGGGGGAAATGCTTTTGGACCTAAGAAGGAACAAACTTTTGCCATCATGATGCCTAAGCAAATGCGCCGAAGGGCTCTCGCTCAGATTCTGAGCGTGAAAGCTAAGGATGGGAAAGTTCTCGCTCTCGATCACTACGAATCAAAGACTCCTAAGACTAAAGAGTTCGCATCCTTCCTCAAGAAGCTCCCTATCGTAAGAAATGTACTCGTGGTGAGCAATCGTGAAGAAAAGATGCTGCGCATGGTCGCTCGTAATCTCAAGAACGCAAAAGTGATTACAAGCGGTTACCTCAACCCTGCCGATCTCCTCAAGTACGAAGTCGTTCTCTTCACAGAAACGTCTCTCAAGGATCTTCAAACCCCGGCAACTAAATAAATTATGAACATCGCTCAAATTCTAATTCGGCCCGTTCTCACGGAGAAAAGCGTCCACCAGGAGGCTGCTAATAAGTACACCTTCGTAGTGCACCAAGCGGCAACCAAAGTGGATGTAAAGATTGCTTTCCTTGCTCTCTACGGAGTGCACGTGAAGAAGGTAAATATGACTCAACGTGTAGCGAAGTACCGTCTTGGAAAGGCTCGCAAGCCCGTGCAGAAACGAGCGACAAATCGAAGAGCGATGATCACTCTGAAGGCCGGCGAGAAGCTCGATGTAACTAAATTAAAGACTACCCCTAAAAAAACGGCCGTAGCTACCAAATAATATGCCTATACGAAAAGTTAAAAATACGACGAACGGCCAAAGGTCCATGACGGTCCTCACTTATGAGGAACTCACGACCAACAAGCCTCACAAGAGTTTGCTCACAGACCGAAGAGAGCAGGCCGGTCGCAACAGCAATGGTGTGATCACCGTGCGTCATCGTGGATCGGGAAACAAGACTCATATTCGTATGGTGGATTTCAAGCAACACGACAAACTTAATATTGAAGGAACCGTTCGTACGGTAGAGTACGACCCCAATCGAAGCGCTTTCATTATGCTTGTATGTTACAAAGACGGTGAATACCGTTACCACTTGGCTCCTGATGGGATCAAAGTAGGTGAAAAGATTTTGACCGCTGCTCGAACCAAGGCTCGCGTTGGAAACCGTATGCAACTACAACACATCCCCGTTGGTTTCGAAATCCACAACGTTCAAATCAACCCAAGCGGACAAGGTCAACTCGTAAAGACAGCAGGGTCCGTTGCAAAACTTGTTTCCCTGGATGGTGAGTATGCTCAAGTGCAGCTCCCCTCTGGAGAAGTGCGTTTTGTCCAGAAAGACTGCTACGCCACCGTTGGACGCGTGTCCAATATTGATCACGGAAACGTGACCATTGGTAAAGCGGGACGAAATCGTCACAAAGGTCAACGTCCGGAAGTCCGTGGGAAGGCTATGAACCCTAACGACCATCCTCATGGAGGAGGAGAGGGAAACTGTCCCATTGGTATGAAGTATCCTAAAACCCCTTGGGGATTGCATGCGCTCGGAGTGAAAACTCGACGACGCAAGGATACCAATCGCTGGATTGTTAGAACCCGAAAGGGCAAAATGGTCGCTGAACTTAACAAGAAATAATTATGGGACGCAGCAGTTATAAAGGACCCTACGTGGACGAGAAGCTTATCAAGAAGGTTCAAAATATGAACCCTGATAGCAAAAAGGTCATTAAGACCTGGGCTCGTCGCTCACAAATTCCTCCGGAGTTTGTAGGCTTTACCTTCGCGGTACACAACGGTAAAGAGCACATCCCTGTCTTCGTTACTGAAGCCATGGTGGGTCACCGTCTCGGAGAATTCTCCTTCACACGAAAATTCCGTGGACACCCTCTCAAGACCAAGGAAGCAGTAGCTACTCCATCTAAATAATAGCAAGAAACTAATCACTCAATGAAAGCTTTACTCAAAAACACTCGGATCTCACCTAAGAAGGCAAGCCTCGTCGCAGGACTCGTGCGTGGTGTCATGGTAGAAGATGCTCTGAACCAGCTTCGTTTCACTCCTAAGAAGGGTGCGCTCCTGGTCTACAAGGCTATTGATTCCGCCGCTTCCAACGCAGAAAACAACCTGAAGCAGAATCGAAAGAACCTCTATGTGAAGGAAATTATTGTTACCAAAGGTCCTACTTACAAACGTGGTGTTTCCGTCTCTAAAGGACGAACGCACCCCATTCTCAAGAGAACGGCTCAAATCCGCGTTACTGTGGATATTAAAGCCCCCTCTCCTGCTAAAGTTAAACGGGCACCTAAGGCCACTGTACCCACTGAACCTAATCAACAGTAATCATGGGAAGTAAAGTACATCCAACCGGGTTAAGAACAGGCATCATCCGAAGCTGGGACTCCAGCTGGTATGCCGGAAAGCGCACCTACGCGAAGATGCTCAACGAAGATGTTGAAATCCGACTCGTAGTTCGAAAGAAATTGAATGATTCCGGAGTTTCCCGCATCGAATTGGCCCGCAACGCTAAAGACATCAGCTTGAGCATTCACTCGGCTAAGCCGGGAGTGATCATCGGACGTCAAGGTGCCAGCGTGGAAGACCTCAAAGCCTTCCTCGAGAAGCAATTCGGTCACAAGTTCACCATCAACATCAAAGAGATTAAGAAACCTGAACTCGACGCATGGTTGCTCGCAGAAAACATTGCCATGCAGATTGAACGCCGTGTGTCCTACCGACGCGCTGCTAAGATGGGAATCAAGAAAGCAATGGAATCCGGTGCGAAAGGAGCCAAGGTACGTATGAGCGGCCGTCTCAACGGGGTGGAAATCGCCCGAACGGAGTTCTACGCCGAAGGACAAATCCCTCTTCACACTTTCCGTGCAGATATTGATTTCGCCCTTGCAGAAGCGCAGACCACTTATGGTAAGATCGGCGTCAAGGTATGGATCAATAAAGGACTTGTCTTCAATAAGACCTTAGCAAAGGCCGCTGAACCCACTCAAAAATAATCTATGTTACTACCTAAACGAGCAAAATATCGAAAATGGCAACGCCTCCGTGGTTCCTTCAAAGGAAACGCGAAGGGTGGTTCTACACTGGCTTTCGGAAGCTATGGGATCAAGAGCCTGGAAATTGCAGAAGTGTCTTCCCGTCAAATCGAATCCGCTCGACGTGTACTTGCGCATCACTGCCAACGTGCCGGAAAGATCTGGATTCGAGTGTTCCCTCACAAGCCTATCACTTTGAAGGCTGCGGAGGTTCCGATGGGATCCGGAAAAGGATCAGTAGATCGTTACACCGTACTCGTTAAGCCGGGAACCATGCTCTTCGAGATGGATGGCTTGGATGAAAAGGTGGCTCGCGCCGCACTGAAGCTAGCCGGACACAAACTTCCTGTGAAAACAAAACTTATCTCACACAACGATTAATAGGGCGTTAGCCCCACTACTATGAGCGATACTAAAACCTACACTACCGAGGAACTTCGAAAGATGAGCTTGAAAGACCGCATGAAACTCATGCAAGGCATGCTTGAAGCGGTTGCTCAGCTCACGCTCAACGTTCGCACCGGCAAGGAAAAGCAGAATCACCTGATGAACCTATCGAAGAAACAGATTGCACGTATTCAAACTCTTAATAACCAACCCGTTCAAGATGAGAAGTAAAAACGGCGTCGTCGTCTCAAAGTCCGGCGCAAAAACCATCGTCGTCAAAGTGGAAACCTCTAAACAACACCCAAAGTACAAAAAACGCTTTATGGTGTCGTCAAAGTTTCATGCTCATGATGAAAAAGATGAATTCAAGGTTGGAGATAAGGTAACCATCTATGAAACACGTCCCCTCTCTCGTTTAAAGAGATGGACTGTCGTAGCACCAACCGAAAAAACGGAAACCACTCAAAAATAATTTATGATTCAGAATCAAACCGTACTACAAGTCGCCGATAACAGTGGAGCTAAAGAGGTCATGTGCATCAAGGTGCTCGGAAGCTCAAAGCGTCGCTATGCCTACATTGGAGATGAAATCATTGTCTCTGTGAAGAAGGCCTCTCCTAAGGGAGCTGTGAAGCAAAAGACGGTACAACGAGCAGTGATTGTACGCACCAACAAGAACACGAAACGCAAAGATGGATCCTATGTTCGCTTCGATGAAAACGCTGTCGTAATCATCGACAAACTCGGAGTACCAAAAGGAACTCGTGTCTTTGGACCGGTAGCTCGCGAACTGCGTGAACGTGGATTCCAGAAAATCATTTCTTTAGCTCCTGAAGTATTATAATTATGAAAATCAAGACCGGAGACATTGTCGTTGTGATCGCAGGAAAAGACCGGAATAAAACCGGTAAAGTCCTCCGAATCGTGAGAAAGAGCAGCCGCGTGGTTGTGGAAGGGATCAATAAAGTGGTCAAGCACGTCAAAAAGACTAAGACCCGTGCCGGTGAAAAAATCACTTTCGAGGCTCCCCTTCACTCTTCCAATGTAATGGTTGTCGATCCTAAAACCAAGAAAGGAACTCGCATCGGATACAGCATGACAAAAGAAGGAAAGAAAGAACGCGTCGCCAAAAAAAGTAAAACCATAATTTAAAGACATGACCTACTTACAAGACAAATACACGAAAGAAGTAATCCCTCACCTCATCAAGGAAATGGGAGCTACTAACCCGAATGCCATTCCTAAGCTCACGAAAGTCACGGTGAACGTAGGAATTGGAAGCATGGTTACCGGTGGAAATAAGGATTTTGCCTTCATTGAAAACAGCATCGCTGAAATCACAGGACAGAAGCCTGTGCTTCGAAAGGCAAAGAAAGCCATCTCAAACTTCAAGCTTCGTGCCGGACTTCCTGTAGGTCTTCACAGCACTCTCCGAGGAGATCGTATGTACGACTTCGTCGGACGTCTTGTGAACATTGCTCTCCCCCGTGTTCGTGATTTCCGTGGAATCAGCGCTCGTGGATTCGATGGTCAAGGAAACTTCAACATCGGACTCGAAGACTGTACGATTTTCCCTGAAGTGAACCAAGATAAGCTTACACGAACCCATGGCCTTCAAGTGACGGTGTGCACCACCGCTAAAGACAACAAAGGTGCCTACCTGCTTTTGAAAGCCCTTGGTTTCCCCTTCCGCGATCTGCCGAAGGAAGTCAAAGCTCCTAAATCTAAAAAGTAAACATGGCTAAAACCTCTTTAATCAACAAAGCTGCTTACCGACGCGAAGCTGTACGTCATCGCCTCTCTTTGGGACTCAAACCCAAACCGGGACAAGCGGTAAAAATGTACAACCGTTGCCACAAATGTGGTCGTGTTCACGGGTACATTCGCCGCTTCGACCTCTGCCGTATTTGCTTCCGAGAATTGGCTCGCAAAGGAGCCCTCATGGGAATCAAAAAGTCCTCATGGTAAACCTCTTTCTCTCTCACTAAACTAACTAAGTAATAACACTCAAATGCCAGTAACCGACCCCATAGCCGATCTTCTCACCCGTCTCCGAAATGCTGCACGTGCTCGCAAAACGCTCGTACACATTCCCTACTCGAAGATGAAGGATGCCATCTGTGGCGTTCTCAAGACCAAGGGATACATCATGTCCTTTCAAAAGGTAGGAGATGGTGTAACGAAGGAACTTCTCGTTGAACTTCCAGAAAATCGTCAAGATTTGCACTTGAAGTCCATGAGTAAACCCGGTCAACGCATTTACGTGAAGACCACTCAAATTCCTCGCGTACTCAGCGGAATGGGACTCGCCATTCTCTCAACTCCCAAAGGAGTGATGAGCGGTGACGATGCTCGTAAGCAGAAGCTTGGTGGAGAATACTTGTGTGAAATCTATTAATCCTCGGCGGAGCCGAGTCTCCCCTTAAACTAAATACATTATATGTCTAGAATAGGTAAAAATCCGGTTGTCATCCCTACAGGCGTAACAGTTACTCAAAACTCCGACGGAATGCTCGTAGTAAAAGGTCCTAAGGGAGAACTCAAGTTCACTCCTAGCCCTCTCATCACGGTAACCGTAAAGGAAACAGAAGTGGTGGTGACTCGAGACAGCGAAGAGAAAGTAAAACAATCTCTTCATGGACTCACTCGCACGCTCATTCAAAATATGGTTATAGGAGTGACCAAAGGATTCTCAAAAACACTTGAAATCAATGGAGTGGGTTACAAGGTGGCAGTACAGGGCAGCAAGCTCGTACTCAACCTCGGTTACTCTCACCCTATCGACTACGCAATTGCAGCCGGAATCACCTTGAAAGTGGATGACGAGAAGAAAAACATCCTCTATGTATCTGGAATCGACAAGCAACTCGTGGGACAAGTAGCCGCAGAAATCCGTGAATTCCGAAAACCTGAACCTTATAAAGGAAAAGGAATCCGTTACTCCGACGAACATGTCCGACGTAAGGCCGGTAAAGCTGCTTCTAAAGCCGCGGCTTAATCCTCACTCAAACTATAAACTTTTATGAACAAACCTAAGACCAAATCCGAACACAAAGCACGACGACACATTCGTATTCGCGCACGCGTCAGCGGTACTGCAGAATGTCCACGTCTTGTGGTGACTCGAAGCCTTCGTTTCACTTATGCACAACTTGTGGACGATGTAAGCCGCAAAATTGTAGCTTCCGCTCATGATATGAAAGCAACGAAGGGAACGAAACTCGAACGAGCCTCTGAAATCGGGAAGGAACTTGGAGAAAAGGCTATAAAAGCCGGTGTTTCTGCTTGCGTCTTCGATCGAAACGGATATAAGTATCATGGTCGCGTTAAGGCAGTTGCCGAAGGCGCACGTGAAGCCGGCCTTAAGTTCTAAATCATTATTTAAACTATTATGCAAAGACCTGGAGGAAAAAAACCGTTCAACAAAGAAGTTAAAGAGTTTGAGGAGCAAGTTGTGCAAGTCGCTCGTGTAACTCGTGTGGTTAAAGGAGGACGCCGTATGCGTTTCCGTGCCACCGTTGTGATTGGAGATAAAAAAGGAACGGTAGGTTATGGTATTGGAAAGGCTGCGGAAGTTCAACAGGCTATTCTAAAGGCAGTTTCCAAGGCTAAGAAGCGTCTCATTAAAATTCCTTTGTACAACGGAACCATCCCCCACATCATTCAAACCAAGTTCAAAGCTTCCATCGTTCTGATGAAGCCGGCGAGCGTGGGAACCGGAATGATTGCAGGAGGAGCCGTTCGTCAAATCTTAGAGCTTGCCGGAGTACACAATGTACTTTCCAAGTCTTTGGGATCCACCAACAAAATCAACACCGCAAAAGCGACTTACCAGGCCCTCACCATGCTTCGAGAACGTCCTAACATGGAAACGGATTCTGATAAATCGAAGAAGGCGGCTATCAAAGATGAAGAAGGCCGAAGCGCTCCTGAAGTGAAGACCATGTCAAAGAGCGAGGCAAAAGAAATGGTAAACGCCGACAAACGTTTGCTCACCAAAACCGATCACCCAAAAAAGACCGAATCTAAACCTGAATAATTATGAAGCAAAATACTATTAAACCTTACGCTGGAAGCACCAAATCCAAGATCCGTCGCGGTCGAGGACAATCCGGTGGTAACTTCTCAGGACGTGGAGTCAAAGGAGCCGGCGCTAGAACAGGAGCTAAGTCTCGTGCTGCTTTCGAAGGAGGACAAACTCCTCTCATTCGCCGTATGCCAAAATTGAAAGGGTTCAAGAACTTCACAAAAGAGATTTATCAAACCGTGAATTTGGAACAACTCGATGTTTTCTCTGATGGAGACACCGTAGATGCAAAAACACTCATGGCTAAGCGCATTGTGACCCGCAGAGGAAAAATTAAATTACTGGGAACCGGAGAACTCAAAGCTAAGCTCAAGATCACCTTGAACGCCGCCTCTGAAGAAGCCAAAAAGAAAGTAGAGAAGGCAGGCGCAGAACTGAAACTTATTGAAAGCCTCCCCAAAGCGCGCGTCAAGGTAGCGAAAGTCAAAAAGGAGTCTAAATAACCCCTTCACGTGTTTAAAGTTTTACAACAAATTTGGCACTCTAAGGACCTTCGAAAAAAGATTCTTTTCACATTGGGAATTCTTGTGGTTTACCGTCTCATGACGCACATCACCATTCCTGGAGTGAACCTTGAAGCTCTGAAGTTTGTGTTCGACAAAAATGCCCTTCTAGGTGCTTTCAGCCTCCTCACCGGAGGAAGCAGCGATAACTTCTCCATTGTATTGATGGGGCTTTCGCCGTACATCAACGCTTCCATCATCATTCAACTTTTGACCGTGATTATTCCTCGCATGGAGGAAATTTCAAAAGAAGGAGAACAGGGACGACGTCGCCTGAACCGTTGGACGCGCTACATCACTTTCCCTCTCGCCTTCCTGCAATCCTATGGAATGATCACCCTTTTGAACACGCAGTCACAAGTACCTATCATCGAAAACCTTAGTGATCCTATGGTCATCCTTCCAATCATGGTGGTGGTGTCCGCAGGAACTCTTGTCCTCATGTGGCTCGGTGAAGTGATGACCGAAAAAGGAATTGGAAATGGAACTTCCGTACTTATTTTTGCGGGGATTATTGCTGCTATACCAAACATCATCGGTCCCACATTGAAGCTCGCTGAAGCGGAACCTGAACGTTTGTTGCCTTTGGTGGGCATCCTTTTGTTCTCTTTGCTTTTCACTCTCGTAGTCGTTCTCTTTACCGAAGGTCAACGTCGCATTCCCATCACCTATGCAGGACAACGTGGACGCGCAAAAGCAGAGCAGTCTTTCCTTCCTCTTCGTGTGAATCAGGCCGGAATGGTGCCCATCATCTTCGCAGTTTCTCTTGTGACTTTCCCTTCCATCATCGGTCAGTTCCTGCTCTATGCGGACTCTGAATGGGTAAAAGCCATCGGACGCTTTGCCACCACTCAATTCACTTCTCAAAGCTGGACCTACGTCATTGTCTACTTCTTCTTGGTCATCGCTTTCACGTACTTCTACGTGAGTATCGTATTCAACCCTGAACAAGTAGCAGACAACATTCAAAAGCGCGGAGGCTTCGTGGCAGGTCTTCGTCCCGGGAAAGAAACTTCCGAATATCTTGCCAAAGTATCGAACCGTTTAAATCTCTTCGGAGGATCCATGATTGCCCTCGTAGCCGTACTTCCCATTGCCCTTCAATTGATTTTCTCCCAGCTCAACGTCACTTCCGTACCTACGGTGGTGAGCGGCGCAGGAATCATCATCGTGGTGGGAGTGGTTCTCGACTTGGTTCGTCAAATCAACGCTCAATTGCTCACACACCACTACGAACGTTTCTATAAAGGCTAACAGGCACATCGGTGCCCACTAAAATATGGACCTCGTTTTATTTGGAATGCAGGGTTCCGGCAAAGGTACGCAAAGCAAACTCATTGCCGAGCACTGCGGACTTACCATATTCGAAACCGGAGCGGAGCTTCGTCGTTTATCCACCGAAGACAGTGAGCTCGCCCGCAAAATTAAATCTATTATTGAAGCGGGAAATTTAGTCCCCACTGAAGTAGTGATGGAAATCATCGCGGATTTTTTACATCAGCTCCCTGCCGGAGCCAGCGCTCTTTTTGACGGGATTCCGCGCAGCGACGATCAACAAAAACTCTTCGATGAACTCATGCAAAAAGAAGGCCGCTCTTTCATGGGTTTGCTCATTGAACTCACGGAAGCGGAGGCTTTGAAACGCCTCACCACACGCCGTATGTGCCCTTCCTGTAAAACCATTTATCCGGCGACCTACGCCAAAGAAACTTGTGAACATGACGGCAGCACTTTAGTCACGCGCCAAGACGACACCCCTGATGCGATCCGCGTTCGCATCGATACCTTTATTCAAAAAACAGTTCCCGTGATTGAGGCCTACAAAACTCAAAATAAGATGCTCATTGTAAAAGGCGAACAATCTATTGAAGGGGTTACAAAGGACATTATGGAAGTTCTTAAACCCCAGTTCCCATGCGTGGAAAAGGCAGCATAAAAACCGAGCGCGAAATTCAGGCCATGCGTCAATCCTGCAAATTTCTGGCTCTCATTTTAGCCGAACTCGAGAAGTATTTGGAACCGGGCATGAGCACCATGGACCTGGAAATCAAAGCGGAGGAACTCTTCAAAAAATACCAAGTCCAACCGGGCTTCAAAGGTTACAAGGGCTACCCAAATATTTTGTGTACCTCCGTGAACGACGAAGTGGTCCACACGATCCCGAATAAAATCCCCCTCCAAAAAGGAGACATTCTTTCCATCGATTGCGGAGTGCTTTACGACCAAATGAATTCCGATTCGGCCATTGCCGTGGTGGTGGGAAATGAAACCGCACCCGAAGCTCAACGTTTAGTGGACACCTGCATCAAAGCACTGTGGGCCGGCGTGGCTCAAGCCAAAGCGGGAAACCATGTGGGCGACATTGGTCACGCCATTCAAACCGTAGTAGAAGATGCCGGCTTCAGTGTGATTGAAGAACTAACCGGTCACGGCATCGGTTACACCTTGCATGAACCACCCTACATTCTCAACTACGGCAAAGCTGGTGAAGGCGACGAACTCTTGGCAGGAATGTGCATTGCCATCGAACCCATCATTTGTATGGGCCGCCCCGACATTGAAACCCTCGACGACAACTGGACCATCATCACCGAAGACGGCTCCATTGCCATCCAACACGAACACACTTTATTGATCACAAAGAACGGACACGAAGTGTTGAC
>CAYHGP010000022.1:13544-16201 GCA_964356195.1 uncultured Candidatus Peribacteria bacterium | reverse complement strand
ACCGTGTCTCAGTTTCCCTCTGACTGGCCATCCTCTCAGACCAGTTACCCGTCATCGTCTTGGTAAGCCGTTACCTTACCAACTAACTGATAGGCCGCAGGCACCTCTCAAACCGATAAATCTTTACCCTTTCGGGACTATCCGGTATTAGCTATGATTTCTCACAGTTATCCCTGAGTTTGAGGTAGTTACCAACGTGTTACTCAGCCGTCCGCCGCTCGGCTCGAAGCCTCGCTCGACTTGCATGTATTAGACGCACCGCCAACGTTCACCCTGAGCCAGAATCAAACTCTCCAATAAAGTTCACCGAAGTGAACTTTTGATTTAGTAGTTTGAAGTGACTCTCCCCATTGGCTGGGGAGAAAGTCCAAATTTACAATTTATTTATACTCGTAGCCGAAGCCGCGAGTTTCGTTAAAACCTTAGAATTTGGGATCTCTATTAGGTCTGAATTGTCAAAGGGCAAATGTGCAAAGAAAGAAGTGGCACTCCGTTTGAGGAATGCGCTTGACGATTTTAGCTGGGTCCAACCTAAAGTCAATAGGAAAATGGTGGAAGTGCCAATTGAAGTGCCTTCCTGTAAAAGGCATGAGGCTCTAAAACAGCCTCTTCGTCATTCAAAAGGCCACCTTCATAGGGAGTGGACCCGACGACGCGAGAAGACATAAGGTCATCCAAAGCAAAGGTACGAGCAAGACTTTCCTCATCAGTATTGGTCAAAAACCATATTTTAGCCTTTGGAAACACCTTTAGAATTCCTCGAGTCTGACGGGAAGCAGGAATGGAAGGCCCCGTAATATCTGAAACCAAATCCGCAATCACCAGTTTCGTCTGGGCGCAAATACGAAGTGCTTTAGAATCGGGAGTGTAAAGTCCATGATGGAGTTCAAAAATCGGGGAATTCGGATACTCGGCCGTTCTGACACGAGGAAACGTTCCATTGCGGAAATCAACCAGGTAAGGCGCCGGAACTCCAATGGTTACGATATGAGGATTTTCGTCGAATCGAGGCTTTTGCATAGGGCGGAATCTTAACACAAAAATTAAATCCAGCAAGTGTTCTCCCCATGACCCGGGAAAACTTCGTGTATAATAGTCGGGTCATTAATCGCCACGCACGCCAAGTGCGTATTAAAACCCATTCCATCTATGAACGATTTTCATCATTACACTAAAAGCAGTCTTCTTCGTGATCAAGCGAAATACCTGCAGAACAAGCAAGGCCTTGCCCGCGAAATCACCAGTATGCTCATTCCTACCGTACTCGAAAAGACGCACGAGGGGGAACGTTCTTACGACATTTATTCTCGTTTGTTAAGAGATCGTATCATCTTCATGTTCACAGAAGTGGAGTCCAACATGGCCAGCCTGCTCATTGCCCAAATGCTCTTTTTGGAACAGGAAGACGCGAAGAGAGACATGATTATGTACATCAACTCCCCAGGCGGGCACGTTACCGCGGGTCTCGCCATTTACGACACCATGCAATACGTGAAGCCCGATGTTTCCACCGTCGTGATGGGAATGGCCGCTTCCATGGGAGCCGTACTGCTCTGTGGAGGAGCCAAGGGGAAACGTTTTGCCCTTCCCAATGCAGAGGTCATGATTCACCAACCTTTGGGAGGAACCGAAGGCCAGGCTTCCGACATCCGCATTCATGCCGATCACATCATTAAAACCAAGGATTTGTTGAACAGCATCATTGCGAAACACACGGGTCAAAAACTGAAGAAAGTCGAGGAAGACACCGACCGCGACAACTTCATGACCGCCGAAGAAGCCAAAACTTACGGCCTCGTGGATGGCATTGTGAATCGTCGCTAGGCAGTTAAAACTTCCTCCGCCTCTGCCGCAAGGTAGAGGCCACCCAGCACCAGAATCAAACTCTTTTTTTGAGCCATTTTTTGCGCGAGCTTAAGCGCTTCCGCAACATTACGAGTCATAAGGATTTTTTTTCGTGGAGCCTCTATGGCGTTGCGAATTTCCTTGGGGTCCGCTCCGTGGTGTTTTGCTTTCGTAACAATAATGACATTGGAAAGTTCCGCCAGAATTTTCGACATCTCTATGTAAGGTTTGTCTTGAGAACATCCCAAAATCAAAATCCGTCCTTTGCGCATGAAAATTTGGTCGATGGTTTTCGCCACCGCCCTCACCCCGTGCAAATTGTGCCCGGCATCCAAAATAATATCGGGACTGCTATGAACACGCTCCAGACGCAGCGGCCAATGAACTGATTTCAAACCTTCGCGAATATTTTCTTCTCCGATGGTGAATCCACGCTCATTCAAAGCACGCGCCGCCAAAATGGCGAGAGCCGCGTTGTCCAACTGGTAGCGCCCCAATAAAGGCGTATGAAGTTTTTTAAAATCCTGAAAATCAAATTCTTGACCTTCAATGCTGAACTTCAGCGGTCGAATATCTCGAGGCTTCAAAGCCATCATCGTCGTCTTGTTTTTCTTGGCCTCTTTTTGAAACACGGCCTGAAGTCTTTTATTTTGCTCGCCCACAATCACCGTCGACTTTCGTTTAATAATCCCAGCTTTTTGGAAAGCAATTTTCGCCTTCGTCCCTCCCAAAATTTCCTTATGTTCCAAATCAATATTCGTAATGACGGCCACGGAGTTCTTGATGACGTTCGTCGCATCGTAGCGCCCGCC
>CAYHGP010000022.1:2153-13444 GCA_964356195.1 uncultured Candidatus Peribacteria bacterium | reverse complement strand
AGACCTAAGAAACTCAAAGAGAAAATTTTCAAGAAATGAAAAATACCTTATTCGAGCTTCCAAAGCACGTTCCGCGCAGGTGTATTCTTTTTCCTCCTGTGACGGAAGAAAAAGAGAGTTCTTGCCTCGGCGATGAATCAAGTTGTCAAAGATCAAAAAAACTGAGCTAGAAAATATTTATAGGATCTGTAAAAGAATGTCAAGATAAATCCATGTCCAAAATCCTCCGGTTTCGATAAAGTAAACGCATATGAAAAATCCATTTCCTCTCATCGTCGGACTCAGTCTCTTTTTAACAGCGTGTGGCGGCAGCGATTCCGGCAGCACAACAAGTGACACGGCAGACACCTACTATTACACCTATAAAACGGCGGAGTTTCAGCTTGAAGTTCCCAAAGAATGGGAAGTGGTGGATTCCTTCACTTCCGAATACCCGGACGGACTCAAAGTGGCTTTTCGCAACAACGTGAAAGATAGTATCTTCACCGCAAACCTCACAATCCTGAAGGAGGATAACACCAACAGTGACACCAGCTACGACTTCGCACAAAAAAAACTCGCCGACCACGAAGACACCTTGCTCAACTACACCCTTCTCGACCAGGAAGGGATCACCTTGTTGGTGGCCGGAGCTGAGAGCAACACCATCCTCAGCACTTTTGAAGGCAAAAACGAAACTTCCGGACCCACCCTCGACTTCATGCAAACCAATCTAACCAAAAATGACAACGCCTGGACCGTGACCGCCTCTTACCGCCCAGGCGAAGACGAGTTCACCGTCGAAGAGCTGGACACCATGCTTCGTTCTTTTAACCTTCGCTAATGATTTGGAATATTGATCCGGTTCTCCTGAACGTCGGCCCTCTTGAAATTCGTTATTACGGCGTTTTCTTCGCCCTCGGACTTTTCTTGGCCTACTCCCTCGCCCGCTTCATGGTTACGCTGAAGCGGAGCGAAAGCGCTAGTAAAAACCTATCCTTAGAAACAATGGACAGCCTCGCCGTGTACTTAATCGTGGGTTTGATTGTGGGCGCACGATTGGGTCACATTATTTTTTACGAGTTGGATTACTACCTCGCCAACCCACTGCAAATTCTAAAAGTGTGGGAAGGAGGCCTGGCAAGCCACGGTGCAGCCATTGGCCTGCTCATCGCCTACGGCCTTTTCCTCTGGCGCCACAAAAAAGTCCGCTTCTTCGACTACGCCGACCTCATTGTCGTCGTGGCCGCCATTCCGGTGAGTTTGATCCGTCTCGGGAACTTCTTCAACAGCGAGCTTGTAGGTCGCGTAACGGACGTTCCCTGGGCCGTCACATTCACCCGCGTAGACGACTTGGCCCGCCACCCTTCCCAACTCTACGAATTCGGAATGGGCGCTGTTTTATTCGCCATCCTCCTCCCCTTGTGGCTGAAAAAATACAAAACTGGCAAGCCCGGCTTTTTCTTCGGCCTCTTTTTCATGCTCTATTTCGCCATGCGCTTCACCGTGGAATTCTTCAAAGACTTCCCGCTCCACGAGGGATTCCTAAACCTCACAACAGGACAAATGCTCAGCCTGCCCTTCTTTGCGTTGGGAGTCTTCGTTTTAACTAGAGCGTCTTTTGCTTCGGGTAAGTAGAAACAAATCCAAGCAAACTCACTCCCAAAAAGAGGAGCATTTTTGTGAAATCTCCTCCAAACAAGAAAAGCAGAAATCCAAAGATGGCAATGGCTTCACAAAGAGCATACCGAACGATGCTTTGTACAAGTTCGTTACTAATCCACTTGGGCACTTGAAACTGAATCCCAAAAAGAACAGCTGAAATGACAGAAAAAGAATAAAGAATTGTTTGTGGAAGCTCCGTCCCATTTTCGTAAATAAATCCCCCAGTACTGTCCATGAACGCGTATTTTTCGATGAGGATGGCATTTAAAATATAGGAACCAAGCGACAACACGAAAAAGTACCAAAGGAGTTTTCGAGTGACTTGAGGGGTGAATTCCATAAGTTTCAGACTCAAAGTATAGAAAGACTGTGCTTTGCACAGTATGGTGCCTGGGGTGGGGCTCGAACCCACACGACCTTACGGCCACAAGATTTTAAGTCTCGCGTGTATACCATTTCACCACCCAGGCAATGGAGGCGAGGATGGGAGTCGAACCCATTTGGTACGGTTTTGCAAACCGCTACGTGACCGTTCCGTCACCTCGCCAGCGCGCTTAAATCTACCAGATTTTTAACGAGGAGCAAGGCTCAATCCACCCAAGCCCGGCTTATTCTTGTATTTGATCTTCTCGTCCATAGCGAAGCACACGATGTTCTCCGGTTTCGGTGTTGAGGTCCCAAATATTGAATTCAGTATCGAGATTAAAGCCGTCAAAATGCCGCGTGAGGAAAACAGACATACTGCCGTGAGGACTGTTCGGCCTATGGAAAACCTTGGTATGCCAACCAAAAATATAGGGTACATCAATGAGCACTTTTCCGTTGTGAGTGAGCTTTTCCGGAGTGGCCACAAAAGTTTGGATGCCCTGTTCAGGCGTATACAGTTCAACGATCCGTTCTCCATCAAAAATAATCATGTTGTCCTCCTGATGCGGGTGCATATACCAAGGCTGAACCGTTTCATTGCCTTCAATGCTCGGACTCATGGCTCCGGGCTCATGTTTAACACGCTGAATGGTCGCAATGCCTTCCTCCACGAGGTAAGGAACAAAGTGGAATTGAACTTTGGGCGTTTCACGAATCTTGGCGAGCGGAATGAGGTAACACATTCCTTCATAAACAGTCTGGCGAGGATCTTGCATGACTTCCGAATATTAAAATTAAGCACGTTCAACGTAATCGCCGGTTTCCGTGTTGATT
Organism: uncultured Candidatus Peribacteria bacterium; assembly: GCA_964356195.1. Classification (GTDB taxonomy): domain Bacteria; phylum Patescibacteriota; class Gracilibacteria; order UBA1369; family 2-02-FULL-48-14; genus 2-02-FULL-48-14. The sequence goes on along the minus strand of CAYHGP010000022.1, from coordinate 10,600 downwards.
CGAACGCTGTCTCCTTCGTTAATGAACAAAGGCACATTCACAGAAAGACCGGTTTCCATTTTTGCAATCTTGGTTCCGGACTGAGCCCGGTCTCCCTTCACTCCTGGCGTTGTTTCAACCACTTTCAAAACCACTTTAGGAGGTAATTGCATCGTGATGGGACGTCCTTCATAAATCACCCCAACCACCTCTTCCCCATCTTTTAAATAGTTGATCATGTCGCCCAAAGATTCGAGCGTAAAAGTGAATTGCTCGTAGTTCTCCATATCCATAAAATTCGCATGGGTGGAGTCTTTGTATAAATATTGGCAAGTTTTACGAGCCACATCCGCCACTTCAAAGCTTTCCCCGGCAATAAAGGTCTTTTCCATCACCGCCCCATTCATAAGATTACGAAGTCTCGTTCGCATCACCGGCTTACGTTGCGCGGTTCGCATGAACGAGTTCGAAATGATTTGATACGGAGCATTGGAGTGACTAATGACCACGCCAACTTTCAGATCAGTAAGGGATTGTGCCATAAAAAGGGGTAAGGGGTGGTGGACCGGGAGGGACTTGAACCCTCGACCAAAAGATTAAGAGTCTTCTGCTCTACCAACTGAGCTACCGATCCATCGGCGGGATTCTAACAAAAGGAGGTCTGAAAGCCAAGTGAAACTTACGGAACGGAAGGCTAAAAATGGCAAGACGAGAAAACATTTGAATAAACCCGCCAGGGGAAAGCGTCTTATTGGGCTTGCGAGGAGGGTGAGTATATACTACCCTATTGATAGTTTTACAGATTCAAATATGAACATAAGCGACGAAAAACTATACCAACTTTGCAAAAGCTATGGTTCACAGGCAATACGGTGGAGACGAAAGTTTATTGGACTGCTCCCAGAGGTGAATCGAAGGCGACTTTATGAGAAGAAAGGCTGTACCTCTATTTTCGAGTTTGCGGCCAAATTGGCTGGACTCAGTCAGGATCAAGTTCGACTGGCTCTTAACCTGGAAAAGCGTTTCTCGGACAAGCCTGCTCTTAAGAGTTTACTGGTGGAAGGCGAAGCAAGCCTGAACAAACTCACCCGCGTGGTTTCCTTTGCCACGATAGAAAACGAGGAAGATCTGGCGGAAAAGGTGAGGCAACTCTCCAAAAGTGCCTTGGCCACCCTAGCCAGAGATGAGCGTCATTTTAAAAACGAAAATGGCTTAGACAAGGCGTTATTTGAGCCGAAAAGTCTGCCCGGGCAGACTTTGAACTTCCAGCTTTCTCAAGAAATCATTGAACAACTCAATGAACTTCATGCTCAGGGGAAGGACGTGAATCAGCTTTTAGCTAGCCTCCTGCAAGGAAGAACAGAAAAAATTGAAGAGAGAAAAGAAGAGCTTTCGAAAGAAGCATCTCGCACCAGTTCAAGATACATCCCTGCCGAAATACGTGCGTTCCTAAAAGAAGAGTACGGCGAAAAATGTTCCATCAAGACCTGCTTCAAATCGGCCAAAGAAATACACCACAGTCAGCGCTTTAGCCTTTCGAGTACCCACGATCCAAAATACCTCGCACCACTCTGTCACGAACACCATGCCATTGCTCACGCGGTGGACCGAAAAGTCCAAGCCCACAAAAGTCCATAACCTAAACTTCCATGAAACTCAAAACTGTTTACGCTTGTCAAAACTGTGGCTACCAATCCGGTAAATGGGTGGGGCGCTGCCCTTCGTGTGAGAATTGGAACACGCTAGTGGAGGATGTGATTAATGTTGGCAAAGTTGACGCGCCAAAAAGCGGCCGTGGCTCAGTACCCCGCACTCCGGAAAAGCCTCAAGCTATTTTACAGTCTCACGCACCAAAAGAACGCACCCTCACGGGAATTGTGGAGTTCGATCAAGTCATCGGGGGCGGTTTTGTAGATGGAAGTTTGATTCTGCTTTCCGGCGAGCCGGGAATTGGAAAATCCACTCTCACCCTCCAGATTACGGACCGCATGGCCGCTCAAAAAGACAAAGTGCTTTACATCACAGGAGAAGAATCCGTTGAACAAGTGGCCGACCGCGCCAAGCGTCTGGGCTCCAAGCAAGAAAACATCGAGCTGCTTTATGAAAATAATCTTGAAAACATACTGCTCACCATTGAAAATACGAAGCCCAATTTCCTCGTCATCGACTCCATTCAGGTCATGTCTTCCTCCGATATTCCCGGAGTCGCCGGCAGCCTCAGCCAAGTGCGTTACGTAACCGAGGTGATTATGAACGCCATTAAAACCCACAAAATACCGACCCTGCTCATCGGTCACGTCAACAAAGAAGGCAACATTGCCGGACCAAAAGTACTTGAACACCTCGTGGATACCGTGCTGATCCTGGAAGGCGAACGCGACCACGAACTTCGCCTTTTACGAGCCCAAAAAAACCGCTTCGGACCCGTGAATGAAGTGGGACTTTTTGAGATGACGGAACGGGGACTCACGGAACAGGCCAACTTGGGTGAAAAAATATTACAAAATTCTGCCGGCAACAAGTCGGGCACCGCGCTCACCATCACCATGGAAGGCAATCGACCTTTGCTCATGGAGATTCAAGCCCTGGTCAGCACCACGGCCTTTGGCTACCCCAAGCGCATGGCCAATGGGATTGACAGGAATCGCCTGGAACTTCTCATCGCCGTTTTGGAGAAACATACGCCAATTTCTCTGGGAGACCAGGACGTTTACCTAAAAGTGAGTAACGGCCTTTCTCTCAATGAACCCGCCGCCGACCTCGCCATTTGCGCAGCCGTGGTTTCCAGCTTTCTTCAGATCCCGACCCGTCAAAAACTCTTTTGGGGCGAAGTGGACTTGTCCGGAAACATAAGGACAGCTCCACGCTTGGAACAACGCAGTAAAGCGGGTGAAAAGTTAAAGCTTAGCCCCTCCTCTCCGGCAAATGACTTAAAAACACTTGTTAGTTTTTTGTCAACCAGGTAAACTGGACTCCATACCTAAATCCCTATGGCGAGTCCACTGCCAGACCGAGAACACCTCACGAGCTTGAGCGACTCCGAATTCGGACGCTTAGTGCCAAAAGAAGACAGGCCCTTGTGCCTTCCTTCTTACGAAGGCGGTGAATTTGATTATGATTTCAGCATAGCACTAGCTTACGTGAGACAGCTGATCGGAGGCGCCTTGAAAAACGACATAGGCAGCCCCCTCTTCCACTTCGTAATACAAGAAGACATGGGCCGCTTGTCAGAGGGAGCAATGAAATGGGTGGGAATGATTCCTCGAGAAATGGATCCGGAAGAAACTCAGAACTACGCCATAGAAGCCGCTACAAAACTAACAAAAAGTGAAGCGGAACGCCTTGGTATTCAGGAAGAGGGAGAGGTGGCTCAGCTCTTCGCCCTCATTCGAAACACGCTCATTTCCATTTTGCACTACAACTTAAAAGCGGCCCCACGCACCGAATCCCTCAACGTCGCGCTCCATGGAGAGAAAAATTTCATTTCCCATCAAGACTTAGAAACAGCAGTAAGAACGGCTTGTGAAGGTTTTCAAGAAATTGAAGGAAGAAACACCCCTGAACATTACGAGAACGCAATGCTTCAAGTTCTAAAACAGTTGGGCACCATCCCTGAAGGTGCATCTCGAAAAGAAGGTGAGGAAGTTTTGAAGGTACTGAATGAGGCTAAAAGTGAGGCTTGGAAACTTTACCGAGACCTTGGAGAAAACATGGAAAATGCCCAAGAGAAAGCAGCGATCCCCGGCCCCATCGCAAAAGTGGACATCAACGACGATCATTCCAGTTTACATTTCTTTGAACACTTAAGAGCAATGTATGGCCTAAGTCCTCGCCATGGCACGAACGAAAAAGAACGCTACGAGCTGCAAACCAGCGCCCAAATCACTTGGCTTTTAGCACGTCTCACCACTCACCCCGTCTACAAAAACCTAATTAAGGATAAAGACTCCGTCGAAAGGAATTTCATGGACGCCATTTATCACGAAGGAAATTTGTTCAGAAAAAGTGAAAAAGGAGAAATTATTTACCTGGATAAACAAAAAAGGCCAAGCACTCAGCAGGATCATCACAACTCCATAGAGATTGAAGTCTACGATTCTCTTCTGGAAGGCTTTGAAGATTTAAGCCCAGAAATCCGTCAAGTGTATAGAGGCGGATTTCGAGATAAAGACAAAATTGCGATCCTCATCAAAGCCATAAAAGACCGTCAAGAACTCTCCCATATCCCGGACGCCTTAGCCGGAGAAGCCGTCATGACCGGAATCACCGAACAAGATCTCGATCCTACAAAAAATCCAAATGCTGCTCAAATCCAAGAGTTCATGATTGCTCAAGCAAAGGCCATTGCGAAAACCGTTGCGGAATCCATGGGGCTCACGGAAGCGCCTGAAGGAGGCTCTTATCGGAAAATACCACGCGGAACTTATAGGGTCGTTCCAAAGCTAGCGGAAAAGAAAAATGGTCATTCCTTCAATTTCCCGGCCATAAAAATATACTTCAACATTCCAACGGATGAACAGGAGGACTCCCCTGATGGCTCCAGCATTCGTACAGAATTCCGACTCATTTGTAGTGACACCTGGCTACGCGCAAATAAACAAAAAGACTCCATGAGTCATCATGAAATGTACAAGATGAAACAGAAAGTAGATCTCTACGATATTTTCACAGCCCGCGCTTACAACGGTCACATCCACCCGGTTGCAACGGAATTCAGAGAATGGTGTAAGCAAAGAGAAGAGGAAGAACTGGCTGAGCTTCAAGCCGCTTAAAGTCCAAACAGAGTCACCGCATTTTTTGTCGTAGCCTCCGCAATCACTTCCGGCTCCACGCCGCGCAGTTCCGCCACCTTTTCTCCCACCTCCACCACATAAGCCGGTTCGTTGCGCTTTCCCCGAATACTTTGCGGCGCCAAGTAAGGACAGTCGGTCTCCACCAAAAAGAGCTCCAAAGGTCCATTGGCCGCCGCTTCCTGAATGTTTTTCGCCTGAGGGTAAGTAACAACCCCGCTAAAACTCGTGTAAAACCCAGCTGCCCACACTCTTTTCGCAAATTCGTAATCGTAACTGAAACAGTGAAAGACCACTTTTTTCGCGCCCTCCTCAAGCAGCAAGGCCAAAGTATCTTCGGCGGCATCCCTCGAATGCACAATGCAAGGCAAATCGAGTTCCTGAGCCAATCTTACCTGACGACGAAAACACTCCTTCTGCACTTCTTTCGGCGAACTCATATGATGATAGTCCAGCCCCATCTCCCCCAAAGCCACCACTCGCGGATGCACCGCCGTCTCTCGAATCCACTTTTCTTCCTCCTCGGTCAAATCACCGCACTCACAAGGATGCACACCCAAAGTCGCCCACATAAAATCGTACTGCTCGGCAAGTTTCAAGGCCTGCCGATTCGTTTCATGGTCAAACCCAACCACAATCATCTTCTCTACACCCGCCTCACGAGCCCGCTGAATCACTGCATCACGGTCCCCTTCAAAAGGTTTAGAAAACGGATGGCAATGCGTATCAATCCACATGGCTTCATCTTAAAACAAAACCACTCATTCTAAAAGCTCATCATGCAGCCCATCGAGCAGGGACATCACTACTTGAACTGAGAGGAACGTCTCCGATTTTTTTCACAGGGACACAAGAAGCAGGATGACCACTCGGAGAAGCCACAAGTTCTCCAAGCCCATAAGCCGCGCGATCAGCCGCATTGAGACAAGCCGCAACTCCTTGTCTTACCAAATCAATAGTGGCATGAACCGGAGTTCTCACCATTTCCGCCAATTCCGCATAACCTCTTCCGGGTTCAAAACCCAAGTGTCCTCCATGATAGAAAGTTTCCTTCACCGCCGTCAAAGGACGAGCCAAAACACTGACAGCTCCACCAATGGGTCTTAAAACACTTTTTGCCCAAGGTTTTTGAGCGGTAGGGTCCACAATCCCTTTACCCAACTCAACGACAGAACCGAGCGTATCCAAAACACCATCCTTAATGTTTGTTCCTACTCGACGAAACCAGCCATTCCCGGCAGGCGCCGCGTGAGCGGCAGGCGCGGCATGAGCATCGTGACCATGTTCCGCGTGCGCTGCAGGAGCAGCATGAGCAGCTGGTGCTGCGTGTGCATCAGGAGCATGAGGGGCTTCAGCATGTGCACTCATAGAATTTGGGGTTAATGATGTGGCTTTCGCCACGTTTTCGCTTAGCAGACCCTTTGGGTCCGCCTGTTAGTCGGATTACATCAAGTTAAACTAGGAAAGGCTTTTTGTCAAGGACACGCAATTTCTAGAGAGAGAAACTCTGCTAAAATGAACTCATCCAACCCAAACTATGGCCGAAACCGAAGAACTCCTCAAGAAACTCATTGCCTTGCAGCAAGAAGAAATGGCCCGAAATCGACTCGCCCGCCAGCTTCACTTTTTCTTTGGAACTCTACCCATGCTCATTATTGTGGTTCTCACCATTGTAGGCTCATGGATGCTCTATGAAGCCACTGTTTCCGCCCTCAGCCAAGCCCCCGATTTCATGACCGGTCAGCTGGAACAGTACCTTCAGTAGCTTTACTCCTCATCACCCGACTGGGCCGCCGCGGACAAACGCTTCGCCTGATCTTCCATCACGAGAGCGTCGATAATAGGATCAATGGCCCCTTCCATAATGGCGGGGATATTGCTGAAATTTTGGCCAATGCGGTGGTCGGTAACGCGATCTTGAGGGAAATTATACGTGCGAATTTTATCGCTGCGATCTCCCGTGGCCCCTTGAGCCAGTCGAGCCTCACCCAGCTCCTTGGCGCGCTTTTCTTGTTCCATCGCATAAAGTCGGGAGCGTAGAACACCCATGGCTTTGATCTTATTTTTGAGCTGGGATTTTTCGTCCTGACAAATCACCACGAGGTCCGTGGGAAGATGGGTGATACGAACGGCAGAATCGGTAGTGTTCACACTTTGCCCTCCATGACCGCCGGACCGGTACACATCAATACGCAAATCTTGATCGCGGATCACCAATTCCACCTCATCCACTTCCGGCAGAACCACCACCGAAGCCGCAGAGGTATGCACACGACCCTTGGCCTCCGTTTCAGGGATGCGTTGCACACGATGCGTTCCACTTTCATATTTCATTCTGCCGTAAGCTCCCGGTCCGATCACTTTAAAAATCATTTCTTTCATACCCTTTTCCCCCAAACTTTCACTGATGGGCTCCACCTGCCAACCATGTTCCTTCACATAACGAAGATACATTCGGCACAGTTCTTCACAAAAAAGAGCCGCTTCGTCTCCACCCGTGCCCGCACGAATTTCCATAATGCAGTTTTTTCCATCTTTAGGATCGCGCGGAACCAATTCCATTTTAAGAGCTTCCTCAAGTTTTTCCACAGACTCACGAGCTTCCTTCAGCTCCTCTTTCGCCATTTCACGAATTCCTTCATCCGAATCTTCAAGCATGGCCTGCGCATCTGCGACACTTTTTTCATGTTTTTGCAGCTCCTGAAAAAGTTCCACCGCTGTTTCAATTTCACGACGACGTGCCAAAAGCTTCTGAAACGCTTCTTGATCGGAGAAAATATTGGGATCCGCCATGCGCAGTTCAATCTGCTGGAATTCCTCGACAAGTTTTTGAAGTTTTTCTTTCATCCCTCGCATTGTACGTTAAAACTACACTCTTTCCAGAACAAAGTGCCGATCCAGACCCTGAAGATCCTGTAAAAGCGTAAAACGATACCCGGGAAGTTTTTCAGCGCAGAGTCCACGAATAGCAAGACCCTGGCTAAAACCAATCTCACCAAAGATATACGCAAAAGTCCTTCCCTGCTCTTTAATTTCATCAAAAAGCCGCGCGTAAAGCCGAAGGCCATCCTCCCCGCCATCCAAGGCCAGTTTAGGTTCATGTTTTTCAACATTTTCCGCCAAAAAAGCATGGTCCACCGTTCCAATGTAGGGCAAATTGGCCACCAAAACATCCTCCCCTCCCCCAGGAACTTTCTCGAGTAAATTCGACTCCACCAAGTTCACGTCCACGCCAAGTTGAACACAATTTTTACTCGCAACTTCCAGGGCCTCAGGGCTCACGTCCGTAGCCACCACTTTCAGCTCCGGCCGGCGATGTTTAACACTGCACGCAATAGCTCCGCTTCCCGTCCCCAGCTCCAAAACCCCCACTTTCGCGTGCTTCAAAACCAAATCCACGAGCTGCTCCGTCTCCGGCCGAGGCACCAAAACCCGCTCATCCACATAAAAACTCAGACCGTAAAACTCTTTCTGATGCGTTAAATAAGCCACCGGGACTCCATCCTGAAGACGAATCCAGCCCTTTTGCAGATCGGAAAGCTTGTCCACCGGCACCTCTTCTTCTCCACGCGCGATCAAATCCAAACGACTAGAACCCAGCAGCGAAGCTAAAAAAACCTCCATCTCGATGCGGAGATGTTCTTTTTGAGCCAGGGCAAGAACCCGAGCAATGGTCAT
>CAYHGP010000022.1:0-2053 GCA_964356195.1 uncultured Candidatus Peribacteria bacterium | reverse complement strand
CGAGCAGCACGGAACTCTTCACGTTTCAAAGCTTCCTTTCGGATCAAACGCTTCGTCAAAGGCTTCTTGTGATAGCGACCTTCTTTAACGGTATCTCCAACTCGAGATCGGTTGAACCATTGTTTGAAGCGGGCGACCCTCTTCTCAGAAGATTCGTTCGTGTCTGCGGAGACCCAGAAATTTGTTGGATGTGCCATGAAAAAAGCTAAAGCGAAGGGAGTATAAGATAGCCCGAGGGGGAAAGTCAACGGGTCTTTTCAAGATATCGCTCATAAGCTCCCAAAATCATGGAATGAACGGCAGCAGAATAGGCATAAACCTTCTTTCCGCGCCTCTCCACCATGCCACATTCGTATTCGTCTTCATGAATAGGATCCTCCACAAACAAATAGATTCCCTTTTGAGAAACCACCGGTTCCAAACGGTACTCCGTGTCCTTATTAAAAGCCTTATTCAGGAGACCGATCAAATGCTCCAAATCTTCGAAGTTCCCAATTTCGAGAGTTTCAAGGACGGAGGAAGAGGCTTTGGAAGACATGGTCTTTGAGGATTTACAAATCTTCTAATTATATCAAAAAACAGATCGAATTGCAAGAATTCAAGCTGTTTCAAGAAATGGCTTTAGAAAGACAAAACTTCCCCGCTTTCAATAACGAGACCGCTCGTCACGTTAGTATTATCGATGGCCCGAACCGCCCATCCGGAGAAATTCGCAGTAGCAGGATCGATTCCGTCCAAAGCACCCGCTCGGAACTGAAGACCTAAACTTTCGTCGTATTCACAACCCGCAGTAGTCCCATCTTCAAGCTCCCCTGTATTAAGATCAGTGGAGAGAACAACGGAAGTTTCTAAATGCTCTGTATTCGTTCCATAATAACAACCGGTAGCTTCATCCTTAAGACAAGCAAATTCATGAGCAGTCTCATCGGAAGTAAGCATAGAAAGCTCAAGCACTCCTGCAGAATCCACAAGACTACCTGTAACAGATCCGTCGTCATCCACCGTAAGATCAGGAACTAAAACAGTAGTTTCATTCAACCAAAGTGCAGCACATTGCTGAGCCGTAACGGCAAGCTCTTCGGAAAGATCTGTACCTGTATCAGTGCCTGTATCTTTTCCCGTATCAACCCCGGTATCGGAAGCGGTGTCCCGACCTGTGTCAGCGCCTGTATCTGTATCTTTTCCCGTATCACCTCCACTGTCAGCCTCTGTATCAGTCTCTCCTGAATCAACACCCGTATCATCGGAGCCGGTGTCCGAATCAACACCCGTATAGCCTTCGTCGGAATTATTCGTACTGCTCATACCATTTTCATTGCCACAGCCCGTCGCAAGGAGACCTGTTAAAACGGCATATTTCGCGTAAGCATCGAATCCTTCCATAGTAGATTTGTTAAAAAAGGACTACAAATTAACACAAAATGGTCATTGCGTCAAATCCAAAGACGAAAAAGGTCTAAATATCCAAGTTCTTCACCTTCTTGGCGTGCGTTTGGATGAATTTTTTGCGGGAAAGTACCTCGCTGCCCATCAAAGTTTCGAAAATGTAATCGGCACGTTCGGCATCATCTACGGTCACACGGAGCATAGTGCGAGTTTCAGGATCCATAGTGGTTTCCCAAAGTTGCTCCGCATTCATTTCTCCCAACCCTTTGTAACGCTGGATGGAAGCCTTTTTGTCGCCAAATCCTTTCACAAAAGCGTCTCGCTCCGCCTCCGTAAACGCATAATGAATGGTTTTTCCGGCTTGAACCTTGAACAAAGGAGGTTGCGCGATGTAAAGGAAACCTTTCTCGATGATGCCCTTGAAGTAACGGTAGAAAAGAGTCAAAAGCAAAGTACGAATATGAGCGCCATCCACGTCGGCATCAGTCATGATCACAATGCGGTGGTAGCGAAGTCTGCTGAAATCGGTGGTCTCACCGATTCCGGCGCCCATCGCAATCACAAGGTTCTTGATTTCGTTGTTCGCAATCATTTTATCGAGACGGGCCTGTTCCACATTCAAAATCTTTCCTCGAAGCGGCAAAATAGCCTGAAATTCACGATTTCG
>CAYHGP010000021.1:6809-17081 GCA_964356195.1 uncultured Candidatus Peribacteria bacterium | reverse complement strand
ACCACAGACTTCGGCGCCTCAATCGGTTGATCCAGTACCGCGGCCACATTTTCGGTAAATCCGGCTTCCATTTCTTTTTCTTCTTCAGTTTGAGCAGCGGGAGCAACAGGCCCCTCGGCAGGTTTAACTTCTTCAGGAACCACCGGAGCCGCAACAACGGCAGGCGTGGCCACCGGAGCCTCAGTCTTAGCCGCCTCTTTAGCAGCAGCAGCATCTTCCTCCTTAGTAGCGGTTTCAAACTCAGCTTGTACGGCGGTTTGTGCAAGCAATTCTTCAGGGTTGGTGGTGACAATCTTATCTTCGCTGAAGGATGCAATCACTTGAATGGCCACGTGCTTCAAACCCGCGAAGAACAAACCTTGTCCCACGCCGGAGTTCAAAAGCATATACTTCTCTCCTTGTGTTAAATTAAAGACCTTGGAAAGCGGTTCAATGGCCGACGGAGCCTGCTTCAGCAGCAGCTGCATCGAGGAGTTGGTGATAATTGGCTTTCCGTAGGGGCTGCTCACGAAATCTTCCACATCCTGAGTAATGGTACTCACTCCCAAATAGTATTTTCGGGCGCGTTTCACCAGTCCAAAGAGGAATTTCGCGCTGTCTTCATGCTGCATCAAAGACCAGGCCTCATCGATTACGAGAATACGCTTCTTAAGAGAGGAGCGAACACGATTCCAAATATAATTCAAAATAATATACATCCCAATGGGACGAAGTTCATCTTCAAGATCACGAACGGAGAAAATCATCAGCCCCGTGTCCAGAGTCACATTGGTTTCCTTGTTGAACACACCCGCGTAAGTTCCGCTTACGTACTTGGAAACGCGTTGAGCCATGTCGGCAGCCCCATCCATGGCGGAAAGTACACTGTAAAAATCCACCATCGTAGGCACTTGGAATTTAGACGGATCCACGGTGTCTAAAGTGATTCCCTTCGTGGCGTAGGTATCAATGAGCGCTTTGTCCAAAATTCCTTCTTCTTGAGGAGTGACCGTACCCAACATGAGGCGCATCAAACCCGTAAGACTGATGACCGAGCTGCGCAACAAATCGCCTGGCTTCAGGTCTTCACCTTCAAGCGGCGTGGGCAAATCGAAAGGATTAATACGTCGGTCGGAGTTGAGCGACACGCTGAGGTAGGTCCCTCCCACAGTTTCGCAGAGAGCTTTGTATTCATTCTCGGGATCAATAACAATCACATCCGTTCCAAACATCAGCGAGCGCAAAATCTCCAACTTCACCGCATAAGATTTTCCGGCTCCGGACTTGGCAAAAACCACGGAATTCGCGTTTTCCAGAGAGAATCGATCAAAAATAATCAAAGATTCATTGTGACGATTGAGTCCGTAGAGGATTCCATCATTCGAGGTAAGCTCGGAAGAGATGAAAGGGAAAGTCGTGGAAAGCGGAGACGTGTTCATGTTGCGTTGCACTGTGATTTCATCGAGACACAAAGGAATGGTGGCTGCAAAACCGCGTTCCATTTGAAGGTCGGCACGCTTGCTCAGTACCAGTTTTCCGGCGAGCAAACTTTGAAGTTCTTTAGTGGCTTTTCGAAGTTCGTCTTCGTTGGGTGTATAAATGGTGAAGTAAAGTCCGAATTGGAAAAACTTCTCCTGACCGCGCTGAAGTTCGGTGCGCAATTGTTCAGCATCTTCCAAAGCGGTTTCCAAGGCAGGGTCACGAACATTTCCTTTCTCGGTAGCCATACGAATAGACGATTGCAACTGAGCCACTTTCGTTTTCAAAGTCTTCATGATGTCCTCCGAAGAAATCGGATAAATGTACTGAGCCACATCCATGGATACGTCGTAATTCACCACCGGCGAAAGCCAGTTTGTGTCGATGTAGCGCGGATACGTATAAACAAAAAAGGTCTGGCAGTAGAGCCCGTCGAGTTTGACGTGATCGTAAGCCACCTCAAAGGCCGAAGGAGCAATAAGATCGCGAATGGAAGCAATCCCTTCTTCAAAAAGCTTTTGCGCTTCAAGGATTTTCTTGCGATCCACCACATCTTTGACTCCTTGTGCAGGCATCGGCTGTGCAGCACTTGGCGCTCCTACTTTAGCAGCAGCGGCAGCAACTTCTTGTTTTTTTTCAACGGAAACCTCAGTTTTTGCCTTAGATTCTTGAACAGCAGCAGCGTCCAAAGTCACCGGATTCGTTGAAACCGCAGGAGCTGGCGTTTGGCTTGCTGAAGCGACTGGTGGTACGGGCGTCGTTACCGGGTTGGGCGTTGGAGCGTCAGCCATGCGTGGAATACACTAATTAGATCTTATCATCTTATCACAAAATGACCAGATTTACTAGTACTATCGAAACCAGCTGATACGAAAAGCGAACCTCTCCCCACTTTGAATTTTAGTCAGATCTATCGGTTTTCGTCGATGCGGCATTATTTCAGGAAGTTCAACGCACAAATTTCCATCCAAACTTCGCACCTCATTGCCCGGTGCTTGCCCAAGCGAAGCCATTTCAGGAGGGCTCGGCAAATCAAAACCATACGCGGCATAGGCAAAACCCTCCTGCCCTTGGCGAGCAATAACCTGAAAGGGGGCGATTTCCGAACTGGGGACCCAAAGACCAAAGGTACTTGGGTCATTAATACCATCATCAAAACCATCCGTATGAAACTCCTCCGTCATATTGGGTTTCCCCTCAAATCCATCGGATTGAAAATAAAAGAAAGTCCATCCCAAAGAATTGAGTACATCCGGATTGGTTCGACGGTCCCAGCCCAGGCAAACGGCAACTTCACGAGCAAGTTTCCTCCCAATTTGCAGGGGTTTTCCCCTAAGGCGAGCCGGTGCAGTCTCGGCCTCCAGATCAGTAAAAGAAAAATCATGAGGATTGTAAGGAGGCCTGAACCCTTCTCTACCCGCTTCGTAGCGAGGCAAAATCTCACGCGCGTGCCCCACCAAAGCTTCTAAAGCCGGACGGTGCTCTTCCAAATCCAAGCCAGGTTTCTTCCAGTAAGAACTCAAACGAAAACTCATGATTTCGTCGATTTAGGAACTACCGGAACAGCCTCGTTAAAGCGTGCAATAACCCTTCTCACATTCGCAAGCACCGTTTCAAGAACCTCCTCAGGCTCGGGAGCAACACCTTCAGACTGCACTTGATTAGGAAAACTTCCTCGAACAAAAACATCATCACATTGATCTCCGGTAAAGTTGACGAAAACACCCCATTTTTCTCTATCAGCGCCTTCAGTGATAAAAACAGACTCATGAACCTCACCTTCTTTCCCGGTCGAAACCCAAATCTTGATTTGGATGACATCCGCTTGAGGCCTAGAAACAAAATGAGAACTACGCGTGGCAGAAACCACGCTCGAACGCGAACCTTTTCTCCTTAAGTCTTCACTAGATCCGGACCTTGGCTCCGAAGAAAGCACTTCCGTCGCTTTCACCAAATCCAAAACTGCGGCTCCAATCTGAGCACGGTGCCCATCGTCCTTAAAGTCCAAAATATTGGGATCTGAAATTTCTACTGCCATAAACTAAAAATAGACCTAATTCTAAACCATTTTTTAAACCCGTCAACTCTTCTCCATTTAGAATTTTTACATTTATGTTAGACTGCCTCCGCAAATTTAAAACCCTCTATGGCCAAAACAGACGACGAAAACCTTATTCCTGAGGAAAACAATGAGGAACCGGAACAGGAAAAAGAGATTAAACCCGAACCCAAAGCTTCGAAAGCACCTGATAGCTTTGAGGAACTGTTTTCAATAGGAAAAATTTCCAATCGAAATGTGGTGGATGAAATGGAAGAGTCTTACCTTGATTACGCCATGAGCGTGATCGTTTCTCGTGCCCTTCCAGACGTTCGTGACGGTCTCAAGCCGGTTCACCGACGTATTTTGTTCGCCATGCACGAAATCGGACTTCGCTCCTCAGGCGGTTACCGAAAATCAGCCGCTGTGGTGGGAGAAGTGCTGGCCAAATACCACCCTCATGGAGACCAAGCCGTGTACGATTCCATGGTGCGTATGGCCCAGGATTTCTCGCTCCGCTACCCGCTCGTTAAGGGTCAAGGAAACTTCGGTTCCGTGGACGGAGACAACGCCGCCGCCATGCGTTACACCGAGGCCAAAATGGAGAAGATTTCAGACGAAATGCTGGCAGACATCGAGAAAGAAACCGTGGATTTCATTCCCAACTACGACGGTCGTTACAATGAACCCAAAGTTCTTCCTGCTCGGGTTCCTCAACTGCTCCTCAACGGAACCATGGGAATTGCGGTGGGTATGGCCACCAACATTCCTCCTCACAACTTAAAAGAAGTGATGGACGCGCTCATTGAGCTTTCCTCGAATCCTGAAATGGATATCGATGCAATTATGGAACACATCAAGGGTCCCGACTTCCCAACCGGAGGAACCATGTACGGCCATGATGCCATTAAGCAAATGTACACCACCGGACGTGGCGGAGTCACCGTTCGCGCCAAAGCTGAAATCGAAGAAGAGAGAAACGGGAAGCACCGTATTTTGATCACGGAGATTCCTTATCAAATCAACAAGGCTACCCTCGTCGAGAAAATTGCCGACCTCGTTCAGGAGAAAAGGATTGTGGGGATTTCTGATCTTCGTGATGAATCGAACCGCCACGGGATGCGCATCGTTATTGAATTGAAGAAAGATTCCTACCCTAGCAAAATCCTCAACCAGCTCTACAAGTACACGCCCATGCAGTCGAACTTCAATATGAATATGATTGCCTTGGTGGATGGAATTCAACCTCGTCTTTTGAATATTAAAGAGGTACTGGAATACTTCCTGAAACACAGAAAAGAAGTCATCACCCGCCGCACCATTTACGAACTCAAAATCGCCAAAGCCCGCGCTCACATTTTGGAGGGTCTCAAGATTGCGCTCGACCACATTGATGAAGTGATTGCGACCATCCGCAAGTCGGACACCAAGGAAGAAGCTCATGCGGCACTCGTCGCAAAATTCAAGCTCAGTGATTTGCAAGCACAAGCTATTTTGGAAATGCGCCTCCAGACCCTCGCAGGATTGGAACGAACCAAAATCGAAGATGAACTTAAAGAAAAAATTGCTCTCATTGAAGACCTCGAAAGCATTTTGATGGATGAAAAGAAAGTGGTCAAAATCATGATCGCCGAATTTAAAGAAATCAAAGACGCCTACACCGACAAACGCCGAACAGAAATCGTTCCCCAGGCCCTCGGCCAATTCTCCGTAAAAGACACCATCCCCAACGAAGAGATGGTAGTGACTCTCACGAAAGAAAATTACGTAAAACGCGTAGCTCCTTCGGCTTTCCGTCGTCAAGAACGCGGCGGCCAAGGAAAAGTCGCTATGGCTACAAAAGAAGAAGATGAAATTGAAATCATGCGTTTCGCTAAAAACCACGACAAGCTCTTGTTTTTCACGAACACCGGTCGAGTCTTCCAACTTCCCGTCTACGAACTTCCAATGGCCAGCCGCCAAGCCAAAGGAATTCCTTTGGTGAACCTCATCCAAATGACGAAAGATGAGTTCGTAACCGCCATGTTGGTGGTTAAAAACGAAGAATTCGGAGGAGATTTCCTGTTCATGGCAACCCGTCATGGCACCGTGAAAAAAACAGCCGTAGCCGACTTCAAGAATGTACGTAAATCCGGGCTCATTGCCATCAAACTCCGAGACACCGACAGCCTTTCTTGGGTGAAACAAACCAGCCCAAGCAACCATGTGATGATTGTGACGAAAGAAGGGAAATGTATTCAATTCGATGAAGCCGATGTTCGTCCGATGGGCCGCGCTTCCATGGGAGTCCGTGGAATCAAAGTGCGCACCGGTGACGAAGTGGTAGAAATGGACACCGTAAAAGACCCCACCGCCGATCTTTTAGTGGTGATGGAAAACGGACTTGGGAAACGCACCCCTATTGAAGAATATCGTTTCCAGACTCGTGGAGGCAGCGGAGTGAAAACCGCCAACCTCAATGCAAAGACCGGGAAATTGGTGGGCGCACGAGTGCTTGAACCCGGAACCGAAGGAGATATAATGATTGTATCCAAAAAAGGTGTTATGATTCGCACGAATCTAAAGAGCGTTCCCAGCCGAGGCCGGGCCACTCAGGGGGTTTACCTCATGCGAGTCAAAAACGACGATAAGGTCGCGTCCATGTCTTTCATCGCTCAAACAGCGGAAGAAAGCCTGGCCGAAGAAGCCAAGGATGCAGCGGAACAGGAAGCTCTCGTCTAACAAGCGCGGAGCGAAGCGGAGTGCTAAGCAAAAACGTGGCGCCTGCCACAACAATTCTTACCCCACCACCATGAAGAAAGGTCTCCACGTCCTCTTTTCTACGGTACTAACAAGTTCCCTCCTGCTGAGCCAAATACCATTGGGTTATGCAGGCGTGAGTGGTGACCTTGTTCTTACGGACGGGAATGTTTGGTTTAATAATACTGTTTTTCTCGAAGGAACTACCGTTGGAATTTGGGCCTCCGTTGAGAACCGAAGTCCCAACGACCTTTTGGGCAGCGTCCGATTTTCCACAAAGGACGGCATCATCGGCTCTGACCAGCCCATTTCCGCACTCGCCGGTAAAACCGATGAAGTTTTTGTGAACTGGAGCCCGGCAACTTACGGCACTTTCGACCTCACTATCACCGTAATGCCCTGGGAAGGAAGCGCCGACAATCCTGACAACAACACCGTACACAAACAAGTCACCGTCCTCCAAGATACGGATCGCGACGGAATCACGAACAGCAGCGACCCAGATCAAGACGGCGACGGCGTAGCAAATGAAGCAGATGCCTTCCCTCTTACTTATAGTGAAACTAAAGACACAGATGGGGACGGCCAAGGAAACAATGCCGATACCGATGATGACAACGACGGCGCTCTCGACACGGAGGACCAAGTGCCCGAAGACTCTCGCTACACCAAAGATCAAGACGGGGACAAAACTCCCGATGAACTGGATGAAGATATTGACGGAGATGGAATTGCAAATGACCTGGAAGGAAACGGAGGCACCGATCAAAATAAACCGGATACCGACGATGACGGAACTCTCGACGGCCAAGACGCCTTCCCCATCGATGCTTCGGAATGGCAGGACACAGATAACGATGGAATAGGAGACAATACCGATTCCGACCGCGACGGCGACGGGATGGAAAACACTTCCGACCCCGACCCTTATAACCCCGCTCCCACCGCGGAAGCCAATCAAGATGTTTTCATTGCAAACTTGGGTGAAGAGCTTACTTTTGACGCCAGCTCCTCTCAAGACGACTCCACTATTATTAAATACGTGTGGTCCTTTGGAAACGAAGAGAAAGAAGGCTCCCAAGTGAAGCAAAGCTTCGATATTACAGGTCTCCAAACCGCCATCCTCACGGTTTATGACGAGAACGGACAGTCCGACAGCACCGAAGTGAAAGTGCGGGTTCTAGACTATGCTTTCCTCCTGAAAGCCGGCCTCTTTAGCCTCTTGCTCATTTTGCTTGCGTTCTATCTTATCTATAGATATACTCGGCGGGACCGCAGCGTAGCGGAGGTCAAATTAAAAAAGCGACCGAAGGTCACCAATAAGAAAAAATAATAATCTCTCTCATGAAAACTGAAGCACATCCTAAATACTTCGCAGACGGTAAAGTCGTATGCGCAAACTGTGGATTCACCTTTCCCATCGGAACTACTAAAGAAGGGATTCGCGTGGAAATCTGCAGCCAGTGTCACCCTTTCTACACAGGTAAGAAGGTCTTAATCGACACCGAAGGACGTGTGGATAAATTCCGCCAGAAGTTGGCTACCGCCACCGGACGCGATAAGAAAGTGCGCAAAAAGAAGACTCTTGAAGAACGTGTGAATGAAGAATTGGCTGTTCAGTTGGAGAAAGAGAAGATCAAAGAAGCCAAGCCTAAGAAAGCTGCCACGGTTGTCGAAGAGCCTTCGTTAGCAGCCTAATATGTTTGAGTTTCAGCTCACGCAGACATCAAGCGCATGTGACGCCCGCTTAGGAGTTTTTTCGACTCCGCACGGCGACATTCACACACCCGTCTTTATGCCTGTGGGCACCAAAGCCACCGTGAAGTCTTTGGATTATAAGGATTTGGAAAACTTGGGAGCGGAAGTTATTTTGGCAAACACTTATCACCTGGCCATGCGCCCGGGTTCCGAACTGGTAAAACGCATGGGAGGTCTTCATAAATGGATGAACTGGAACAAGCCGATTCTCACCGATTCCGGCGGCTTCCAAGTTTTTTCATTGCAAAAAACGAACAAAATCACGGATGACGGCGTGGAGTTTCAATCCCACCTCAACGGCGACAAACACTTTTTCACTCCTGAAAAAGCCATTCAAATTCAGGAAGAACTCGGGGCTGATATTATTATGGCTTTTGACGAATGCGCCCCCGCCGATGTAGACGAAGCTTACGCCCGTAAAGCCATGGAACGAACTCACGCTTGGGCGCTGCGCTGCATAAAAGCCAAAACCCGCGACGACCAGGCTTTATTTCCCATTGTGCAAGGAAGCCACTTCAAAAATTTACGGGAAGAGTCGGCCAAATTTATGGCAGCTCTCGACTGTCCGGGAATTGCCATTGGTGGCGTCAGCATCGGAGAAAACTTTGAACAAAAATTTAGTGCAATAGACTACGCCATCCCTCACCTGCCGAAGAATAAGCCCCGTTACCTCATGGGCGTGGGCACTCCCGACGACATTTTGGAAGCCGTGGAACGCGGAATAGATATGTTTGACTGCGTCCTTGCCACCCGTTTGGCCCGACACGGAGCGTTTTGGGATTTCACTGGCCGTCAAAATATTTTCAACGAACAACATAAGTACGATGAAACGCCCCTTTGCGCGGAAATTCCCTGCTACGCTTCCAAAGAATTCTCACGAAGCTACCTGCGTCACCTCATGACGGAAAACGAAATGCTGGGGATTCGACTCCTCACCATGCATAACATCGCATTTTTGTTTCACCTTATGTCACAAATTCGGTATCATATCGAAGCTGGAAGTTTTCTCGCCTTTAAGAAAGACTTTCTCGGCACTTTCAAAACCACGCATGATTCGACTGCTTCAGGGCCAGATTTACAGTAAAGATTCACGAACAATAATTTTGTTCGTTCATGGCGTTGGCTACCACGTTTCGGTCCCCAATTCCATTTTGGAAAGCAGCGAAGAGGAAATTACGCTCTTTATTCATACACATGTTCGCGAAGACGCCCTCACCCTTTATGGATTCCGAACAAAAAATGAGCTCAGCTTTTTTGAGTTACTGCTGACAATAAACGGCATTGGACCCAAAATGGCCATGGATATTATGAACGAACCTGTAGAAAAAATTCAAAATGCCATTCTCAGCGGAAACATTCCCGTTCTCACTCAAATTTCCGGAATCGGAAAGAAAACCGCCGAACGCATGATCCTTGAACTGAAATCTAAAATCGATCCTTCCGATCTCAATGGCAGTCTCGAAGCCAAAGCTCCACGCGAAGTTCACCCAGATGTCATTTACGCGCTCGAAAACCTCGGTTACAAACGTCACCACATTCAAAAAGTTCTTTCTGAAATTGAAGAAGACGTCGTAGAGACCGAAGCCATCATCCGAGTCTTTTTACAAAAAGCTTAGTCCGTTCCATGCTGCAAAGCATCTTCCCAGGATTCATCCCATCCCCCCTCCGAAGGCAGAGGGTTATCTACGACCACTGGAAAAGGTTCAGCAGCGTCCACAACACGCATAGCCCGTCTTTCTAATTCAGAACGCAAACCGGCATCGACCTTCGAAACCTCACCTTCTTGAGCAAGAACAGCATCAGGCCCCTCATCCCCATCTCCAAAGTCTTCTTCATTCATAAACTTGGGATTAATGATTTCGTCTCAGGCTAGGCCTTAATCGAAACTAAAGCAAGAAAAGATTCGACAAATCTGCTTGAATCCATTTCAATAAAACCATGCGCCTCATCACTCACCTTCCCAACCTTCAGTACCTCATCGGTTTCACGGGAACCAGTGGCTTTATGCTACTCGGAAAAAAGAATACCTTCTTCACAGACTTTCGTTACCGTGGCATCGCCGAACAACTTGAGCAATCAAAAACGCGAATCCCTTTCAAGTTCGTAGAGATGAACAAAAATTTTGAACAAGAATTGAAGAGGCAAGCCGGAAAGAAAATCGAATTTGAAGAAAATCATCTGACCGTAGAAGAACTCCGCCACTGGAAGAAACGCTTGAAAGGAGTGAGCTTCTCACCTCTGGAAGACACCATTGAAAAGCTACGCCTTTTCAAAGACAC
>CAYHGP010000021.1:4236-6709 GCA_964356195.1 uncultured Candidatus Peribacteria bacterium | reverse complement strand
CTCATCGATATGGGAATGAAATACAAAGGCTACTGCAGCGACATGACGCGCACCTTTTTCACCAAAACTCCAAGCGCCGAACAAGCGCTCGTTTATAATGAAGTCTTGAAAGCCCAGGAAGTCGCCATCCGCGCACTCAAAGCCGGCGTAAAATGTGCAACCCTCGACGAACTCTCAAGGAAAAGCATGGGGCCCTTCGCCGAACATTTTGGCCATTCTCTCGGCCACGGCATCGGTCTTGATGTCCACGAAGCCCCGAACCTCAGCTCCCGCAGCACCGACACTTTAAAAGAGAATATGATTGTCACCGTAGAACCCGGCATCTACCTTCCCGGCAAATTCGGCGTCCGCATTGAAGACATGGGAAGAGTCACCAAAACAAGATACGAGAACTTCACGAAAGCCGAAAAAGTTGACCCACTAATGTGAGCAAGAGTACGATCACCTCTTCTTTAACTTTTTCGCTATGGCTAGCCTCGATCAAGCTCGTGAAGACCTCTCTAATATAGTCATTCCAAAACAATGCATAGATTAGAAAACGGACTCACTGTTCAACCTGACCCTCATGTCATTGCGATAGCAGACGACGTAGGGGAAGACTTATCAGATTCCTTGAGAGCAAGAGGATTCGAGGTAAGAGAACTAGTAAATACAAAAAACCCAGATGATTTGATCAATCGACTCGCTGGTGTTCACGGAGTAGTGACACGAACTTCATCGGATTTTAAAGACCCTCGTGTCATAAAAGAAAGTGAACTCGTGGTCATTCAAGGCGCATGCAAAGGTCCCCACGTTAATATTGCCACAGCCAAGGAAACCGGCGTAGAGGTGTTAAAAGCAGATGCAAATAGAGAAGAGGTGGCTGCTGTAGTGAACGATGCCTTGTATGGAGCGGCCACAGGTTCTCGTATTGGAGCAGCCCAATTGAGAGCAAATAATTGGGATAAAAAAGGTGCTGGAAGAACTATTTTCCCTTTGAGAAAAAGTACATTGGGAGTCGTTGGACTCGGCGACGTAGGTCAAGCGGTAGTTGAAAGTCTGAATACAGAGCACCCTCACTTGGTTCGTCCTACCGTGGGTGCAGTGATCGCTTACAACCACGGATTTGAGATCAACAGGAGATGGGACGACGAAATGCTTGAATTTGCAAGAAGGCATCATGTTCAACGAGCAAGTTCTTTAGATGAATTATTCGACCATTCATCCATTGTAACCCTCCATGTCGATGTCACTGATTCTTTAGGCAACACCAACAGAGGCATGATAAGTGAAGATCGACTTCGCGCATGGGGTGCAAAACACCAGACGCCGGATGGAAGACCTCGGGCCGTTTTTGTTAACATTGCTCGAGGTGAACTAGCCCCTGATATTCACGTACTTAATCAACTACTCCACGAAGGAGTCTTACATAGTGCGATAGTAGACGCCCACCCTTCCCACATGGAAGTGAAGGGAGGTTTTAAAGCGCCCGACCCCTTGCATCCGGGGCTGCACTTTACCCCTCATATTGGAGGTTCAGGCGATCACATTGATGAAGCAACCGCCTCAGAAGTAGATGAAACTTTAAGCGGATGGATTAAAACAGGAGGGCACGACGGCAAATCAAGGATTTACGTTCATCAAAGAATGGACACGAGGGAAGTCGTTACGCCAGGAGCTTTACTAGTACGGGCTGTACGAACAACAGCCGAGGGAAGCGACGATGCCTTAAAGCATGGAATCAGAGAAGCGGGTTTCTCTTTAATTCACCCTGGAGTAACGTTCAGTGATCGCATCCCAGGAACTCGAAAAGACATCCAATTCGTACCCACAGTCCTTGCTGTGAACATCAATGGAACCAGCCCCGCAGAAGCTTCTGAAAGAATTGCCCTAAGCGTAGATTCAAATAATGCAGGGGGACAAAAAGTGGTTGCAATTCGTTTCATACCCACTACGGAAGAAATGCGCGAAGGAGTAAGAGCTTACACGAATAAAAGCACCTATTGATTCTAGGCATTTTGCGTTAAACATGTTAGGATGACCACACCTAATATTTCACTATGTGCGGAATCTTTTCCTATCTCGGTCCATCGGATAAAGCGGCGGAAATTGTACTCAAGGGACTCAAAAAGCTCGAATATCGAGGTTATGATTCCTGGGGAATTGTCGCGCAGCAAGCGAACGGTGAATTTGAGATTGAAAAGCACGTGGGGAAGATTTCCGAAGTCATTACTCTGAACGAGGCCATGACTCAGCCTTCGCATTTGGCTATGGGTCATTCCCGTTGGGCCACGCATGGCGGAGTCACTCAATACAACGCTCACCCTCACACCACCGAAAACCAAGATATTGTGGTAATCCACAATGGAATCTTTGAGAATTATTTGGAGTTGAAAGAGATGCTCATCGCGAAGGGACACCAGTTCCGTTCCGAGACGGACACGGAAGTTTTTGCGCATCTTATTGAACAGGCCGGAAGCGAGGCGGACGGCCC
>CAYHGP010000021.1:0-4136 GCA_964356195.1 uncultured Candidatus Peribacteria bacterium | reverse complement strand
ACACGGAAGTTTTTGCGCATCTTATTGAACAGGCCGGAAGCGAGGCGGACGGCCCGAATTTCGAAGAAGCCTTCAAACGAGCCGCCAATCTGGTGGAAGGACGCTACGCCGTAGTGGCCCTACACAAAGGCGAAAATAAAATCATCGCGGCACGACGCGGTTCCCCTCTTATTATAGGAAAGGCCAAAGACGGCGCTTGGTTCGTAGCCTCCGACGTTCCCGCTTTCTTGGAATACACAAAAGACGTCATGTACCTCGATGATAATCAAATGGTCGTCATGGACACGCACGGCAGTGCGGATCAAAAAAGCACAGCGCACTTTTACGACATCGAAACCGGCAAAAGCATTGAAAAACGTCTTATTACTCTCGAATGGAAAGAAGAAGAAGCCGAGAAGGGCCTCTACGCTCACTTCATGATCAAAGAAATCATGGAGCAAAAGGAGAGCCTTACCCGAGCCATCAACACCCCTGAAGAATTGCTTTATAAAGTGGCGGACACCATCAAGCACGCCTACGGCACTTATTTTGTGGGCTGCGGAACGGCCGGGAAAGTGGCCATGCTTGCCGAGTATCTTTTCGCCAACATCGCGGAAAAACACGTGAATGTGAAGTTCGGTTCCGAGTTCAAAAGCGCCAAACATTTCCTCACCGATCGTTCGCTCGTCATTGCCATTTCGCAATCCGGCGAAACCGCAGACACTTTGGAGGCACTCGAGATTGCGAAGGAAAAAGGAGCGACTATCGTCGCTCTGGTGAACGTGGAAACCTCCACCATGGCCCGGATGTCCGACATCGTCCTCCCTCTCAAGGCCGGCCCGGAAAAAGCCGTGGCTTCCACGAAAGCCACCACCTCTCAAATGGCGATTGTCATGCTACTGGCCTACGCCGTGGCCGACAAACTCGCCGAAGGGAAACAACGCCTCATTGAAGCGGCCGGAAAACTTAATGATATGCTCAACCCACGTTACGAAGACCACATTGAAAACATCGCCGACCAGCTCAAAGATGCCACCGATATTATGGTCATAGGACGCGACCACCTCTACCCCATCGCTTTTGAATCCGCCATCAAGCTGCAGGAACTTTCCTATATTCACGCAGAAGGCTTCGCGGGAGGTGAACTTAAGCACGGTCCTCTCGCCCTGATTTCTGAAGGCACACCCTGCTTAGTGTTAACGGCCAACGACGAATACCGAAAAGACATTCTCTCCAACGCCATGGAAGTGAAAGCCCGTGGAGGGTTTTTGATTGGAGTCGGTCCCGAAAATTCCGAAATCTTCGACATCTGGATTCGCGTTCCTGACGTCGGCCCCGTGGCTCCCATCCTGAGCATTATTCCCATCCAAATGCTGGCCTACAAGCTCGCGGTGGCCCGCCAAAACAACCCCGATATGCCCCGTAATTTGGCAAAATCGGTAACCGTGAAGTAATCCCTCTTCAAATCCAAGAGCCGGACCCTTGCGTCCTCCGTCTTTTTTTGGTATAATAACAAGATTCTTTAAAACAAAACTGTATGGCACTGCGCACAACCCTCAACAAAGGTCTCATCCACCTTCTTGTCATCACGCTGAGCGGACTCTTGAGTCTACCGGCGAGTCTGATGATCAATGTTCCGGGGGTAAGTGCAGCGACCATCACTGTGACCAACACGAACGATGCCGGAGCCGGTTCCCTTCGTCAGGCCATTATTGATTCCAACGCAAGCGTCGGAGTTCTCGATACCATTAACTTTAACGCTGGTCTCTCGGGTACCATTACACTTGCTTCCAATCTTGAAGTGATCTTAGACCCCCTGATTATAAATGGCGACTCAGCCAACGACACACTCCCTGGAGCCGACATCATATTGAGCGCAGTGGGACGCGCTTACTGTATACAGTTCAACGGAGGTGCCGGAAATGTTCTTAAAGGAATTGGCTGCACGGGGGCTGCGAATGGTCTTATTGTTGGCCCCAACGTGACGGGAATGACGGTGGGAGGAACCGGCGCACGCGAACTCAATGAATGGAACAATTGCACGAGCGCAGGAATTCAAAATGATGGAGGGGATAACGTTACCTACCTACAGAATCAAATTGGGTTGGGAGGAGGAAACGGAGGAAGCGGACTTGATATTAAAAACAACTCCACGGGCATCATTGTGGGAGGCACCTTAGCTTCACAAAGAAATATTATTGTAAACAGCACCGTGAACGGAATCAACCTGGTAAGTACCTCGGTAACCATATCGGGCAATTGGATTGGAACAGGAACAGGATCCAATGATCTAGGAAACGCCCAAAACGGAATTTTTGTAGGCACCAGCGTTACCGGCACTATTGGAGGATTAGATGCCGGTGCGGGAAATATTATTTCCGGAAATAATCAGAACGGAATTTCTATTGCCCAATCCGGTGGGATGACAGTAAAAAATAATTACATCGGAACGAACTCAGCAGGGACTGCCGCATTGGCAAACTCTCAGAATGGAATACTTATTAGTTCTCAAAACAACGTGATTGGTGGAACCGGTGGAGGAAATGTAATTTCCGGAAACACTTTTGACGGAATTAGACTCGACGGGTCAGTAACCAGTGCCAACGGAAACACTATTGAACTTAACAAAATCGGTCTCGATAAAAATGGAACTGCAGCCATAGCAAACGGACAGGCAGGAATCAAAATTCACGCAGGAAGTGTATTAAACACCATCATCGGAGGAACCAGTCTAGGAAATACAATTTCCGGGAATACAGGTAGTGGAATCGTCATAAACACCGTGGGTTCCACCGGAACCACCATTTACGGGAACACCATTGGACTTCAAACCGATAACATCACTGCTTTAGGAAATGCACAGGCCGGAATTGCGGTTAAGGGCGATAGCACTATTATTGGAGATGCAACTCTAAACGCCCGACGAAACATCATTGGGTCCAACGGAGGCATTGGCATCCTTATTAATGGAGCCGACGGCACCATCGTTGTAAACAACTACATCGGTGTGGCCTCCGACGGAACCACCCAAAGAACAAACGCAAACCATGGCATCGCAATAGATACCACAGGTGCAAACAATACGATTGGAGGCACCACAGCAGGTTCACAAAACCTCATCTTCGCCGCTAACTTAAAAAACTGTGTAAACATCAACACCGACGCCGGAAATGGAAACAACATTCGACAAAACGGCTGTCCGGCCGGAGGAAACATTTTACTGGTCCCTCCCGCTAATGAAAGCGTTGCAACTCCGGCTGTAACCATTGCGAATACATCTTATGCCAGCGGAACGAGCATTGCGAACGGTACTGTGGACCTCTTCCAAAACGGTAATTTCTTTGCAACCGTCACGGCGAACGGTGTCGGTGTGTGGGAGAAAAATGCAAGCTTTACTCTCGGTCAAAAAGTGACCGCCAGTGTGACGAACGCCACCAACAGCACTTCAAGCACTACCGCAGGAACGGACGTCCTCCAGGATTCAACGGCCCCTGCCGCTCCGACGGTGACCAGTCACACAAATAACCAATGGGTGAACACCAACACCATTACACTAACAGGTACAAAAGAAGCCCAAACCAGCATTTGGATTGACGGCGTTCAACAAGTCGCTAATGACGCCCTCACCACGTGGACCGTCAATAACTTTGCTCTTCTTGAAGGAGGCAACGCACCGAGCGTAGTCGCTAAAGACTACAGTTCGAACGCTTCTCCTGCTACAATTACTAACATCAATCGAGACACCGTTACACCAGCCACTCCTACCCTTTCGTACTCTTCGCCAAGTTTGAGCCCGGCAACCATTACCTGTTCCGGAACAGAAGCAAACGCAAGCGTATATGTGAACGCGGTAGACACCGGGATAAACGTCGATAGTTTAGGAAACTGTTCATTCACTGTCAACCTGGTGGTAGGTGACAATTCAATTTCCGTCACCATCGTGGACAACGCAGGCAACACTTCAGGTGCCGCCGTTGCCACCATCACCGGTGGAAGCGGAGGATCCGGAACAGCCGGAAGCAGCAGCGGTACCAACTCGGGAGGCACCACCGTGGGAGCCACTGAAGAAGACGACCCTCAAAGTTTGGCCGGAGAAGAAGAGACGCCTACAGAAGAAGTGGTGACACCGGAGGAACAAACCCCGGAGGTAGTCACTC
>CAYHGP010000020.1:8068-18841 GCA_964356195.1 uncultured Candidatus Peribacteria bacterium | reverse complement strand
GCTCGAGAAAAATCGGAACTGCTGTGGCGTGATCGCGCAATGCGCAGAGATTCTGTTCCATTCAAATGGTGAGGCCCGGCCGGATAATTCAGTGTTGAAGAAGTATCACCATCACGGGTCTTATAAGTTTTATCCACAAGGTCTTTTTCAAGAACAATGTCCACCCCTCCCATCAAATCAATAAGATCGCGAAAATCATACATATCGATCAGAACATAATCACGGATCTTCTGGCCCAAGACTTCCTCCACCGCCGTGACCTGTCCTTCAATGCCCTTCTTTCCATAATAAGCATTAATTTTTCTTCCCCCATAATACAAATCGCGAGGGACACTGATTAAAGTTATTTTCTTTCTCACCTCATCAATATGAGCCAGGATTAAAGTATCAACCAAAGTATCGTGCTTCCCCATAAGGAGAACATTGAAACTTTCAGGATTTTCAATAAGAGCTTCACGCGCTATCCCGGAATCTTGAACCGCTCCAAGATCAGAACGCGTAAAATTCTCTTCAAAGGCTGACCTCACCTGCGGGGGAAAACTGACAGGGGATCCCTCCGTATCCAGGGAAAGTCCCAAACACCCCTCTGTTTTAGCACAAACCGTTAAGGATCGAACAAAGCTTTCTCGTTCGTCCGAACCCATCGGGTAGTTACTCATTTGAACCCAAAAGGAGTAAGGATCGGTCAAAGCGAAGGTGTCCCCCAAGCCATCGGACTGAACAAGGACATCCACCGGTGTGCCTTCGTACTCAGCCTCTTTGTCCAAACAAATGAAAGCCACCTCCGATTGCGCTGCAGGCTCACCCGTAACAAACTCGTGAACCGTTTCTAAAGTATTCCTAATTTCTTCCGCACAGGGGTACTTTGAATAGTTCCGGATCTCAAGTTCAGTTTCAGCCAAAACGGCCGGATTGGATAAATCGCGAGAGACTGTAAGCTCCTCCATCGCCACGGGCCGACAGGAAGAAGTGGACAAAAGCGCCACAAGCGGACCGATGATTTCAGGTCTCGAACCTCTCATAAGTTTAAAAGAAGAAGTTTATTCTAGACCTTCTTTGCAATCTGTCAACGCGCCGCGGCTCTCATTCAGGACTCAGAATAGACTTCACGAAATCTCGAACCAGCCCCCAGTTGCTATTGGCAGGCATCAAGGTATCAATCGCATAGGTCTCACTACAAGTTTCAGGTTTGCTTTCGTCAAGACACGTCTTAATAGGATGCGAGGTCACGTAGCCCACGGGAACCGGAACAGCATCCAGCACATTCGCTGTAGACAAAACCGACCCTCGGCTGAGTTCGAAGTTCTGATAACGGAAGTAATAGCGAATGGCGTCATCCATATCGATGTCGGTCTCCGTGGAGTCCAAAATCGTAGAAATCAGAGACAACAAAACATCCGCATCCCCCACTCCAAGGCTCATGGCCTTCTCTTTCAAGCCCTGCAAAATAATTTGCTGCCGCGCGGCACGAGAATAATCCGAGGTGCTGTGACGGGAACGCGCGATACGCAAAGCTTCCGTTCCATTCAAGTGATAATCTCCCGCTTCATAGTACAAAGTGCTACATCCGGAATCATCACAAGTTTTGTAGGTGGGATCAATAAGGTCTTCTTCCAAAGTCACGTCCACGCCCCCAATGAGATCGATAATGTCGCGGAATACATACATATCGATCAAAATGTAGTTGTGAATTTTATAGCCCACAATGTCCTCCACCCATCGCACTTGTTCATCAATCCCATAGCTTGCATAAACACTATTGATTTTGCGACCCTTGTAATAAAGATCACGAGGAACGCTGAGGGTTGTGATTTTTCGCGTCTCGGAATTGATGTTTGCCAAAATGATGGTGTCCACATTGGAACCATTTTTCCCCATAACTAGAATGTTAAAATCGCTGGGTTCGTCCACCAAGTCTCCTAAATCTGATGAGGCTAGGCTAACACCTGAGTCGAAAGTTTTTTTTTACCTGACCAGTCAAATTCCTGAATAGCCATGGAAAGCTCCTGAGAATTCTGACCGTCTGAATTTTCCACCTTCACTTCCCCGGTGGCTTTATCGATGAAAAGCACCCGTAAAGTTTCCCCGGCCGCATTCGTAATAGGGTAAGAAATCCGCGTATCCGTCTCCTGAGCCGCTCCAAACTGCAGACCCATTTCACTCAAAACAGCCTGGAACGCCCGGTCTCCAAACGCCGTCTCGATGTCTTTTCGATTTTTCTCCACCAACTTCGCCGTATCCGTCCGAGTGTCTACTGCTTCAGAAAGGGCCTTGGTCAAAACACTTTCTGCATCCTCCCTGGTCATGGAATAGTCGCTGTCGTGTCCTTCAAGAGGAGCCGTCAGAGACAAAAGCATCGTTCCGTCTTCCTTGGAAATAGAAAGTTCAGCCACCGTATCGTGATCGGTATTCAGGAACTGATAGTGATATTCTTCATGAGATTCCAGCTCCGTCCCTAAAGTTAAATGCTGAGCGCCAAGCATAGCCTGCACGGCCACTGAGCCAAGAAGAGAAGACAAAAAGCTTCGGCTCGTCCCCAACAATTGAAGGTGTTCACGAACCCCGGTCAACTCATTCTCAACATAAGCTTTTACGTCGGTGACCACGCTGCTTGCGGAACTTTTGTCACTGAGTTCAAGATCCTCATCCACCGTTTCGACTGTAAATGCACCATTATAACTCAAAGAAATCTTGAAGACTTCTTCGTTCGCCAAACTCGTATCTAAAAAGGAGAAATCAATGGACGCATCAGAAGGATTCCCGTTCGCATCAACGGTCAAGCCATGTTCACCCCAATAAGTTTCCACTAAAACAGTCTGAAGAGTAGACAAGTTTGCCTCGTACTCCTTTTGATTCTTTTCATACTCCCCAAGACGGGCCACATAATTAAAGAGCAAAGTATTCAAATCCTCTTCTTCTCCGCCTTCTGAAGCCAAATTCACCTCCTCCGACTCATTGAAGTCATAGTTTTTCGTAGGAAGAAGTAAGAATTTTCGAATTTCATTGAGGTCGCTACCAAAACTGGTGAGGTAATCCTTTCCCTGGCTGACTTCTTGAAGAACCGTAGAGGTGCTTTTCTCCAAACCATCCACGGAATCCACCTTATCGCGAAGCTCACTGAACTGGCTGAACTGATAAAGGACCGTGAGGGACAAGGCTAAAAGAAAAACAGATTGGACCCGTTGACGAGTGATCCATTTTTCCAACTTTTTTAGGCTCTTTTTTTTGTCGGGGAATTTCATCGAAAGAACTATACACGCCCCTTTAAAATTGACAAAAGATTCTGCTCAAAAAATGGCCTTGCATTTGTCTACTTGGCCGTGTAGAATCCCACTGCTTTTACCTCAAAACAGGTAATGACCAAACAAGTCATCCAAGTGAAGGGAATCGTCGCAGAGTGCCTACCTAACGCGACATTCCGAGTTAGACTGGATGACCCTGCTTACCCAACGGACCACGAAGTGCTTTGCCACCTTTCAGGAAAGATGCGAATCAATTACATTCGAATCATTCCGGGAGATGCGGTCACCGTTGAGCTGACACCTTACGATTTATATAAGGGCCGGATTGTTTTCCGCCACAAAAAGGGTCAACTCTCCCCAATGGAGATTGCCGCCCAGGAGGAAGCTGCCGCTGCAGCCGCAATCCCGGTAGAACCCATTCCTCCCGTTCCGCCTACTGAACCAACCCAACAATGAAAGTACGAGCCTCTGTAAAAGTCATCTGCGACAAATGCGTGAAGATCCGCCGAAAAAGGGTGATTCGCGTAATCTGTGACAATCCTAAGCACAAACAACGTCAAGGATAATCTCTAAATAATTTTCTTAACTTAGTATGGTACGTCTCTGTGGAGTTCAACTGCCGATGGAAAAACGAATTCAAGTGGGTCTCACTTACATTCTTGGAGTGGGCCGCAGTCAGGCCAAAACAATTTTGGATGAACTGGGTATTAATCTCGATACTAAGGTAAAAGACCTCACGGAAGATGAACTCGCAAAACTACGTGATGCCCTTACTAAGGTACGAACCGAAGGAGATCTTCGAAGAAAAGTTCAAATGGACATTAAGCGTCTTCAAGATATCGGTTCCTATAAAGGATACCGACACAAGAAACGCCTTCCCGTTCGTGGACAACGCACGAAGACCAATGCACGCACAAAACGAGGTCGTCGTATGACCATGGGAAGCGGACGTGCTAAAGAGACCAAGTAAACTTCGATCACTCTAAATTTATTATGACTGACGCAAAAAAAACAACCGTTGACCCTACTAAGCCCGCTGCTGCAGAAGCTCCTGTAGTTGCCGGTGAGGAGAAGAAAACCGTTCGCCGCAGCAAGAAAAAGACGGTGACTCACGGTAAAGTTTATGTGAACGCCGGATTCAACAACACTTTGATCACCTTCACCGACCTCGAGGGCCAAGTACTTGCTTGGGCCACCGCCGGTTCCAGTGGATTCAAAGGTTCGAAAAAGGCAACTCCCTTCGCTGCTCAAGTGGCTGCTGAAAGCGCTGCAGAAAAAGCTAAGGCTTACGGATTCGAAAAGGCTGACATCTTCGTAAAAGGTGTTGGACACGGGCGTGAACAAGCACTTCGTGGACTCATTGCTCAAGGCATCAGCATTCTGAGAATCGTGGACGAAACTCCGGTTCCTCACAACGGATGCCGACAACCTCGTACCAGACGAGTGTAACGAGTCTATTCCTGCCCTGCCCTCAACTAATAATTTACTTCACTAGACAATGTCACGATACACAGGACCTAAAGGACGGTTAGTAAGACGATTCGGAGTCGATATCTTCGGCACTGCCAAAATGACCAAGTTGCTTGAAAAGCGACCCAACGGTCCCGGTATGCATGGAGCCGCTCGAGCCGGAAAAGCTTCCGAATATAAGAAGCAGCTTCTTGAAAAACAGAAACTTCGCCTTATGTACGGCCTCACGGAAAAGCAACTTCGTAACTACTACTTGAAGGCTGCTTCTCAGAAAGGAGCGACCGGTACTGAAATCATGAAAATGATCGAACGACGACTCGACAACGTGGTGTACCGAGCAGGATTTGCAAAGACTCGCTCTCAAGCTCGCCAAATGGTGGGTCACGGATCTTTCACTTTAAATGGAACGCGCGTAACAATCCCTTCTATTCAAGTTCGTGAAGGAGATTCCATTGAAGTTCGACCTCGTCTCAAAGAAAGTCCCCTTTTCGCTCTTGTAAAAGAAGATAAAGAGTTCGATCACGCTCGTTGGCTGAAGTCCGACCAAAAAGCACTCAAAAGTGAAGTAGCTTCTCTCCCCGAGGACAAAGATCTCGATCAACTTATCTCTACTCAGCTTGTAGTTGAGTACTACTCTAAATAATTCCCTAACCTTCTTGATAATGCATATCATCCAAGAAGAAATCGGTCTTCCCAAAATGTCTGAAAGCAAATTGGAAGACTTTCACTCCACGTTCACTCTGAGCCCTCTTCCACAGGGTTACGGAACCACGTTGGGGAACGCGCTCCGTCGCGTTATGCTTTCTTCATTGCCCGGTGCGGCAGTGACTGGTATTAAAGTAAAGGGAGTGACTCACGAGTACGCTGTACTCAAGGGAGTCAAAGACAGTGTTCTCGACATGATGCTCAACCTCAAACAGCTCGCTTTGAGCATGGAAGGCAGTGAAACCCGCACGCTCAGCCTCAAGGTTAAGCAAGCAGGAGTAGTGACCGCAGGCGACATCGATTTGCCTTCGGGAGTTACTATTCACAATCCTGATCTTTACATCACGACTCTCGACAAGGGAGGCGTGCTGGACATGGAAATCCGTATTGAAAAGGGTGTGGGATACCGCGCCGCTCTCATCGGAGACAAGAAGGACGGTGATGCTGAAATGATCGAAATCGATGCTGTGTTCTCCCCTCTCCGTCGCATCCACTACACCGTGGAAGCCGTACGTGTGGGACAGCGAACCGACCTCGACAAGATGCTCCTCGAAGTGAAGACAAACGGATCTTTGACCGCCGAAGACGCAATGAAGTTCGCAGGAGGCGTACTCGAATCCTACTTCAATATTTTCAACCGCGATCAAGAACCGGTAGAACCTGAATTCATGAGCGACTTCGAAAAGATTGCCGCTAAGGCAAAAGCCGAAGAAGAAAGCACGAAACCACAGCAACAATCCTACACTCCAATTGAGATCTTGGGACTTTCTCCTCGAACGCTCAACGCGCTCATCAATGGAGGAATCGGTTCGATTGAAGAACTCACTAAATGTTCCGAGGCCAAACTCTCGAATCTTCGAGGATTTGGTAAGAAAGCCCTCACTGAAGTGGCTGATGCACTCGAGAAACGTGGATTTGCCCTTTCCCAAGAAGATTAACACTCGACAACGTCGAGTAAATTAGATACCCTACACACTCTCTATGAGACACAAACGAAAAAACATCAAGATGAACATGCAGCGCGACCACCGCGTCGCTCTGCTGCGAAGTCTCGCAACCTCGGTAATCTTATTTGAAAAAGTAAAGACAACCGTAGGTCGTGCTAAACAAGTTCGCCCTATTGTGGAAGACTTGATCACCAAGGCTAAAACCAAGGATGCACGCAATGCAATTCGTCAGATCAGCAAGATTGTGTGGGATGAAAACGCTTCTCGAAAACTTCTCGAGGTCCTCAAGGATCGCTTTAAGAATCGTGAAGGAGGTTACACCCGTATGGTGAAGCTTGGATTTCGAGCCGGTGATGCCGCTGAAGTGGTATCCCTTCAACTCCTCGGTGAAGACGAAGCTCCAAAAGCAAAACGCGCCACAAAGAAGGAAACGGCTAAAACTAACTCAGAAGAATAATTATGAAAGCTGCTCAAAAAACAACTCATCCAAAACTCCCAGAGGTTAAAAGCTCTGAAAAGTGGTTCATCCTCGATGCTGAAGGAAAAGTACTCGGACAAGTGGCCGTTAAGTTGGCCGACGTCATCCGTGGAAAGCACAAGCCTTCCTATCATCCTTCCATGAACTGTGGCGACCATGTGGTTGTTATCAATGCGGACAAGGTAGTACTCACCGGAGATAAAGAAACCAAGAAAGAATACATCCATCACACCGGATTTCCAGGAGCGGTTCGTTACAAGAGTGCTGATAAAATGCGTGCCGAACATCCTGAACGAATGATTGAAATGGCCGTGAAAGGAATGGTCCCTCACAACCGTCTCAAGAAATTTGCCATGGCAAAACTTCACGTGTACCCAGGAACCGAACATCCTCACCTCCCTCAAGATCCTAAACCTTTAAGTCTCTAAAAAAAGCCTATGTCTGACGCGATGATTCTTACCGGAACTTACTTCTACGCCAACGGAAAACGTAAGCGAGCTATTGCACGCGTGCGTTTATATAAAGGAACCGGACGTGTGATTGTAAACGGAAAAGATGCAAAAGACTATTTCACGACGCCGGAAATGATCAATGTGTTCATGGCTCCTCTCGTTCTCACCAAGAACGAAGGAAATTTTGACATCTCTGCAGTAGTAGAAGGGGGTGGAATTCAAGGACAGGCCGATGCACTCCGTCATGGAATTGCAAAAGCTCTTCTCGAAGTAAGCCACGACCTTCGCGCCACTCTCAAACCTGAAGGCTTCCTCACTCGAGACAGCCGTATTAAAGAACGCAAGAAATTTGGATTGCACAAAGCTCGCCGAGCTCCTCAGTTCAGCAAGCGTTAACACGGAGCGAAAGCAAAGTGCTATACTAAGAAAGAAATCGAAAGGGCCCGCGAAACGGGTCCTTTTTTTAGAGATCTATCTATAAACCCCATTTTTTGATATAATTAGAAGATTTAAAAGTATAAAAATGTCTAAAAATCCTGATCAAAAAGAGGGCTTACAAGAAAAATTGGAAATAATTAAAAATTTATCAGTCAGTAACGCTGATAAAATACTTATGGTTCTTGTTTTACTTGATGAGAAACAGGCGGATGAGATCCATATCATTTATAAAGAGAAAAATAAATCTAAAGTTGATGAAATTAATGCCGGGCTCATTGGTGCGGGATTGGAAACTCAAATTGGTACTGAACAAGATATAGGTGGCGACAAAATGAAAGTTATTTACTATTCCAAATCCATTGAAACTGCTAAAAAAGTTCATGACATCTTTGAAAAAGGTGTTGGTCAAACAAAAGAAGAAGATATTGAGTTGGGTAGGATATTTTGTTTTCCTGAAACAGCAATTCAAACCTATACTTACAATTGGGAAAATACTATTGGATTCGATGATCTACCAGAAGAAGTTCAAAGGGAAGATTATTCGGTTCTTTTACAATTTGCGGTTTCAAAAGATAATTGGAGGGAAGAGATGAAAAAAGTTAAGCAAATGGCGGATAAACTTAAAGAGCATGTGCCAGATTTATGGCAAGAATATGTTGAGGCTAAACGAGAAAGAAACAGGCAAAGAAAATTGATTTGTGCTTAAAAACTTCGCAGAAATAGGTAGAATGTAGCTATGCGCTTCGACATCCTCACCCTCTTCCCCAGCCTCGTCCTTCCCTACTTTGACGACTCTATTTTAAAGCGCGCCATCGCCGAGAAAAAAATCACCGTGCACGTGCACAACATTCGCGATTACAGTGAGGAACGGCACAAAAAAGTAGATGATACGCCCTATGGAGGCGGCGCCGGCATGCTCATGACCTGCCAACCTCTATTCGACGCAATTAAGGCCGTTAAAAAGAAGAATAAAGGCCGTGTCATCTACCTCAGTCCGGGCGGAGAACGCTTCACCCAAGAAAAAGCGGAGAAATTGGCGAAACTCAAAGGCGTGATTTTACTATGCGGACGTTATGAAGGCATCGACCAGCGTGTAATTGACGAGCTTGTAGACGAAGAACTTTCCATTGGGGACTTTGTCCTCACAGGTGGAGAACTGGGCGCTTTGGTGGTGGTAGACGCCGTGAGTCGTTTAATTCCTGGAGTTTTAGGAGCGCAAGAAAGCCAAGAAGAAGAATCGTTCAGCGCCGCTCTGGACCGCCAAATTGAATATCCTCACTACACCAAACCGGCAGAATATAAAGGTTTGAAAGTCCCGGATGTCCTCCTCTCCGGCCACCATGCCGACATCACCGCCTGGAGAAAAAGTAAACTCAAGAAACCCCTATGAAAAATTGGGAAACCATCTCCATTGCCGCCGTTTTAAAAGAGTTGGGAAGTTCAGAAGAAGGACTGAGTCCTAAAGAAGCGGAAAGCCGTCTCAAAAACCTTGGTCACAACGAAATCAAGGGGAGTGAAGGCATCAAATGGTACAAGATTTTGATGAGTCAGTTTACAAACATCATGGTGCTCGTATTGATTGGAGCACTCATCGTGAGCATCATAGCCAAGGAAGAAATTGACGCGATTGCCATCGGGGTCATCGTGATCCTCAACGCCTTCATCGGTTTCGTACAAGAATATAAAGCGGAAAAAGCCATTGAAGCGCTACGCAAAATGACAGCACCTTACGCCCTGGTGCGCCGTGGCAACGGGATTCAAAAAATCAACGCACGTGAATTAGTGCCGGGAGATATTGTAATTCTGGAAGAAGGCTCTCAAGTACCCGCCGACGCGCGATTGATGGAAATCAGCCAGCTCTACACCGTAGAAGCAAGCCTAACCGGAGAAAGCCAACCCGTAGAAAAAAGTATTGAGCCAGTAAGAAAAGTGAGTAGTTTGGGCGACTTCAGAAACGGCGTTTTTATGGGGACCGTGGTGAGTCAAGGTCATGGCATTGGAGTGGTGGTAGCAACAGGGATGAACACCGAATTCGGGAAAATTGCACACATGGTACAAACACAAAAAAGCGACCCGACCCCTTTACAAAAACAGCTCGATCACCTCAGTAAAATCCTTGCCTTACTAGTACTGGGCGTAGGCATTTTGATGTTCTTACTTTCTCTTCTCACGGGAAGAGACTTGGTGGAAATGCTACTTCTTAGTATCAGTCTTGCGGTGAGCGTCATCCCTGAGGGCTTGCCCGCAGTCATCACACTAACTCTGGCACTCGGCGTACAGCAAATCGCGAAAAAAAATGCGGTCATAAGAAAACTTGCTGCAGCAGAAACGCTAGGAAGCGTCAGCACCATTTGTACAGACAAAACCGGTACTTTAACGCAAAACGAAATGACCGTAAAAGTCCTCTGGATCAATGGACGCCAAGTGGAAATACCAGGAATCGGTTACGAGCCTAAGGAGCAATTTCACTTAGACTCCGATGAACTGAAGTTACTCTTATACGCAGGAGTATTTTGTAACAATTCCAATCTGATCCAAACCGGAAGAAAGTGGGGGATTTCAGGAGACCCAACCGAAGGAGCTCTACTCACGCTTGCCCAAAAAGGAGGGCTCAATATTGATGCACTCAATAAAAAGTTCCCCCGCACAAAAGAGCTCATTTTTGATTCCGTGAGGAAACGAATGTCCACTTTGAATAAAGGAGTACTTTATACAAAAGGAGCCCCCGACACCATTTTGGAGGTTTGTACTCACATCCAAAAAGAAGGGAAAATAGAAAAACTCAGTCTTGCTGAAAAAAAACTACTGCACAAAGAAATTGAAAAACTGGCGAGCCAAGCGTTTCGAGTACTGGGCTTCGCCTATAAAAAGACCAACGAAGCGACGGAAACAAACATGATTTTCCTCGGACTCGCCGCTCTCATCGATCCTCCACGCGCCGAAGTACGCGCCGCTATTCAAATTTGTAAAAATGCCCACATTCGCACCGTCATGATAACCGGCGACCACGCTCTCACCGCAAAAGCGGTGGGGAAAGAAAT
>CAYHGP010000020.1:6825-7968 GCA_964356195.1 uncultured Candidatus Peribacteria bacterium | reverse complement strand
GCTAATTTTTCTGCGGTAATCCTGGTGTGTGTGACTTTTCTTTTAAACACCCCCATTCCTTTCCTGCCACTGCAGATTTTGTGGGTGAATCTCCTCACGGACGCCTTCCCCGCTCTAGCGCTAGGCGTAGACACTCCGGAAGAAGACATCATGACCTTAAAACCCCGAGACCCAAAGCAAAGCATCTTTAAGGACTTACTGAGCTTTAGCCTCCTCGCAGGATTCTTATCGTCAGCCTCTTCGCTATACCTTTACTTCGCTCACTTAGATAACTACACCATTGAGCACACACGAACCTTAGTGTTCACCAGCATTGTGGTGTTTGAACTTTTCTTAGTATTTGCCATTCGCTATAAAGACAAACATTTCTTCACTGGCTTCTTCAAAAATAAATTCCTCCTTGGCAGTGTACTATTCAGCTTGAGTCTTCAAATGCTCGCGGTCTACCTGCCCTTCTTCCAAACCGTGCTTAAAACCCATCCACTCAGCTTAGTGGATTGGTTTTGGATTGGCGGACTGGCGGCAAGCTGTATGCTGATCATAGAACTCTGGAAGCTTTTCCAGCCCAAATCCACCACGGTCTAATGTACCTTCAAATCAAAGTCGTTCCACGTTCAAAATGCACTGAGTTCGTAGAACGAATGGACGATGGAGAGACCATCAAAATCCGCCTCAAAGCAGTACCGGAAAAAGGCCAGGCCAATAAAGAACTCATACGGTTCCTGGCCGAGACTCTGAACATCCCCAAAGACCAGATCCTCATCATCAGCGGCGCCGCCGACCCTCGAAAACTCCTTAAACTTCCTGACATCACTCTCCCATGGTAAAAGCAAAAAAACATCTCGGGCAGAACTTCCTCCACGACGAAGGAGTCCTCAAAGACATCGTAGAAGCCGGTGAACTTTCCACAACGGACACCGTTATTGAAATCGGTCCGGGCAAAGGCGCGCTCACACGGGAACTCATTCCGAAGGCCGGAAAAGTCATTGCCGTAGAAATGGATGAAGATCTTATTTTTCCCCTCAAACTCGAGTTTGTCACCGAAAAAAACTTCCAACTTATTCATGGCAATGCCCTCACTTTCACTCCTCCCGAAGGCGCCTACAAAGTCATCGCCAACATTCCCTATTACATCACTTCCCC
>CAYHGP010000020.1:4493-6725 GCA_964356195.1 uncultured Candidatus Peribacteria bacterium | reverse complement strand
CCCGAATGGCAAAAACTGTTTAGCGCACTCGATTCAAGTCTTCCTTCATTTTAAGAGCCGCCTCACGAGGAGACTCGGCATAAATAATTCCACGGGCGCTCACCACCAAGGCTCCCAGCCCGTCTTTATCGAAACAAGGTTTCGTGTCTTCGGCCTCCGCTCCCTGGGCTCCATAACCCGGCACCAGGAAAATGCTATTGGGCATCAATTTTCGCAATTTTGCCGCTTCGGTCGGAAAGGTAGCCCCAACCACCGCACCAATAAAACTGTAACCACATTCGCCAATATCATCACTACCCCATGACTCCACAAAATTCCCCACGAGTTCGGCAATGCTCATATTTTCATCCACAGAAACTCGTCCTTGCAGATCCCCGGACGAAGGATTCGAGGTACGCACCAAAACGAAAATTCCTTTCCCCATGTCTCTACAGCCCTGAAGAAAGGGCTTGATTCCATCGTAACCCAAGTAGGCATTCACGGTGAGCGCATCGGCCTCCACTACTTCTTTTTTCTGACCGAACAAATCCGTCCCTTCCAAAAAAGCCCGCGCATACGCTTCCGCCGTGGACCCAATAT
The DNA here is from genome assembly GCA_964356195.1 of uncultured Candidatus Peribacteria bacterium. GTDB lineage: Bacteria > Patescibacteriota > Gracilibacteria > UBA1369 > 2-02-FULL-48-14 > 2-02-FULL-48-14. The sequence continues at coordinate 6,146 of CAYHGP010000020.1, read as the reverse complement.
CGTTCCGTTTCCCGTCGGCAATCACAATCAAACCGGCCGCGCGCGCATATTTACAGGTCTCCTCAAAAGCCCAAATGCCATGATGACCCAACTCTTCGTAAAACGCCAACTGCGGCTTCACGGCCACCACCAAATCTTTCACCTCATCGATGATGCCTTTATTGAACTCCAGGTAAGCATGGGCCGCCGCTTCAAAAGTCTCACCATATTCGGACACTGCGGTCTTCACCAAAGCCTCGGGCAACTTGGCGAGTTGAGGATCGAGCCCAACACACACCACACTGTTCTTCGCCTTCATGGCCTCTGTAAGCCGGTCCGCAAAATGCATCTTGATGATTTAAGTCTGCGAAACTTATAGCACGTCCTTTCTTAGTCTTCCAGCCTAATCACCTCCGTTTGACGAGGTTTTCCTTCTTCGGAAACTCCCAGTGGAGCGATATTTACCGTTTGTCCTCCAAAAGTATATTCCGTAGAGGTGGGTATGAATCCTTCAAAAGAGTCCCCTTCTTCCAAGCTTGGCAGCACGCTCAGCGCAGCTCGTTGATCGGGAGGAAAGGGCGGCGTCACAGCAATGAAAGAGGAATTCCCTTTATATCCATCTTCGACCTCCAAAACCACACTGGCATAGTTGGCTTCAACATCAGCCATCCAATCAAGACATTCTTTGGTCGGATCGAGTTTCGAAGCGGCCTGTAGACGAAGATAAGACTCCTTTATATCTCCCAAAGCACGGGCGGCCTCGGCTCCTAACATATAATCCTTATAACTAGGCTGAATTTTCAACTCAACAGTTCTCTGGTAATCCGCTTCCACCGCTTTCCAAGCATTCCTCTGGGCCAACTTGCGCATTTCTTCGGAAAGACGAACGTGTTCAGCCTGTTCAACCTCATCTGGAGTTTTAAAACTAGCCTTCGACACATCACCCGAGAAAGGAACCGTACTACGAACGACACGAGAACCGGAGACTTCAAGAGCCACCGGAGTTTCAACACGAGGCTCGCGCGGAGCCCTCACGGAAGGCTGAACATCAAGATTATAAGTAGCTCCAAATCCTACGGAGACATTGAAAGTTCCGGGCTCTTGTCCAAAAAACTGTTGCTCTCCCTGAGCAAAACCAGTGACATCAAACCCGGCAGGAAGTTTAAGCACATCCACAGTCGCCATAAGTCCAACAGAAGGTGCATCATTCAAAGCAGAATCGGGCACACGAGGTTCAAAACTCATTCCGGCAAGCGCAAACACGCCAACCCTTCCACCGCGGTATCCCAGAGTTCCCTGGACTCCTTCCATTCCGGAACCCTCTCCTGAAAAAATCGCATCCGCAGAAACTCCAAACGTAAGTCCCGGTAAAACAGCGCCTCTACGAAGCGGTGACCACTCGGCACCCACGGTGACCCCCGGAGCAACACCCTCACTATAAGGCAGGTAAGTATCTTCAAGATCCCCCATCAGCCACGCGTTAATTCGAGAAGGTGCAAGAGGCGCAAGGGAGAGAGGATGAGATTTCTCTTGCTTCGGTTCAGACTGTGTCACCGCAACAGGAGCCTCCGTACAGGGCTCTCTCCGAGTACGCATATCATTGAAAAGCATAAAAGTAGGCACACCATCAGCATCATAAGTAATATTTTCATATTCAACGACAACCGCACATTG
>CAYHGP010000020.1:0-4393 GCA_964356195.1 uncultured Candidatus Peribacteria bacterium | reverse complement strand
TGTTTGCCTGCCCAAGTCGCCGGATCATTCCGAAAATCGGCTAAGAGAGTCTCCTTCTCGACATCAATCAAGCCCTTCTCCTTCGCCACAGACAAAATGATGCTGTAGTTGATAAGGGTGCGAATAGTAATGCCCGCCGCGGCAAAAGTTTCATCGGCTTTTTTAAGCTGGTAGGTATTAATGGCGAAAATAGTATCTACAATGGCCCCACCTTCAGTTCGGAGCGCTTCCACGGCAGAAACACTGCTGCCTCCGGTGGAAATGTGGTCTTCAATGAGAGCCACTTTCATACCGAGTTTTAGGTCTCCTTCAATACGTTTCTTCGTTCCATGTTCTTTGGCGGCACCGCGCACATAGACCATGGGTTTTCCCAAAGCCTCGGCGAGCCACGCGGCCCAAGGAATTCCGGCCGTGGCCGTTCCAGCAATCACGTCGGCGTCGGAAAGAATGGGAAACATTTTTTGGAAAGCCTCGACGATGGTGCGACGAGCCTGCACGCTCGAAATAAGCGCACGAAGATCGCAGTAAACCGGCGATTTAATTCCGCTTGTCCACGTAAACAAAGGATCGAGAGAAATTTTGAAAGCACCTGTGTTGAGTAATTCTTCAGCGATGGTTTGAGGATAGTTTTCCATAAAATGAAGGGCCTGAGGCCTGTTAATAATATATTTTCTTACCAAGTTTATCGCGGTGGTACACTCCAAAATCGCGGAGCTTCAATACTTTTTCCAGAGGCATCACGGGACCTTCCAAACACGTTGGAACGCCGAGTCCGTCCACGCAACAATTTCCACAAACTCCAAAACCACACTTCATGTAACGTTCCACAGAAATTTGCGCATCGATTTTTTTGGACTCCGCAAGTTTCATGGCTTTCACCATCATCACCTCCGGCCCCACCGTGTAAATACAGTCGATTTTTTCTTTGTTCACGATGTCTTCAAGCACTTCGGTATTGAAACCCGCATGACCCGCACTACCATCGTTGGTAGCAACGTGAAGATGAACGTTTTTAAGTTTTTCAATACGGTCCGTGAACAACAAAAGATCTTTGCGGCGCGCTCCCACAATGAACTCCACCGTGCATCCTTTTGCCACGGCTTCATACGCGAAAAAATACAAAGGCGCCGCACCGTAACCCCCGGCCAAAAATGCCAGATGCTGCCCTTTTTCACAGGTAAAAGTGGTACCGAAAGGACCTCGCACGCCCACTTTGTCCCCTACTTTCAACTCGTGCATTTTATTGGAAAACGGACCCACGGCCGCAATGGCCAAATGCAGCTCCACCCCGTTATCCATGGCCACCGAAAAAGGTTTTTCATCGAGCCCGGGAATCCATACGTTCACAAATTGTCCCGGCTTCGCGCCCACACTGCAGTCGAGCACAAAAGTTTTAACTTGCTCGGTTTCCACACGCACTTCTTTTATGCTCACCGCTCTCGGCAATGTATTAATAATTCTCATGAGCTTTCCCAATTAATGAACTTAAGTTTTTAACACCATTGGCGTCACACCACTCATTCATTTCCTCCACCATTTTTCCAAAAATTTCACTGCCACCGAGCCACACCGCACTTCCAACTCCCACCAAAGTTGCACCCGCCATCATCATTTCAATGGCATCCCGTCCGCTGCTCACTCCCCCGGTTCCAATGATCGGACAGTGATGAGCTTTATAAATATCGTAAACATATTTCACCGCCAGAGGCTTGATGGCTGGACCGGTGAGTCCTCCAACTTTGTTGGACAAAATGGGTCGCGCAAAATCAATATCAATCGCCATCCCCGGGCCAACCGAGTTGATCGCCGTAACTCCATCCGCACCCGCGTCCAAAATACTCGTGGCAATGCTTACAATATTTTCGACATTAGGAGAAAGTTTCACCACCACCGGAATGTTTCCAGCTCCGGCTTCGCTCAAGCGCGCCTTAACCAGGCGCGTGACTTCCGCCGACTTCACAATGGAACACGCCATCGGTTTTCCAAGTTCATCCTCCACATTCGGACACGAAATATTCAGCTCGATAATATCCGGCTTCATCTTCGCCACTTCGCTCGCAATTTGCGCGTAGTCCTCCATAGTCCCTCCCACAATGTTCGCAATAAAAGGCGCATCACACACTTCACGGAATCGGGCTATTTCTTCGCGTGCTTTTTCAGGCCCGGCATCGGGAATTCCAACGGCATTCAGCATCCAATGTTCACTCGTAATCACAACCGGATTCGGATGACCCATGTGTTCGTAAGGCCACAACGATTTGCTCGTCACTCCACCGGCTCCATTTCTAACCACATTCGCCATGCTATCCGCCGTCACACCCAAAATACCGGAGGCCAGAACAAGTGGGTTCTTGAATCGGACGCCGCAGAATTCTACCGAGAGATCAGCCATGAATTGGGGTTCGCCCTATTTAAGCACGATGCCCCTTCAACATCAACTAGTTGAGGAAGTCGATGAGAAGATCCAAGAATCCTCCACGAGTGATAGTACCGGTGACATCGGAGTAACCTTTGTTTACCAGGTCTCCTCTCTCATAGCCCTCCTCGGCAAGAGCCCCCTCTTTGTCTTCATTAATTTGATCCAAAGCATCCGCAAATTCGGCTACAGTCAGAGCGTCGTGAGGTCTAAAATACCCTGCCTCCACGATGTCTCCTTCTTCGTTCTTAACGCTGTCAAAATCAGCTTCTAGCAAGTTTTCGTCTACAGCAAGTTCGTCGTAATAAGCCAAAGGATCAGCAGCACTGACATCCACAAATGAGCTTTCAACTACAACCGGAGTCGCAGCGTAAGCAAAGTCTGTGTAGCCGAACAAACGAGTGAAAATCTTTGCCGCTTCATCACGACGAATCACATCATCAGCATCAAAAGAGTTCGCCGTTTTTCCGTGAACAATATCCGCAGACCAGAAAGAACAAAGAGAGTCGAAAAATTCATCATCGACAGAAATATCTTCAAAAGCCATGGCCGTACAGTCAGCGGGCTCTGCATCATCGGCAAGCGTCACCTCTTGTTCCTCACCTTGACCATCACCTCTCCCTTCAGACCCTGAAGAATCGGGAGAAAGAGTAGTGTCCGTAATATCCGAAGTTTCTTCATCCGTATCTCCGGCAAGAGTCACAGAAGATGAGCTGCTGCCACTGCTCTGATTCCCTACAATATAAATGAGAACCGTATCGCAGCCCAGTTGGCTCGCACCGTCTAAAGCGCAAACGATAGCATCGTATGTACCAAACGTGGCATACAGATGGGAACCTTGAATGTAGACACGATCTGTTCCAAAGCTCAAAGTAGCATTGTCCACCATACCGTCTCCCCAATCAATAGTTGCAGCTGTAACATCAAGGTAACCGGAACCCAAGGCATAGGCCTCGTCATCGTAAACAAGAGGGTATCCATATCCATACCCTTGTGAAACCCCGGCCTCCACTATAAAAGTACGGTAATCCACAGCGGGATCAGTTCCACCCATCACTTCAACTCCATCATTCGTTCCATCTCCATCGGTATCAAGAACGATAGGATCCGTTCCCAAGCTAAGCTGTTCATCATTGGTGGTCAAACCATCTCCATCAAAATCTTCACCCCCATCGCTAATACCATCCCCGTCAGAATCGAATGTCGTTGCTGAAGCACCAAAGGCAGCTAAGTTGAAAACTTCATAGTAATCTCCAATTCCGTCACCATCTGTGTCAGGATTGTTAGGATCGGTTCCATGGACTGTGTACTCCGTATCGGGAAGTCCATCATCATCGGTATCCGCATCGATCGGACTAGCAGTGGGAGTAACAAAAATCTCATTATAATCTCCACGACCATCCGCATCGGTATCGAGGCTGGTAGGATTGGTCAGGTACAGATAAAGCTCACTTTGAGTTATGAGACCGTCGCCTTCGTAATCGTCTTCCCCATCAATAGTACCATTTCCATTTTGATCAGGATTATTCAAATCCCAACCATAAAGGGTTTCATCGTCGTCCAAGATATGATCTCCATCGGTATCAAGCCCTGATGCCTGAACAGGAGCAATAAGAATTCCATTGAAGATAAGAGCAATCCCAAGAGCAGAAAGAGTTCTCAGAGTGGTGCCACGTAAAAACATAATATAAGATTAAAGGAGGTTATTCTACCCGCGCCCAAGGAATTGTCAAATGAGTAAATAAAAAGCCCCTCATGAAGAGAGGCTCTTTATAGACCTAAGGTCTTTGTTTACTCAAAATAGCTGAATACAAAGGAGGCAAAGCTACCACGGCTCATGCTGTCTTCAGCGGCATAGCCCTCCAAAGAAACTTCTTCTCCGGTAACTTGGTCGAGCAAGTCCACAATCTCTCCAAAGCTCATGTCCTCATGAGGATTGAAAACACCTGCGACCTCTTCATCAGCGTAGAAACCTTC
>CAYHGP010000019.1:12418-20839 GCA_964356195.1 uncultured Candidatus Peribacteria bacterium | reverse complement strand
CGGAAACTGCTGCCACCCGCTTGGAACCCGGCCAAAGTATAAGCCTGCCCGTTGCCGGACCAGGTCACCGTCACGCTGCTCGCGGTTCCGTTCACAATTTGTCCTTCAATGGCGATGGCATCTTTTGTAATGGTGGAACCCGAAGTCGGTGAACTCACAGAGATGCTCAGGCCGCTGGGAACCACTACCGGTTCCTCCACCACAGGAGTTTCTTCAACAACCGGTTCTTCAACAGGCTCCTCCTCCGGCGTTTCCACAGAAGGCGCCGGCGTTTGACCGGTAGCAAGCAGAACAAAAGCATCCAGCCAGAAATCCGCAGGCACCGGCTCTACCAAAGTCACATTTTCCCGATTGATGAGCGCACGTTCCTTGGCATCATCAATAAGACTCATTTGATCTTTTTCGATGAGACCGGTTTCAATCACAATGTCCTCGGTTCCTCGGTCTACAAAATCCACATTCACTTTGTCTTTTTGAACGGCAACATATTCCTTGTCCGACAGGTTGGAGACTAAATAATCACCCTGCAAAGAGGCGATGTTCATCACGTCCGTGTGGACGAGAAGCTGAAACTCTTCTTCATCCTGAATTTCGTGATGCACCCACACACGTCCGTCCACTAAGTCGAGAGTCATTTTCTCCTGCACATCATCGCTCTCAAAATTCGCCACTTGGACTTTGCTGTTTTCATCCACGTAAACGACGGTTCCATTGTAAAAAGTCAGCGTCACGATGCTGTCCGGCCCGGTGGAAACTTGATCGCCCTGAAGCAAAAGCTCCGTGTCGGAAGCGGACTTCGCCTCACTTTGCCCCCATTCCAAGATTTCCGCCTTTCCTTTATAGACGGACAAAACCGCCTCGTCCTTTTTATCTTCAGACATTGAACCCAGCACGGAAACGCAGGCGCGAAGCAGCAAAAGACAAAGCACCAAACCTAGGACCAGCCAGAAAAAAGACTTAAAACCACTGCGTCTTTTGGAGGGACGATAGCGACGATAATAAGTGTAGTTCATAGAGCATTCTACAGGCCCATCTCTTTCTTAATGGAATTCATGTCCCGAAGCAAGTTTTTATCTTTCTTGAGTCGAGCCTCAATTTTATCGCAAGAATGAATGACAGTGGTGTGATTTTTCCCGCCGAATTCTTTTCCAATCTGATCATAGGCCATATTCAGCTCGTTTCGCATCGTATACATGGCCACTTGCCGCGGCAAAAGCACCGCACTCTTACGCGAATCCCCCAAAATTTCGTCTGACGAAATTCGAAAATGTTGTGAAATTATTTCAACGATGTCCTCAGCGTGTAAGCCCCGTTTCGGCGCCTCCGCACTTTCCATGCCCTGCAAGTTGTCACGTCCGAGCTTCTTAATAATTTTCGCCACGGAACGAACAGTTGGCGTGGAGTGTTCCAGTTGCGCCTGAGCCACCGCTTGAATCAAAACTCCTTCGAGTTCGCGCACGGAATCGTGAATGTTCGATGCAATGAATTCCAAAACCTCGGAATGAATGAGTACCTCATGTTGACGGCACTTGGCGTGCAAAATGGCGAGGCGCGTTTCGTAGTCGGGAAACTGCACGTCCACAATCATGCCCATCTCGAAACGGCTGACCAATCGATCCTCCAAGTCGTTGAGTTCCTTGGGCGGTCGGTCGGAACTGATGATGATTTGTTTTCCGTTGTCGTAAAGTTCGTTGAAGGTGTGGAAAAATTCTTCCTGCGTGCGGTCTTTGTTCGCCAAAAACTGAATATCGTCGATGATGAGACAGTCCACGCGACGGTAACGATCTTTAAATTCTTTGGAGTTACGCTTCCCGATGGCTTCGACAATTTCATTCGTGAACCGCTCACTGGTCATATACACCACCACTTTATCCGGGTCATTACGAAGGATTTCATTTCCGGTGGCCTGAAGAAGATGCGTTTTTCCGAGTCCCACTCCGCCGTACACAAACAAAGGATTATAAATAGAACCCGGGCTCATTCCCACCGCCATAGACGCGGCGTGGGCCAAACGGTTCGAAGGCCCTATGATGAAACTTTGCAAAGTATATTTAGGGTTCAGGCACTTGCTGGAGATTCCTTCAAGCAAGCGTACTTCTTGTTTGCCCGGCAACTTGCGGCTGCGTTTCTCCTTACTAAAAAGCTTATTCACATCAATCCCTCGGCAATCTTCAGGCATTCCCAAGTTGGGGTCCACTTCAATCATCACTTCTCGCACTTCAGGATGCACGGCCTTCACCGCGTCAATAAGTTGACTGCTGAGCTTATTCTCGAGCCAATCCTTCGCAAAAATATTAGGAACACCCACCATCAAAAGCCCATCATGAAAAGAGAGGATTGCGGTGTTTTGAAACCAAGTCAGAAAATGAGGCCTTTTGACTTCGTTTTCCACCTTTTCAAGGATGCGAAGCCAAAGGTCCTGTCCGGGAATTACGGCGTCCATAATAGGAGGAAATTGGACGTTCATATTAGTTGGAATTGTGCAAAACTCGCAAGACCCAATTGTGCAAAACTCTTTGACAGAAAAACCTGCAGTTGCAAAAACATAGTGGCTCGGCGAAGACACATCAACTACGGGTAGTAAATGACTCCTCGTTTTACAGTTGGCTCCCGAAACTGTAATGACGAATGTTGTCTAATTCTTTGCGCGCGCAGACTTTTGACGTCAGTTATGGCTCACTAGAGCCGTTTCAAGCTTTACCAGCAAAAACAGCCCACCTTTGTCAATTCAGCCCATGCCACTTGACCAAATTGATTATTTATTTTATGATACTGACCTGTTAACCTCAAATATGGCCTCAAGCGAAGAACTTCTACACCAGGGCATAGACCAGCTACAGACCGAAGAGCTAACATATGCGGATGATTGGACCGATGAGTCTATTTCTTGGGCAAGAAACGGTGTTTACAAAGAAGTAGCTCGCCATGTTCCCGCTTTAAGAAGTGGAGCTCTCCATATGGACCTTGGAAGCGGAGTTGGAATTTTCCCCATGTATCTCGCACGAAAAAATGCAGCAGCGGTGGTCCTTGGTATAGATAGAAATCCCCATATGTTGAGACACACTCGAAGCCTCCATGCGGAACTACAAGAACTTGAAGGAGTCCCCATCCCTTTAGAAATTCACCACTCCGAAATCATGGCCCTCATGCCGGACGGATCGGTAAAAAGTTTTTACGTCCCAACAGAAGAACTAAAGAAAGGCAAAGGAGGCACCAAGTGGATCCCGAGTGACGCACTCGAGTTCATGCAAGTGGCGATGAATGAACTGAACGACGCAAGATTATACCCCACCCCAAATCCGGATTTAAATCGACCGGGGGCAAAACTCATCATCGACGATCTGACCCGTTTGGAACTCACCCGACATTTCCTTGGAGATCGGCAACTACAGTCTGTTTCAAGTATGTTTCCCGGAAGCTCCGCACGCATTTTGCGAGAAGCCGGTGTTACACACGGGGATTATGCAAGAGCACAAGCCGTTTTTGCCGAAAGAAGCGAAGAAAAAAACAAAAAGGAAATGGAATTTATTGTTGAAAGACTCGCCCCTGGCGGAACTTTTATGATGGTTTCCCGAGTCCCGGCACATTTAACGGAGAATGAAAGAGGAAGGAAACAGGTGGGACAAAGTTTTGAAGCCCACCTGGATGGATACACCGATCAATTCGAACCCAGTTTCGACACGGCTTATATCAAAGGAAAATTCAGAAACCCAACCGATGGAAGAATTGCATGGATTGCTCCGGGAGGTAAAAGTCAACTTCAGGAAGCTCGTGTTGCCATCGTGAGATTCAAGAAAAAGTAGACTAGAACAAGTTGATCACGTCATTAAACGTGACGTACACAATAAACAGAATGAGGAAGAAAAAGCCCGCGGCGTGAATTAAATGTTCATACTTGGAGTTCATTTTGCGTCCCGTGATGCCTTGCACCACAATAAAGAAGAATTTTCCACCGTCGAGTGCGGGAAAAGGAAGAATGTTAATCACTCCAAGACTCAGCGACAGCAAAGCCACAAAACGCAGGGTTGCCGCAAAACCGGCTTGAACGGTAACAAAAGTCATTTGAGCAATTCCCACCGGACCTGAAACACCCGCCGGCACTTCCGCACCCGTTACAAACTTGCCTAAAACGCTCACAAACATCGTAGCCGTGAGCTTGGAAAGCCTCCACATTTCTTCCATCGCCACTTTAGGCGCAGCCCAACCGTAACTCACGGACTTGATCTCCATGAGAGTAAACGGAACGTAGGTCGAATAGAGAGAGAGGTTTCCGTAGTTGGGGAGCAAATCGGAAAGCGCGATTCCAATGCGTTGGTCCTCCAGACGCGGCTGAATATCAAAATAAAGGATTTCACCACCACGCAAGATTTCATAGACTGCATAGCCTTCTCGATTCAAAGCGCCCACCCGCTCCGTCACCTCCAAAGCGCTGTACACCGGCACTCCAATGATGCTAAGAATTTGATCTCCAACCTGCAAACCCGCCGTGTCCGCCGGCGAACCGGGTTCAACGTAAGTAATAAGAGGATGTTGTTCGGGCAAAGTAACCGTGACGGTAAGCTCGCCCACCCCGGCCCTATAAAGGGTAAGCTCCGCTTTCTGAAGACCGGAAAGCGCGGAATATAAATCCTCCTCGTTCAAAATTTCCTTTCCATCCACCTGAACAATGGCATCTTCATTTTGCAGAACTCCATAAAAAATGGAACTCGAGTCCTCCAGGTAAACCAAACGAGGTAAATACGTGGGGCTGAAAGTAGCATTTTCAAAAATATCTTTATAAAAGGATCCGACTTCCGTAGAACCGTCCGTGTGACTCACTTGCACGGAAGGAGTGGCCTGACCAGCTTCCAACTCTGCAACAACACTATTCCACTGTTCAATGGTCTTAAGAGCAGTCCCATCAACGCCTACAATCCGATCCCCTGGGGCAAGAATAAAATCAACGTCATCTCCAAATATAACAGCCTCGGTTTCCACCACCACAATCCCCGGCTCCACCTGCACGGTTCCGTCTCGAATCGCATCCATAAAATCCTCTTCGGTACTGATGAGAGGTTCGATACCAATCACAAAACCCACGGTGAGCAGAACAAACGCCAGAAGCAGATTCATGAGGACTCCGGCACACACAATGAAAGCCTGAGTTCGCAAAGGCTGATTCTCAAAACTGCGCTTGCTCGCTTTCGATTCTTTCGTCGTACTGTCCTCGCCGAGCATGCGCACAAATCCACCGAAGGGAATCCAGTTAAACGAGTAAAGGGTCTCTCCGCGCTTCACTCCAAACATACGCGGCGGCAGTCCGAATCCGAATTCTTCCACTTTAACACCGGCTTTTTTGGCTGCGAAAAAATGCCCGCACTCATGAATCAAAATGAGTACGGAAAAAATGACAAGGAACGCGATAATAGTAATTAGAATATTCATTAAACGGTCATGATTATGTCTTCTTTCTTTCGCGCCAACTCATCGATTTCTCGATTAACTTTATCCACAGCCTCTTGCAGCGCATTCTCGGAGCCTTTGCGTTCGTCTTCACTCATCTCACTTTCGTGTTCCATGCGTTTGAAAGTACTCATAGCCTCCTGACGTAAATTGCGCACGGCAATGTGAGCCTCCTCCGCCAAACGATGAACCACTTTCACAAGATCGCGGCGACGTTCTTCCGTGAGCGGCGGAATGCTCAAAATAATACAAAGACCATTGTTCACCGGGTTCAAATTGAGATCTGACACCTGAATGGCCTTTTCAATACCGGAAAGCATTCCTTTGTCCCAGGGTTGGATTTGTACCGTACGTCCGTCGGGAACACTCACGCTGGCGATGGCCTTCACGGCTTGCATCATTCCGTACGATTCCACCATCATGTTTTCCACCAAGCTGGCCGAAGCCCGGCCAATTTGGAGTTTCCCATATTCATCCTGAAGATGAGAGGCGGTCTTTGCAAAATCTTGTTGAGTTTTCTGAACGAGAGGATGAGCCATAAAGAGAATAAAACTTTAAGAAATTATTGTGCCGATTTTTTGACCCATAGCGGCCTTTAAAAGATTGCCGCGTTTTCCTTGGAAGACATGAACCGGAAGCCCATTCTCCTTACAAAGCACAATCGCCGTCAAGTCCATAATTCCAAGTTCGCGTTTCAAAACTTCATCGTAAGAAATTTTAGGGAAAAACTTCGCATTTTTATGCTTCGTAGGGTCGCAATCGTAAACGCCTTCCACTTTGGTGTCTTTCAAAAGCACGTCGCATTCCAACTCCAAAGCGCGGAGCGCCGCGGCGGTGTCCGTAGTGAAGTAAGGGTTGCCGGTGCCTCCGGCACAAATCACCACATCACCATGTTTGAGTAGGGCAATCCCATGATAAGGCACATAAGGAGCGGCAAAATAAAATTCACCGTGAGCAGAAAGTAAATGAGCCGCTACCCCCACTGAAGTAAGGGCCTCTTGAAGAAGACGTCCGTTCATAATCGTGGCGAGCATCCCCACGGCATCCGAAGCACTGCGCGGCATTTTGAGTTTTCTGTTATCCCGGTAGCGCCAAAAATTTCCGCCCCCCACAACAATCGCCACTTCCAGTTTTTTCTTCACCAGTCCTTTAATTTCTTCCGCCAAAGCCACAAGGGCCGCCCCATCCGCCCCGACACCATCGGAACCCGCCAACATTTCCCCGGAAATTTTGAGCATTACGCGTTTATACCGCATTGAACAAGAGGTAACCGAATAAAATACCAACCACGAGTCCACCCATAATCATGAGCGGACCGCGAGTGCTTGGAGAAAACCGACGCGCATTCGCCAAGTCGGTCAGCAAATTCGTACTCAAAATAACCTCCTCATCTTTATTGCGCTCCACCACATCCAAGAAACTATGGTTCGCCACCAAGGTCACGAAACGATCAAAAGAAATTTTCACATACGACGAAGCGTTCACCCCCGAAGGGTGCGTGGGCTTTTCTTGCTCAACCGCCCGACGTTCAAATTCAATCGGTTCATCCGATTCGTTTTCCTCGGGAAGATAAATGTCGTCCATGAAACGTAGCTTTAACGTGTTCCAATCTTACTCGAGTTCCTTTGCCAGCTCAACCGCATCTTCAATATTTTTCATGAGAGTGCCAATCTTCAAAAACTCGGCAAAAGTGACGGGGTCCGCGGGTCCAAAAGTTCCGTCCCCATAACCATCAACAACGCCGTTCTGATAGGCAAGAAGCACATAAAATGCATACCACTCATTCAAATCCACATCCGTAAATGGATTAGATTCCATTCCGAAAAGCGCAAGCAAATCCTCCCCAAAAACTTCATGATCCAAATCTCCCTGGAAGAAGTAGGTGGCCAATTTTAAAGCCTCCGCACGGTTCACAGTCCTCTCTGGCCGGAATGTTCCGTCCGGGTAGCCTTGAATGAGCCCCGCATCGTAAGCGTGCTGAATAAATGCCGCCTGGGTATGCTCAAAAATATCCGAGAAAGCCGGAGGCAAGGCCGGATCCAAAGTAATCGTAGTGAGATCATGACCGGCCATAGCCATTAAGAACTCCAAAGCATTCGCACGATTCATAGAGTCGTTCGGCGTGGTGAAAATTCCGGTCAAAATATCCATGAAACTTGAGAGCGCAATTGCAGTCTCCACAAAAACTTCCTCTTGAGTGCCGGACTCAACTCCGGACAAATATTCTACATAACCTTGAGACCAGTGATCGGGAGAAGTCAGGCCGATGTCTGCAAAAGTGAGTGCTGTAGTTTCATCGATAGTTTCATCAGTAGTTCCTCCGTCAGTGGAACCTGTGTCACCTGAGGAATCGGTTGTATCCGTTGTTGTCGTTGTATCCGTTGTCGTTGTCTCCGTGGTGGTATTTGTAGTTGTTGTAGAGCTGCTTCCTCCTCCTCCGCCACTGCTGCTACCCAGCTGCACGTAGTAACCGATGAGGGTTGTTTCATTCCCAAAATTATCTATAGCAAAAACTTGGAAGTAATCCCCTGAAAATATAAAATCCCCCAAAGTAGATCCTGTGGTAGTGCGTGTGGTTAAAGCGGCATCGTCTGAATTATCCCATTCCGTGGCGGTGCCTGTGCGGTTTTGCACGTCGCTCTGATTAGTTCCATACCAAATTTCGTAGTGATTGAAATTACTTTCCGTTACTGCTGTCCATGTAAGTTGAATGGATTGATTGGATCGAATATTGAAACTACCATTTGCCAGACCCGTTGGCGCCACACGATCCAGAATGAAGTTGGTACTACTTCCTGCAGTCCCGGCCACCGTGCCGTCATAAGGAGTGATACGAATGCGCGCATTGATAATGTCCGTGCTTGCCAAAACATCCGTGGAGGCATTCCAAGTGATTCCAATGGTATTCGCTCCGGAGGAAGTGGTGATGTACCCACCGGCTTGCCCCACCTGATACGTCACGGCATTGTTCACCGTTGG
>CAYHGP010000019.1:6683-12318 GCA_964356195.1 uncultured Candidatus Peribacteria bacterium | reverse complement strand
GTGGCGCACGTGAGATTATTGAAAGTGGTGTTGCCGGAAATAGCTGCGGCAGAGGCGGAGTCCAGTGTCACCGTTCCACTGCGCGCCGTGAAAGCACCCGTATTCGCCCAATTGGCCCCTACGGTCATATTAAAGTTACCTCCATTCCCGGCATCCAAGGTCCCGGCCGTAATCGTAAGGTTTCCATCCACATCCGTAAGCGCCTGCAAACTGTACGTGCTGCCGGAAGAATTGATAGTGAGATTGTAATAAGGAGACAAGCCCGAAAGCACCACTCCCACGATTCCAGTCGCGGCATTGTAAGTTATAGTTCCCCCAGAGTTCGTCCACACCGTAGCATTTTTTACGATATCCGCCCCCGGAGAATCTGACTCAATTTCCAAGCCTCCACTGGAAATCGTTACAGAATCCGCTCCCGCATTTCCAAAGGTCACCGTATTGGTTCCCGTTTTTACAGTGCCTCCATTTATAAGCGTATTTCCATTAATGGCCAGCGTCAAATCATTGATGTCAAAAGTCCCGGCTGTAGCGGCCAAATCACCACCCAAAACTTCATTGGCCGCCGGACTAAAAGTGGCCCCCACCCCGTTGATCGTCAAATGATGGTAAGTGTAGTTCTTCAACGTATAAGGCCCAACGGTACCATCGTAAGTCACCTTACTGCCTGAATCGAGCTGCGGGTAGCTTGCGCTATCTCCGGTAATGGTTTCACCACCCTGCAGCTGGAGATTCCCACCGGTTTCGACAACGAGTTTTTCTGTAGCAGCACCTTGTACTATAAGGGTAAAACCACTCAGGTCAAAAGTCCCCTCCTGAACAGTAAGATCTTGACTCGTAGCATCCATCGTGAGAGCCGACGTCAAATCGACTTCTCCACCACTTTTATTCACATCGATATCACCGTTATAAAGACTTGCGGTAGCTAAATTAAAGGTTTGAATAGCACTTCCGGTAAAGGTCAACTTACCGGTACCTCCGTCATAAGTAGAAACTACCGTTACATTTCCGCTTACAGAAAGCGTACCAGTGGATGGAACCGTGGTTTGATCAACCCAACCATCTGTTAATACTAAGTTGTTACTAACATAAAGCGTAGTACTATTGGCTATAACTTTACCGGCTCCACCTGAGCCAAAAGATAGGTTGTAAAAAGTCTCACTTCCAACCACAGTAATAGTCTTATCTCCATTGGTACCGACAAAGGCTACTGTGCTGGTTCCTTCTGTAAAAACAGCCGTGCCACTTTGCGTCCAATAAGTATAAACATTCAAAGCTCCGGACCCGGGCGCTAATATTCCACCTGAAAAAGTAAACGTACAGCTGGTGCATGAAAAATCGGTTCTGGTTCCACCATTGAAAGTACCCCCGGAAATGGTAACAGTATTCACAAACGTTACAGTCCCCGCACCTCCATTAAAAATACCACCGGATTGAGTAAAATTCTTGCTGGCAGATTGAGTAATAGCACCAACGCCCGCATTGAAAGTTCCGTCAGCAATTAGAAAATGACTGTAAAAATTTAAAGTCCCACTGGAAGGCCCCGTAGCTACAGCAGAAGCACTATTCAATTTAAAACCGGTCATCGTTCCGCCTACGAAACTTGCGGTACCGGAACCTTCCAAGTTGACTTGTGCACTTCCACCATCAAAATTTGCACCATGTGAAATGCTTCCTGTCACAACAATGGTTCCTGCAGCAGGCACTGTGGTTTGGTTAACAAACCCATCCGCTAGGGAAAGCGTATTACTTACAGTTAAAGTGTCATTATCAGCAATTATTTTATTGGCAGTGTTTGAATCACCAAAAGTTAGGTTGTAAAAAGTTTCCGTCGCATTCACATTAATAGTTTTGTCTCCATTGGCAGCAAGAAAAGCCACCGTGCTTGTTCCTTCCGTAACATTAGCCGCGCCACTTTGCGTCCAGTGGCCGGAAACATTTACTGTTCCTGACCCGGGAGCAAAAGTTCCTCCCGAAAAAGTAAACGTACAGCTGTTACATGAAAAATCGGTTCTAGTTCCCCCATTAAAAGTACCACCGGAAATCGTTATTGTATTTGGGAAAGTAACCGTCCCGGCACCTCCGTTAAAAATCCCGCCGGATTGTGTGAAATTCTTGCTGGCAGCCAATGTTATAGCCCCAACTCCTGCATTAAAAGTTCCATCTGCAACGAGCAGATGACTGTAAAAATTTAAAGTCCCACTAGAAGGCCCCGTTGCTATAGCTCCTGCACCATTCAATTTAAAACCGGTCATCGTTCCACTTGAAAAACTTACCGTACCGGAACTTTCCAAATTGACTTGAGCGGTACCTCCATCAAAATTCGCTGAGTGAGAAATACTGCCTTGAACAACAATGGTGCCTGCGGCAGGAACCGTGGTTTGATCTAAAGACCCCTCCGTTAAGGTGAGTGTGTTAGTAACCGTGAGAGTATCATTATCCGCAACTGCTTTCCTCCAACCTGAGGTCACATTAAAAGTTAAGTTATAGAACGTCTCTGCCCCACCACTTCCTACAATTATATCAGTAGTCTTAGTGCCATTCCCTTCGTAAAAATTTACCGTACTGGTTCCTTCTGTAAAAGTAGCCCCTACACTTTGAGTCCAATGAGTTGCAACATTCAGAGTCCCTGATCCAGGAGCCAGTGTTCCACCGGAAAAAGTGAATGTTCCACTGTTATTAGAAAAAGTTGTCGTAGTCCCCCCATTAAAGGTACCACCGGAAATGGCAATTGCACCCGGAAACGTCACGGTCCCGGCCCCTCCATTAAAAGTACCTCCGGACTGAGAGAAGTTCTTGGTAGATCCGGACAAGGTCATAGCTCCAACTCCTCCATTAAAGGTACCATCCGCAATAGTCAAATGATGCTCAAAAGTTAAAGTACCACTGGAAGGACCCGTGGCCACGGCTGTAGCACTATTTAATTTAAAACCAGTCATCGATCCACTTGAAAAACTTGCTGTACCGGAACCTTCCAAATTGATTTGAGAGGTGCCACCATCAAAATTTGCATTATGAGAAAGACTTCCTTGAACAACAATAGTCCCTGCAGCCGGAATTATGGACTGATCTATATATCCCTCTGTTAGAGTCAGTGCATTGGTTACCGTAAGTGTGTCATTGTCCGAAACAACCCTTCCCCACGCCACGGTGGAGTTGAAAGTAAGATTGTAGAAAGTCTCCGTCGCATTCACATTAATTGTCCCGCTGGTTCCTGTAAAAGTGACCGTTCCTCCATTAGCAGTAAATGTGCCTCCTGCGGTATGAGTAAATGCATTAGCAACCGTGAGTACACCGGAGGTAGACGTGAACGCACCCGCTGAAATGGTAAAAGTATTGTCGACTGTAATAGCCGAATTACCCCCTAAAAAAATACCGTCCGCCTGATCAAAATTTCCTACTCCAATACTAATAGTCACACCGGCATTCTGCGTGATAGTCCCCGTATAACCTATATTGATGTCAATTCCTCTTGGAGCGGTCGCACCGGTAAGCGAAGTAGCAATCGTAACATTATTCGTGGACGTTGCATCAAACGTGGCAGTATCACTGGATGTGGGACAAACATTTGACGGATTCCAGTTTGTACAAGTACTCCAATTGGTATCTGCACCACCTCCACCATCCCAAGTCACAACAGCTGCGGAAGCTAAAGTTGAAGTACACACAGAAAACATCACAGCAAGGAATGCTTGGAAAAGTACGTGTTGGAAGCGGGGAAACATCATCATACTAATACTAAAAAGACCAGCAAGTTATAACATCTTACTCAATGAATTCAAACCTTCTCCCCTAGACTAAATTCCCAATTTGTTCCGCCACCGTGAGCAGCAAATGCAAATCGCGTTCTTCGCACTCGCCACAGAGCTCGGCACACATCACTCCATGGAATTCTCCCTGAAGCGTGCGAATGGCGAGGTAGATGTGGCTGTCTTTTCGGAACGATTCGGGCGCGCCCGCGGCTTTAAAGCCTTCAAGCAAGCCGGGAACCTCCAAATTCCACGCATTCATTTGTTCGGGCGTAGTGGAGGGTGTACTCCATTTGAGCTGCGCATCCACGGAGAACAGAGCCAAGACCCCATGATGCGTGACCGGCGCCAATTCCTTGAAAATCAAAGGAATCAATTCCGCCGTATTTCCACCGTGTTCACGAATAAGGTGCGTCACTCGTTCCAAGGCCACCAAGCGCTCATCCATATTTTGCAGACGAGAATTAAGCACACGCACGATGCCCAAAATAATACCCACGGCCGCTTGAGGGTCTTTGGTAACCAAAGCTTCAAATTTAGACTGGGGAAGTTTCAATAAAACAGTGGGGGTCAGCGCAAGCACGGAAGCACCGCGAGACTTGTCGGAGAGCAAGGCACCTTCACCGAAGAAATCTCCTACTCCGAGCGTAGCGAGGAGCTTCTGAGTTTGCCCGCCGTCATTGATCGACTTCGTAACCTTCACGGCACCCGAAAAAATATAATAAAAATCCTGGCTTTCCTCTCCTTCCTTTACTACAAAACTGCCAGCGGGCACGTCCACTTTGGACCAGTACTCGTCTCCTCCAAAACTTTGGAAAATAACAGGGTCCGTCATATTGATAAACAAGCTAGTCATGAGCAACGAGGTTAGCAATCAACTGAGGATCATGAGCGCGAAGCAACATATCATGCTCGGAAATGAGTCCGGCTTTATAGAGTTCAGCAAGCGAGGCGTCCAGAGTAATCATTCCATCTTCCTTTCCAATCTGCATCATGGAGTAAATTTGATGGGTATTTCCTTCTTTAATACAGTTGGTAATAGCATCGTTTCGCACAAGAATTTCGAGAGCCATCACACGACCCGAACCATCGGCACGAGGAATGAGACGTTGCGCCACCACTCCAAGCAGCGTGGTCGAAAGCTGCGCTCGAACCTGAGATTGTTGATTGGGCGGAAAAATATCAATCATACGGTCAATGGTCTGAGGCGCATCTTGCGTATGCAAAGTGGCCAGTACCAAGTGTCCGGTTTCTGCCAAGGTAATGGCAGCCGAAATGGTATCGAGATCACGCATTTCTCCAACCAGAATCACATCCGGATCTTCACGAAGGGCGGCGCGAATAGCATCAGGGAAAGAGTGCGTGTGCAAACCCACTTCACGTTGAGTGATCAAACCCAACTTGGTGGGATGAACAAACTCAATAGGATCTTCTACGGTAATAATATGCACTCGTCGACTCGAATTAATTTCATTCAACATTGCCGCCAAAGTCGTGGATTTACCGCTTCCCGTAGGACCGGTCACCACCACAAGACCTTTGGATTTTTGCGTGAACCACTTCAGCGTTTCAGGAAGTCCCAACCCTTGCAATGTTGGTATTTCACTCGGAATATTTCGAAAGGCCACGGCAGGTCCATCGGAGTCAATAAATACATTCACGCGAAAACGTCCAACTCCCATCACAGCAAACGAGGTATCCACTTCGCGTCGTTCTTTATAAATATCCATCTTTTCTCCCGTCAAAATTTGAGCAATCACCTCTTCGATGTCTTTCACCGTCATGACCTCGGCATCCTGCATTTCATAAATTTCTCCGTTGGGCAAACGCACCAGCGGCACGCGCCCCACTTTGAGGTGCAAATCGGGCGAGTGGCTTTCCACCACTTG
>CAYHGP010000019.1:1556-6583 GCA_964356195.1 uncultured Candidatus Peribacteria bacterium | reverse complement strand
GCCTTAAGCGTCGCATATTCATCAGAGAATGGAAGAACGCCCATTGCGGTAATAGCCTGATCCGAACTGGCCCCTTCAGCCTTCAAAAGTGCCATGGAAAGTTCGGGAGTGTACCATTGAACTTTTCCTCGTGCGAATAATTTTCGGGCTTTAGCCAATTCGGCAGCCGCAGGCATCTCGTTTTTCACTTCAACAACAAAAATCTCATCCGGACGCGGCGTTTCACTTGCAGCCTGCTCCATAGTTTTTGTTCTCAAATGAATGGGAGGTTCCATCCCTTCACCAACATAACGAAGCTGACCCCACACGCTCACGGAGAGCATCCCCTTCTCGGCGGTATTCTTAGATTGGGGAACCACCAAGGTTGAACCCGCCACCACCCGAATGGCATCTCCTTTCTCCCCTATGCCTACAAGACTGGATAAACGAGACAAAATTTGCAAACTTCCCATAAACCCGTCCGTTCGCGGGTAAAGAATATTGTTGTGTTCAGCAAGAACAGCTCCTCCCTCTTTTTTCAAACGTTCTTTTTCCTCGTCAAAGCTAACAGCTTGCAAACCATTGGTCCCTAAAAACATTCTCGCAAATTCCGGCGCAAACTTCCCCAACGTGCTATTCACAAGCACTCGCGCCATGAGACTGATTTTCTTCGGGATAGTGTCAAAAGTTTTTTCGAGGGCGGCACGAGCGGCCACGAGATCCTCAGTCGTTTTTTGCTTCAAACAAGCCGCTGCATCCGCATGAGCTTCGTTTAAAATTTGAGTGGCCAATTCAGGGTCAGCATCCTTCAATTGGCTCAGCACCAAATCATTAAAACCCGCCATTGCCTCATTCAAACCCAACGAATCCGCACCACCCGCAGAACTCTCAATCGGATTAGTAGTATCAAGAGACATGTTTATTTTTTATGGATTCGAGCGCCTTCAGTTTGAGTCGTTCCAAACGGTGCAAATAATGAGTCGAATTCACTTGTTTCTTCCGTTGTTCTTCTTTTTTTGCGTCAATAAGCATGCTTTGTTCTTCGTTGAGCAAAAGGAGATAATCGTCAATTTCGTCTTCACTCAAACGCTCCAAAAGAAGCATCCACTGCTCGGATGTCATGGGGAAAACCATACTGAATCCGGGGCTTGTTTCAAGCATCTGTGCCGCCTGCATCAATTTTTGTTTTTTTGAATCTGAATCGGCCATGGCGTTTTTAAAACATTTAAATCTATTAATTATACCAAAAAACCGCTCTTTTCACAAGAGATACGCCTGGTGGAGCTGACGGGAGTCGAACCCGCATCCCCTGAGTGTCAAATCCAGGTGCTTTAACCAATTAAGCTACTGCCCCATGCACCAGGCGTAAAAGAATTTTCCCACAAACGTAAAAACCCCGCCAATATGACAGGGTTTTCGTGACACTCAGGGGAGCTGTAGTTTAACAGCACCTGGACTTACATTTACATCTTATCAGAAGGGCTGAAATAATGCAATAGAGGCTCGCTTTTTGAAGTGAAATTATGTGTTGTCAAAGTTCTGACAACAGCCCCACTCTTTTACATCATATCCCCCATTCCACCCATGCCTCCCATTCCACCCATGCCGGAAGATTTCTCTTCAGGAATATCAGTGACGGTAGCGCCGGTGGTCAAAACGGTTCCCGCAACGGAAACGGCATTTTCAAGCGCGCTTCGAGTCACCATTTTGGGGTCCACGATTCCGGCCTCGAACATATCCACGTATTCATCCTTGAGTGCGTCGTAACCAAAAGTGTTACTTCCATTCTTCAAAATTTCCGTGATCACCACTTCCCCATTCTTTCCGGCATTTTCCGCAATCTGTCGAACCGCCGCACTGAGTACAAATTTCACCAACTTAATCCCCACTTTTTCGTCCTCATTTTCGCCATGCATCCCCTCAAGAACCTTAGACGCGTGGAGCAAGGCAGCACCTCCTCCGGCCACAATTCCTTCCTGAACGGCCGCCTTCGTGGCGTTCAAAGCATCTTCAATGCGTGTTTTCTTTTCCTTCATTTCGATTTCGGTCGCAGCCCCCACTTCAATAATCCCAACTCCACCGGACAATTTCGCCACGCGTTCCTGCAATTTCTCTCGATCAAAATCGGACTTCGTATTCTCCATGGCCACTTTAATTTCAGCCACGCGGTCCGCCACTTTGTGAGAGTCACCCTTTCCGTCGATGATCATCGTATTGTCCTTGCTGGACACCACTTTCTTCGCTTCTCCCAAGTTCGCGATCGTCGTTTCTTCAAGCTTCAAACCAAGTTCATCGGAAATAACAGTTGCCCCCGTGAGCACCGCAATATCTTTGAGCATTTCCTTGCGACGTTCTCCAAACGCCGGAGCCTTCACCACCAAAATGCTAAACCCGCCACGGAGCTTATTCACCACAATGTTCGTGAGCGCATCGCCATCCAAATCTTCCGCAATAATCATCAGCTCCTTTTTTCCGGACTGAACAACCACTTCGAGCAGCGGCAAAAGTTCCTTAAAGTTGCTGAGCTTTTTGTCGGTGATCAAAATTTTCACGTTTTCGTAAACCGCTTCCATACGAGCGGGATCCGTAACCATGTAAGGAGAAATGAATCCGTTGTCGAACTGCATCCCTTCCACCACACGCATCGAAATTCCCATGCCACGCTGGCTTTCTTCCACTGTAATAGCGCCGTCATGACCCACTTTTTCCATCAAATCCGCAAGCACCTCGCCCACTTCTTCATCTTGTGCGGAAATGGTGGCCACTTGCGCCACTTCTTTCTTAGTTTTGAGAGGTTTGCTCATTTTATCGAGCTCTTCCACCACGCGGCGCACCGCCTTATCCATTCCTTTTTTCAATAAGACAGGGTTTGCTCCCGCCACCACATTTCGAATTCCTTCCTCCAAAAGCGCACACGCCAAAACCGTTGCCGTCGTGGTTCCGTCTCCGGCCACATCGTTGGTTCGCGTCGCCACTTCTTTCACCAGCTGCGCTCCCACATTTTCCTCAGGATCTTTCAGATCAATTTCCTTCGCGATGGTCACTCCGTCATTCGTAATAATAGGACCGCCAAACTTCTTTTCGAGCAAAACATTGCGTCCCTTAGGCCCCATAGTGATTCGCACCGCATCCGAAAGTTGTCGCACCCCGGAAAGCAGTTTTTGACGAGCTTCGTCTTGGAATAGAATTTTCTTAGACATGATGTAAAAAGTTATTGAATAATAGCGAGAATATCTTCTTCTTCGAGGAGCAACATCTCTTCCCCGTCCATATCCACTTCCGTAGGACCGTACTTCTTAAAAAGAACAATCTGGCCCTCACGAACTTGTGCCTCCTTCCCTTCTTTTCCGGCACCCACAGCTTTCACTTCGCCCTTTTGAGGTTTTTCCTTCGCAGACTCCGTTAAAAAAATACCGGTAGCAGTTTTGGAAGGCTCTTCAAGGCGCTTCACCACCACATACCCGGCAAGAGGTTGAAGTTTGGACATATAAGATTGGATTAGATACTAAATTAGCACTCCTTTTTAGGCAGTGCTAATTCTAGCGTGAACCGAATTTTAGTCAAGATTTATTGCTACAAGCCCATTGGCACCGCATTCTTACAAACATCAAACACGGTTGTTTCATAGGAAGACAAAGACCCGGCTGCTGCTTGGCAAACCACTTCCGTATCTCCGTATTTCAAACCTGCAAGCACTCCATAAGTATCAGGAGTTTCGTACAATACTGCGGCTCCATATTCCCCCTCTTCTTCATCAATCACGGTATAATCCAGCTCCCAAGAATCCATAACTTCTTTAATCCCTGCCGTAGTCTCGAGCTTAGACATTTCAAAATCGTAACCTTCATGCTCTTCAAAGTCAGCAACGGGGTTCTCTCCGTCAAAAACACGATAAATGTCGAAACCGTCCTCGCTCACCTTTTCCACGGTGTAGCCTTCAGGTGCCATTACGACGATACCCAAACCTTCAACATCTATGCCAACGTCAGGAGTAGAAGCACAGGCCCCCAAGCCAAGAGCTAAAGATAAAACTGCGAGCGGAACAAAAGTAGATTTTTTCATGAAAATAAGGTTTTTAAAGAATGGACGTGGCTCTACCCTATTAATTTCCAAGCAATTTTGCAAGGCTTTATAGAATTTTTGGCCTCAAAAGAACGTAAACGAACGCTCCCACTATAAGATATTGAACAAGGAAGAATAAAGGATTCGGATAAGTATTTTCAACGAGCGGACGCCCGAAACCGTCTTCCTCAAAACCATCATAATAAACCGTTAAATCACCGGAAACAGGAACCATGTTTGAGGTGAACAACGACTCAGCCTCTTCAACAATGTCGCACTCGCTGTAGCCTTCGCGAACAATTTGGTAGCGATACTGAATTTTCTGAAAAGGATTTAAATAACCCGGTCGTTTGCCATCCTGTTCACATAAAGCCACCTCTTTAAAATCAACCGGCGAATCAGTGTAGCTTTGGAGCACCGGGAACGAAGCAAGTCCGTCCGCTGTCAAAAATCCAACTTCCAAATAAACCGTGTAATGCAAAAGAAAAAAGGCAGCCACAAGGAAACTGGCCACAATCGTACTCCTTTTTCCTTTCAGAGAGTTTTTCATAGAAATTCAACTACTCCGCAAACGCCTCTACTCGCAATTCGCGAATCACCTCGACTTTAATTTTGCCGGGGTACTGCAAATCCTTTTCGATTTTGCGAGCGATTTCGTGGGAAAGTTTCAAAGCTTGAAGATCATCCACCTCCGCAGGGCTCACAAAGACGCGAAGTTCGCGGCCGGCCTGAACGGAAAAGGCTTTGTTCACGCCCGGGAAGTCCGTAGCGAGTTTTTCAATTTCGGAAAGACGCTTGATGTACACTTCCAAGTTTTCCTTGTTGGCTCCGGGACGCGCCACAGAAATGAGGTTAGCCACCTGAATGATTTTAGCCTCTACGCTTTTTGCTTCAGTGTCGCCTTCATTGGCTTCCACACAATGCAAAACTTCGTCGGGCATTCCGAACTTTTTCAAGATGTCGCGCCCAATGAATGCGTGCTTTCC
>CAYHGP010000019.1:0-1456 GCA_964356195.1 uncultured Candidatus Peribacteria bacterium | reverse complement strand
TTTACCTTGGCATACATTTCCTCAATGCGAGCCGGGTGAATACGTCCGTCTTCCACGAGTCGTTCCAAAGTGATTTTCGCCATGTAGCGACGAATAGGATCGAAACCGCTCATAATAATGGAACCGGGGGTGTCATCCACAATCACATCCACGCCGGTCACCGATTCAAAGGCGTTGATGTTGCGTCCTTCACGTCCGATGATGCGTCCTTTCAGGTCGTCGGAAGCCAAAGTAACGGAAGTAGTGGTAGATTCCACCGTGGTCTCGGAAGCGTAGCGCTGAATGGCATCGGCAAGAATTTGCTTGGCCTTTCCTTCCACTTCTTCGTTCATGTCTTTTTCAAGCTGTTTCGCATGGGCAAACAAATCATCCTTAAACTCAGATTCAATCTGTTTAAGAAGAAGTGCCTTAGCCTGTTCATGCGACAAAGAAGCCACTTCTTGCAGCTTTTTTTCCTGATCCACAACAAGACGCTCGGCCTTTTCGCGCTCTTTTTTGAGCTCTTCAGCCTTTTCTTCAAGCTTGCCTTTCATCTTATCCAGATCTTCAGACTTGGTGTCGAGCAGCTCCTCTTTTTTTACGAGTCGCGTCTCGGTTTCCTCGATCTTTTTACGTTTGGCACGTTCCTCTTTCTGAGCCTCTTCTCTCTCGTGAAGCGCCTCATTTTTGGCCTTCATCACCATCTCGTTTGCCTGACGCTGCGCATCGCTGAGCGCCCGTTCCATTTCCTTGCGTTTTTTCTGATCCTCTCCTTTGATCTGACGGGTTCTGAGCACAAAACCAACACCTCCCCCGGCCCCCAGTCCTAACAGGAGGAGAGTAAATGAGATTAAATCCATAATCTTATGGGGTTAAACCCCGGGATACGACAAAAACTACAGTCGAAGTGCTGGCTGTTTTGATCTGAGAAACAAGGATTTTAGCTGAGTTTCCAAAGAAATTTGAGCTTAAGTCGAGTCGTTTTTGAGTACCCGGTCGAAATAGTAAAAGAACTAAGTGCAGCTTAACAAAAATTGTGCAAAGTTGGCAAGCAAGCTTTCGTAAAAATCCTGACAATTGTCATAAAAAATTCAGAAATAGTTAAGAAAAAATTCAGGATTTCATAAAGGTCGCCGTGTCACGATGGGTGTCCCTAACCCCAATGTATGCGCAAACTTCTTCTTTTTATTCTTTTCGGAACTTTCGTCCTGCAGTCCGCCCAAGCCTGCGAAGTCGACTCAACGATCACCCCTTCCATGGATATCGAAATTTCCGCGCTCTATCCAAATCCAAACACAGGCGAATCCGAGTGGATTGAACTCACCACTGCCGGTACCAGCGCCATCGACCTCTCTTTATATACGCTCGAAGACACCACCGCCAAACCCTGGACGCTTTCCGGCACTTTGGAAGAAACGATCACAATCACAGGCTTCTCTTTTCAGCTTAACAATAGTAATGAAACCGTCACTTTGAA
>CAYHGP010000018.1:20851-23830 GCA_964356195.1 uncultured Candidatus Peribacteria bacterium | reverse complement strand
GTGATTTTAGAAAGCTTCACCCCATCCGCAGGACGCAGCGTGTACTGCACCACCGTGGGCCCCACATGAACTTCGTGCATACTCACATCGATGCCGAATTGTTCGAGCTTGGTTTTAATAAGATCCGCCTTGCGCTTCAAGTCACTCTCATTGATTTCAATGGAGGCCTTCCCAATCTCAAGCAAATCCAAGGACGGGTAAGCCCATTCCACTTCATCATCTTTTTTTGCTCCTTTCTCATCCACCACCACGATTTCCCCGTCATCCACCACGTCGTCTTCTTCTTCATCATCCTTCGCGAGCGCCAAACGTTCCTCCACTTCCTTCAAACTGAGTTCTTTAAGAGTCATGCTGAAACTTTCCTCTTCCTTCTTTTCGTGAGGAGACACAATTTTCAATTCGGCATCCTCTTCTTGATCAGAAGTGACACTGAACTCGGGAGTGGCCACTTGAATCACCTTACGCACCATTTTTGGAGACGGCGTAATAAAGCGAGCGATGGCTCCTAAACTGATCTGTAAAGTAAGCAAAACTCCAATCAAAAATGTAGCGGTCAAAAGCACGTAAGCTCCGGTGCGACCAAAAGCAGTCGTAAAAATAAAACTAGCCACAAAACCGAAATATCCTCCTGACTCCCCTCGTTGTGCCGCTTCGAGCAAATCCGTCTCGGCGACCCCCATATGAATGAACCCAAGAATCGAAACCGTCAGCGCAAAAACTCCCATAAGGCGAGCCAAGCCCCAGTTGACTTTCTTCGAGAAAAATACGGAAGCTCCCATGAACAAAAGTGCAAAAGGAACCGCTTCCAGACCAATCCCAAAAACAGGACGTAAACCTGAAACCCATAAATCCCCAAGAACACCCAACTGCTTATTGAGCGAAAGCCACGTGAGTGCGGCCAAAGCCAGATAGAAAACCGCCCAAATTTCACGCACAATATGGCTTTCTACATCAAAATCGAAGAGAGGTGCAGATTTCTTTCGACGACGAGTGGTGCGACGTTTGACCATAAAATCGGCCCCAATCCTAGCAAAACAGCACGGAAAAGTCTATGAGCAGTGTAGAATGCATCCATGAAAAAATTCCTCTCCCTCCTCCTCGCCGTTTCTCTCACCGTCGAAAGCTTTGCCCTACTCGGAAGATTCAACTGGTTTTTTGAGCTCTTCACGCACTACACCGTGTACTACGCCCTCATTGGAACCGCACTTTTACTGATAACGGCAGCCATTCACCGCTGGAAAACCGCTTTGATTTTTGCCGTCCTCATCAGCATCAACCTCGCCACCTTTGCTCCCTATCTCTCCTCGGCGAAGCTCGAAGATGCCCCAGAGGGTACGAGTCTTCCCCTCCCCACTCTCACTCCAAACCTTTCCGTGCTTTCTCAAAATTTCTACTACACCAATACAAATTTTGACGAATTTCAAACACTGCTCAGCAAAAAAGACCCGGACATTTTTGTGATTCACGAAGCCGGCCACCAGTGGCAAAACGAACTCGCCACATTCCAAGACGAATATCCTTTTATTCAAATCACCCGTGAAACAGGAGTCCACGGCATTGTGGTGGGCAGCAAAAATCCGGGCACCTTTCAGGAAATTCCCCTGGGAACCGAAGTGGGACTGCAGTTCATCCCGGAAGACCAATCGTACCGTCTTCTCGCCGTTCATCCCTATGCTCCCGTCACGGAGGCCTATGCCGAAGAACGAAACGAGCAATTCGCAGACATTGAAACCTACGTAAAATCCAGCGAAATCCCCACCCTCGTTGTAGGAGATTTTAATTGCACACCGTGGTCCCCTTACTTCCAAGATTTGCTCGAAACAACTGGCCTAAAAGACTCTCGACTGGGCTTCGGAATTGTTCCTACCTGGCACGCCCACAATTTCCTCTTTCAACTTCCTATCGACTTTATTCTCACAACACCCCAAATCGAAACCGTCTTCTTCAGCAGTACCGAGAAGACGGATTCCGATCATCTTGGAATTTTCGCCCTACTTCACATCGAGAAGTAATTTCCCTCCAAGGTTTAGATTGTAAAGCGTCGTTTTCGACTCGTCTTTAAAATTAAAATTGATGTTTTCAATGAGAATTTTTGCGCGGAATTTTGCATTCTCCCCGGTCAAAGTCAGAACTTCGGGAGAGAGAGAATCGGCACCGATGTTTTGAGCATCAATAGAATTTTTGAGAGCAAACAAATCGAAGTGAAGGTCATAACCTTCATAAGTCACCACCAAGTCCCCGACCTCATTCACACCGCTGCCCACATTGTCCTGCTCGGAATTCCAATTGAAGTTGAGAGTGCTTCCCACCATATTCACATCATAAGCAATGTCCAAAGGAAACATCACCTCATAACCCGCCACGTCGAGAGGCTGTCCGTATTCAACAGTATAACCTGAATAAAGTGGATCCATTTCACCCCAATAACCCCACATATCGAACGTAAGTCCCATTTCTTGCATAAACTCGGTGCGCAGGTCGTAAACATTCGCACTGTCCGAAAGATCCAGCTCGGTCCATTCTTGAACCTCATCCAAGCGATCGTGATTCGCCAAGTAATCCACCACTCCACTGATTTCCTGCACGATTTTTTCATCTACAGTCGTCCCATCTAGCTCCTGAAGCTTACCCTCTTGAAGAGCGCCAATGCGCACAACAAGATTTTCCAAATGCGCCACTTGGCTCTGCACGGAAAGTTCAAAAATTCCCCACGGCCCGAAGGAAAAGAGGAAAGCCACCGAAGCGAAGGAAACAAAGAAAATCTGCAAACGTTTGGCCTTGGAGAACAAGTAGTAAAGAGAAAGCAAAGTCAGGAGAAGTCCCAAAATAACCCCGAGGTAACGCAGTTCCGTGAGACCGTATTGATCGATGCGGAGGAAAATGGCCACGAAGTAAACCGTGAGAAACGGAAGCAAAATAGCAAAGCTGTACTTAAGCCAAGATTTTTGCCACGGATAGGAAAGGAAATAAGTCACAAAA
>CAYHGP010000018.1:19156-20751 GCA_964356195.1 uncultured Candidatus Peribacteria bacterium | reverse complement strand
GGCCTCTTTGGTTTTCACGGCCACGGACGAAAGGAAGGCTTGGATTTTATTCATAGGGTGGGTTAACTTACTGGTAGTATAACAAAGGCAGTGCTAAAATGAAGCCACTTAATTGAACTTATGTCTATTTTTGCGATTTTCACTCAGGAAAAAGATGGCCGATGGTCGGTTTCTATACCTTCTCTACCAGGTTGTTTTTCAGAAGGCGAGACCTTAGAGGAAGCCAAAAAAAATATCCAAGAAGCGATGGAACTTTACGTGGAAGGAGAAAACGTAGAAGAGCTGGATGTTCAAATGGCCATGCCCATTGACCTTGTGCGCTCATGATTAAAACTCGCTTCGCCCCGTCCCCAACCGGCTTCCTTCATGTGGGAGGTCTACGCACCGCACTGTACTCTTACCTTTTTGCCAAAAAAAATAAGGGGATTTTTGCCCTGCGCATTGAAGACACGGACCAAAAACGTTACGTGGAAGGCGCTGTGGAAAGCCTCGAATCTACGCTGAAATTTTTCGGCCTGAATTGGGATGAAGGTCCTATTTTCCAGTCTCAACGCACAGAAATTTACATGAAATATGCGAAAGAGCTCGTCCTCAAAGGCGCCGCTTACCCCTGCTTCTGTACTCCGGAACGACTCGAACGGATGCGTCACGAGCAAGAAGCCAAAAAAATGCCGCCCAAGTACGACCGACTTTGCCTCACTCTTTCTCAAGAACAAATCGAGAAACTTCAAGCGCAAGGCACCCCTTTTGTCATTCGCCAACGCATTCCCGAAGGAGAAGTCCTCTTCGCGGACCTCATCCGCGGCGAAGTGAGTTTCAACGGCAAGGATGTGGACGACCAAGTGCTGATTAAGTCCGACGGCTTCCCCACTTACCACCTCGCCAACGTAGTGGACGACCACGAAATGGAAGTCACCCACGTGATTCGCGGCGAAGAATGGCTGCCTTCCACTCCAAAACACTTGTGGCTCTACGAAGCCCTCGGGTGGAACGCACCCGAGTTTGCTCACCTCCCGCTGCTCCTCAACGCCGACCGCAGCAAACTCAGCAAACGCCAAGGCGACGTGGCCGCCGAAGACTATATTAAGAAAGGCTACCTCAAAGAAGCCATGATCAACTTTATTGCTTTCTTGGGATGGAACCCCGGAACGGAAGAAGAAGTATTTTCCATGGAGGAACTCATCGACCGTTTCAGCCTCGACCGCGTCCAAAAAGCCGGGGCCGTATTCAATTTGGAAAAGCTGGATTGGATCAACGGGACTTACATCCGTCGAAAATCCCCGGAAGAATTGGGCGAGCTGATCCTCCCTTATTTACAAAAAGCATCCTGGTACAAAGACCAACTCGTGCTGCAACTGAGCCAGGAACAAAAGAACGCTTTTGTGAGCGCCGTTCAACCTCGCTTGAAAACCCTGGAAGATGCCGCGCCAATGCTCAAACCCTTCCTTTTGGATGAACTCGACTACGACCCCAAACTCTTCCTCAACGAAAAGATGAAAGTGGACAAAGCCATGGTGGCGCTGGCCCTCGAAAACTCCATCCCCGCTCTCGAAGCTTTGAACGATTATTCCAACGAAGAATCCATCAAGGCCTGC
>CAYHGP010000018.1:13570-19056 GCA_964356195.1 uncultured Candidatus Peribacteria bacterium | reverse complement strand
CGACCCGATAGTAGATAACGATGAAACGGCCGCACCAACCCCGGATGGACATGATTCTGAAGGGCCAGAGGCTAACGAGAAAAAAGAAGGCGACGAATTGGACCAATCCTTGAAACTCATCAGTCTCGCTATCAAAGAAGGTGAAAAATCAGGAGTAGGGGTAGATAGCCTTGCGTCAGCTGCACACTTTTTACGAAACACCGCTCTATTGGCCCCTCTGCGATTTGCATGGGAACAATTACCGGCCGGAATACAAAGAAACTTTGCAATGGCGGATCAAAGTGGGGCAGGAGAATTTTTGATGAAATACTTTCCACAGATTGATTTAAGAGCTTATTTCCTCCCGGGCACGGCGAT
Organism: uncultured Candidatus Peribacteria bacterium; assembly: GCA_964356195.1. Taxonomy (GTDB): domain Bacteria; phylum Patescibacteriota; class Gracilibacteria; order UBA1369; family 2-02-FULL-48-14; genus 2-02-FULL-48-14. The sequence continues at coordinate 18,699 of CAYHGP010000018.1, read as the reverse complement.
GGCCGCCTTAGCTCTTCTAGGTGTGGTAGGATTCAAACTCACGGAAGAAGAAGAAAAACAGATGCATGCTGAATTGGGAGAAAATCCTAGTGAAGCCGCCAAAGTCGCATTCCAGGCACAAATCGAAGAAGCTGTTGTACAAAAAATCGTACTTCCCGGAGAAGGGATTCCTGCACTGGCCGGAGGGGCACTTGGAATGGCCGCAGCAGAAGCAGACCCTGCATTGGCACCTGCAGTCGCCGTAGCTAAAGTGGGCGACATGGCTACGCAGGCACGTGACAGTTTGCTTTCACAAGTTCGTGCTCGCGTAAACTCTCTGGATGTTCAAGACGCTCAAGCCGCAGACGTTGATCAAGAAGTAGGGAAAGAACATGCAGGCGTAGCAAAAGATGTTCAACCTGAAGTAAAGCTAGATCAATAGGCTTCTCTTCAAAAAGCCCTGGTCACTCCCCACAAAAAGGAGTAGCATAAATCATAGTTTTTAACTGAACTATGAATTTTCACGAACTTCGCATTATTGTGAGCCAGATCAAGAAAATCATGCGCTGCCCGGAGTGTAACGGGAAGTACACGGATGAGAATATTGACATACTCGGAAGTATTAATTATGACGAGAGTTTTTTTCATGTTTATTGTCCCGACTGCGACGATGAATCCTGCATTCACGTAGATATGCACATGGAGCCTATGAACAATGGCGAACTGAGACTCGGAACCGCACCTCGTATGGAACGCATCAGCTCCAATGAAGTGCTGGATATGCACAACTTCTTGAAAGGGTTCAGCGGAAGTTTTTCCGAAATGTTCAAGCAGGAAGATAAAAAATCCCAACCATGAAGAAAATTTTGCTCACCGCGCTCATGGCCCTGCTTCTAAGTGGCTGTACTGCAAATTTGATGAAAGCAAAACAAGAGACCGCCGAAGCCGTAGACAACTTGGCAGAGGAAGCAATTAACATAGGTGAAGGCGTCCAAGAAAAAATCGACCAAGTGAACAAAGCCAAACAGTCGATTGAAGAGGCTGCCGATTCCATTAACCAAGCTGCGGAAGACCTCAAAGCCGTGGCCGACTAGAGACCTTCCCCCCATGGAAAACTTCCTCGCCGCCCTCAAGGAACGTGCTCGAAAAAATCCGCAAAGGATCGTTTTTGCCGAAGGCAGCGAGCCCCGCATCGTGGAAGCCGTTAAAAAAATTGAAGAAGAAGGCACGGCAAAACCGATTGTTTTTGGAAACCCAGAGGAAGATTCTCGCTTCGAAACTTACGTAAAACGTTTCATGGAATTACGCGGAACCACGGAAGAAGAAGCGCGTGAAAAAATGAAAAGTCCGCATTATTTTGCAACCATGATGGTGCATGAAGGCGAAGCCGATGGAATGATTGCCGGGCCCACGGCCACTTCACGTGAACGTATTATTCCGGCCCTCGAAATCATAAAGACCAAGGAAAAGTTTCATAAAGTGTCGGGCTTCTTTTTCATGGTGCTCCCCGCAAGCACGGACCCCGACGCCGCGAATGGCGGAATACTTTTATTCGCAGATTGCGCCGTCAATATTGAACCCGACGTAACAACCCTCGCGGACATCGCCATCGATACGGCCGAAACGGCGAAGCGTTTCGGCCTCGAACCCAAAATTGCCATGCTGTCGTTCTCAACCGCGGGCTCGTCCGAGCATCCTCTCGCTAAAAAAACACGGGAAGCCACGCAGCTCGTTCGCTCTCGTCGTCCCGACCTTCCCGTTGAAGGCGAAGTGCAAGTGGATGCAGCCCTCATCGACTCCATTGGCACCCTAAAAGATCCAAAATCTGCGATTGCAGGACACGCCAATGTTCTTATTTTCCCAAACCTGGAAGCAGGCAACATCGGCTATAAACTGGTGGAAAGATTAGCGGGCGCTCAGGCCATTGGCCCCATTTTGCAAGGCCTCAAAAAACCGGTGAACGAAATTTCTCGCGGCTGCTCGGTGCAGGACATCGTAAACTTGGCCGCCATCACCACGCTCGAGGCACAAGACCTCAACTTTAATTCTTAAACACTACGCCATGGAAAATTTTGACCAAACCGTTCTCACCGAACTCAAAAAAGTCACCGGAGGCGTTACACCGGAGTTCTATCTTTTCATTCTCAAAACCATACCTCTTTGGCTGAGAATACTTCTGGGCGGAGGGCTACTTTCCGCTTTCTTGGAAAAGCGATACGTCATGGGTTACTCAAAAGAAACCTTTTATTTCCTTCGCATGGGAGGCCTAAGCGGTGAAACCTTTGAAGTCGAGGGCAGTTTCAACATCAAAAGATCGGACGTCACCTCAGCTAAATTTTTCGGCTTTGGTCCGGCAAAATATTTCACGCTGAATTTGCTCAACGGTGAAAAACTACGCCTCGTGGCCAGCACTATGATTTCTAAATTACCAGGCCAAAAAGAAAGCATCGAAAAAATGCAAAAACTGCTTGGTGTTTAATCGTTCTCCTCAAAAATCTTTCCACCCATCCTCCACTTTTTGAGCGCGCGACCAAAGGACATGGTGGAGAAGTGATAGCGCAAAATAACAAGACGCCTCAAAAACCACGCCCAAAATCCGGTGAGGAAGAAAGGACCGAAACGAAACAAAGCATACTTTCCTCCAAGCGGAAGAATAACCCATTCTTTGCTTGCCGGCTTATAATCCGTCATGGGCCGCCGATTCAGCACGTTCATAAGATTCGCCGCAATATGCTCCCCTTCTTTCCAAGCCGGATGTGCCAACATCGGTACGCGTTCTCCGCTTCCATTGTCTAAAAATGTATTGTCACCTGCGGCAAATACACCGGGATGATTTTTAGCTTCGAGCGTTGGGTTCACAAAAACCGCCCCGCCCTTTTTGACATCGCCCAGAGCCGCTTGAACCACGGGATGCACCATCACCCCGGCCGTCCAAATGAGCATATCGTTCTTTAAAGTTTTTAGCTTCTTCTTTGCATCCAGCATCAGCACTTTATCTTGGGTGACTTTTTTGATTCGATAGCCGCGATACACACAAACTCCAAGCGACGTTAACCGTTTAAAAATAGCCTCGGTCCCCTTGCCGTCCATTCCACCCAAATCCTGTCCACTTTGGACCAGATGAATATGCACTTTTGCAGGTGGAAATCGGTATTTTTTACATAGTTTTTTAATGGCGAATGAAAGCTCGCCCGCAAGCTCGGATCCTGTTGCCCCACCGCCCCCAATCGTGAGATAAAGGGCCTTCGCTTTGCTACGGCCTGTCCAACGATTATAAAAAAGTTTATCCAAACGACAATTGATCGCCAATCCGTCACTCATCGACTTAAACGAAAACGCATTTTTTTCGATACCGGGAATATTAAAAAAGTTGGTGAGACTCCCCATGGCCACCACTAAATAATCGTAGCTGATTTTTTTACTTTTCTTCAAATTCACCGTTCGCTTTTTAGCATCAATGCTCAGCACTTCATCTTGAACAAACTGCACTCGATCCGGGTCGATCAAACTCAAAATGGGCGTCGCAACCGTGGACTTAAGACGAATCATGCACTCCTCGGTAATCTCTTTATTGAAAGCAGTGGCCACCTCATACAAATCCGCGCGAAGCACATGCACATCGCTGCTATCCACTAAAGTAATTCGGAGTTCGTGAGGCGCCATCTTCGCCAAGCTTTGCGCACAATGCAAACCGGCCACACCCGCTCCCAAAATGACGACACTTTTCATAAAATTGGGCTAAAGCCCTGACCATTGAAGGGTTTTAACTTCATGCGGATCATCTCCGGTTTCTACAATAAACTTTTGGTGATCCACAATTTTCTGCGTGAGCATCGCAATTATTTTATCCTTCTTTTTGGCCACCGCTTTATTGTGCTTGGACGCGCGCGTGACCATATCCATAGTGAGGTGATAAAAATCCACTTCATTCGTCACTTTCAAATCGAAAGGTGTCGTGGTGCTCCCGCGTTCTTGGTAGCCGTGAATACTGAATCTTTTAGGGTTCACAAACGGCCACAAAATTTGCTCCATATCGTTGGTGTATCCATGATAATTAATAACCACTGGACGATCTTTGGTGAAAAATTGATCCACCGTTTCCTGATTGATTCGGTTGTGATCCACGCTGCAATAATCTCCAATGCACTGCCCCGTAACTTCCGAAATATTCACATAACGAATCTTCATTTCAGGCACCAATTCTTTACACAACTGCACCGCGTGCAAAGCTTCCTGCGTCATATAATCTCCGGCCGAGGCAAGAACAATGTCAGGATTTTTGCTGGCCTCTTTTCCACCCACCCATTCCCAAATTCCAATCCCTTTTTTAGCCTGTTCACGAGCCTCCTTCAGCGTCAACCACTGAGGCACTTCACGCTTGTCCCCCACAATCACATTGATGGTGTTCGGCTTTTGAAAAGCTTCTTCCAAAGCTACCAAGAAACTGTTCGCATCCGCAGGATAATAAACCTGGCAAAACTCTCCGTGCTTTTGCAAAAGATTGCTCACAAAACTCGGATTTTGATGGGAGTAACCGTTGTGTTCCTGTCTCCAACCCACGCTTCCCAAATGGTAGACCAAAGGCGGCACCGGCTTGCGCCATTTGATTTTAAAACTCTGCTTAAGGAACTTCGCATACTGATCCACCATGCTCGCGATAATCGTCAAAAAGGCTTCGTAGCTGGAGAAAAATCCGAAGCGGCCCGTGAGCGTGTAACCCATCATCCAGCCCTGCAAAGTGTGTTCGGAAAGCATCTCCAAAATGCGTCCGTCGTATTGCATATGTTCATCATTTTTTACAAGCGGCCACGTGAATCCGCGGCCCGTACTTTCAAACACAGCCTTGAACAAATTCGATTCCAATTCATCGGGACAAAAAATGCGGAAATTTTTAGGATTCAGTTTCACCAAGTCCCGTAAAAACTCTCCACCCACAGGCGTACTTCCCGACTGAATACGTCCGCGCTTATTCACTTTGAGCGCATACTTTCCGAGCGCCGGCATTTTCAGCGGCTTCATCATGTTTCCACCAATGGCGTGCTTGCACATTCCAATCCGTTTATTGCCTGTGGGCACAAATTCCACCACCTCGGGCTTGGGCCGCCCTTGGCTATCAACAAGTTCTTCAATTTTATAAATTTTAAGCCAGC
>CAYHGP010000018.1:2819-13470 GCA_964356195.1 uncultured Candidatus Peribacteria bacterium | reverse complement strand
TGCCCGGGCCCAGTGACCAAAAGCATTTCGCAGGAATGTTTCCACACTAAATAATTCAAGTTCGCATAAATAAAATTCAAACCCGGCACCGTCCCCCAATGTCCCAAAATCCTTTCTTTGATATGATCGGGAACCAGCTTTTCGCGCAAAAAATAGTTATCTTTTAAATAAAGCTGAGCCGCCCCAATGTAGTCGGTGTATCGCAGATATTTTTGAAGCCACTGCAAGGCTTTTTGATCGGTTTTTGTCATGGCGTGAGTTAAAACCGACTTCATCTTAACACCACCAGGGTGTAAGATCAAAAGCAGAAATCCACACCATGGCCATTCTCGTCATCAACGCCGGTTCGTCTTCTCTCCGATTTGTACTGTTCAGCGAGTCGCTTAAACCGCTTTACAAAGGCCACATCGACGCCATCGCCCAAAAACATTGCCATTTTCGTCGCTACCTAAAAACCGGCGAAGAAAAAACAAATATAAAAATAAAAGACCACAAAGAAGCCATTGCCTACGCACTCAAACGGCTCATAACCGACGGTGCTATAAAGTCCCCCAAAGAAATCACAAAAGTGGCGCACCGCGTAGTTCACGGCGGCGAAGAGTTCATAAAACCCACTCGCATTACCCAAGCTGTCCTCAAAAAACTCGACCGCCTCAACTCTCTCGCCCCTTCCCACAATCCTGCAAACCTCGAAGCGCTCCGGGCCTGCCTCAAACAAATCCCACACGCCCTGCACACCGCCGTTTTCGACACAGCTTTTCACACCACACTTCCTCCCCGTGCCTTCCTTTACGGCCTTCCATACAAGCTCTACAAAAAAGAGCACATTCGACGCTACGGATTTCACGGCACCAGCCACAACTACGTCGCCCGTGAAGCCGCAAAAATTCTGAAGCGAAAATCCACAAAACTCATCACCTGCCACATCGGCAACGGCGTGAGTCTGTGCGCCGTTAAAAACGGGAAATCCATCGACACGTCCATGGGTTTCACCCCGCTCGAAGGCCCCATGATGGGAACACGCAGCGGCACCATAGACCCCGCCATCATTTTCCACCTGCAGCGCACCCAAAAACCCGACGCCGTTCATCATCTACTCGAAAAGGAATCCGGCTTCAAAGGCCTTTCAGAAATCGGCTCCGACGTCCGCAGCCTCTGGGCCAAGCCAAAATCACCGGGCACGCTCCGCACCTTCGACGTGTTCAGCTACCAAATGGCCAAATTCATCGCCAGTTATTTCATCCCCCTCGGCGGCCTTCCCGACGCCCTGGTCTTCACCGCAGGTATTGGCGAAAACGCCTTTTATCTGCGTGAGCAAATCTGCGAATATTTAAAGCCCTTCGGCCTCAAGCTCGACGCCAAAGCCAACAAAGCGAACAAACTCACCATTTCAACACCAAACTCCGCCATCCGCGTGATGGTGATTCCCACACAAGAAGAGGCCGAAATGGCTCGCTATTCAAAGCTCAATTCATAAAGTGCGTGATCCGTCACGAGCATAATCACACCGCGATCTTTGTCGACGTACATATCCATGAGAGTCCCTTCAATGTCGTCCAAAATGTACTGAGAGTTGTAGGTGATGTCCGCGCTCTTGCCGCTCTTGTCGAAGATGAAGAGACGCTTGTTCGTAGGGTCCAAGACATAAACCTGGTTGATTTCAAGTTCCGTGTAAACCATGGTTGCTCCTTCCATCGAAGTAAGAGGAGCCTTCTTGATTTCATAATCCAGAAGCTCTCCGCTCAAGTACTTCGATAAAGTACCATCACTGCTAAGCAACCAAACGCTTCCATCTACGGCAATGGAAACCGCCTTCGAAAGGTCCATTTCTCCACTGAAGTAGGCTTGAGCCGCTCCATAGCTATCGGTACCGCGACCATATTTCCAAATTTGATTGGAGCTCGGGTCAAGAATATAGATTTTGTTGGAATACGTAGCCACATCCACCCCGGTGTGCCAGTTCACATCGGCGGTATCGGCGAATTGACTGTTTCCATCGGTGTATTCAATAAGTTTTCCGGCCGCCGTGAGGAAAATCATTCGGCTGACTTCGTCAAAGTAACGAGCCGCCACCACGCGTTCCGTAGCATCGAGGACATAAGGCGCTTGCACTTGATCCAATAAGACTTGATAAGCTTTTTGTGAAGAGTAAGCCACAATACGGTCTCCATAAGGCTCAAGCCCAAGCAAAGTGTCCCCGGCCAACTGACTGCTGAGGTCCACAACCATCTTAAGTTCCGTTGAAGCATGATGAACGTTATCGAGATAATCTCTTTGTTCGGAGATCTTATCCAAGAGTTGGCTGGCCTGAGCTTGGCCTCCCAAATAATCCGAGTTTAAAACTTCCACCACCAATTCCTCCGCTTGGTCGAGCAAAGTGTTTGCCTCGCTCTTATCGAAAGCGCCACGAGTTCCGGCTTGAGCAATATTATCCTCAGCCGTGCTGAGCTTCGCCTCCATTTCACTGGCGAGGCGAGCTTTCCCCAAAGTAAGATTGAGAACAAGGATTCCCCCCACAATCACAACGAGCAAAACTCCAATACCGGTCAGTAACTTCTTCTTTTCCCAACGACGCACTTTATCAAAAACCTGCAAGTGATCTCTTTTGGAGGCAAAAGTTCTGAGAACCTCCAAGCCTTTGCTGAATCGGCTCTCCTTTGTAAATTCTTCATCTTCTTCATAAGGCCCTTCATTTCGCTCCACATCAACCTCGGTAGGACCGGCGGTTTCCACCGCAGCCATCACAACTTCCTCGGTACGCTCCAACACTTCAAAGGCGAGCAACGACATTTGCTCTTCTATGTCATCGTGCAACAAATCTTCGAGTTCCTTCGTAGCCTCACCCAGCGCTTGCTCGGAGAAAATCTTTGAAAGATCATTCGGCGTCACATATTGAACCAAAGGTCCGGTCACAAACACCGTGCTGTCCCCCACTTCAAGCACTCCACTCGCAATATTCTGGAAAAGATCATCTTTATTCTTTTCATCATAAAGACCATCCGTAATAGAACTCACATGACGCTTGCGAACCAAATAACCCTGAGATTCTCCGCGTTGTGACAAAAAGAGCAAATCTTTCTGGATCACCCCAATCAGCACATTCATATTCGGAATGAACTTGAGATCGAGATCTTTTTCTTTTTGGCTGACCATCGCATTTATTTCTCGCAACGCGCTTTCAAAGCGATCATAAGGATCCCCGGCCAAGTCGTCCAAAAAGTGATCTTGAAGAAGCTGGAAGGCCTCCTTCCCGATCTCCGCCCCCGGCACTTGAGTGCTGCCAATGGACATGAGCAGGAAAAGGGCAATTTTTTCTTTACCAAGTCCATCATCCCATTCCGTATAATAGTGTTCTGTGAAGCCAATAGGTCGACGTCCAAGCAATATAGATTCTTGCTGAAGCTGTAAAAACATATCTTAATCAGTAAATTGCGCCTACTCTACTAAGTTTTAACCTGTTTGGCAAGAGTGGGCTAAAGATTGGTTCCTAAGAGCAAGAAAAAGTTAAAGTTGACATTTCCTGAAGCCCTCCCTACAATCACCCCGCTAATCTTCATTATGCTAGGAAAACTTAAAAGACGTAAACGAGCTCGAACACATGGCTTTCTCAAGCGCATGTCTACTAAAAACGGACGAAAAGTTCTGAACCGTCGTCGCGCCAAAGGACGTCATCAGCTTACCGTTAAGGTTCGTCGTGATAAAACGAAGTAAACGAATTCACGGAAGAGACAATGTGGCAGGCATCCTAAAAGACGGGACCAGCGCTTCCACTCCTTTTTTCATATTGAGAAAACGCACGAACGACTTGGAAACAAATCGCTACGCCTTTGTCCTCAGTAAAAAACTTGAACGCTCGGCCGTAAAACGAAATAAGAAACGCCGCCAAGTCTACGAAATTCTGCGAATTCTCGAGAAAGAAGGTCTCGTGGCAAATTCTCCATTTTTTGATATAGTGCTCCTCGCACGCAAACCCATCCCCACCGCTTCCTACGATGAACTCGAGAAGGCGCTCAGGGCTATATTTCAAACCCAACCACCCAAGGTCTCATGAAAAAATTCAACATTTTCCCCTACATCTTTGTCTTTCTGGCAACGTATATCGTTCTCCAACTTTGGCAGAACAGCACAACCGTAGACCCCATTCTAAGTACGGGAGATGTGGGCATCAAAACGGCCGACAGTGAATATGCCATCGGAAAAGACATTCAAGTGGAGGTTCAGAACAACGCTTCCGAGCCAATCGAAATTGGCATAACCTGCAACTATTCAGAAGAAGGCGATACGCTTTTGCCTCCTTTCAACATTTATCAGTATGTGAGTGACGGATTCGTTGCCGTAGAAGGCACCGAACATCCCGATTGTTCAACGGGTAAAAGCGTCATCATCGAACCCGGCCAGGTGAAAACCGTGAGCCTCCTTCCTTTCTCCTATTCTTATTTTGGTGAGGTGGGTCGTTATAAGGTGGCTTTAGAACTCAGCATACCCGGTGCAGACCCGGAAACCGGCGAGGTGACCAAAGATAATTTCAAAACCTTCGAATCTCCTGAATTCCAAATTGTAGAACCCGGGATTTTCACAAAATTGTGGCGCGTAGGGATCCACCAACCCATGTTGAACGTGCTGGTTGCACTTCTTATTTACATTCCAGGACATTACCTGGGCCTTGCCGTCATTCTTTTGACCATCATCATTCGAACGATTCTGCTCATGCCTTCCCAAAAGGCCATGAAAGCCCAGCGAAGAATGCAGGAAATTCAGCCCCAACTCGAAGAGATCAAGCAAAAATTTGCCAATGACCAAGCGCGCATTGCCCAAGAAACCATGCTCCTGTGGAAGACCAACAAAGTAAGCCCATTCTCCAGTTGTTTGCCGATTTTGCTCCAATTCCCAATTCTCATTGCTCTGTTCAATGTAGTGAACACCGGCCTTTCTCCGGATCAAGGAATCTTTATTTATAGCTTCCTTCCCGAGTTTTCATTCCACAGCATCAACCCCGCCTTCCTCGGCTTTGACCTTCTGGAAAAAGATTTCATCATCTTCCCTCTTATAATTGGAGTCCTTCAGTTCATCCAAATGCAGCTCATGATGGCCAAGAAGAAAAAAAAGACCGATGTCAAGATGCCTCAAGAGATAGAAACCGCCAACAAAATGATGAAATACCTGATGCCGATTATGATTGCGGTTTTCACCACACAAGTCCCTGCCGCCGTAGGTCTTTACTGGGGAACTTCCACTTTCTATGGCATCATCCAACAACTTGTGGTAAATAAAGAGGGCTCAAAACCTTCGTCAACAGACGACGACGTCAAAATTCGTGTCATAAGCCGCAATAATTAAACCTATATGGAAAAACCAATTAAGAAAACCGTATCAGAATTTCTTGTTAAACTTGGCATCGACTTCACCGACCTTGAGGTTGAGGAAGTGGACAGCGCCAACTACCGAGTGAATGTAGTTTCCGAGGAGCCCAGCCTTTTGATTGGGCACCACGGCGAAAACCTGCTCGCCATGCAAAAAATGCTCACCGTCATCTTTCATAAAGAGCTTGGCGAAGAAATCACCGTGGCCTTCGACGTAGACAACTACCGCAAGCGTCAGGAAGAGAATGTGCTCACCATTGCCGAACAAAAGATGAAAGAAGTTGCCGAAACCAAGGTTCAAGCCGCTTTACCTCCGATGTCTCCATACTTCAGACGTTTAGTGCATCTCATGATCAAAAACGGCGGCTTTGACAAGCTCGTGACCGAAAGTATTGGAGAAGGAAACTATCGCCAAGTGGTGATTAAATACAAAGCATAAATTCGGCCTAGCCGAACGATTATGAAAAGAATTGGTGCATTCCTGGGGTTGATACTCTCTCTCAGTTTTGCCGAACCAGTAACTTCAGGGGCCTTGGATTCGTGGTACACCGACGTTCCCGACCATTCCGTCTATTACGATGGCATCTTCTACATGAGCCAAGCGGAGCTGGTCACCGGCTACGACGATGGAACCTTTTTACCAGACCAAGAAGTCAGCCGCGTGGAAGCCCTGAAAATGATTTTGGAATATTCCGCTGTGGAAGACACCACCACTGTCGAACTTAGCTTCTTAGACACCGATCCTGACGCGTGGTACAGCAACTACATCTCTACCGCTCTCGGTCTCGGCATTATTTCCGGTTACCCGGACGGGACCTTTCTCCCGGAAAACACCGTGAACCGAGTGGAAGCCTTGAAAATGCTCCTTCTCGCCACCGACCGCAGTCTGCCCGAAGCCACCGACGAAAACTGGTACAGCGCTTACCTCAACTACGCCACCCAGAACGCTGTCCTCGTCCCCGACGAAACCGGAGATTACCTGCCCGGCCTGGCCCTCACTCGCGGCGAACTCGCGGACCTCATTTACCGCTTCGACCAAGCCCCTTTCACCACTCAAGTGGAATACGGCATCGGGAGTTACTACGGCCGAAGTTTCGACGGCCACAACACCGCGTCCGGCACCGCTTTGGACACTGACGGTTTCATGGCCGCCCACAAAACCCTGCCTTTCGGAACCGTGGTACGTGTAACAAACCTCGCCAACAATCAAAGCGTGGACGTCACCGTAGTGGACCGCGGCCCCTACACCGACGGTTACATCGTGGATCTCACCCCCACCGCCTTCGAACAAATTGGCTCCCTTCCAACAGGAATTTTGAAGGTACGGCTTGAAGTTCTGAAGTAAAAGGTTAAAATCAGGGCGTATAGCCCCTCTTTAAAAAAATGGATCCTCTCACACGCACAGTTCGGCCTTTAAAGTGGAGACGAAAGCGCAAACCTCTCTCCCAAGAAGTACGTAATACTTATCGTGTGCTTGCCGTCACTTTGTTGATCATGGGCTTGGCCAGCACCGGCACTTACCTCTACACCAACAGCTTGCAGCCAGCAAAAGGCTACCAACTGAAGCAACTCCAAATGGATCAGGAATCCCTAGAATCCGAGCTGCGCAAATTGAATCGGCAAGTGATTGAAGCCAAGTCTTTTATTAATATTCAAGCCAGCGAGATTCTTCAAAAAATGGAAACTTCCACAAGTGATCAATTCTCTTACCTGGAAGACGAGACTTATGCTCAAGAAAACTCAGACACCGTTCAACAGTAAAGCGTTGATCGTCCTTCTCGATCGAGAGTTTCCAAACCCGGTGGCTCCTCTTCACCATCGAAGCGCTTTTGAGTTGCTGCTCTCCACTATTCTTTCGGCACAATGCACGGACGAACGTGTAAACAAAGTCACCCCCGCCCTTTTCCCGAAAGACCGCGCCTGCACTCCGCAAGATATTTTAGACTTGGGCGAAGAAAAAGTGCGCCAACTCATTCGCTCCACCGGCTACTTCAACAGCAAAACTAAAGCCCTCATGGGCTGTGCCGCGGCCTTACGTGAAAAAGACGTCCCCAGCTCCTTGGAAGAACTTACCGCCCTGCCCGGCGTAGGAAACAAAACCGCGCAAGTGGTTCAATCCCAATGGTTCAAATTACCTGCATTTCCAGTGGATACCCACATCCACCGAGTCGCAAATCGCTTGGGCATTGCCGACTCCGGCACCAACCGCGACAAAACCGAACGCCAAGTGAAAGCCCTCATCCCCAAAGAGGACTGGTCCAAACTCCATTTGCAGATTATTTTTCACGGACGCAAAACTTGCACGGCGTACAAGCCCAAGTGCGGCACGTGTCCGCTCTATGAGATTTGTAAATGGCGTGGTAAAACTACAAAATAACTTTTGGTCAAACCAACCTGTAAATTCTGTTCTGGAACAGCCTCTTACTCTGCAAATACCCTACTTCCGCCTTGTGCCATGACTTCGACGCCACATCCAGTAGCTAAATCCAATCAAGAGAAGAGGCCAGGTAAAGATCGCTAAGTAAATCACTCGATCCACAAGGCCCTGTAAAAATACAATCCAATCACTGGTCGCCTCACGCACGGTGCTGAGCGGTTTCCAGGTTTCCGTCGTGGAACTCACGCTGGCATCTTCGCTGAGAGTAAGATTGATGGTTGAGTAAGACACGTTCGAATCATAGTACTTGATTTGCCCTTCCAAGCTTTCAATTTGGTACCGCACGTTAGAAAGAGCGCTGGTGACTTGCAAAGTTTCATCCACCGTAACCGCCCGATCCAAAATATCCAAGTACTGCTGTTCCTCCGCTTTGAAATTCGTAAGGCGCGCCTCCAAATCCATGTAGGCTTCCGTAACGTTCTGCGCGTTGGTGTCTTCGGAATCCACATAAACCGCCATTTCCTTAAGACTCGTCATGGCCGCATCAAATTGATCGGAAGGAACTCGAATAGTAAGATACCCGACATAATAATTGTCATAACGGGTCACACTGGAACTGTCCACGTCCCCACCCCATTCAAGCACCGTGGCTTTAACAGCATCCGCCGTTTCCCGCACATCCTCAACGTGCAAGCTTAGATTTCCCGTTTTAATGATTTTCTGATCAACACCCTCCACAAAGCCCCCGTTGTCCACAATGCTACTCGATTTGTAACTCGATTCCTCATACTCGGAATAGTCAGAAACCATCATTGAGTCTTGAGCATAGCCGGCAGAACCAGTAGTTACAGGGTAGTAGCCCTCCTCTGAAGATCGCGTACCCAAAAAACTACAACCGGACAAAAGCGCAAAAAGGCCGAAGACGGCGAACAGTTTATTGAGTTTCATGACGATGTGTTAAGAGCTGCGAAGAGTATCGCACAAAGAGAGCAGAAGCGAAAGTGGTGATCCCACGGAGAATTGAACTCCGATTTACAGGATGAAAACCTGTTGTCCTAACCATTAGACGATGGGACCCTCTTGAACTGTAGCAGGGCAGAGCTAGTATATGGTTTCATCTTTCCAAGTCAATACCAGGCGAGCAGAGGCGAGTGCCGAGCAGAGGCGAGTGCCTACGGCCTACGGCCGACAAAAAAGACCACTTTGAGGACAGAATGGCCGTAAAAAGCCAAAAAACAGGGCCCCTTCCCATCAGGTTAAATACACTGAAAAACGACATAATCTAAAAATTGTGCAAGGCGAAGACCTTCCAAACCTGATTGAACCTGATATAATTCCTCCAGTTTACCCCTAACCCAACAGTTTATGGCATACGCTGTCACAAACAAGAAAGGACAGACCTATTTCCTTCATGGAAAGATGGTTACGCTTCGCGGAGGACGCAAGCAACAAATTTACTACTTCGCTCGCACGGAAAAAGCCGATGCGCTCGACGCTCTTCCAGATGGATACAAGGTGACGGAAAACCCACGCACCGGTCTCCCAATGCTCAAGAAAGCTTAATTAAACTTCTTAGCACACAAAAAAGCCGCTTCTCAGGAAGCGGCTTTTTTACTTACTCAATTACTCGGTAACAATAGTTGTATCCTCCACAGGGCTCAACTCATCCAAAGTGTAAGAAGTTTGCACGCTCACCGGAACAAGGAGAGATCCAACTAGAAGAACAATCCCAATCATCCACACAAGCGCGTAAAACAAAATTCGAAATCCGGTCATGTGGCTTTTCTTGTCCTGGGCATAGTATAAAGGGAACCCGAACAAAAGAAGTCCTTGAACCGCACAGAAAAATATAAAAATAAAGGCGAGGAGAAACAAATCGAGTTCATAAACACCATGAACATTGAGCCATGCCCCGAAGAGCGGGAAAATAAAAACCGCGAGCCCCGTGGTGAGCAAAGAAAGAATAGCCAAAACGAAACCGATCATGGCTGCTTGCCTGTGCGAAATAGTTTTACTTTTGAAGAATAACATTGTTGAATGGCGTTAAGAATAAGTGCATTTTACCTTCACAACTTTCCTTTCGCAATGACTCTTCCACACTATTCCCTACTCGAACTCGCCGGCTACGCAATTTTCCTCATTCCCACAACGTACGCAATGATTGCGGGAGCCCCTTTTGTACCGACTGAAATGGAACAAGTGGAAAGAATGCTCAAAGCGGCAAACTTAAAACCGGGAATGAAAGTTTACGATTTGGGCAGCGGCGACGGTCGCCTCGTACACAAAGCCGCGAAACAATATGGAGCCATTGCCGTGGGTTATGAATTTTCTCCGCTCGTGTGGTTGTGGGCAAAATTTTTGAGCATTTTCTGGCGCAGCAAAGCCAAGCTCCGTTTTGGAAACTTTTGGAAAAAAGACTTGAGCGATGCCGATGTTATTTTCTGTTACCTTCTCAACCATTCCATGAACCGAATGGAAACTTATTTACTTCCCCAGCTCAAACCAGGCGCACTCATTGTGTCTCATGCTTTTCAAATCAAAGGCCTAAAACCCTGGAAAGAACTCCCCCGCATTCGAGACCGAAAGCTCGGGCCAGTGTGGATTTATAAAAAGACATAATTCCAAAGCTCAGCACCGCCAAACAAAGGCCAAAACCAAGTGCATCCAAAGCAAGAGGGATTTGAGCAAACGGAAGTTTTGAAAAAAGCAGCGCAGTCTCTTCCACAATCTGCAAATAGAAGCTAGCGATCAAAACCATCGGCATCCCAAAAACTAAGGACAGTGCCGAAAAAAGCATGGAAAGCGGAAGGAACGGCGCCACTAAAACATTCACCAGCGGGGACACCACAGAAAGCCGCCCGAAGTAAAAAAGCATAAACGGAAACGTCGTGATTTGCGCGCTCAAAGTCATCAA
>CAYHGP010000018.1:0-2719 GCA_964356195.1 uncultured Candidatus Peribacteria bacterium | reverse complement strand
AAAGAAAAAATCACCGCAATAACAAGACTGATATTGTAGCCGGAAATCGCCACAATATGAGTGAGTCCCACTTGCTGAAACGCATCCGTTAAATCCTCAGGCATCCCCCTCCGACTTCCCAGCAGCAAGCCGGAAACGAAGCTCGCCTCCGGCTCAAAATACAAACGATTGATGTAGTTTTGCATCCCATTCTTAGCCGCATAAAGACTCCCGCGTAGCGAAAATTTCGCCGACTCCAAAACCTCTACCGAACACCGCCCCATGACCAACCAAATTCCGTAACGCGCCAAATAATTTCCATAGGAAAAATCTTCACCTTCGTAAGGACGCTCCAAAATTCCGGACAGCTTCACGCGATCACCAAACTGCACATTTTCATACAAAGAAATCTTCGCCAAGACTCGCCCATATTCCGTCTCCACCGTAATTTTCTGTTGATCGCTACGCACATCAATTTCCTCCACCACTTCGCCTTCCAGCGAAACAAATTCCCCCACCGGAACATCCTGAACCGCTTGCCCTTCATAAAAATCCACCCGCCAAAATCCCAATAAAATCGCCAACAAAACCACCGCAATTTTAGGATGCTTAAACAAGAAAACAATCGCAAAAAACCACGTCCACGACGGCAGTGAAAAATCCGTCAAAATCGCGACCGAAAGCGCCGAGAGAAAAGCCAGAGCTGAAAGGAGTGGAAGGATCATATTTGACATTGAATGAGTGAGGGGTAAAATGAACTCAGAAAGGTCTTCGGCCGTGGTTTATATACCACACTTAGCGGAGGGCTTTTCTTCATAAGTCCGGGAAGATGGAAATGAGGTGCTTTTGCCCCGACTTTTTATCCTCTTTAATCTGTACATGAAAGAGTTCATTAGCTCGAGTAAGTCCGGAGAACCTATGTAAAATTTCACCCGATTTATTCAGATTTTCCTTAGACTTTGGCTCGAAGTGACTTCTCTTGATGAGCTCAATCCCCGGAGGGAAATACTTCATTCTACGTACTCTGTCTTTCCAGTTTTCTTTTTCAAAAAGATGTTGCCAAAATAAACCTAAAAAGATTTTCTCTTTTTTAAAGTAAGCGGATCGTACGTAAGGCCTTCTTTTCGAACCACTAATAACTTGTTTATAAAAGCGGACAGCTCGTTTGTGTACTTCCTTAAATTCCGTCCCGGGAAGTTTCCCCGCCTTTGTTTGATAAATACGCATAAATTACAAAGGACTTTTAATCTGTAAAATTCGCTGATTGCTCACCTGCGTATAACGCTGCGTAGTGCGAATATTGTTGTGCCCGAGCAAACTCTGGATATAACGAATATCCACACCGTTTTCCAAACAGTGCGTCGCAAAACTATGACGAAGCGAATGAAACGTGGCATTTTTCTGAATCCCGGCGCGCCACAAAGCCGCTTCAAAAACCTTTTGAGCCGACCGCGAATGCAGCTTCCCGCCACGTTCACTTTCAAAAAGATACGCAACCCCCTCTCTTCCAACAACACACTCTCGTAAATTACCCAATAACTTCTCCGGCAAAAGCGTCACCCGATCTTTTCCTCCCTTGCCGCCTCGCACACAAACCATATCCCTTTCAAAATCGATGTCTCTCACCCGTAAAGCCACCACTTCGCTCACTCTCAAACCCGCTCCATAAGCCAAGGCCAGCAGACAGCGATGCTTCTTATTGCTCACCACCTCTAAAATTCTCCTGATTTCTTCTCTAGACAGCACCACCGGAAGTTTTAAATTCCGCCGCGCAAACCGCAGCTCAATTTCCCCTCGAAACTTCAAAACTTCTTTGTAGAGAAACTTTACCGAATTCAAGTAAACATTCACCGTCTCCGGCGCCGCCCCTTTCCCCAGCTTGTCCTCGAGAAAATTCTTTAAATGCTTTTCATCGTAACCGAGCACTCCACCCTTGGCTTTCAAGTACGTCTCCACACAACTTAAATAGGCTCGAATCGTTTTCGGACTGTAGTTCCTTAGGCGCAAATCCTGTGCCATTTGTTTTAATGCTTCATTGGTATCCATAAGTGAGGTTTAAAGATTAAAATTGACATTTTTCTTAAGTGGAATAAAATTAGTTCAGAAAGACCTTTGGCCCGTGGTTCATATACCACAATTAGCGGAAGGCCTTTCTTTCATTGTTCCGGAAAAACTGAAATTAGAAATTTTCTCCCATTGGCCTTGTCTTCTTTGATTTGAACAAAGAAGACATCTCCCTCAAAACTCTTACCGATAAATCGATGAAGAATTTCGCCTTTTTTATTTGGATTTTCTTTTGAAATAGGTTCAAACCTAGACCCTTGGATCAATTCAATCGCACAAGGAAAAAACTTCATCCTTCGAATCTGATCCCAGTAGTTTTTCTTCTCAAAGACATGGCTCCAAAATACTTCCAGGAAAATTTTATCTTTTTTAAAGTAGGCAGACCGAACATAGGGCTTTCTCTTCGATTTCTTCTTAATTACAGTATAAAACCTAAAGGCTCTTTTCCTAACTTCAGGGAAACTTGTCCCTATAATTTTCTTAACATTTGTTTCGTAAACACGCATAAATTAAAGTCTAGCCACTTTCGCCTGACAAAAACCTGAAATTTCACCATTTCACTTGCGCCCTCGCCCAACTCGTTTCTATTTCACCTTTCCCCAATTTCACATATACACCCCTTTCCTGTACATTATGCGTAAACACTTCGCATAGAAACGAGTTGTGCAAAATCGCT
>CAYHGP010000017.1:0-24359 GCA_964356195.1 uncultured Candidatus Peribacteria bacterium | reverse complement strand
ACGTTAGCTGAAATTTTATAAATTAAAAAACTGATTAGTAAATCACTATGGAAAACACATTAGATCAACAGACAAAAGAAATGATGAAGAAATCAAAAGACTTGATAAGTCAGTCAAAAAACAGAATTGAAGATTCTAAAGTTGCTTCAGAGCAATTAAACACTCTAACTGATTTGACACGTAGACAAATTAAAGAATCAAAAGAAAAGTTGGAATTATAAAAAATTATCTACAAAAAAATTTACAAAACATCACATAACAGAGACTATGAGGTTCACTCCCTAGCTTCGCTCAGTCGTTCAACCAAATTGGACAGGTGTAAAATAGCCGAAGGCTATACACCTGTCCAATTTCTCATAGTCTCGGACGTTGTGCGAAATTGCCATTTCCCTTAGAATGCATTCCAACTGGAGCTTGGGATATTGTTCATCCACATTTAGAAATCTTCACAAGATCTCAATGAACAGGTTACTAACAATAAACTCGGTGGACGACATTCCCCAGCAATATAGAGGAAGCTCTATCGGGTCGTTATTCGAATACCATAATTTCGACCGTCAGTATGAATCATACTCAAACGCTCAATTGCTAATTGGGATGTGTATGGACAATCGAAAGCATCTTCACATCCCTGATAATTTTGCATTCATACTTCGTGCCGGTGGTGCAAACTTGCGTTACAGTGAGTTCAAAGTTTCCTATGCCATCGCCGTCGGGAATGTTCGCTGTATTGCACTCATTGGTCATAACCGGTGTGGAATGGTCAATCTTATTAGTCGCAAGGAACAGTTTATCCGTGGTCTTACTGAAAGTGCTGGATGGCAAGCTCAGGCGGCAGAAGAACATTTTGATCATTTCGCTCCCATGTTCGAAATCGGTGACGAGATTGACTTTATCCTCAGTGAAGTCAAACGTCTTCGTCTTAGGTATCCAAAAATTCTCGTCGCTCCACTCTTATACCAAATAGAAGATAACCGTTTATATCTCATTTCAGAAAACACGGGCGAGGCACAAACGTTGTAGAATATGTTCATGTTATTTTCTACAATCCCATCCTTGGTAATTACATGGGCAATAGCAACGTTAGCTGAAATCTATTTTTAGTTTTCAGCGTACTGCCGTAAGATGGGCGTATGGTAGAAATTCTAACCGTCATTGCACCGTTATTTCTAATCATTTTTGCGAGCGCGCTGATGCAGAAATTCAAAAATATCGGAGAGGATTGGTCCAAAGTTTTAAATGATTTCGCCTTAAAGATTGGCTTCCCGGTCCTCATTTTTTCCGCACTCGCCAAGGCCCATTTTTCATTTTCAGATCAGGCCCAACTGATGGGGGCAAATTCACTATTCATACTGCTTAGCTTCTTGGTAGCCGTAATAGTAGGAAAGATTTTACGGCTTGAAAAACAAATGTTCCGCACGGTATTCATTTGTTTCGTTTTTGGCAACGTCGCTTACCTGGGCATCCCGGTCTTGATCCAAATATCAGGCGAAGAAATACTTCCAAGCGCCAGCTTAATTGTTGCTATTTATATGTTTTGGCTCTTCACCGTAGGCCTGGGATACTTGGACCACTCTAGAAAAAACGTAGCAATAAAGCTGTTTAAAAATCCACTTTTAATCTCAGTCGTTCTTGGAATAATAATCGGAAGCCTTGGAATTACTCTTCCAGCAATACTGCTAAAATCATTAGACATGATCACGGCCTCCGTCACCCCGACGGTACTCATCGTAATAGGCCTTTTCATCGGCAAATCCAAGATCGGTAAATTAAAGGAGTGGTTCCCCATCTTACTATTCTCCATCCTGACCCTGCTTCTACTACCGGCAGGTTTTTATTTTGGCGTCAAAATTTTCGGATTCACCCCTAATCAATTTTCAAGCTCAATCATTCAAGCCGCCATGCCTCTCGCCATCACCCCGTTCGCATTAGCGGATGAGTACAGGTTAAACAAAACTTTTATAGCACGTTCAATTGTTCTCAGCACGATTCTTTCGGTCTTGTCCCTACCCTTTTGGATTTCAATTTTGTAATATTAGTCTACAATAACTCAGCACCTTTCCCGCTTTCATGAACGCTTTCGAGAGAAAACCCATCCACAGCCAGCATAAAGCAAAACACTGGTTTAAAAGCCACATCGCACTGAGCGTTTTAGCATTGGTTTTAGGTGTCCTCACCCTTCGCGGAGTGATTGGTGCTTTTTCCACAGGCAACCCTTTTTCATTCAAACAAATTTTCTTTTCCGCGGTGGGCAGCGCCGTAAAAATGGATGTTAATGAACACACCAATATTCTTCTCATCGGTGTGGGCGGCGAAGGGCACGATGGTGCTAACCTCACGGACACCATGATGGTGGCCTCCCTCGATCATCAAGGCAAAGTGGTTTCCATGCTTTCCATCCCACGCGACCTCTACGTGGAGAACGATGCCGTAGGCTGGGGAACACGCCTCAACAGCGTTTATGAGTATGTGATTGAAAACACGGAAGATCCTCAAGTGGCCATGGAAGAATTGAAGAATCAAATCGAGGAAATTTTAGACGTCGACATTCACTACTACGCCAAAATCGACTTCAAGGGTTTTGAAGAGCTCATCGACGCAGTGGAAGGAGTCACTGTGGATGTAAAAGAAGCCATTGCGGACGATGCTTACCCAGCCCCCGTCGGTTCCGATTTTCTCTACGAACCGTTTTACCTCAGTGTCGGTATACAAGACCTCGATGGAGAAACAGCACTCAAATATGTTCGCAGTCGTCATAACACTTCCGATTTTGACCGCGCCGCACGTCAACAAGAAGTTTTGACCGCGCTCAAGGACAAAGCTCTCAGTCTCGGATTCCTGACGAGTCCGTCCAAAATCAAAGACACTTACTACGCTATTTCAAGAAACTTTGAAACGGACATGAGCCTCAGTGAAATGCTCAACTTGGTAGGATTTGCGGCAGACATGGGAGAAGATTCCATCCTCACGGCCGTGATAAATGAAGAGGCCAACAAAATGGGAGGATTCCTTTACACTCCACCTCGTGAGGAAGGCGACCCTTATTACTTGGTGCCTTACGCCGGCGATTTTTCAGAGCTGCAAACCTTCGCACAATTATTTTTCTATCATCCTGAAATTTACCGGGACCAAGTGAGGGTTCAAGTACTAAATGGGACCAAAGAAGAAAGCATGGCCGGAGTCACCAAGATGTATTTGGTACGTTACGGTTTCAATGCAGAGTTCGGAAACGGACCGAACAAAGACATTCAAGACACGCGACTCATTCCCATTCAAAACGCCACCAATGCCGATGAGGTACAAGGAACCCTCGAAATCCTTCCATCCCTCACTTTTGGAGAGATCACCAACGAAGTTCCAACGGAGTACCTTCCTGAAAATTGGGATACCGATGCCGAGATTATTATCGAACTCGGACAAGACTTTGTAGACTACTACAAAGCCCACGATGAACTCTTTTACATCGGGGTTTATTAAGGCTAAACTAAGCCCATGTTCCAAAGCCTTCTTTCGCTTTTGCTCGCCAGCACTTTAGCTCTTGCTTCCTTTGGTGGAAGCGACGTTCCGGCAAGTTTTAACGACGCGAGCTTACTCTCCGTGGCCTCTATTCCCATGCAAGGAGAAGAATTTGTAGCCCCAGCAACCCTCAGTGCCGACTCCATTTTGACGATTGATTTGGAATCGCAAACGGGCTTATACGAAAAAAACTCCATGAAACGCGTCCCCATCGCGAGTCTCACCAAACTCATGACTGCCTACATTATTCTCGATGAAAACGACCCCAGTGCCATTGTAACCGTGAGTGCCTCTGCCGCTCATGCCACGGGTTCCCGCATGGGACTTTTCGAAGGAGAACAAATCTCGGTCAGAAACCTTCTCTACGGGCTCTTCATTGTTTCGGGGAACGACGCTTCCCTGGCCCTCGCCGAATACAACGCCGGAAGCGAGTCCGCCTTTATTCAAAAAATGAATGACACCACTAAAAAACTGGGCATGGAAGACACGCATTACGCAAACACAACAGGATTGGAATCAAACAACGCCTATTCCACCGCACGCGACCTCGCCGTACTCAGCACATATCTCCTTGAGGACGACAGTGTGCGCGAAATTGTGAAGAACTCAAAGACCACCGTAGAAAGCGTCAACGGAACCAAACACGAACTGGTGAACACCAATATCTTGCTCGGACAACTGGGCATTAAAGGGATGAAAACCGGAACCACGCCCTCCGCCGGAGAATGTCTCATCGCTCTCGCAGAAAGTCCCGACGGTCATGAAATTCTAACCATCATCCTAGGAAGCAAAAGTCGTTTTGTAGATACGAAAATTCTCATCGATTGGATCTATAAAGCTTATACCTGGTAATTATGTTCCCTATCACGGACACGATTCGTCATCTTATTTTCATTCTTGGTTCAGGATTTCTAGGTTTTGCTGTGGCCATTTGCGCAGCCTTGCCACTCATTCGACTCCTCAATAAATACAAAGTCGGAAAAAACATTCGCACCGTAGCCAGTGACGGGAAAGACGCAGCCTTGTATAACGCACTGCATCAAAAAAAAGCCGGTACCCCCACCATGGGAGGCATTCTCATTTGGGGCAGTGTTTTGGTAGTGGTGGGACTCTCCCGTTTTCTTTCCTACACGGGTCTTTTCGAACACTCTCTACTCAATCGTAGTGAAACTTACTTACCTCTCGTCACCTTGGTGGTGGTAGCCGCTCTAGGGGCCATCGACGATATATTCAATGTCAAAGGCTGGGGCAAAAGCAAAGGCCTCAATATCAAGCCCAAGATGTTCACCCTAACTCTTTTTGCCCTTTTAGCGGCCTTGTGGTTCTACTTCAAGCTCGACTACAACAGCATTCATGTCCCAGGAGTGGGAGACTTTGCCTTGGGCATATGGATCATCCCGCTCTTCGTATTTATTTTGGCAGGCAGCGCCAATGCGGTGAATTTTACCGACGGCTTAGACGGCCTCGCGGGAGGTCTTACCATTATTGCCTTCGGGGCTTACTCCGGCCTCGCCTACGCGCATGGGCTCCTCATTTTGTCGGCTTTTTGCGCGGTGATTGCGGGGGCAAGTTTAGCCTTCCTTTGGTTCAACATCCCCCCGGCCCGTTTTTATATGGGCGACACCGGCGCTCTGGCTTTAGGGGCCACATTGGGCGTCATTGCAATGCTCACTAACACCGTACTCATTTTGCCCTTCATCGCCTTCATTTTTGTCATTGAAACGCTCTCGGTAATCATCCAGCTCACTTCAAAAAAACTCTTTGGTAAAAAGGTCTTTAAAATTGCACCGGTACATCATCACTTTGAACAAATCGGCTGGCCCGAGTCTCAAGTGGTTATGCGATTTTGGATTGTGGGCGCTCTAGTCGCCACCCTCGGCCTTGTTCTGGGCTTAGTCGGTATGGGAGATTAAAATCGTGGATCTACTACTGGAGTTTCCGAGGGCTCTTCAGGCTCCGGAACCGTTTCCACTTCCTGAATATCCATCACCACCTCCGTGTTCTGAAATTGCTGAGTAAGCTCGGGGGTGATGTCCGCTTGATCACGCAAACGACTGTAAATTTGATACTGAAGAGTCACATTGTAATCGGTGCTTTCAAAGAATTCAGAAAGCTGGGTCAGTTCCTTTTCACGCAAAGAAAGGAGCAGCATACTTAGCTGTTCAAGCATCGTATCGGTGGTGTCCACGGAAGAAGTCAGTTCCGGCATACTTGCAATAACGCGAAGCATTTGAATATCTTTTAGCTTCTGATCCAAGAGCGCGGATACAATCGCTTCACGTTGATCCAAAGCAACATTTTCAAGCTCGGTCACAATGGAAAAAGACTCGAGCTGATAGGCGGAAAGATCAAGAAGTGCCTGGTCAAAATCTCCGTTCACGAGCAGGTCGGGAACACGTTGTAATTTCTGCGAAGCGGAATCTAATTTCACCTCTGTTTTGTCAGAAACGTCCGAAGAGACGAGAGCGGAACTACTCGTCAAATGATCTTGAAACAGCGTAAGATTTACATCAACATCTTGATTCACAGAAACTTGCTTCTGAGTTTCCTGAAGCGCCGCCAAAAGTTCTACATTGTCGGAATTCTCCAAGGTTTTCTCGACCGTATCTTGATAGACTTGAAGGGTTTCTTCGGCAGCATCTGTTTTTCCCTGGGCCAACAAAACTTGAGCTTCATTCAAACGATTCTCCGCTTGCTGAACGAGCAAGTCTTCTTTAGCTTCACTGGAAAAAGTAAAAGTAACTTGGAGGGTTTCACGGAAAGTTTTAAGGAAATAGAAAGGATTTCCGGGCAAAATCACCGCCCGATCAATGGCCTCTTGTTTGTAATTTTCATCCAACTGACGGGCATAAGATTTACCGTAAGTGAGATTAAAGCTCCACCATGCATCCGCTTCCTCCTCCCTATCGATGGCTTCCGTTCTCAATTCATCCCCGGCCCATAAGCTCGCTCCCTGTCCTAAAACTCCTTCATAGGAATTGTCCTCCCCAGTAGCATTGACCGTGACAAGATTTCGAGCCACGGAAATTTGAGTTTCATCTCCAACTTGAACATCAAAGCTGGCTCGGCTGTCCACCGTCACTTCTCCATTCGGAAAGTCTAAAACAAAAAAGGATTCCTTGGAGACCAAATTCAAAACTTGAACCCAAAGTCTTCCGCTCTCTTGCCGAAGTTCCACCATCGTTTTAGCACGATTCTCAGGATCAATAGTAGTGTCCACAATGTCTACCTGAGTATCAGCACCCAGGGTCACGCGGCTATCATCCAAGAAGTACAAATGAGCCATAGAGTTCTCACCGGTGAGGATGGTATCTCCGGGCTGAATAAGCGTGGTATTGGTGGTGAGAGTCCCATTCACCCACACTTCCCCTTCCACCACCTCAAGTACATTGGCACTGGCCGCGGAAACATTCGGAGCCACTTCAAGCACGGGCATAAAAAGCACACCCAAAACAAGCACCAACGCCGAACTGGCAAAAATGCGTCGACTGAAGAAAGGGATGGGCTGGCTTCGATCAGGAAGCAAATCCAAAAAACGCTCCTTCATCTGAACCTGCTTGAGACGAGAAAGCGAAGGTTTTTCAGAAGAGCGTAAAAGGGACAGAACAGGTTGGAATACACCGATTCCCCGCTCCGGGAGTTTACTCTCGAGGCGGCTCCAAATACGTTTCTTGGCGAGTTCAATCTGGTGGTCATTCAGCATAAGCAGTGTTTAGAACGATGCTCGGTCTTATTTATTACAAAAATTCAGCCTGAACTCCCCTTTCTTCAAGAAGATTCTTAAGTTCTTTCAAGGCTCTGAATTGAAGCACTCGAATATTCCCTTCACGCTCGTTCATAATTTCAGCGATTTCGGTATTGGTGAGGCCAATCAAAAACTTCAGCGTTATCACTTGTCGATAAGGCTCTTTGAGTCGATCTACAGCCTCTCTCACCACATCGGAAAGCATACTTTTTTCCGTGATTTTTTTGGGCGCCGATTTTTCAGACTCATCTTCAAAATCTTCTTTGATTTCAAAGAGTGGTCGATGAGAGCGTCGGTGATCAATGACAACGTTATGAGCAATTTTAAACAACCACGCCGAGAAATTCACATCGCGTTTCTCGTATTTTTCAAGGTTGATCCACGCCTTTATAAAAATCATCTCCACTAAATCATCCACCTCCGGGGCGGGAGTACGAAAGTAGACATAGCGGTAGATGCGATCGAAGAAATGGTCGTACAAGCGTCCAAAGGAATCTTTATCTCCTTCTTGAGCGGAAACGACCAAACCATCAATATCAAGGCCATTGGGCGCGGAGTCGGACATGGAGTGGATTTAGCGTGACCAAATCATACACCCCATCTTTTAAGACATCAAACTTGAAACATATTGTCCACAATTGCTTCCAATGGAGTTTTCTTCGAGTTCCCCAATGCTGACAATGACGTCAAAACCCAATTTTCGGAACGATTCCACAAAAGCATCCATACCGGATTCATGCTTGGAATGGAGCAGATTAATCAACCCTCCTTCCTTAGCTTTTTTCGTGGGATTCAAGGGCGTGAACTTGAGTACAAACAAGGCCGGATCAAAGTATTTTGCAATGACCACGGCTTCAATGGGGTAACCCTCCATAATAATAAAATTAAGAGTGATCTTACGATCTCCGGCATCAAAAAAATCTCGCCCATAGTCAGCAATTTCCTGAAAACTCAGCTTGGGCGTAGGAATGAGTTGGTCGCGCTTTTGCACGTCCGTGGTGTGGATGGAAAACTGCATTTGAAAATGACCGTCGCCGTAATGTTTCTTTTTGATGGATTTCAAACGATCAAAAAAGGCCGCACAACTCTTGGGCCCCACAGTGGAAACAGAAGGGATAAGCCCGGGCGCACGGTACCGAAGGGGCAATTCTTCCAGGACATCGAGTACCGCATCGTTAAAAGCCGGCTCCCCCATTCGAGTGAATTGAATTTTGAATTTTTTTACCGGAATATCCCGGCTGGGAAAATGCCGGTCCACAACAAAATCGATTTGTTCGAAAATTTCATCCTTCGTGAGTTTCCCGGAATAGTTCTTACCCGCATCACACATGAGGCACTGAACTGGACACCCCAAAAGACAGGAAACCACAATAACCCATTTTTCATTGCGAGAAAGTCGGGGGTCTTTGGACTCCACAAATTCCAAATAATAGTCTCTTAGTTTTGCTACATAGAGTTTTGCGACTTCATCATTTCCGTGTTCTTGGACGACTTGCATGAACTGAGTTTTTTAATTGTTTCGTGATTTCCATGGCCGCGTAAAGCCCCTCCCCGGCGGCGATTTGAGCCTGACGAATAGAACCATGGTTCACATCGCCGGCGAAGTATAAGCCATTTGTGCGCTTTGGGATACCGAATTTTGGCATAGTGACGTGCCTGCCCACAGCAATTAAAACAAGCTCAGCCTCTAAGCCTTTCTTATAAATTTCCTCCGGACCACAGTGCGTGAAAACGTGGATCTTTTTTTCCTTTGCTCGTTGCAAAAGCACCGGCAAGCAGACAACTTCATTCTTAGTAACAATAGTGGGAGAGAAACCGCGCTTCTTCAAATTCAAAGCGTAGTCGAATCCAACGTCTCCACCCCCCACTACAAGAACTTTTTCTTTCTTTCCACGAAGCGGAAAATCCATCAATTCATAGAAAACTTTTTTCCCGAAAAGCAATTCAGCAGTCGCCGGGTCCAAAGAATTGGGAGCCGTCCCGGAAGCCACCAGCACCGTTTTCGCAGAATAAATTTTAGACGAAGTAGATACACTAAAATGACCAGCCTCCGCCCTCCCGATTTTCACCACCTCCGCACGAAGGACCGGCACCAAAAACGCCTTAAGTTGTTCCTTGAATTTCTTGCTGAATTCAAGTCCGGATTGAGCCTTGGAACCCAAATAATTTTCGACATTATGAGCATTTCGCAGCAAACCACCGAGCTCATTTTTTTCGATCAAAAGAACTTTAAAACCGCTACGCGCAAGTTGAACGCCGGCACTCATTCCCGCAGGACCTCCACCGACAATAATGGAATCATAAATCATAATCCAAAATATTTTGCGCGCAGAGCGGGCTTGAAAATCCGTACGAAAGATTCTGCAAAGTCGCTCGATGCATCGCTTCGTTATAAGCCGCCATCCCATCCACCAAAAAGTACACTTCAAATCCACGATCGAAGGCATCACGCACCGTACTTTCACAACAAAGATTGCTGAGCACTCCGGTAATCAAAAGTTTTTTGACGCCTTTATTTTTCAGCATTTCCTCCAAGTCAGTGTCATAAAATGCGCTATAGGCACGCTTGCGAATTACCGGCTCCCACTCCATGGTTTTAATAGAAAGCTCCGCTCCACCACTTCCCTCTTTCACGCTTCCTTCCCACCAATTTTCAACGGGATCTTTTTCGCCCAGAGCCGTTGCGAAATACGTAAAAAATACCGGAAGGTTTTTTTGACGAAAATTTTCAAGAACACTTCCGATTTTTTCTTGAACAAAAGAAGCCACCGGAACAAAAGCATGAGAGTTTGTATCCAAAAAATAGCGCTGCATATCAATGACCAAAAGAGCGCAATCTTCAGAATTCCACGGCTTCCAATGTTTCGAGAAAACCTGCAGCTCTTCCATCCAACTTTTTATTTTTTCCGGATGATTTTGAGCCGTCAAATAGTTTTCTTTCAAGACCTCGTGCTGACTCATAATAAAAAATTACAAAGCCTCCTCCGCCCTTTTCACTTCTTCTTTCACACCGATGTAAATCGGAGAAGTTTGAGTGAGTCCACGAATTTCCACATCCAAAATAGACCGCTCCCCATTGCTACTACCGCCTCCCGCTTGTTCCATCAAATAAGCCATGGGGCCGCATTCATAAAGCAAACGTAACTTGCCGGTCGGCGCACCGGGCATTCCGGGATACATAAAAATCCCGCTTCCTTTTTTCAAAATATGATTGATGTCCGGCACCATGCCACCGCTGTAACGCAACGTGTATTGTTCTTTAATATAATAGGAAACGAGCTTGAAATAATCTTCGCGTTCTTTGGTCGCGCGTAAATTTCCGGGTGCGAAATATTTTTTCTCGCCATGAAGTTCCATGCGTTCCGTAACCACAACCCAACCTTCTGCCGTGAGCAAAAATTCATGCACACCGTTCCCCACGGAAACCACCATCGTGGTACGAGGACCATACACGGCATAAAGCGCGGCCACTTGTTCGCGCGGGGTTCGCCCCATAACATCGGCACCTTCATAAATTCCAATAATCGTACCCACGGAAAAATTCACATCAAACAAACTGGAACCGTCGAGAGGATCAAAAAATACGCTGAACAGGCCGGCTTCGCTGGCCTTCTGCATTCCATCGAGCTCTTCACTACAAAAGCTAGCAACATAAGGGTTCGTTCCCACGTAGCGAACGATGATATTGTTGGACTCAACATCCATGGCAATTTGCTCTTCGCCATACACATTTTTGCTGCCGGCTTTCTTCGTACTTGCTCCAATAATCGAACCGGAAATTTCTTCAATCGCACGTCCCAACTCCACAATAAGCTCGGCAAGTTCTTCGCTGGCACCATGTTTTGTAAGAAAGTCGTAAAGCATAAAAGAAGGTTAAAGAGAAGCTTCCATTTCAGCCGTATACTGTCCCTGCGCGGCAAGACCGTTCATGTTCGCTCGATGCACTAAAAGTTTTTGCGCTTCCGCTACTTGTCCACGATTCGCAGCCCACGCTTTCAAGGCCGCTTGCTGAATTCCGCGACCGTAAGAAAAACTCAAGGGCCAAGGCAAAGTCTCACCCAACTGATGCATCAAATTCAAATGCACCGTGGATTTTTCATCACTCTGTCCCCCGGACAAAAACACAACTCCGGCAACATTCGCAGGAACATTTTCCTTCAAACATTTCACGGTCTGCGCCGCAACCTCATGTTCAGACGACTGCACAGCCGCATCCTTCCCCGCCAACACCATGCTGACTTTCAAAATCGTTCCTTCAAACGCCACGCCCTGCTCCGCCAACTCCGCGAACAAAGTCTGCAAAACCTGCGCCGTCACGGCGTAACAACGTTCTATTGTGTGTGAACCCTCCATAATCATTTCAGGTTCCACCATTGGTACAATATCGACTTCCTGACAAAGCGCCGCATAACGTGCCAAGGCGTGTGCATTCGCCTTCACACAAGCCGCGGAAGGCAGAACATCGGAAATATTAATCACGGCCCGCCACTTCGCAAAAGAGGCACCCAAACTTTTGTACTCCGCCAATCGTTCCCGTAATCCATCCAGTCCGTCCGTAACCATCTCGCTCGGATGCAGAGCCAATTCCTTCGTCCCCATGTCCACTTTAATGCCCGCAAGCATTTCTTTTCCTTTGAGGACATCCACAAATCGACGTCCGTCCGCAGTGCTTTGACGCAGGGTTTCATCAAACATAATAAGACCGCTCACCGCATGATCCAACCAAGGCGCAGTCACCAAAAGCTCACGATACTCGCGACGAGTCTCTTCGGTACAATCCACGCCCAGAGCTTCAAAACGTTTCTTGCAAGTGGAGTGGCTTTCATCAATGGCCAAGATCCCTTTACCCGAAGCCACCATAGCCTGAGCCGTTTGTTTTAATAGAGCGAGGTCCATAAATCCTGGGATTAATCGGACCAAACTATATCAACGGATCCCCGAAAAAACAACGCGAGCATCACCCACCAATAGGATCAGCACTCAACACCGTGCCAAAACTTCCGTTTCTTTCTTTTGCACACAAGTCAGTGACATTGAGCGGAAATGGCTCATAACCCTTGAGATCAGCCCCTTTAGTATCCCATTTATCGGCACCAATCGGAAATCCTTCTTTTGCTCTATAATGAAATGCAACAACACCCATATCTGAGGTTTTGCCATTTACTCCATCTTTACAATGAACCGCGAAGGCACCTTCAGGAGAAGCAACCCCTGTAGCCGCTTTTACAGCCTCATACCATGTATTATCATCCGCATAGGCATTATCCGAAATCTTCACCCAAGCCGACGTCGATTGTACTACGGGAGCTACAGGAGCAACAGCAACTTCAGCAGGAGCAGGCGCTTCAGGAGCAGCAGGCACGTCTACAGGAGCCACAACTTCACCCGAAGAGGAACTGGTAGAACTTGGCCAAGTCACTTCAGGCATATCGGGCAGATCAAATTTATCACCCGCAGCCCAAGCAGTTGCAAGACCTCCCGCAACAAGCGCACCACGAAGCAATCGGCCTGCTAACCCTGGCTTTTTAGGCTCTACCACAACCCCCGCTTCTTTCAGTTGAGCCAAGATAGCTCTCGCACTGGCATCAGGACTATTCTGAGCCCCAACTTGCGCGCTAACAGCGGCAGTCAAAGCATCTACGTCAATTCCACTATTTGCAGGCATCGCAGCAATAATTTTTTGAGCCAACGCATCTACGTCAATAGGTGTACCTGTTCCGGAAGTTCCGGAATGTCGAGGGTCAAGAGCAGCTAAGGAGTTCACTCGAAGCACAGCATCAACAAGACCATTAATAATTTCAGCACGCGCGTTCTCATTATCCTCTCGAACTTCCCCCCGTAACCCGGCTAGTTTAGGACCAATCTGACCGATAAGTTGAGAGATCGTCCCCAAAGATCTTGTCATATCCGGACCAACGCCGGTCCCTCCAACAGAAGCGACGATGGCTCTCACCAAGTCTGCATAGACCTCGACTTCCGTACCATTCCCCAAATCCGATCCTTCGGTCGCCGTCACGGCCTCGGTGAGCAGGGCTTGAAGTTTCGCATCTTCGAGAGCGTCCAATGAAGAGCCAAGACCATTTGACGTTCTTTGTAAAAGTGCTTGTCGGTAAATTCGAAGCGCTTCAGTTCGACGAACATGAAACAAGCCTTTTGCAGCTCTTTGTTCAGGAGAAGGCACAGGCAACGAAGGGTCATGTCTTTCCAACTGAGTCACCGCCACAAGAGCTTCAACAGCCTTTTCCGCCGCTTGCTTGGCCAGTGCGTCAGCAGGAACCTCTTTGTTGAAAATTGTCGTTGAGTCATAACTCGCATGATAATTTCTTCCCGTTCTGGACTCAAAAAGAACCGAAGCAGCTTCAAAGAAAAGAGTTTCAGAGTCTCCCTTTTTTATTGAGCCAAGATCACTACCATCCAGTCTTCGTCCGGCTTCACTCTGAATGGAATCTACATAGAACTCAGCCACAGCCTCGAGAAGGGTCGTATTCAGGGCCGTCACCAGGTTTCGTTCTCGAGCTTCTACTTCCGCACGCTCTGACTCCAAACGTTCACCTTCCACACGTTCTGCTTCCACACGTTCAGCCTCTTCATAGCTCGCGGTCTCATCTACGGAAATTTTCTCAGAAATCCGAGCTTTGGCCAAAGCGTGAACTGTGCCGGCCTGCTCAACAAAAGCTTTTTTCAAATCATCCCAGGCTTTTCCAAAATCAACAGTGGCAGGTTCCTCTTCCATATCTCCACAAGCCGCATCCAAACGTTCTCTGGTATTTTTCACACGTTGATCACCATAACCTGTAATGGAATCTCGAAGCACTCGCGCAGCTTCCGCATATTCAGGAAGACGAAGAATAGTTTCACGCAAGTCTCCGGTTATCATGAGGCCCGAAGCAGTCAAAATACCGTCCACTTGACCCTGCAAAATAGATCCTACGACCTCCTTTAAATCCTTTTCTACTCCTCCAAGCTCTCCGATAAATGCATCAACAACACAGTCACGAGTCAATCTTGCGAGCTCAAAACGTGCCTGTAATTCCGGTTCGACAGGTTTGGATCTTTTCACTCGTGCATCAATAAGAGTCTTCTCATCCACATAAGGCTGGACAATGGCATCATCAAAAACAGCAGCCTCCTTAGTGCTAAGCTCCATAATAGCCCGAGCGAATGGAGCCAAAGCTCGCGTCACGTCATTTCTATTGAACGGAAGCAAAACCTCAGCCACATCAGTAGCAGAGCGGGGACCTCGAGGACCGGAACTAGGAGCGCTTGGCGTAGACATAGAGACGGGGTGTAAAATTTAAAAGAGTTCTGATTATAACTAATTAATACTATTTGTCAAGGGCGCGTGGGATTAACCCAGGCCTTAGAAATGGAAACCTGTTCAAAACGATCTGCAAATGTAGCAAAAGAAAGGCGAATAGGAGCCATGTCAGGATTCGTATGCCGAACAAGAGTCACCTGCTTCAAACCGGGACTGATGGACTGCACAGTGTAGACCTGACCGGTCTTAAGATCTCGTGGATGACCTGTAACATCGCGTGCAGGATAAGAGTGAGAGCTTCTATCATCTCCACGATCAACGGCTGTTCTGAACGCCTCTTTTTCAAAATCTTCAGGTAGTTCAGCTACAATGTCTCCCCTCTTCTCCCTTAAAGCACAGTTCTTAAAAGTAGCCGCGCAAACAACGTCGCGATTTCGCGCAGCTTCGGTCAAATCTACTTCATGGGTCGCACGGGACTCGGTCTGCATTCCGCACAGAACCTCCGCCACATCGTAACCACCCCAATTTCGAGCCAAGTAAGCGGTCACAAGCAATTGGTCTCCCAGATCTGCAATGTTATCTCTCCCAAAAACAGCAATTCGATCTTCATCCGTCACCTCAACCTGAGAATGTTTAGGAGGTTCAATAATCCACCCGTCTCCTTCTATTTTTTCAGTAAACAAGGTTCTTAAACGACGTCGCGCATCCGGATTCCCTTTCAAAGCCTGCAACTGAGGGGAAAGCAAGGACTGACCCTCTACCACGAAAGGAGCTTCACTGAGCTGAAGACCTTGTGGGTAAAGTACGCGCCTCTGCTCATAGTCAGAGGGGTCATCCAAAAAGTGCTCAGGCTTCAAGGTCTTAAGCAAATGATCCTGATTGGCTCCTCTAAAACCACGCGAAGCTTTTAAAACGGTGTCTATATCCTTAATTTGTCCCTCCAGAAGCGCTCTCACTTGAGAAACAAGCTGAGCTACTTTTCCCTGTTTAGCCTCGGGAGGAGTGGAAGTATCCAGAACAATTTGAACGAGCTGTTCGCGGAAGGAACCTCCCTCCTGGAAAGCTCCGCCTTCCGGGAGACTCCCAATAAAAGGAGCCGGGAATCGAATAAGATCTTTTTCTCTTTCAAGAAGCAATCGCAACTCGGACGCAGTTGCCTCACGTTGAGCCTGTAAGCCCTCTTTATTTCCATCCAAAACCTGGTCCACGCAAAACTCGCGAAACTCATCAGGAGTCCAGCCGAAGGTTTGAGCAAGTTCATTACGCATAAGCAGACAAAAAGAAGAGCCTAATATGTCAGGATTACCAAATTCTGTCAACATACATAAAACCCCTCTTACGAAGGATTTTATGTGATTTCCCCTTAACCCCTATTGAGGTTCCATTGGTAACTCATAACACTTAGTTCTGCATCGCCACGGTCATTGGCATCACGTAGACAATATCTTCTCGATTCGGCTTCACCATCCCATTGACGCTCTCTTCTACCGCACTCATAGAACGGGCACGAAGCGTGAGCATATCGGTCACTTCCCCGTCGGTCACCAATTCCTGACGTTCCGTTTCGAGCTTGTTGAGCATATAACCTTTCATGGCTTTATCATTCAGCGACGCGAGGGAAATAATGCCCATGATCACCGTAGACAGAAGCATGATTCCACCCAGTGAAAGACTGCTGACGCGTTCATTGCGAAGGAAAAGAGAGCGAAGAGTGGCGTAAAAGTTGGACATGGCGGTTTGTTCGTTCAGGTTAGAAAGACTAAAGTTTTTCTGCGGCGCGCAGCACGGCGCTTCGAGCGCGCGGATTGCGTTGCACCTCCTCGGCGGAGGGTTTGATCGGCTTTTTAGTCAGGGGGGAAAGGCTCTTCAATCTTAGGACTCTGCTTCCATACGGGTCATTCGGATCGCAGAGGTCTGATGTGAGTTGCTTGAAGGTCTGCTTTATAAGGCGATCTTCAAGAGAGTGGTAACTGACAACAACGACGCGTCCGTGAGGAGCTAAAAGCTCAATCGCTTGATTGAGACCAAGCTCCAGGGCCAAGAGTTCCTCATTAACGGCGATGCGTAAGGCTTGAAAAATTTGGGGCAGCATACTCTTACTCAGAGTTTCTGCGGCAAACTTTGCAAACTGCGTTGTTGTACGAAAAGGTTCGTCCTTTCGATGCTGAATGATACTGTGGGCAAGCTTGCGGCTGGAATGAATTTCTCCGAAATAGAAGAAAATATCCGCCAACTGGTCTTCTGAAAACGAATTCAGAAGGTCTGCCGCTGTAGGGGACCCTCCGCTTTCGCTGCGGGTCTGATCAAAGCGCATATCGAGCGGCCCTTCCCTTAGAAAAGAAAAGCCCCGATCCGCCTCATCAAGATGTGGGGAAGAGAGTCCAAGATCAAAGAGAATAGCATCCACCGTAATGGATACCCCTTCCCTCCTGAGCCGATCTTTCAAAGAGCTAAATGAATCGTGGAAAAGTGTAAAGTTCTTCCCGATCTTCTCGAGGCGCTCGCGGGCCACCTGGAGGTTCCTTTCATCTCGATCAAACGCATACAAATGTCCTTTTGGACCGACGGCTTTCAAGATTTCGGAGGCGTGTCCTCCGAGTCCGAGCGTGCAATCTACCGCCACCATCCCCGGTTTCAGATTCATAAGTTCCAAAGTCTCCTGGAGGAGAACGGACTCGTGAACCGGTTGTTTGGGAGCTGGGTAATTTTCTTGCACAGCCTTGTATAAGTTTTTTGAACGAGCGTGAAGGTAAGACCACCCTAGGACGGACACTCGGGACCGTCAAGAACTTTAAGAGAATTGGCATTTTTAGTGCATACAAAAATTGTCCGCAAAATGCACCACGGACGAACTTTTAGACCTGTTATTCTAGGGTCAATAATTTCAAGAAAATCTACTTGCTAATTCCTCAAGTTCATTGCACAACTTATTTACCCATAATCGTTTTTTTGTAGCTCAGTTTTTGCTAAAATACGACGGGTAGTGGTGAGGGCTCACTCACTTGAGATTAATGTCGAGTTCCTGAAATTCGTAATCATCCACCCATAATATAAAGAGCCCAAGCAGAACGGAAATCAAATAACTCAGTAAAGGATTTTCAGGGAACAAATAGTGATCTAAAAGTCCCCAGATTCCCCTCCAAAATAGAACAACAGCAGTTGCCGTCGCTAAAATCGTCAAGAAGTGTTTCAAAGGGTGACGCTTTTTTCGGAAAAATATCATCAGGCCATTATAGCACAAAATCGGCCTAATGACTACAGATGAACGCTTCCCTGCCTCAGCACTTTCACTTCATCACCCACCACCTGAACTATAGTGGAAGGTGGATTGTTCCCAATGCGACCGCTGTCCAAGATGAAGTCCGGCAACAAACCTTGATCCAATAAGTCCTGTACCGAGTAAGCCTGTGGCTCCGTGTGGAGATTGGCACTTGTCGTAGTAAGAGGCCCGCCGAAGGCTTCCAGAAGTTGCCGCGTCTTCTTGTTGGAACTCACTCGAAAACCCACTGTGGGATGTCCGAAGTTCAGCCATTGGGGAAGCAAAGGGCTGCGAGGGACCACAATCGTGAGTGGACCCGGCCAATACTGCAAAGCCAGCTTCACGGCCTTCGTGGAAAATTCACCGTAGTGCTGAGCTTCCTCCAAATCACGCATCAAAACACTCACCGGCTTATCGAGCGGCATCTTCTTTAAAGTGTAGAGCTTGGTGAGCGCATTCTTCTGAAAAATATCCGCAGCCAGACCGTAACAAGTTTCCGTGGCATGAGCCACCACGCCTCCCTCAAGCAGGATTTTTTTGGCTTTAAGGAGATCATTGTTTGCAAGTTTCATTCCACTCATAGTAGGCTAAGCATACCACTCCATCCATGAAAAAGCTCATCCTCTTCGGCCTTGCCGGCTTTGCAATCCTATTCACACTCGGATCCCTCGGACCCTCCAGTGACACAAAGTTTAGCTTCACCGCACCCTGGAATCTTCCGGGCGTTCACGGGGCTTACTTTACTTTTGAGGACGGGATTCTTTCCACTCAAACGGATGTTCAGCCTCTTTTCGCCGATGTTTTACTCGCCGACGCCGATTTGGAGCCCCTCCAAGCCACAGTTGAAAAATTACTCACAGAGGGCATTACGATTACCATGGAAGGAAAGGCCTACCCCTTCCCAGCACAAATGAAAGATTTAGTGATCGAGAAAAAAGAGGAAGGCACTCGCATCAGCCTGGCTCCGGATTTTCTTGATTATATAGTGAAGATCCTTTCGGACGCCGCCTACATTCCTTCCACAGACATTCATCTCACAACCGCCGATGAAACCAAAGTCTCAAAAGTCACCATGGAGGGGGCCACTTCCGAGGGGAATGAGTTGATTACCGACCTCACTATAGACATGATCGATGCCGCGCTGAACAAAGGAGAGACAAGCGCTAACGCCCTCACCCGCGCCGTGGATGGCCGCATTATCAACGAGAGCGGAAAAGACTTGGGCCCGCTCATGTATCTGGCAGAAGGACGTTCCTCTTTCTGGGGTTCCTCCCCCGAACGCGAGTTCAATATCCGAAAGGCAATGAATGAACGCTTCAACGGGATCCTCATTCCTCCCGGAGCTGAATTTTCTTACGTGGATTTTTTAGGCCCTATTGAATACGGAGGCTGGAAGCAGGCCTTCACCATTTTCAAAGGCACGCAGCTTGAAAAAGCTCCGGCCGGAGGCGTCTGCCAAGTTTCCACCACCATGTACCGCGCCGTTTTAGCTACCGCACTGCAGGTTACGGAACAACGCAGCCACAGTTTGTACGTTATTTATTATCAACACTTTGGTGACGGCCTCGATGCCACTATTTTCCCAGGCGAGCAGGATTTCAAATTCGTGAACAACACTCCCAACTACCTCCTCATGACCGCACAAATTGAAGGCTACAAAGAAGCCATCATCCGTTTTTATGGGGAAGACGACGGCCGCAGCACCCAGCTTTACGGCCCCTACACCACGTCCAACCAAACCGAGGAAATGAAAACAGGCGTCGGATCTTCCCTGGGAATTGGACAAATTGTTTGGAAATACCTCATCACTTGGGGCGACGGCAGCGTGGAAGAAAAATGGCTGCTTTCGGACTACATGAGCGCTGCCCAGCAAAACAAGGAACCGGTTGTAGAACCACTGTAAAATATGGTATAATACAGGGATAAATTAAACAAAAACACATTGAAAAAGTTTCTTATTGTCTTTCTGGGTCTATTCCTCTGTATTCCCACCGGCTTCGCCGACGAAGTCGAGGATCCTTTAAACGCGTCTTTCAAGCTCACCGTGAACGATGAAACCGAAACGGTGACGCTCGCCGATTTAGGCGTAAAAATGAAAGAAGAAAAAGTGGCTTACGTGTGGAACTTTTTTTCAGCGCTCACTTTTTTTGACGGATTCCTTGCCCAAAGCAACCCTGACGATTTCACTTGGAAAACCGCGCTTGCCGAAAACCGAACACGTGAACTTTTTGGAATCGAAAAACCAAGAAATGCTCGCTTCGTTTTAGACGGCGAAACGCTCACTCTCGACGAAGAACAAGCAGGCTTTAGTTTCGACATTGATGCGCTGCTAACCGAAGTCACGGAAGACTATCCCGACCTAAGTTCTTACGAACTTGAACTCACCGAAGCCGACGTCATTCGCGCCGATGAACTCATAAGCCACTTCGGCCAAGTGAACACTCTGCTCGGCACCGGACTCACCGTAAATGTGGACGACACCGCCCATCAATTTCCCGCTCAACTCAAAGACATTCTTATTAAACAAGAATCGGACAAAGTCACACTTTCACTCAATCAAGCTTTTGTGGATTATGTCATTTCTACCCTAGAAACTTTGACGAACGTGGAAGGAGCGGATCTTGTTCTAAAGTCCGCGGATCCTAACGCCGTGGCCCACACCACCGCCGAAGGCCGCGTAGTAAAAGGTAAAGAAATCACCGCGAATCTCACAGAAGAAACTATTCAAACGGACATAGAAAACGGACAGGCCGAATCGACCGCCACCGTCGACAAAAGTGCAGGAAAAATAATCAACGAAAGCGGCTACGATTTAGGCCCTCTCGAACTCATTGCAACCGGACTTTCCAACTTCGAAACCTCCCCTTCCGGCCGAGACTTCAACGTACGCAAAGCGCTGAATGAAAAGATGAATAATATTTTGATTCCACCCGGAGCCACGTTTGAATTCAACGACTTTTTAGGCCCCGTCACCAACAGCGCGGGATGGCAAAATTCACTCGCCATTTTTGGAGGAACCAACTTGCGCAGCGTTCCCGGCGGAGGCATTTGCCAAGTGGCCACCACCGTCTACCGCGCCGCACTCAAGGCCGGTCTTGAAATCCAAAAACGTAAAAATCACAGTCTCTATGTCCACTACTACGTGGCCTACGGGGACGGTCTCGATGCCACTATTTATCCCGGTTCCCAAGACCTCACTTTTGTGAACAACACGGGCAACTACATTTTGATTGAAGCCTACGACTCCGGTTACGACGCCATTGTTAATTTTTACGGCGCAAGCGACGGACGCAGCATAACGCTCAGCGGACCTCTCACCACCAGCAATCAAACCGAAGAAGCCCGCGCCGCCGTGGGCACTTTGAGTAAACGCCAAATCACTTGGAAACAAATTATTTCCTGGCCCGACGGTCGCAGCCAAACAAACTGGATCCTATCGAGCTATCAAGGGAGCGTGAAACAATATTAAAAATCCTCCATGGAACTTCTTGAAAAAATAAAGCAATCCACGCAACTTTCACCGAATCAAAAAGTTTTGCTCCTCGCCAACTTCGACAAAATTCCCGACGAAGAAAAAAAGAAACTCGCCTACCTTCTCGACGAAGAAAATAAAATCGACGAAGAACGAATTCAGGACATAAAAACCGCCGGGAAAAAAACCGTAAAATCGCTCAACAATTTTTTAGAAAAACACGATGGATGACACTTTTAAAAAAGCGTCGGAAGACTTGGTCAGTGCAGTGGACAGCCGCGAGAAAAATCCAATGGACGAGTACGACCGCCCAATTGATTTAAGCAAAAAGGTGGAACGTGCCCTGGAGTTGCAAATTGAAACCATTGAAAAACGAGGAGAAGTGATTGTTCACGGTTTCCCGGAAGAAGGTCCTCCTTACGTTGCGTTGGAAAAAAGATTTTTCCTACGCGAGCTCAGTGCTTCCCAAGAAAAAATCGAAAAGAAAAAAGTGGTCAATAAAAAACTCATCGACCACCTTGTGGAAGACATCCGAAATAACTTCGGCTACGAAGCCGACGCGAACCAAATGGAGTGGGAAGCCTTCAAGAAAATGATCGAGCAAGCTCCGCAGCAACAGGCCGATGATAAAAACTTTGACCGCTACAAAGACCCTTACCAAGTTCTTATTGATCCCTACAGTTACGGTCTGGATGAAAAACCCTACGGAAAACAAGTACTGGAATACGCTTTTGAAAGAGCCTTGAAAAATGGTGATTACGGAACGGTACTTTGCTGTCCTTTATTTACGAAAGGAGCCTTTAATAATTATGACACTTTAAAAAAAGAAGCCCTCTCTCAACTGTTCAAAGATCCTGATTCCGAAGAAGCCCTTCGCTTCCTCCTGCGTTTTCTTCAAACCACTGAAAATAATCAAGAGTTCGAAGAGCCAAAAATTTCAGGGGCCTTGCCACACCGGAAAAACCACACGGAATATAAAGACGTGGATGAATTTGAAGGAATTCCCAAAACAGAAGTTTTCTACCTTTGCCAAAGAGCGGTTCACGAGAACCCCACCACTTTTATACGCGTAAACTACGGAGGGAACGCTTTAAAAAAATTGCCTCAATTCGAGAGCCTCATCATTGAGGCCTACAAAAGCATCAACTTAAAATTCCGATTAAGCTGGCTGGATGATATTGGCGTTATCCTGCCAAAAGAAACCGTCGAGATACTTGCATACGAAACCACTCAAGAATTAGTGATCGACGAGCCCGAAGAGCTTATAAGAAATTACAGAGACTTAAGTACCTACGTAAACAATGCAGATCAGTTCCTTGAGGAAGCGGCGCTTAAAAAGCCGGAAAGCGCCGTCTACCATTACGGCTCTTATAAAGATTCTCTACAATCAGGAAAAATATTCCGAAAGGCGGCAAAGACCATGCTGGAAAGCAATTATCGTGAAGCGGCAAGCTTTTATAACTCCTCAAGCGGATACGAGTCCTCAACCTACGGCTACCCCTTCCCGGCAAACTATGGAGATGAAGTGGTTCGCATAGGACTCGAAAGGTACCCGGAAGTGCTTTTGGACCCAACGATGGCCTCCGGCGGTCTTCAAAAAAGACCAGATTGGCTCACCGTGAAAGCCGCGGCTGAAAAGAAAGTGGCAAGTATCGGACCAAAGAAAAAGGAAGCGGTGGATATCCTTTTAAGGAGCATTCCAAAAAACAAAAAAATAGAAGGCGGCCCAGCTCGCTTGGAAGCCGTCCTCATGGATGATCCCGCCATAGCCCTCTACCCTCTGGTGGACTTAAGTTGGGAGACCATATCTCCGGATAAAAACGTCAAAACGGAGATCTGTATTATTGTTTTAAGAAATTTGATCAACCAAGGAATTCCTTTCTCACGTGAAAATTTTGTTGAAGGATACCGTCAATTCTGGGAGGCGCGCGAAAAATATAAGGACACGCCCCTCTTTGAGGGAAGGAATATTCTAATAGCTTCGCACTCGGAAACCTACCACGACGATAAAGATCTGAGAACAATACCGGAGAAAGATCGTTTTGGACGAATCGAGTTAGACAGAGGCATAAAAAAGAGACAGGGACCCGAGGTGACTTTTGAACACATCGAACCAAAGAAAAAATCCTTTGAAAGTGTGAAAGAAAGCAAGAAACGTATTCTTCAGAGAATTGAAGAGCTTGAGAGTCCAATGACTTTTATATTTGACGGCCACGGCTGGAACGACACACTTTACCTCTCCGACGGGAACATCGCCGGAACCACTCAAGGTGTAAAACAAGAACCTTTAGAAACGGAACTGACCGTAAAAATAACGGTGGTGGAATTGGCCAATGCCTTGCTGGCACGACATCGAAACGGCAAGGACCTCACCAAAGATATTTTAGTTTTAAATATGTGCAGCAGTTTCTTGTTTATTCGGAATCTCTACAAGGAACTCGACAAAATTGCTATTCCAAAACCCATTGCCATTTCACCGGTTGAATATGGACAATATGGATTCAGCAGCTACGACAGCACTTATGGAGACGACTTTTGGGACACGGTGATGAAATCCCAAAGTCCAAACCTGGGAGATTTTTGGAACTTCAAAGAAATCAGTTATCAAAACCCGAGCGTTTTCGTTCCCACCCAAAAAGGAGATTTGCAGCTCGCTGAGGAGGAAACCCCGGAGAAACTGGAAAAGGCCGCCTAAAGCCGCCCGGCTCCAATATTAATTTGAACTCACTAGCCCTCTTCGTTATACTCCAGGCGATTTCCTTAACAAACCCTCTATGCGAGTTGCAATCAATGGTTTTGGCCGAATCGGCCGAATGATCTTCCGCGCAAATCTTGTAAATCCAAAAATTGAAATCGTCGCCATCAACGACCTCGGCGTGCCCGAACAAACCGCCCACCTTTTGAAGTACGACTCCAACTACGGCACCTTACCCATGGAAGTGAAGGGCGAAGCCGGAAAACTCACCGTCGATGGGAAAGAGTACATACTCGTACAAAACCGCGACCCCGAACAACTCCCTTGGAAAGATCTGAAAATCGACCTCGTTATTGAATGCACCGGAGCTTTCACCACACGTGAAGGAGCCGGAAAACACCTCAAAGCAGGCGC
>CAYHGP010000016.1:9863-26330 GCA_964356195.1 uncultured Candidatus Peribacteria bacterium | reverse complement strand
AGTCAATTGATAAAGAAATGGTGGCGCTTCTCAAACAGCGGAGGGCCTTTTGTGAGTTGAGTATTTTTTAATAACACAGCAAAGCACATCGGCCCTCGTACTGAGGGTTTTTATTTTAATAAATTATTTATGACTCATCAACATGCGAAACTATCGGTCATTGAATTCCTCCAAAAAAGTGTGCAGGGACTCCTGTCTTTAGAGGAACAAAAAAACTTTCTGGAAAATTACAAACTGGATTCTCCGGAAGAGCTGAGGGACATTGTACTGTTTTTTGAAGCGAATAAAACACACCGAATTTCATTAGAAGGGGCGATTGATGTCTGTGGAACAGGTGGATCCGGTCTATCGAAAATAAACACTTCCACTTTAAGTGCTCTCGTTTTAGCTTCTTTGGGAGTGAGAATTGCGAAGCATGGAAACCGGGCCGTCACCAGCCAATGTGGAAGTTTCGACGTTTTAGACGCTTTAGGTTTGGACTTCTCTAAGACCGATAAAAATCCTGAAGTCATCTACCAAAAAGAGGGCTGTGCTTTCTTATACGCCCCTTTTTATTACCCCTTGATGAAGCACTTCCAAGAAGTTAGGAAAGCGGTGAAGCAACCTACGTTTTTCAATATTCTTGGCCCCCTCCTCAATCCCGCAGATGTTAAGAGACAAGTCATCGGAACCCCTTTTAAAGATCAAATGAGGCTGCTCGCAGAGACGTGCCGTTTGCTTGGGAAAGAAAAAATATACGTTGTTTCCGGAGAAGATGGCTTGGACGAAGTGAGTGTCAGCGGCCCTACAAAAGTTGTGGAGTTGAATGCCGGCCAGATCACTGAATATTCTTTGAACCCAAAAGATTTCGGTATTCGAGCTGTCCCTTTGAAAGAAGTCCTCGGAGGTGATGTCATGAAAAACTGTGCCATTGCAGAAAAAATAATAAACGGCACGGGGTCCTCGCCTCATCGTGACCTCGTGCTGGCCAATGTAGCTCTCGCTTTACAACTTAGTAATAGACCTATCGGCCTCAGGAAAGCCTA
Source organism: uncultured Candidatus Peribacteria bacterium (assembly GCA_964356195.1). Taxonomy (GTDB): domain Bacteria; phylum Patescibacteriota; class Gracilibacteria; order UBA1369; family 2-02-FULL-48-14; genus 2-02-FULL-48-14. The sequence goes on along the minus strand of CAYHGP010000016.1, from coordinate 25,305 downwards.
TCAACTGGCGAAGTTTACTGTTGAAGAAGGTAGCGTGAAAAAGAAAGTTGAGGCCTTGAAGATGATTCTCAATATGCCCGGTATTCTTTTAGAAATTGCCCTGAATAAAAAAAACGAAATAGAACAAAGAAAAAAGCATAGGCCGCTTGCGCTCATAAAAAAGAAACTTCAGCCTTCTTCCAGGAGTGAGTTTTTTTTAAAGAAAATAAAAAATAAATCCGGTCTCATTGCTGAAGTGAAACTGGCTTCTCCTTCTCTCGGAGAAATTGCTCACAAGGACATCGACCCCATTGCGATTGCAAAAAAATATGAAGAGGAAGGAGTGTCGGCAATTTCTGTGGTTTGCGACCAAAAATTCTTTCATGGGAGCATTGCCTTGCTGAAGAAAATCTCTAAAGCGACTTCAATTACACCCCTGCTTTGCAAAGATTTTATTATTGATGAGTACCAAATTTACGAAGCCAGGGCAGCGGGTGCAGACCTCATTTTACTCATTGCTGCATTACTCACAAAAGCACAGCTCAATCACTTTCTTGGCCTCATACAAAGCATGAATATGCTGGCTCTTTGTGAAGTTCACACTAGAGATGACTTGAAAAAAGTATTAGAAACCCCGGCAAAAATAATAGGCATCAATAATCGGGATCTGAATACTTTTCAAGTCGACCTCAAAACCACGGCAGAACTTGTACCGCTCATCCCGGCGGACAAAATAATTATTTCAGAAAGTGGGTTTCATTCCTCACAAGATCTCGTCGGTCTTTCCGAAAAAGTGAATGGCATTTTGGTGGGGACAGCGCTGATGAAAAGCGACAATATTGAGCGAAAATTGATGGAACTGAGAGGACAAAAATGCAAGGTGAAAATTTGTGGCGTTCAAACGGTAAAAGAAGCTCTTTTTTGTGAAAAAAATGGAGTGGCCTATATTGGTTTAAATTTTGTTCCCACGAGTAAAAGAAGACTGAGTCTGGAAACGGCTCGAAAAATTTGTGAAAAAATTGCTTTCGTAAAAACCGTGGGGGTCTTCATGAATCAGCCCTTAGAAATCGTGCAAGAAATTACCGAAAAATTGAATTTGGATTACATCCAACTGTGTGGAGAAGAGAACGAAAAATTCATCCAAGCCTGTTCACGACCGGTCCTAAAAACAATAAAGGTCAGAAGCGAAAAAGATCTTAACTTAGCACTGCGTCTGCGGCCTTACGTCCACGCTATTATCTTAGATCACGCAGAGCCCGGGCAAGGAAAAAGTTTTGATCACGATTTGCTCAAAGCATTTGATGGAGATTTCCTTCTAGCTGGGGGTATAAATCCTGAAAATGCCCGTGGTTTGCTCAAAAGCTACCGCCCTTTAGGGATAGACGTTGCGAGCGGCGTGGAAACCAAGGGTCGCAGAGATCTTTCTAAGATTAAACACCTAATCACTTCTTTATGAAAAGTTCCATTAAAAAATATCTTTTAAATCGAACTGGTCATTTTGGTCCGTATGGCGGCGCCTATGTCCCTGAATTACTGATGCCGGTTATGAAAGAACTGGAAGCGGAATTTTACCAAGCGAAAGACGACCCTGAGTTTTTAAAAGAATTGAAAAATCTTTATAAAAATTATGCAGGACGCCCTACCCCTTTATATTTTTGTGAAAATTTAACAAAGCGCTTAGGAGGAGCAAAAATTTACTTAAAAAATGAGGGCTTGCTTCACACCGGAGCCCACAAAATCAATCATTGTTTGGGGCAGGCCTTAGTGGCAAAACGGCTGGGAAAGAAACGCCTGGTTGCTGAAACCGGAGCCGGTCAGCATGGCTTGGCGGTGGCCACGGTTGCTGCACGTTTTAATATGGAATGTACTATTTACATGGGGGCTAAAGATTACAATCGTCAAAGACCCAATGTTTTCTTTATGGAGCGCCTGGGGGCTACGGTAGTCCCCGTCCACACGGGCGGAATGATTCTGAAGGATGCTATTAATGCCGCCATTGGGGACCTAATGACGAATCCCAAAGATACTCATTTCTTGCTGGGTACTATTTGTGGCCCTCACCCTTACCCCGTCATGAATACTTTTTTTCAAAAAATTATTGGGGAGGAAGTACGAAAACAAATCAAAGAACAAGAAAGCCGAAATCCTGATTTTATGGTTGCTTGCATTGGAGGAGGAAGCAATGCCATGGGTTTATTCTATGATTTTCTGGATGATCTTAGCGTTCAACTTATTGGGGTGGAGGCTGGTGGCAAAGGAGCCCGACCGAAAGGAAGGAGTAAAACTTATTCCCATGCGGCACGTTTTGTTGATGGTGCGCCGGGTATTGTTGAAGGATTTAAATCCCTCTTTCTGCAAGATAAAGATGGGCAAATCGCGGAGACCTATAGCATCTCAGCCGGCTTGGATTATTCGGGAGTGGGTCCTCAACACGTTTACCTGAAATCCCTGAACCGCATCGAAAGTGCCTACGCTTTAGATGACGAAGTCCTTGATGCCTACATTATGCTGGCTCAAACCGAAGGTATTTTTGCGGCCATGGAATCGTGTCATGCCTTGGCTCACGTACTCAAGCTCGCCCCCACTTTGAGCAAAGAAAAAATCATTGTTTTCAACTGCTCCGGCCGAGGAGATAAAGATTTGTTCATCACCTCTCAATATTTTGACAAGGAAAACTTCAATCAATTCTTAAAACAATTCACTGTATGAAACAACTGATGACCCATCTGGTGGCCGGCTATCCAACTGAAAAAGAAAGTGAAGAAATTGCTTTGAGCATGGCGAAGGGAGGCGTTGATTTCCTGGAAATTCAAATCCCTTTTTCGGATCCCATCGCCGATGGACCCACTATTTTCAGGGCCAATCAAGAAGCGATCAAAAATGGCATGACCACTGAAAAAGCTTTAAAAATGATTGAACGAATAGGCTCAACCATTTCGCAAAAAACAAATCTTATTGTGATGACCTATGCAAACATTCCCTTCCAATTCGGTTTGGAAAAGTTTTGTAAACGTCTGGGCAAAATAGGTGTCATGGCGCTGATTGTACCGGATATGCCGCTCGACGAAGAACCGTTTGAACATTACGTGGCTTACTGTAAAAAATATGGGATTCACCCGATTCAGATTATCTCCCCCATCACTCCGCCTGAGCGGCTCGAAAAAATTGCAAAAAATGCGAGCGGTTTTGTTTACTGCGTGAGTCATACGGGCAAAACCGGTGTTGTCCAAACGCTCGATGAAGATGCCATCCAATATTTGGATAAGGTTCGAGAAAAAGTAAAAATTCCTCTCGCCCTGGGATTCGGCATTTCATCCCCTGAACAAGTGGAAGCCGCTTCCAAAAAAGCGGACATCGTCGTTATGGGAAGTTTTTTCATCCGGTTGTACGACAAAAAAGGCCTGCAAGGAATAAAAGAATTCTTAAAAAATATTTGAATATGATTTCTTATACACCCATCCCTAATGCGGAGGCGCACACCGTTTTCACCGCGTTAGTTGATCCTAAAAAACCCTCTTTTTTATTTGAATCAAAACCTATTTCTCCTATTTATGGAAAATCAAGTTTGATAGGAATAGACCCGGTGTTAAAGCTCTCCGGGAAAGGAGATAAGTTTCAGCTAGAAATTTTAAACGCGAGAGGAGCATTTTATTTCGATATTTTAACAAAAAATAAAACTCTTTTGGCGCTCTGTGTGAATTTCAAGAAAAAGAAAAATAGCTTCACCGGCACCATCCCTTCTATCAAAAATGAAATGGAGGAGGGCGAACGGTCCAAGCAGAAAAATATTGCACAGGTGATTCGACTGGTTTTGAGTGAGTTCCACACGAAAGAAGCCGACTTCTTGGGCCTTTATGGAGCCATTTCTTACGACTTCGTACGGCTATTTGAAGACCTGGGCGAAAACTTAAAACCCTCGGAGGAAAATGACTTTGAATTTTTCCTTTTCGATACCTTCATTCACTTTGACTTAATCAAAGAAAAAACGAAGATTGTCCTCTTCCGAAAAGACCAAGCCGAGGTCCGTAAAGCCGTGAAAAAAATACTCAAACAATTGGATGAGAAAAAGCACATCAGTTCTTTTAAAATAGAGGGCGGGAAATTTCTCCTGAGTCGGGAGGAGTACAAAAACCTTGTAAAAATAGCGAAAAAACAGGCGAAGAAAGGTGAAATATTTGAAGTGGTGTTCTCGAATGTTTTAAGCGCAAAGTTCTCGGGAGATCCCTTCGCGCTGTACCTCGCTTACCGCGAACTCAATCCCTCCCCTTATCTTTATTATTTCAATTTTGGGAAAGAGCAATTGGTGGGTGCTTCGCCGGAGATGATGGTGAAAGTAGACAATAAAACCGTGCATTTGAGGCCGATTTCAGGAACCATTGAACGAGCGGAGGACCCCATTCAAAATCATGAGAACCTCTTAAAACTTCTCGCAGACAAAAAAGAACGGTCGGAATTGGATATGCTCATTGATTTAGGCCGAAATGATTTAAGCCGCGTGTGTAAACCCGGCATCTGTTTAAAAGAATATCGAAGTGTAGAAAAATACTCGAAAGTCATGCACACCATCGCCCACCTCACGGGCGAACTGAATGACGAATACACTGCTTTTGATGCTCTTCTTGCGTGCTTGAATGCAGGCACGTTAACCGGGGCTCCCAAAGTCGCCGCCATGAGACTCATTGAGAAACATGAAAAAGCAAGAAGAGGATTTTATGGAGGATCCATTGGGTATTTGACCTTCTCGGGAGACATGAACACGGCCATCATCATTCGTACGGCTCACATTAAAAATGGGACCTTGCGATTCCAAGTGGGGGCGACGCTGCTTTACCGTTCCGACCCGGAATTAGAGTACCAAGAAACCTTGCACAAAGCGGAAGCTTTTATTCGTCTACTAACCCCGAATTATGAGAATCCTCGTCATTGATAATTTTGACTCTTTCACCTTCAATTTAGTGGATTACTTCCGACAATTGGGCTGTGAAGTTCTGGTCTACAGAAACACCATCGACCCTCTAAAAATCGACGCGTTGAAACCGGATGCGCTTGTTTTTTCTCCCGGCCCCTCCATCCCTAAGAAAGCCGGAAATATGATGAAGATCATAGCGCTTTACTATAAAAAAATACCTCTTTTGGGAGTGTGTTTGGGACACCAAGCTTTGATTGAGTTTTTTGGAGGAAGTCTTCAATTTGTGGAACCCATTCATGGAATGACTTCGCCCATCACGCACGACAAAAAAACAATATTTAAAGACCTCCCTCAGGATTTTTCCGCCGGACGTTACCATTCGTTGGTTGGAAAAAAAATACCCGCTTGTCTTGAGGTTTCCGCCCGTACCGGAGCCCTTGTCATGGCGATTCGTCATAAAACGCTCCCCATCGAAGGGGTGCAATTTCATCCTGAATCCGTTCTGACCATGAAAGGGAATAACGGTTTCAAAATAATAGAAAATTTCTTAAAAACTTATAAACTACTTACCCAAAATTTATGTTAACCATTCATGTGACTAAGCCCTATAAAAGGGTGGCGCGAGAATTTCATCCCGAAAACACCCGAGTGAAAATTCGAGAAGGTGTGGTTTTTGGAGATAAAGAGCCCGTCATCATTGCCGGGCCTTGTGCGGTTGAATCCTATGAACAGTTGTTTGAGACGGCAAAAAAAATAAAAGCAGAGGGCGCAAAAATGCTGCGCGGGGGCGCTTATAAACCACGGACCTCTCCGTATTCTTTTCAAGGTTTGAAAGAAGAAGGCTTGAAAATGTTATTCGAAATCAGTAAAGAAGTGGACATTCCTGTGGTCACTGAAATTTTGTCCATCGCCGACTTGGATCTTTTTGGTAAATATGTGGATATGGTGCAAATTGGTGCGCGAAATATGCAAAATTTTGATCTTTTAGAACGCGTGGCGGACCTAGGGAAACCCATCTTACTGAAACGAGGGATGTCGGCGACCATGGAAGAGTTTTTACTGGCGGCGGAATACATTTTAAATCGAGGAAATTCTCAAGTGGTGCTCTGTGAAAGAGGCATCAGGACTTTTGAGACTTCAACCCGAAATATTTTGGATTTGAATACCCTCGCCTTGATCCAAATAGAATCTCATTTGCCCATCATTGCGGATCCCAGCCACTCGGGAGGACGTTTTGATATTGTGGCCCCTCTTGCGAAAGCCGCTTTAGCCGCCGGCGCTCAAGGGCTGATTATTGAAGTCCACCCAGATCCCTCTCAAGCTCTTTCGGATGGAGGGCAGTCTCTTAACTTTAAAACTTTCACTTCTCTCATGGAGCAGATCTCTTTGTGCTAAAATGGCTCCATGGAACCCCTTGCCGCTAAAATTCGACCGACCCACTTGGATGCCTATATGGGCCAGGAACACCTGGTGGGACCGGGCAGGCCGCTGCGCATTGCCATGGAGCAGAAGCATCGCTTTTCCTTTGTTTTGTGGGGGCCGCCGGGCGTGGGGAAAACCACTTTGGCGAGGATGTATGCCAAAAGTTTGGACGCCGAACTCTTTGAACTGTCTGCGGTGTCCGCCGGCAAACCGGACATCAAGAAAATTGTGGATGAGCAGTTTTTTGGACGGCCCAAGGTTTTATTTTTGGACGAAATTCATCGCTTCAACAAAGCTCAACAAGATTACCTGCTTCCTTTCGTAGAAAACGGCGCACTCACTTTGATTGGTGCGACCACTGAAAATCCGAGCTTTGAAATTATTCCGGCGCTGCTCTCCCGCTGCCGCGTTTTTGTACTCAATCCCTTGGGCGAAAAAGAGATGGAGAAAATTCTGGATCAAACCGGAATTAAAATGAATAAGGAGGCGAAAGAATGGCTGATCCAAATGGCCAACGGCGATGCCCGCCAAGCGCTCACGCTTGTGGAAAACACGGCGCAACTCTATGAAAAAATCACGGTGGAAAATTTGAAGAATGCGATGCAGTCCAAGTTCCTGCGTTATGACAAAAAAGGCGAGGAACATTTCAATGTGATCAGCGCCTTTATTAAAAGCCTGCGGGCCAGTCAACCGGATGCGGCGCTGTACTACATGGCGCGAATGATCGATGGCGGTGAAGACCCCAAATACATTGCCCGCCGTATGGTGATTTTTGCGAGTGAAGACATTGGCATGGCCATGCCCACCGCCCTTGTGGTGGCGAATGAAGTGTTTCGTGCCGTGGAAGTGATTGGCTTGCCGGAGTGTACTTTGAACCTGGCTCAGGGCGTGATCTACCTTTCCCAATGCAAAAAAGATCGCAGCGTGGCCAATGCCCTTGGGCTTGTGATGGCCGACATTAAAATGCACGGCAATTTGCCCGTGCCTCTCAAAATTCGTAACGCTCCCACGAAACTTATGCAGGGGCTTGGCTATGGCGAAGGCTATGAAAAATATACAAAGGAAGATTTACTCCCCGAAAAAATAAACGGGAAAAAATATTTCTAGATTCCTGTGTCCGAAACGAAACCGGTGTCCCATTCTTCCTCCGGGCAAGGTTCACCGTAATAGTAAGGGCCACACTCACGGTAGTTTGCAAGTTCCGTAGGAACGTTTTCGATGCGTTCATAAATCCATGTTTCCATTTCTAAAAGCAAGTCGGCATCGGGGCTTCTTTCCATGCCCAATTCTTGCATCGTTGCGTAGCGGTCCTCTAGAAGAGCAATGGGGTCTGCATTCACGAAGTTCAAATAAGTGACGTCGCAAGTATTGAGTAACTCCTCCCAACAGACAGAATCGTCCTGACAGTAAGTAGAAAGGCTGCTCCAACCCACTAAATCGGTGTCCGGGTACCATTCTTGACCGAAAGAAATGTCCCAAGAGGATTTCACGAGTCTAAACTGTGAATCACTTCCCAGTACCCAACGAACATTATTGTTATTGTGGTAATAATCGTCCCCGGTTCCTGTCATATAACTGGTACACATATCGTTCAAAATTCCCGCATCGGAATACCAATCAACGATGTCCTCAGTAGCTTCAATAATACCACCTGCACTTGGATCAAAATTGCCAATTCTGTCTTCCAATTCGAGAAATGCTTCTTCATTACAAGTGCTCAATTCACACTCAGGTTCTTGCCACCATCCGTTGAAATCACCCACCATTTCCCAAATTCCTTCAATGCTTCCTCCGTAGTAGCTTCCAAAATCGTGGCTGTAATCGCCGTCGTAATCTTGTTTCATCACGTAGGGGACTGAAGCGCCAGAAGCCAACTGGTTGTTCCTTACGTTAATGAAGCTTGTTTGCGGTACAGCCTGTCCCATTGTGTTCAGTAGAGTGCTTTCGAAATCTTCTCTCAAAAGTCCTCCAATCATTCCACTTCTAAGAACAAAATTATCATAGCCATCGATTTTGGCTTCTTCATCTACGGCGTCTACGTTCACACGAAAACAAGGGATGGAAGTACTGGATGTCGGGTCAATAATCATTCCGCTGGATTCACCAAGAATTTTCATTCCAGTTTGCCCATATTGTGCCACCTGACCCGTACTAGCGCTGGTCACAAACATATCTTCAATAGTGAGTGTCGTTGCCTCATCTTCCGTATCATAAACGTACCAGTTGTCTGATCCAGCTATATATTCATCGTTCAATTCTGTAACTTGTCCGTCTGTTATCACTAAATCAACGGTGTTCCCATCCTCAAATAAGCCTATTTCGAGGTCATCCTTATCTACAGTGGGTTCCGGAGTGCCCTCGTAAGGATCGGCTTCACCTGTATCTCCGGAGTCGCCTGTATCCGTTGGGCTGGCGGGCAATGTGTAAATATTGGTCTCGTAGAAATTTTGCACGGGCTGACAAGCCGTGGCCAAGGCCATGCTCAGGGCCAAAAGAGGCATGGAGCCCTTTGTGGAAGGAGAAGATTCGGAACGATCTGGACTGTTTTTCATGAAAGGATGTTAAGTGTCATTAGTACAATGCAAAGAATGATGTTTTATTACATCAAAGATCCATACCATAGAACATATTTATCGTTCTGTCAAGCCAAGAGCGGCGATGAAAAATTTAATGTGATAAAGTTAAGCTGCCTTAACTCCATTCCATGAAAAAGTTCCTTTCTCTTGCCCTGTTTACCACTTTGTTTTTAGTCGCGTGTGAGCCTCCGTCCGAAGAGGAACAGTTGAATAGTGCTATTGATGAGGCTCTGGAAGTGACGCAAGCGGAAAACCAAGAATTCGTGGAAGAAAACAAAGGTGGAACTCCCGAAGATGTCTTAGAAACCCGGTATCAGGAACTCATCAAAACCTATAGCGAAGACTACGGGATGCCCGATGAGAATACCGGTCTCAATTATGCCGGAGAACGAATTTACGGTCATGCGGATATTTTGGAGCAAAAAGTAGGCCTCGATTACAATAAACTTTCCTATGTACAGTTTTTGTCCGGAACCAGCGGCATGAACAGTTTGGTGGAAGCCATGGATTCAAGTGCGCCCGGTGTCAAAGAAGTTCAAGAGATGTTCGAACAATACGATGCCATTACCGACTATGATCCTGTTTACTTTGAATCTATCATGCCCGAAGGGTTGAGTGATGATGAGAAAGTGGCATTCATTGTGAAAAGTTTTGCCGATTTATACCGAGTGTTCAGAGAACCTTACGATTCCACTGGTATGTCTGAATTTGCCTCTGAAGATATGAAACAAATTCAAGCCGATACCGGACTTGATGAAGACGACTTAAGAACCATTTTCGCCTATGGTTTCCCTGAACTCATTGCTGAGGCCTTTCCTGATTCATGGGCCTACAAAATCAAGTTCATTGAACTCGCCAAGTACTGAATTCAAATAACCATTAATTCCTCTCCATGAAAAAATTATTCACGCTTCTCGCCGCACTGAGCTTAATGAGCGCGGGGTGTACTTCGGTTGAACAAGAAGAAAGTCTGGACCTCAGCCTCAATGATTTTGAACCGCCTTCGGAAGTGGAGCGCGGTCATGAAAACTTTGGCCCTTTTGAACATCGTCTACTCACGGCCGTTTCCGAAGATGGAATCACTTGGGAAAGAACGAATGAAATACTTGTCGAGCAAGCGAACACACCGGATATGACCCTTAAAGACGGCGTCATCTACCTTTACTACACGGGTGCAAATTTTGATGGACAGGAAGAAGGAATGGCCGCCGCACTTTCCAGCGATGGCGGTGAGTCGTGGACCTTTAAACGTGTGACACTTTCAGGTGCGGATAAAATCCATACTGTTCCAGGAGATCCGGATATTGCACTGCGAGACGATGGTAGTTTCCGTCTTTATTTTACCGCGCAAATTGATGGTTCTAAAACTCCATCTATTCAATATGCCGATAGTACCGATGGACTCAACTTCACTTATGGAGGCGAGGCTTTCCAAGCTGACGGCTACACCACCATTGATTCTTCGGCCTTTTACGTGGATGGGCATTGGGCCATGCTGACCTTCAGCGGCTTCGGCAGTGAAGTGATTCATGCCACGTCCTCTGATGGTGGCGATACTTTTGATCTCGTAAAAGCTGAGGATATAATTTACGAAAACAGGCCTTACTTCATGGCCAACCCTTTGACTTTGGAAGATGGCTCTGTGCGCTTTTATGCTTTTGACATGAAGAACTTCCGTTCCTTTGTCACAGAGGATGGGCTGACTTGGGAGGACGAGGGCAATTCCCTTCTGGAGTACGAAGAAAGCGAAAACGAACTGGAGGGTTTTTACATTAAAGACCCTTCCGTGGTGCAACTGGAGGATGGAAGCTATTTGATGGTGTATGTGACGAGAGCTCCCTACTGAGCCTGACCCTCATAGGAGCCTAGTAAAAAAGCCAAAAAAATGTTATAATGGTGAGATTAAATGAGCAAGACGTATGGCAAGCACGGAAAAACAAAAATTAATCACCCAAGTTCGGCAGTTTGCTGAGACTCTCTACCTGATCGATGCCAAAGAAATGGGCGTGCTTCTTAAGAATATAGAATATTTTCCTAAAGAGGCGCTCCTCCAAACTCTGGACCTGCTCAAACAAGCCAAGGAAACGCAAGATAAGATTTTGAGAAACCTTGTCAGTAAAGACCCTAACTTTAATGAAAAATTTAAAGCTTTCTTGCACAAGGAGTATCAAAACTATGCCAAACAGTCTGGCCTGGCAGAGCTTGAAAGCGCGGAAAAATTATTAACTGAGCTCTAATGGACTGCTTTAAGCTCCATCATTTCGTCAAGAAACCCCTTTATAAAAATGAAGGCCCTGAAGCCATTGCGATTTCTTCGGAAAATCTCGCTGAAGTGAAGAGTAAAAAAGAAACAGGGGCTGAAGAATTGAATGTGGATTGGCTGGTGGATCAATCGAATCGTATTTTAAGTTCTTATGCGGAACCCATCGCCGCCCTGCCCCTCTCCTTCCAAGGAACCATGAAGGGTAATATTTTGAAATACTTTCGAACGGCGGCGGACCAGTATGATCAAGACTTGGAAAGAGGTTTGGATAAAAATGAATTTGAAAAATACTCCCAGTCGATGCTGGCAAAGCTCCGGACCATTCTGGCCGAACACGCTCCCAGTGAAGCCGACTTAGAAGCAAGAAAACAGCAGCAAGAAGCTCTTGGCGAAGCCCGAGACTTACTTGGGGAAACGAAAAAGGTCAAAATTGAAGACACTACGTTTGACCCCAGCAAGCTGGAGACTCCCCATGGCGTAAAAACGGAATTGGAAAAATACAATGCTCAGTCTGAAGACTATCGTGAAACGGCCTCTTCTTTGGCAGACCGTATTTCCGTGTTCCGTGGAGCCCAGCAAAAATTTGAAGCCGCCAAGAAAGATTGGGGAGTTTTCCTTCGAGGAGGAAGTTCAATCTTTGGTTTGGAAATGGCCGCAGATGTGGAGACTGAAGCTATGAAACAGCAGCTCGAAGCCTTGAGAGTTGAAGTGGCACGGCAACTCGGAGAACTTGGTAAAAAACGCGACTCCATTCAAAGCTACGGCCATGCTTTGAATGATGCCGGTGAAAAACTCCGTGAACCTCTTCTCACGCAGCGCCAGACAAAGCTGGAGCAGCTTGAGGCGCAGGGTGAAAAAGCCGAAGATGCGCAGCTGCGCAATAAAGATGAATATAAACGATTGGAAGAGAAGCAAAACACCCTCTATGCAAAACAAAGTGAACTGATTTTCTTTCGCGACAATATGATGTTTGAGCATTCGTTGGCTCAAGAAGCCGGTGAAAAGGCTCAGCTCAAAACAGAACAACTGAAAGAATATGCCGGGCACATGGATGCGACCCTAGCGACTTTAGATGAAGTTTTAAAAGGCGAAATTTCACCCGAAAAACGTAGAGCGCTCGAGGCAAAACGAGCTGAGCTCTTGGGTTACCGCCAAGCCGTGGAACAAGGAATGGGTTCGCTAGAACAAACTCAAAGTTCCGCCTCCACAGCCGCCGCCGCTTTGGAAGCAAGTGCCGGCCAAGCCGAAACCGCTCAAATGGGTATTGAAGAGTTACTCATGACGAACGTAGGACCCGCCATTGCTACGCTGGATACAACAATAAGTGACTTAGAGGCTTTGAAAATTGAAAACGGAACCGAGCTAGAACGCATTCATGCGGAATATGACGCTCCTCTCGAGTTGATCAACACCGTGGACAGGGCGGTGGCCGATGAAGTGCTGGATAATAACCTCAGCAACGATCAAGCCTTCTTCGCTCTTCAAGAGCAAGAAATATTGCTTAAGAATACGGAAATCGACCGTCCCGGACTTTGGGACGCTACCGGTGGACTCGTCCTCGGTAAAGCCGGCGAAGGGCTCGGGCTGATTTCTGACAGTCTGGATAGCTTGGGAGATTTTATGCGGGAATCGTCAAAAGATACGTGGTACCCAGGAGGCTTTTTTGCAGAGGTGCCTGTGGGAATCGTGTCCGGTCTCTCCGACGGAGTCGGCGAACTGTTTCAGGGGCTCAATGTGATGATTTCACACCCCTTGGATACGCTGGCCGGAGTGGGAAGTTTGGTGGGAAGAAGTCCTGTGGATGGGACATGGTCCTTTGAAACATCCGGTCACTCTTGGAAAGAACTGGGGAAAGTACTCGTCGCTTACGAAGAATTTGAAGGCGGACACTACGGAAAAGGCGTGGGTAAGGTCGCCTTCAACGTCCTGCTCACCGCTTCCGGCGTAGGTGCCGCAGAGGGCGCTTGGGCAAAAGCCGGCGCCGCTTATAAATTTGCGCGTGCTGCCAACCCGGGAGTATTGGGTGCAATAGGTGCACGAGCCCTTCAAGTGGGCACTTTCGCCGGAGAATTTGCCGTGAAATTCGGGAAAAATATTACTGAAGTGGTAAGAACTCCTTTCATAAAACTCGCTCAACTGTTTAAAGCACTTCCTGAACTTCCGGCACATTTAAGAAGTTTATTCACGAAGGCCGGTGTAGAGGCCTCGATGCTGCAGGTCAGCGAATTGAGCGCCACCAGCCTGAAGGCTGTAAAAGAACTTGCCAAAGGCCTCAAGGAATACCTCAAAAGTGCAAAACTTCCGGCCGGTTTACGTCAAGAACTCACTCTGCTCACGGACCAACTCAACTACCTTGAAGACTATGCCAAATTCAATGATGAAGTGAGCAAACTGCTGAAAGCCGAGCCCACGTTAACCCATGCGAAAGCGGCGCAAAGAATTTTCCGCAGCCACCCTGATCTTGCCACGAATGCTTACCGTTACGAACAAATCGGACAGAAGCTCTCAGCCCTGCGCCAAGCAAATGACCTGGCGATTTATGGGAAGGACCTTTCTGCTCATAGTCAGGAACTGGGCTCAATCAGTGTCTATGGAGATGTTATGAGTTATGGCGAAGGCACTCAAATGTTTAAGCGTTACGGAATGGACAAGCGCTTCAATGTGAAAACCGCCGCAGGGCGCCAAGGGGCCCTGGAAGAACTGGCCCGCACGGTGACGGGTGATGAACTCACAAAAGTAACGGCGTGGCTGGAGCTGGAAGCCACATATGGAAAACGACTTGATGACTTCAATACGCTCACCAAGAATCTCAAGAAATGGCGCAGTGAATATTTTGATAAAGAGGCTGCTCTCAAAGATCCCGACTTCCAAGCCTACTTGGAAAAGAAGGGATTAAACGGTGAACAAATTCTTAATGATGATCAATTCATTGACGTTAAACGCGGCTTCATCCAAAGCAAATTGGATGAACTCTTTGAAGCAACCGGGATAAGTGTTGAAATGGATCTCGCTTATATGGAACGCACGCTTTATAACGGTCAAAGCAAAATGCAGAAGTGGAATCGTAAAACCTTGCTGACGGCCACTCCCGACGAGATTCGGGCCAGCCTTATGAAACACGTGGACCAGTTTGCAAAGGGCCCCAACGCCGTCATCAGTACCGATGCCGGACGACTCATTCAACGTCAGTTGGATGACCTCATCCAAGCCGCGACTGAAGCCGGTATTTCCCAAGACGACCTTCTCCTGCTTGCCGATGATTGCGCCAACAAAATTATTCTACAAACCATTGAAACCAGCACCCAACAACTTGGAGATCACGGAGTGCGACATATTTCCATGAATATCTCCAAGCATATCAAAATCATGGAAGAATATGCTGCCAAAAAAGGGATCCCCTTCTCCGCTCAGGAACGTATGCAGGTCATCGTAGCGCACATCAACCATGACTTGGGCTACACCGCTTCCATTGACCGTGCCGGATTTACGGGAACCGGTGCCCACCCTCTGATTGGCGCTCACTATTTCGAGCGTGGACCCATGAACGAACTATTCCGCCGTGTCTTTGGTGAGACCGGCTATGAACGCGTCAAGCAAGCTGTCATTAATCATGATGGAGTTGAGGTGTTGGATCTTCGTGGGATGACTCCCGCACAAATGCAAGATGCCGCTTTCATGAATGGAATGAAGTTCTCCGATAACTTGGCGCTCTTTTCCTATGAGAAGCTCCCGGAACTGTTCTTTGTCAGCCCTGAATGTAGCAAACTTCTTGGGCAAATCGAACAAACCATGCAAGCGGGCCATCCTGAACGCGTTCCCGTTTTACAGGAACAAATGCGAGCTCAATTGCTCAAGATGTATCGAGATGGACAAATCTCTATCCACCAAACGCGCAACCTCCTCCGTGCCGTGGACACCGTTAGCGACACGCTCACCGCCAAATCTTCACTGGGAATGATGGCGGGACATCACTCGGATGATTTCTTCACTCTTCCCCTTGAAGCTGATGATTTCACTCCCGTCATTTCCATGGAGCGCGGACCCGCCTACAAGCTCATTGAAGATGGACTTAGGAAGGGAGACAGCGCCCGTTTTGACGCTGGTACGCGCCAGTATGTAAAAATTATGGAGGACTATGCGGAAAAAAATAACTTCGACATTTACCTAGATGATGAACTTCTTTTCGCAGGAGACGGAACCGGAGATCTTGGCCATCAATTCACCCGTGTTAAAGGAGGAATTCGCAAGGGAAAAACTTTCACTTTTAAAGAAGGAGGCGTCAATAAAATGCAC
>CAYHGP010000016.1:0-9763 GCA_964356195.1 uncultured Candidatus Peribacteria bacterium | reverse complement strand
AATTCGCAAGGGAAAAACTTTCACTTTTAAAGAAGGAGGCGTCAATAAAATGCACATCCAAATTGGGGTGAGTGAACACACTGCGGTGAGCTACGCAGAGTTACAGCATAAATTTAAATTAGCCGAATCTCCCCAGGCGCGACGGGCCTGGGTTCGAGAAGGGATTGAAGAGACCCGAGAAGCGCTGAAAGGGGTTGAGCGAGGCCTGGAAGACGTCCGCGATGCAGCGACTAAAAGAGAATTGGTGAATCAACACGTGATGCTTCAAAAAGATCTTCGCAACCTTAAAGATCTCGACATCGTGGCCGAGATTGCTGATGACGCAGACGCTCTCAGAAATTTGCAAAAACTGGATGAAGTTAAAAACCTACTCGCCAAGGGAGAAACAGGTCAGGCTCTTCAGAAAATGGATCGTTTAATGATTATTCTTCCCAATGATGAAATCTCCGGGTTAATCACAACTCTCGGTTCTTCCTCCTCGCTTGAGGCCAAACAAGCCGCTCTCCTCGAAGTGATTACGAAATACTATGATGAAGTTTTCACCCGTCACAATATTAGCGGTCCCGGACAACGCGCGCGCATTCAAGCTCATCTCGCTGAGATTTACTTCGGGGAAAACATATCGGCCAAATCTGATTTGACCAACCTTACCGAAGCTGCCTAACCCATTCTTATGTCTCTCGAACTCATCAACACGCCGCCCCTCAAAGATGTTCAAGCCATTCATGAACGTTATATGCGTGAACTCGCCTTGGATGAAGATCAGGACGGAGAAACCATAGCTGCACTTTTAGAGATGATGGTGGAGGAGAACTCCGGCAACTGGAAAGAACGTGCCGAAGTCCTCTTGGAAGAGACTCTTAAAATCCTCAAAGAAAAATCTCTCCAAGCGGCCATGTTCTTCTTGGGAGACCGTATTAATGAGAGAGACAAAGAGAAAAGAGAGGCTTCAGCCGGAAAACCCGAGGTTCTAGCCCGCCAGCTTCAGCTTAAAGCTCTTCTTCAATCCGCCGCTCGCGAGACTTGGAATCCCGAAACCCGGGCCCTGGCCGGAAGCTTTAGTCAAGAAGCCGTACCCGCTTGGTACTACGAGTGGAGAGAGGAGGCTTGAGAAAGCGTTCAGTAAACCTCTTCCAAGTAGCATTTTTCACAGTAAATGGTTTCCGGTCTTTCCGGAGCGTAGGACGTTTGAAAGCTATTTTCACAAGCCGGTTTCATGCACCGGCGTTTCCAAAATTGCATGGGCGGCATGGAATCGACTCGCTCTTTGTAGCGGCAGTTCGGGCATTTTTGCGGTAGGGCGATTTTATATTTTTCGTAGAATTCTTTTTCCTGCTTAATTAATTTGAAGTGTTTTTTACATTCGGAACAGATTTTTAAATCTTCCGACTCCGCGGTGGTGTGCGCCGCGTCTTCCAGGTCTTTCCACTGCCACCCTTTGTTTTGAACCTCTTCTTTGGTTCTTGGGAAATAAGTGTAGGCCACGGACTCGTTGTAGGCGTAAGGAGAAATTGCCGGCGGGAAAAACTCACCCCATTCTCCTGCTTCAATCATATTTTTGAGGATGGGCTTCATCCGTTCTTCGTACTCCTCTTTTGTATATTGTTTGTTCAAAATGCAATATTCCTTATACCTAAGCCCTTCGCAGCCAAAGCAATTTTTGCAGTTGCGGCAGGAAATGCAGTAATAGCAGTCTTGATTTGCACTCACATAAACCATGAAAGCACTGTTCTGCCCGCCTGCGGACCCAATGTGTTCGTAGGCGTTCACTAAATTCAGTCCGGCAATGGTGGTGTCGTAGATGTGGTGTGTTTGTGCCCCTCCCAGTTCGCAGTAACGGCTGTCTTCTTGATCAAAAAGATCGTAAGAATCGAAGCAGTTTTTGCAGTTTCTAAGAATATCACCCGTGCAGTTTTCCGCGTTCGTATTTCGGGCATATTTGTAGATCGCTCTTTTTTTAATTTCTTCAAATTGTTTTTTGAACTCCGCCAGTTTCTCCGACGACGCCAGGATGCCCTGAGTTTTTTCTTCGTATTCTTCTTTGCTCAGTTGCTCATTTAAAAATAAATATTCTTTGTGTTTTTTACCGACGCAGCCAAAGCAATTTTTGCAGGAAGTACAGTCGATTAAAAACGCGCTGTTTTGGCAGTTCTCACAAAACTGGCAGTAAGCACTTTCGTAACAGTTTACACAACTGATGCACTGGTAGGTGTAGCGGTTCATGAGGTTCGCTTCTCCATCGATGTCGTATTCCGAAGCAAAAGCAACACGGGAGTAAAAACAGTTTTGGCTTTCCCAGGGAGCAAAACATAAGTAACAGTCCTTCGAGTTTCCTCCATAATTACAATAATCACAGTTGATCATACTGTCGGGAATGTGCAGAGCTTTTTTAGGGACTACTTTCTGCAGCGCCTTGAATTGTTCGAAAAAAGACCGATTCGGTTCGTAGTCGCGGCCATAGTCCAGCGGATCCCAAGCGTCTCCTTCCCATTCCTTGTGTTGAAACACTTTGAAAGACTTGTCCGGAGAGTAAACAGAAATGATGTTCTGACCGGTGAGATCGCATTTTCGAGTGTAGAGGCTGCGTTCGTTGCGAAAACTCATTCGGCGCTGGCGCCTGCACGATGGACAATGAGTGGGAGGAGGAATTAGAAATTTCTCCCCGTTGAACGTCGGGGAAATGGCTTGGTAAAAATCGAGGTCTTCAGCGAAAACTGTGAAGTTTGAGCTGCAGTTTTTGCAGGTTTTTTCCATTACTCGTACTTTAGCACAGTTTGGAGCTCTATATGGAACGATGTGCGGAATAGTGCCCTCGAACTAGTCCTGAGGCCTGGACCATCCCCCTGAACCTAGGATCATATCTTTGAATGTGGTATAATTAGGAGATGAAAGACATCGAAAAAACCGGATCGCAGGAATGGGGCACTGAGTACCCTCATAAGTTTTACCATTTGGGCTACACCACTCGTCGTGATGAAAATCCTCATTTTGAGAGGATAAGCGGAGGCGGCTATGGGTTTGAAGATGAAATTATGTACGGTCAAGACCGGCCTGAGCTTCAAGGAGTTCGACGTGTGGCGGAGTTCGTTCGTCGGGACTTGAACTATACCGGGGTTACTTTTAGAAAAGGCCCTTTTGTGGGTCAAGCGCATGGAAGACTTGAAGAGCACATGAACAGGCCCCATTCCGTGCCACAAGTCTTGTTTTATGAAAAAGCAGAAGAGGAAGCGGATTATGTGGGCGTTATGGCTGCTGCCTTGTGGGCTGGTCATAACTTCAATAGGGGCCGCCGTGAATCCCCTGGCTCAACTGAGGCTATCTCTTATGTCTACGATCGTTTGCCCGGCTTTCAAAAACACTTCGACAAAGGATTTTTAAGCTCACCTGAAAAAATGAGCGAAGCGTATAGAAACAACGAACACATTCGGGACTTGGTGAAATTTTCTTTAGATCAGCTCCAAAACGGGAAAAATGGAGTGATTCGGATCCCTGATCAGCTCATCGCAAGATTTAAGGCCCAATCTCAAGAAGCTTGCGGCAACAAATATAGTCAACTAATCCTCTTTTTTGCTTTGATGGAAATCATTCAAGGCGAGGACGATTTTTCTATCTATGCAAATCTGTTGGGGAATCAAGCGGCGACCGAGGGGTTAGGCGACATGAACGTGCAGGTAGCCGATCACATCCCTAAGTATTTTGGTCACCATGGAATTCACCTCATCGATGTTCCGGGAAAGGTGCCTGAAATGGGTACTCCTACCGAGTTGGCAAATTTGGTGGACGATTTGATTATGAAGGAAGGGGTTGAGGGACTACGAAAACGCTTGCACGAAGGGCAAAAAGTCGATGGCCGTAAGAAAAGATTCGCGAAGCTGTTTCCTGGCAATCCAGCGTTTAAAGAGGACCCCGTCCCAGTGGAGAAGCCAAAACCCGTGGAAGTGAAGCGCACAAGCGTTGGAGACCAGGTGCGAGCTGGTCTAAAAAAGTTCTTTGGTTGAAGTTCGGTTTGGAGCAGGTAACGGGAGTCGAACCCGTATCTCAACCTTGGCAAGGTTATATAATAGCCGCTATACGATACCTGCGTTTTAGCCAGATGATTTTAGCAAAAATAGAGGGAGAAGCAAGTGTGCCGCTCCCTCTACGTTTTTATTTAGAACTGACCGTCGTCGGAAGGACCTGCAAGAGGTGCTGCCGGAGCTGCAGGTGCAGCTGGCGCTTGAGGAGCATCAGGCTTCTTTGCAGGAGGAGTCTCCTGGTAGAATTCCTTCATCGAGAGGTTGTAACGACCTTGTTCGTCGATTTTGGTCAACTTCACGTGAACCTTGTCGCCCAATTTCACGACGTCTTCCACTTTGCTAACGTGGAAAGGTCGGAGGTTGGAGATGTGAACGAGTCCGTCTTTTCCGGGAGCGATTTCAACGAAAGCTCCGAAATCCATAATGTTCACCACTTCCCCGTCGAATTCTTCACCGACGGTTGGTTCGTAAACAAGATCTTTCACCCATTTAGCGGCTTTGTCTCCGGCTTCCTGGTTCGGTGCGGTAATAATCACGAGACCGGTTTGTTCGATGTCCATTTCAACGCCACATTCCGCCGTGATCTTTTGGATGGTTTCTCCACCCTTTCCAATCACAGTGCGAATAAAGTCTGGATTGATTTGGATCTTCATGATGATGGGCGCGTACTTGGAAAGCTGCGCTCGGTACGTAGGCAGAACGGCCTTCATTTCGACAAGCATTTGGTCACAAGCCACTTTGGCTTTGGTGAGCGCTTCGCTCATCATCGCGGTGGTGATTCCTTTCACTTTAATATCCATTTGCAGAGCAGTGATTCCGTCCGGTGTGCGAGCTACTTTGAAATCCATGTCTCCGGCAAAGTCTTCGAAAGACTGAATGTCGGTGAGAATTTTGTACGCTCCGGTTCCGGTTTGCTTAAATTCATCGCTGCATACGAGTCCCATGGCTACCGCAGAAACCGGTTTCTTAATAGGTACTCCGGCGTCCATGAGGGAAAGAGTCGAGCCACAGACCGAAGCCATAGAGCTGGACCCGTTACACGTCATGATTTCGGAAACTAAGAGCAAGGTGTAAGGGAAGTCTTCTTTGGAAGGTATGACAGGGAGCAATGCGCGTTCTGCGAGTGCGCCGTGTCCTACTTCACGTCGGGAAGCTCCACGAAGACCTTTGATTTCTCCAACGGAATAAGGTGGGAAAACATAGTAATGGATGTAGCGTTTTTCCATGTCCACTTCCATCGAGTCGATGATTTGTGCATCGCCGGGTGCTCCCAAAGTGGTGAGCGTGAGGGCTTGCGTTTCACCGCGTTGGAACAATGCGGAACCGTGAGTTCGAGGCATCAATCCCACTTCAATGCTGATTTTACGAACTTCATCGAGGCGACGTCCGTCGAGACGTTGGTCGCGCAAGAGAATGTTGTTTCGCATGGAGTTGTCCATGACTTTGCTGAGGGCGGCGAGCAAGGCGGACTTTTTGTAAGTTTCGGCCTCAATCTCGGCGGCAAAGTGTGTGAGGACTTTCGTTTCCAAAGCGTGAATAGCATCTTTGATTTCTTTCTTGCTTCCTCCTTTGTAAGTCGCGAGGTCTTCAGGGCTAAGAATTCCGGCCACCAAGTTGATCATTTCATCGCTGGCCTTGGCCACGGTGTAGGTTCGAGGCGTAGGGTTGATCTTTGCAACGAGCTGGAGCTGAAGCGTACAGATTTCTTTGATGGTTTTGTGCGCGAGTTCCAAAGCCTCAATCATTTGAGTTTCGGTGAGTTCGTTTGCTCCGGCTTCCACCATGGCAATCGCGTCCGGGGTTCCGGCCACGAGCAGGTCGAGGTCGCTGCCCTGCATTTCTGCAAAAGTTGGGAACACAATAAACTGACCGTCCTTTCTTCCAATGCGCACTCCGGACAAAGGCCCGGCGAAAGGAAGTCCTGCAATCAAACAAGCGGCGGACATACCGGTGATAGCCATAACATCCGTTTGATTTTCGAGGTCGGCGGAAAGAATCGTAGCGATTCCTTGCGCTTCATTTGTGATTCCTTTAGGGAACAAAGGGCGAATAGGGCGATCGATAATACGAGCCTTCAAAACGGCTTCATCGCTGGAGCGTCCGTCGCGCTTCATAAAACGAGAGCCTTTGATTTTTCCGGAAGCGTAATAACGTTCCTGGTATTCAATGGTCAAAGGAAAGAAATCCGCGTCAGGTTTCCCTTCTTCGGACATCATAGCGGTGCAGAGCACGATGCTCTCCCCCATTTGAATAGTTACCGCACCGTTGGCTTGTAACGCCAAACGACCGGTTTCGAGCTTAATCTTGCGACCGGCAAGTTCGGTTTCAACAGTTTGTATAGACATAGTCTGAGTAAAATTAAATATAAGGTTATGGCTTGCGCCTTTGGCCCTTTTTACTCAGGAGGAGGTTTCAAGACTTCTCGTTTTTCGACCTTGAGACCCAACGGGTCCGTTTAGATTGAGAGTTCTTGTGATCTCACCCTGAGTGAGGGCGGTTCTTGTGGACAAAAAAACAAAGCCCCATAACGGGGCTCCGGTTTATTTTCGAATGTCGAGCTTTTCAATGAGCTTTCCGTATTCTTCAGGATTCTTGGTTTTCAAGTATTGAAGATGACGGCGTCGTT
The DNA here is from genome assembly GCA_964356195.1 of uncultured Candidatus Peribacteria bacterium. GTDB lineage: Bacteria > Patescibacteriota > Gracilibacteria > UBA1369 > 2-02-FULL-48-14 > 2-02-FULL-48-14. The sequence continues at coordinate 3,121 of CAYHGP010000016.1, read as the reverse complement.
TTCCGACGAGCTTCAGCAAGCCTTGTCGGGAGTGAAGGTCGTTTTTGTGCGCCTTCAAATGTCCGGTGAGTTCGTTGATTCGGTTGGTCAGAATCGCTGACTGAACCTGAGCACTTCCGGTATCCGTTTCATGGGTACCGTACTTTTTGATCACCTTTTTCTTTTCGTCTCGTTTCATGGTCTGGCTGTTAAAGCGGTGGCATTTTATAGGACGGTGCGAATTTTGGCAAGTTTAATTGCTGTTGTCACAGCTCCGACAACGCATTTTTTCTTTAAATCCATCGCTTCACTTTGAAGAAAATGAGCATCACGATCAGGAGGCTGGCCATTCCGCCGGAAATAAAGAAAAACATAGAAGGATGCGTAGCAAAAGGCAGAGCCACATTCATCCCATAAACCCCCGCGAGCAGATTGAGTGGCAACATGACCACGGAAAATACCGTGAGTGTTTTAATGACGTTGTTCGTGGTGTGAGAAATGATGGATTCGTTCGTGTCTTGCAACGATTCGATCAACTCTTTTTGGTTCTCCAAATTGCTCCATATTTTTTCCACTTTATCCAAAACGTCGTCAAAATAAACTTCCAAACTTTCGGGCAGGAATTTTTTGTTCTTGTGTTCCATTTGTGCAATGACCGTCCGAAGCGGGCCCATGATGCGTCGGAAAGTGATGATGTTTTTCTTGGTGTTCAGAATTTCCTTAAGCATGTCGCGTTCCTTGGAGAAAGAGAACGCTTCCTGTTCCAAGCTGGCCACGCTGTTTTCGATGAGATCGAGAATGGGAAAAAGGCTGAAGAAGAGCTGATCCACAATTTCGTACAAAAGATAACCGCTGGAGTGTGCCATCAATTTTTTCCGCTCTTCGGTGTTTTTTTCCGCCTGCTCGAAAAGATCGCTGAGTGGTTTTACAGTACCCCAGTGAATGGTGATAAGAAGGTTGTTCTTTATAAAGATGTCCAACTCCTCCATCACGATGCGCTGCTTGCGTTTATCGTAATAAGGAAAGTGCAAAATAATGAACAAGTGGTCGCCGTATTCGTCAATTTTGGAGCGTTGATTTTCCGTGAGACAATCTTCAATGTCGAGTTCGTGGAAACCGTACTTCTCTTTTAATCCATGAAGGGTCTCCATATCAGGATCGTCCAAGTCGATCCACGTCAGTTTTTCTAAAGTGATTTGGCGTTGCATGGGCCGATTATACGCAGGCAAATCTCTCTTGGCTAGAGCCCGGTTTATCTGCATAATGCCGGTATGAAATATCGCGCCATTATTCGTGAAGCTTGGGCCGTTACCCAAGGGAATAAGAAACTTATTTGGTGGTTTGCATTTGTTCCAGCGTTGCTGGAACTGTTGGTGGGAATGGTGTATTTGAGCTACCAGGCCGTTTCGTTTTGGGACAACCCTTATTTCCGCGAAGGAGCCCAAGGAAGTCATCTGATTTCTGAAGTCTTCACCGGAGTCGTGGGGCTTTTCAAAGTGCAGCCCGGTTTGGTTGTGTTTGGCATCGTCATTGTTGCCATTATTCTTTTGGCCTACCTGTTTTTGCCGGTCTTTACGCAAGGTTCCTTGATTCAGCTCGTGGCCCATATTCGTGCGGGACGACCCGTTTCCGTTCCCGAAGGAATCAGTTTCGGATTCAATCGATTTCTACAGCTCTTTGAATACAGTCTTTTCATTAAAACCTTCAGCTTGGTGGGAATTGTGACTGAGGCGTCTTTGGCACTGCGTATTTTGGGGCCGAAACCTTTCGAGGTTTTAGGATGGATTTTTCTACTCTTCATGATTGTGGGACTCATTCTGACCTTGCTTGTGACTTACTCGGAATACTACATCGTCATCGACAAAGAAGGAGCTTTCACCAGCGTGGTACGCAGCAGCGGGCTTGTGATTCGCCAGTGGCATCACACCTTGTTCATGCTCTTGTTGATGACCGTTATTATTGTACGTATTGCTTTGAACTTGCTGGTGGCGCTTCTGGTGCCCGCCTTAGTTCTCGGGCCTATCTTTTTCTTCACCAGCACGGTGCTTGCTAAAATCGGAGCCGTGGTCGGAGGAATTGTAGGGCTGGTGGTGCTGTATTTTGCCTCTTACTTTCTGGGCGTCTTCCATATGTTCACCACTACCGTTTGGACCTACACTTTTCTGGAACTCACGAAGGAAGAGACAAATACCGTCAATTTACATGAAGCTCCGGTTCACCAGCATAACGAGGCCGTAAGCGATGCTGAATAGCAAAAGCCGTTTCCCCATTCCGGAATAGTCTGGCTTATACTCGAACGATTTTTTTGATTTCTGGCGTTTGAATTGAAAGAGGGTGATGTCGTAAGCGAAGGAGAAAAGAATCAAACCCATGAGGTAAACAGCCAAATACTCTGAAAAATACAGCGTATGAAGCCACGCTGGTAAAGTGAGAGGCGTGAGGGCCGTGAACCACTGACTCAGGTACGTGATTAGGCCGATGTGCAGGAATTGATCCACGAAAAAGGGTATGGTGCTCTTTTTCTTTTGGTTGTAGCGCAGGTCGTACTCCACTTTGAGTAGATCTTGAATGAAATGTACGGCAAAAATAATTCCCGCCACCATCCACGCCTCCTTGTGATTCAAATACGGAAAGAGGAACAGCACCGTGAAAAAAGTAATAATGCAGACGTGCTGAAAAGTTCCCGTCCAGCTCTTGTACTTCCTCATGAGCAGGTCGTTGGACTGGAAGACGAAATCTCCGAGCAGGTGGGCGGTTGCAAGTTCGAGAAGGACCATGGTGTTCAGAATTTAAGGATGAGCTTGGTTGTTCTGCTCTTTTCGAGCTTCGTAGGCGGTTTCGACTTTTTTTGCGATCTCCGGGCTTTTTTGCATGAGAGATGCGAAGTCTTCCTTATTTAAAACAAATATTTCACAATCTGACAAGGTCTCTGCGCTTGCGCTTCTTGGTTTTGCTTCTATAAGAGCCATTTCTCCGAAGAAATCTCCCTCTCCCAGGTTTGCCATATCTTCTTTTTCATTGTAAATGCGCACCATCCCCGATTTTATAATGTACATGGCGTTTCCGAGTACTCCCTTTTCAAAGAGAACATAGTGCGCAGGGAAATACTGCATGGTGATGTGGTCGATGATCGTCTTATGCT
>CAYHGP010000015.1:26452-27861 GCA_964356195.1 uncultured Candidatus Peribacteria bacterium | reverse complement strand
TAACTCTAATTTTTATGGAAACCACAATCAGTATCCCCGGAATGCACTGCGCGTCTTGCGCCACTTTAGTCAAAGAGGTGAGCGGGGAATTCCCCTCCATCCTCAGCGCAGAAGTAGACTTGCAGTCCAAAAAAGTAACTCTGCACCACAATGAAGATTTTGATATGGACGCTTGGACCAAAGAAATAGAATCTCTGGGAGACGAGTACAAGGTTATTAACCAATAAAGCCATGTCTGACAAAATCACTAAAAAAATTGTTAAAAACGGAGAGGGAATTAAAATTCGTCTCGAGTCGAACACAACGGCGGACGGCACCTTCACCAGCGATCAAGGGTCGCCAAGTTTCAAAGGAACCATACTCAATCAACGTTCCGGAGAAATCGAAGTTCCCAAAGATCGTCCCGACATCGGTGCATTTGTGGATGAACTTTTAAAATCCCCAAAGATCAACCAGCTCCTCAATATTTTCTCGAGTGAGACGAACCTTTCTACCGGGAACTCAAGACTTGTTGGCAACGGGGGAAAAACACCGCTCTTCAACCTCAAAGAGAAAAAAGAAGAACAAGTGCAGCTGACATTGAGCGGCATGAGCTGCGCATCTTGCGCCGGTCTGATTGAACGAAAACTCAAAAAGGTACCCGGAGTGAAAACCGCAAACGTCAACTTCTCAGCGGAAAAAGCGCGAGTGGTTTACGACAACTCCGCTACGAATGTGGAAGAGCTTATCGCCGCGGTTGCAAAGGCGGGCTACAAGGCCCAATTGACAGGCACAACCGATCCGGAGGCTGAGCGGCTCCAAAAGGAAGCCACCATTAAAAGCTACGGCAGAAACTTTCTTTGGAGTTTAGCCTTGAGCCTGCCCATGTTGTATTTCATGCTTCTCGATTTTCTACCCTTCCTTCCGGGCCTGGAATTTCTCATGCCCAAAGTCGGCATAGTCTCACTCGTCCTAACGATTCCCGTGCAATTCATTCTCGGGGCGGGATTTTACAAAGGGATGTGGAGCAGCCTGCGCATGAAAACGTTCAACATGGATAGTTTGATTGCCATCGGTACTTCGACGGCTTTCTTTTACAGCTTATGGCAGTTTATAAGCTATGTGGTGCAGAACAACAGTCTCGTGGGGCTGGGTGGAGAAAAAATCCCCGAGCTTTATTTTGAAACCGCTGCCTTTTTGATCACCTTCGTTCTCTTGGGCAAATGGCTCGAAGCCAAAACCAAAGGGCGCACCTCGGACGCAATTAAAAAACTCATGGGGCTGCAAGCCAAAACCGCCCGTGTGATCAAAAACGGAGTGACGGAAGATGTACCCATTGAACAAGTGGTGGCGGGCGACACGATTGTAGTACGACCCGGCGAAAAAATCCCGGTAGATGGAGTCTTGAGCAAAGGACAATCATCCGTGGA
>CAYHGP010000015.1:0-26352 GCA_964356195.1 uncultured Candidatus Peribacteria bacterium | reverse complement strand
CCTTGCGCACTTGGATTGGCAACACCCACGGCGATTATGGTGGGAACCGGGAAAGGAGCCGAGCACGGTATCCTTATTAAAGGAGGGGAACCGCTTGAAGCGGCTTGCAAAGTGAAAGTGGTGGTCTTCGATAAAACAGGAACCCTAACGAAAGGAAAGCCGGAAGTCACGGACATTGTGAGTGCCGGTTTGTCCGATGAAGAAGAAATCATGAGCCTGGCCGCAAGCCTTGAAAAATTATCTGAGCATCCGCTGGCCGAAGCGATTGTGAAGTATGCGGAAGAAGAAGCCATCGCTTTGGATGAAGTTAATGATTTCCGAGCTATTCCGGGTCATGGAGTAGAGGGAGTAATCGGCCATACCAAATACTATTTGGGAAACCGAAAACTTCTCACGGACATTGTAGGTTTGCCGGAATCCGCTACAGAAAAAGTGGAACGAAAAATTCGCAAATTGGAAGAAAACGGGAAAACAGTCATGATTTTGACTTCGGAGAAAGAAGTACTCGGACTTGTGGCGGTCGCGGACACCATCAAAGAAACCACGGTGGAAGCGGTGCGAGCATTAGAGGCGCTTCACATTGAAGTCTACATGATTACCGGCGACAACCGTCGTACGGCGGAAGCCATTGCACGCCAAGCGGGAATCAAAAATGTATTGGCGGAAGTACTTCCCGAAGACAAGGCTAATGAAGTGAAAAAATTACAAAGCACCGGCACACGGGTGGCCATGGTGGGGGACGGCATCAACGATGCCCCTGCACTTGCTCAGGCCGACTTGGGAATTGCCATGGGCTCCGGAACGGACGTGGCCATGGAAACCGGAGGCATTGTCATCATTCGAAACGACTTGCGAGACGTACTCACCGCTATTCAGTTGAGCCGCGAAACGATGGGCAAAATCAAACAGAATATGTTCTTTGCCCTCTTCTATAATGTAATTGGGATTCCAATTGCAGCGCGCGTCTTCATGAGCTTTGGACTGGTGCTTCGTCCGGAATTGGCAGGCCTCGCCATGGCTTTTAGTTCGATTTCCGTGGTGGGCAACTCGCTGCTCTTAAAAGGATTCCGCCCGGGAAGAAGGAATTTAGTTTCCAGCATCGCACCGGTAGTGATGTCCGTTGGATTTACGGCAGTCTTCATCCTTTTCGCCCGCTTGAGTTCTTAATTTATTATTCTGAAGGCGAACCCGAAGGGTTTGCTAAGCAATAACGTGGCGTCAGCCACAACAATAACAATGAAAAAAATCTTTACTATTTTCGCACTACTTTCAATCACGCTTGCGGCTTGTGGTACTACCCAAAATGTCGCAACCTCAACACAAACGTCCACGCCAAGCTCGACCCTGACTCCGGTGGATACTATTTCTCATGCGCACGCGCTTGCGGTAGATATTTCTAATCCTAATCAACTCTACATTGCCACCCACGTTGGACTTTTCGTTTTAGTCGACGATAAGGATTTATACCGGGTGGGAGAAGCTACGGATGACTATATGGGGTTTTCTACGCATCCAACAGAAGCCAAACTATTTTACTCCAGCGGTCATCCCAGTGGTGGTGGAAATATTGGAATGCAAAAATCTGAAGATGGTGGAGTCACTTGGACAAAAATTTCTGATGGGGTAGATGGGCCTGTGGATTTTCACACCATGACAATAAGTCCGGTTGATCCAAATATTCTTTACGGATGGTATGGAAAATTACAACGCAGCACCGATGCAGGACAAAGCTGGGAAATAGTCGAAACCACCCTTACAGGAGTCATCAGTCTACGAGCATCTGGCTCTGATGCTTCGACTCTTTTCGCCGCCACTAAGACGGGACTTCTCGTGAGTACGGACCAAGGCTCAACGTGGTCGTCCGATTCTGCCCAACTGGAGGGAGCCGTGGTCATGGCTTTGGCCATCCACCCCACAGATTCTCAAGTTCTTCTCTCTTTCTCAGACGCCTTGGGTCTCGCCAAAAGTAGCGACGGAGGAAAAACATGGGAAGCAATTTCGGAAGATTTTGGAGGGGAATTCCTAATGCAAATGGCCTTCAGCCCAAGTACCCAAGATATCATTTACGTGATTACAGTCGGCAACTCTATTTACAAAAGCACGGATGCAGGGGAAACCTGGACGAGTGTTGAGCTCTAATTTATTCACCCGATAAAAACGATGAAAAAAATACCGATTTTTATTACGCTGGCTGGGATGACCTTGCTGCTCACCGCCTGCCAAGAGTCACCATTCCCAATGGCTTCAGCACCTTCCATTGTGGAACTTGCTGATGGAGCCGTCTACGATCTTGAAGCGGGTTTTGTCCAAAAAGAAATAAACGGTGAAACATTCGAAATGCTGGCTTACAACGGTTCTATCCCGGGCCCAACACTCAAGGTACAACAGGGTTCAACCGTCACCATCAACTTCACCAACAATACGGATCTTGAAACCACTCTTCATTCGCATGGAGTCCGTTTGGACAACGCCTTTGATGGAGTGCCCGACATGACACAAGAGCCCATTAAAGGGGGTGAAACGTTCACTTATGAAGTGCGTTTTGATGATGCAGGAGTGTTTTGGTACCACCCTCACTTGCGCGAAGATTATACGCAAGATAGGGGGCTTTATGGGAACTATATTGTGGTGTCAAACTTCGACGAATGGTCACCGGTCAATCGAGAGGAGACTTTAATGGTCGATGACGTCCTTATCGATGATGATGAACTGGCCGCCTACTCAAAAAACGAAGTCACTCATACCATCATGGGTCGGTTTGGAAACACCATGCTTGTTAACGGGGGCACCGATTACAGTTTGAATGTAAAGAAAGGTGAGCTCGTGCGTTTTTACATCACGAACACAGCGAACACGCGAGTCTTCAACTTGAGGATTCCAGGCACCCAAATGAAACTCGTTGGTGCGGACAATGGCCTTTATGAACAGGACGAATGGAAAGATGAAATTCTGCTGGGCCCGTCCGAACGCGCCATTGTGGAAGTGCTTTTCTCCGATGCCGGAAACTATAAGCTAAGCCATGAAACACCCGAAAAAACTTATAGCTTGGGTGAATTTCTCGTATCCGAAGAGGCGGTCACAGAATCTTACGCGACTGAGTTCAAGACCCTTGGAACGCATCAAAGTACTATCAGCAGCATCGACCCTTACCGATCCGGCTTTGAACTTGAGGCTGAAAAATTCCTGAGCATCGATTTGGAAATGAAGGGGATGGGGGGCATGCATTCTATGCAGGGAGGTATGCAGATGGGCGATTCCATGATGAGTATGGGTGATGGCGAACCAATTGAGTGGGAAGACAGCATGAATGCCATGAATAGCACTTCAAATACCGACACCCTCACGTGGCAGCTTGTGGACGAGAAAACTAACAAAACGAATGAAGACATCGATGATTGGAATTTCGTCCAAGGGGATCTGGTGAAAATCCAAATTTCCAATCCCGACGACACTCTGCATCCAATGCAACACCCCATTCACATTCACGGTCAACGATTCCTGGTTCTGGCTACGGATGACGTGAGTTCGAGTAATTTGGTGTGGAAGGATACCGTTTTAATCCCTGCAGGTTCCACGGTTGAACTTTTGGTCGAAATGTCCAACCCCGGCGACTGGATGCTTCACTGTCACATTCCCGAACATCTCGAAAGTGGCATGATGCTTCCATTAAACATTGCTTCGTTTTAAGTTTTTAGTCCATTAATCCCAAAAATATGAAGCCATCAAAGTTAATGCATCTCATCAGTATTATAGTGGGTTTCGCCGGAGTCATTAGCTTCGGGGCCGCCATTCTAGGAGGAGCCGATAACCTTGTGTTCGGAATTACAAAAGCAGACGCTTTGTTCTGTGCTGCCATCCTTATCCTTATCGCAATTTGGGTTCAGATTGCGACAATTCACCACATGATGCTCGAAAAGAAAGGCGAACTTCTTTGACGCCTCTCGTAATTTCCTCTGGCGCACCATGGACTCCTATGTAAAATGTGGCCATGCAAGAACCCATTCGAATTCTGTGCGCCGGAGGAACCTTCGAGAAAAAATACAACGAAATTTCTCAAGCCCTCGTGTTTGGTGAAACCCATCTTCCCGAGCTTTTACGCGTAGGTCGCTCCATGCTTACCATTGAAATCGAAATGATTTTCTTAATGGACAGCCTGAATATGAATGACGAGCATCACATTCAGATTCGTGAACGAGTCCTCGCGGCTCCTGAAAAACACATCGTCATTACCCACGGAACCGACCGAATGGTGAAAACCGCCACTTTTCTGGCCGGCCACGTGACCGACAAAACCGTGGTTTTCACCGGCTCCATGGTCCCCTACGAATTTCGCGACTCCGACGCCGAATTCAACCTTGGTTGTTCCCTCGCTTTCGCTCAAACCTTGCCTCCAGGAATTTATGTCACCATGAATGGCCGCGTGTGGCCTTACGACAAAGTGAAGAAAAACTTGGAAACGGGGATTTTTGAGGGAGTTGAGAACTAAATCTTAAACACCTTCGCCACCTTCCTCAGCCCCGCGGCCAACTTTTCGATGTCTTTCGCCGTGTTATAAATTCCGAAACTCACGCGCACGGTGGAAATCAAACACAGCGACTTCATCAGTGGCATGGTGCAGTGATGCCCGGCGCGGACACAAATGCCTTCTTCTCCTAGAATCGCCGCAATGTCGTGAGGGTGAACGCCCTTCACCGTGAAGGAAATCGAGCCGCGGTGCTGGTCAAAACTTTTAGGGCCATACACGGTCACAAAAGGAAGTTCATTGAGTTTTTTAAAACAATATTCCTGCATTTCGCGGTCGTGCTGCATGAGTTTATTCTTTCCGAGCTTCATCATGAATTCCATGGCAGCACCCATTCCAATCACTTGAGCGATGTTCGGCGTCCCTGCCTCGAATTTCCAAGGGATTTCGTTCCACGTGCTGAACTCTTCATGCACTTCGCGAATCATATCTCCACCGCCAAGCCACGGATCCATGGCTTCCAAAATTTCACGCTTGGCATAAAGCACACCGGCTCCTGTGGGACCGTAAATTTTATGACTCGAAAAGGCCAGAAAGTCGATGTCACATTTTTTCACATCGATGGGGAAGTGCGCCGCAAGCTGCGCCGCATCCACGCACACTTTCGCTCCCACTTTTTTCGCCAAGCGAACGACCACCGAAAGATCCACTACCGTTCCAAGGGTATTCGAAAGCCCCGTAATGCTCACAATCTTTGTTTTTTTATTCACCAGTTTCTCAAGTGCTTTGTAATCGAGCCCACCCGTGGAAAGAATCGGACAAAATCGCACTTGAGCACCCGTTTCTTTCGCCACCATTTGCCACGGCACCAGGTTGGAATGATGCTCCAAAATCGTCAAAACAATTTCATCGCCTTTTTTCAAAAACTTGCGTCCCCAGCCCTGTGCCACAATATTCAAACCCTCAGTGGTTCCTCGTGTGAAAATAATTTCGCTTTCTTCCGCCGCGTTCACAAACTTTTTCGCAATTTTACGAACGGCCTCATACTTTTCCGTGGCTTCCTCGGCAAGAGGGTAAAGTCCGCGATGCACATTCGCATTCGAGTTCACATAAAAATCACGTTCCGCGTCCAGGGCACTGTCTAGCCGCTGCGTCGTCGACGCATTGTCCAAATACACCAGCTTCGGATGCTTTTTAAAAAATGGGAAATGCTTTTTTACTTCGAGAGACATTTGAGAATATCTTTAAAAATTTGTTCCGAGAAGGCGAGGTTCGGGCACTTTTGTAGCGCATCCCAGAAAAATCCTTCCACCAACAATTCAAGCCCTTCTTTCGCCTCAAGTCCACGGCTTTCCAAATAAAAAAGTTTCTCTTCATCCACGCGCTCCAAAGTGGCGCTGTGCGAAGCTTGAACTTCATCATGATGGATTTCCAGCGCCGGCACCGCTTCAATTTTAGAGCCGCTGCTGAGCAGTAAATTGTGTTCTTCCAAAGTGCCATCGGCGCCGCTGCACCCCGGCATCATTAAAATATTCCCGTAAAAATGGCTGTACGCCGTGTCTTTCACAGCCCCGCGCGAAATCATTTGCGACCGCGTATTTTTTCCAATATGGACATGATTCACGCTCAAAGTTTGCTTCTCGCTCTTACTGCCGAAAAATATCGTCTGACTCAGCACGCTGCTTTCGTCGCCCTCCAAAAGAACTTTCACTTGGTCTTCGCTGTCGCCCAAAACGTGATGAAAATACTCGAGCTGCGCCCCTTCTTCCAACGTGAAATTTTTCTCATCTTTCGACGGTCGATACGTCATCCATTTCACGCGCGCACCGGGTTCCAGTCGCACATTAATCTTCCGCTCGAAACCGGCTTTCGCCTGCGCGAAAAATTCCTGAATCCAAACCTCCGCTTCCTTTTCCACGGTGAGCGTCACCGATTTTTCATCCTCGGGAAGCGTGTACACATCGCGATTTTTCAGAGTTTTCTTCATGTGACTGTTTGTTCCATCTCCATTTCAATCAATCGATTCATTTCCACCGCATATTCCAGCGGCAATTCCTTCACAATGGGGTCAATAAATCCATTCACAATCATGGCCAGCGCCTCTTCTTCCGAAAGTCCGCGGCTCTGCAAGTAAAACAACTGCTCTTGGCTGATTTTCCCAACGCTCGCTTCGTGCCCAATCGACACATCATCTTCATTGATGCGCATGGTGGGGTAGGTGTCGCTTTTGGAAAGTTCATCCAAAATCAAACTGTCACAACGAATTTGCGATTTGGTTCCGGTGGCGCCTTTATTCACCTGTAAAAGTCCGCGATACACATTCCGTCCGCCGCCCTTGGAAATGCTTTTGGTGAGCACGGTAGAACTCGTGTCGGAAGCCGCGTGAATCACTTTGGCTCCGGTATCTTGGATTTGTCCGGCATTGGCAAAAGCCACTCCCAAATGGTCGGCATGCGAACCACGACCCTTCAAAATGGAGCAGGGGTAAAGCATCGTTCGTCCGCTTCCCAAATTTCCGCCCACCCATTCCATGGTCGCATTCTCTTCTACAATCGCGCGCTTGGTGTTCAAATTAAACGTGTCCGGCGACCAGTTTTCCACGCTGGAATAACGAAACCGCGCATTCGGCTTCACAAAAATTTCAACACAGCCCGCGTGCAGGGAAGTGCTGCCGTATTTCGGCGCGCTGCATCCTTCAATGTAATGCCCCTCGGCGCCGTCTTCAATAATAATCAAAGTGTGCTCAAACTGCCCCATGCTCTTGGCATTCATACGAAAATACGCTTGCAGCGGTGCCGTCACTTTCACACCAGCAGGAATGAACAAAAACGTTCCACCGGACCACACGGCCGCGTGCAAAGCCGCGAATTTGTGGTCGTGCAGCGGCACACATTTCATAAAATATTTTTTCACCAGCTCCGGATGTTTTTGCAGAGCCACGTCCATGTCTTCAAATAGCACACCCTTCGCTTCCCATTCTTCTTTCAATTTGTGATACGCATTCACGCTGTCGTATTGCGCTCCCGTTCCCGCCAAAACTTTTCGCTCCGCCTCGGGGATTCCAAGCCGTTCAAAAGTCTTTTTGATTTCCTCCGGCACATCTTCCCATTTTGTGGCATAACCCGTGGCATCGCCCTGCGCTGCATAATAAATGATGTCGTCAAAATCAATCCCGCTCAAGTCCACGCCAAACGTGGGCAAGGCCATTTCATGCCATTTTTTCAAACCCTTCAATCGAAGTTCCAGCATCCACTCGGGTTCTTTTTTATCCGCTGAAAGTCGTCGAATCAAGCCTTCGGAAAGACCTTTTTGTGCGCCCTTCGCATACCCCTGTTGGTTGTGCGAATCGAAGACGCTGCGATCCAAATCTTTGAGGTAGTCAAGTTCGGCCATTATTTCAAGATTTTTAGGGGATTTTTCTCCGCCAGTTTCGCGCGAACAAAATCATAACCGTGGGTTTCCAACTCTCCGGCCAACTCTTTTCCGCCGGACAGCACAATTTTTCCGTCCATCATGATGTGAATAAAATCCGGCTTCAAATATTTCAGCATCCGTTCATAGTGCGTGATCATCAAAATACTTTGCTTGGGCTGCTTCACTTGCACAATCGCCTCACAAATCGTTCGCAACGCATCAATGTCCAGACCCGAATCCGTTTCATCTAAAATCGCCAACTTCGGTTCGAGCAAAGCCATTTGAAGGACCTCCGTTTTTTTCTTTTCCCCTCCGGAAAATCCTTCATTCATGCTGCGTCCCGTAAACGCTTTCGCCAGCCCCACGAGCGCCATTTTGTCGCTTAACAATTTCTTGAAGTTGTACAAAGGAACGGGTTTAAACTTTCCATCCCGCGCCTTATTCACCGCGTTATATGCCGCTCGTAAAAACGAAACCAAATTCACCCCCGGAATTTCCTTGGGATATTGAAAGGCCAAAAACAAACCTGCCGCCGCTCGCTCATTCGCCTTCATCTTGAGCAAATCCTTCCCTTCAAACTTCGCCGTTCCTCCCGTCACTTTATACTTGGGATGTCCCATTAAAGTCGACGAAAGAGTACTTTTCCCGCTTCCATTCGGTCCCATAATCGCATGAACTTCTCCGGGTTTAATGACCAGCGAAAGCCCGTGTACAATTTCTTTCCCTTCCACGGCAATGGAAAGGTCGCGAATGTCCAGGAGGGAAGCTTTGGAATTCATGTGCGCTCAGAGTACAGGTCTGCCCCCCATGAATCAAGGTGCGTTGACAAAAGAGGGAATTATCCTTATCCTCGAACTATTAGCAATAATTTTTTCATATGATTGAATTAAATCATGAAGTATTGGAGCGTCCTGAAGTGCAAAAAGCAATGGAGGAGCTTGCCGCGGCAGCAGGAATCGATAGAAACTTTGATCCCGGGGAAGCCCTGGGTTCTGAACGACCTGATGACGAGGTAAAACTTGGAGCTCATCTAGAAAAAGTGGCAACACTCAAAGTCAAAATGGAGGCAGAGGGATTGAAAGACTTAGACCGGACAAGTACCGAAGCGGTTCTCACCTTCCTTGCCAAAGTAACAGCTCGAGTCCGTGTCGCTGCTACCCCTGAAGCGTCTATTGGTTGAAATTTATTGCTTTCGCTTCTACACTAACCATGCTCACGTAGGGTTTTCATGTGGGCCCGTAGCTCAGTGGTTAGAGCAGGGGACTCATAATCTCTTGGTCGTTGGTTCAATTCCACCCGGGCCCACCATACTGCACGAAGTGCAGCTTACAAAAAAGTAAAAAGTTTGCTAAAATTCGATTTCGCAAATACCTGTTTCGTAGTTATACGAGCCGCCTCTATCTAAACATCTATCTACTTTACCACACCCAGAAAGTAGGAAGGCACTTAGCGCTAAAAGTAAAAATATTTTCATCAAAGCAATTCTACACGAATAACCACCAGAAAATAAGTGGAGGAACTAGTGTGACCAACAAAATTTAATCAATCTCTATGCCAGAAGCCGAAGCCACTCTCGAATCCGATCTAGACTTCACCGTCGAAGAGCAAACGCATCATCGATGCTTGGAAAAGAAATGGTCCTGAAGCCTCAGAGCTTTACGACGGATGGTGCGCAACAAATGAAGCAGAAGTTGAAGAGGGAGGAAGAACGAACGAGCTGGTCGTTGCCTTTGAAATCCGCAGAGGCTTGCTCCAATTCGAAGGAGGCTTCACGGAAGAAGCGCACGAAACCTGGTCCGATGTTATCGCTTTTGTAGCAAAACCCTCAAAAAACCAAGACCTCATCGCTCTAGTCCAAGCCGTAATCGACTCGCATTAATTTCGAACTAAATTTTAAAAAATTCTGTCAACGCCGATGCTGTAAGTCTTTTCATGAAACTGCGTCATAATACCTGAAACGTATATCCTTAATCCCTTTTAACATGAGTCTCGAAATCAGAAAGTATATCAGTCTTTTTATGCTCTCATCCCTTCTTTTGGGCTTGCAGCCGGTCTCCGCTTTTGCCGAAGACGGAATGGACGATCCCACCGACCAAGCGGACGAAGACGTCGCAGATGACAGCACCAGTGGTGATGACGATGACGACTCCTCCGACGACGATGTCACCGATGATTCCTCAGGCGATGACGATGACGACGATGATTCTGTGGAAGACGAACTGAATTCCGTTGAAGATGATGCTCAGGATTCCGACGTTGAAGACATCGAAGAGGAAGACCTGGAGGACGACTTGGAAGAAGAATTTAAGGATCTTTGGAAGGGTTCCGACTATCCTGATACTTACTATGTCAGTGTTCGTTGGGGTATCTTCGATCAAGTCTACGACGACACTTTAGCCGAAACCACTTGGGACGGTTCCGTGAATTTCGAAGGATCCGCTGTGGGACGTCCTACAAAAACGCTCTATTTCGAAAAAGACGAAGACGAAATCGCGCACTCCGATATCACGATCCACAGCACTCCTTTCACATCCATTGTTCACGGTTCAAACGACGGACTTTTGTTCAAGACGCGCGTTGATATGGAAGACACCGGTGAATTGGCGCCTCGTATTTTCTTCAGCTCCGCCTACAGCGGCGACGTCACCGTCTCTTATGAAGAATTGCTTGCTACGCCCCACACCGTGCTGACTTACGGAGACTATTCCGTGCAAATCGATTTATGGGACCACGAAGATTGGATCACTCATGAATCCGATCAAAGCGATGTGGATTTGACCGTAGCCACCGATGCAGACACCTCCGCTTGGTACATCCGCTACATGACTCTCTCCATGAAGCTCAATTTGTTCGGCGGCTACAAGGATGAACATGGCAATAAAACCGGTAAAATTGGTCCCGACGATCATTTGACTCGCTTTCAAACCATCAAAGTTCTTTACGAGTTAGCCGTGGAATTGAACATGGGACTGGGGTCCACAGCTTGCGTCCCGACCACGGTAACCCTCACCGATGCAGTGAGTTGGGTGAATCCATGGGCCCAAGGTTACGTGCAATGTATTTATGACTCAGGTTATTCTCTGACAGTGCTTGAGGACACCATCCAAACCGATGCAGACCTTGGAAATGAACAAGCCCTTCGTTGGGAAGTCATCGCAATGGCTTTTGAAATGCTGGGCCTTGAAGTGGACGCCAACGCCGATTCCGAACTCACTGATTTGGACTCCAGCGACTTAAGTGAGGAATTCAAGTCCATGATCGAGACCGCAGTGGAACTTGGCGTGATCAGCGGCTACTCCGATAAGAGTTTTCAGCCTGAACGTGGCGTGAACCGCGCTGAAATGTTCAAGATTGTTTCCATCTTCTACGAAGTGCTATCCGCCCAGTAGACCAAGTAAACAACTCAAGATTCATTAAAAGACCCTCGCCACTTGGTGGGGGTCTTTTGCTTGATGCTGCTTAAAACTTTCGCTACTCTACCGACGCACGTATTGTGGGCCCTTAGCTCAGTTGGCTAGAGCGCTTCCATGGCATGGAAGAGGCCACCGGTTCAAGTCCGGTAGGGTCCACCATTATTGACTATAATTTTAAATATGGTATTTTGGTAAACCCTTATGCTTTTCTATGCAACTCGCCCCTCACGAAGAATGGATACTCCAAGACCTCAGAGCCAGACCTCCTTTGGACAAGATTTTGTTGAAACTTCTTTGGCGAGGTAAAACGAGAGACACTCTCCCCACAATCATTCCTCAAGCACGCAGAATTGACGAGGATGAGGACGGATTATCCAGAATAAGCGCCAGCCCATTCCCCACGACATTGCCACTGTACGAAAGAGACCTTGCGGTGAGCAGGTTTTCAATTGCCAAGGCAATTTGGGAAGCTGTGAAAGTACTCGAGAGGAAAGGCGGTGTTTGGTCGGAGGAAACTGAATCCGTGAGAGGAATAGACGTAATGAGCAGAACCTATGCTGATGAACATGGACATGGAGTCCGCATTGCTTCGGAATTCTTTACCGGACAAGAGGACCAAGTCCCTTTTAGATGCACCACCGATCTGGGAAGAATTCTTCCGGAGGACAGCGTTTCAGGTCTTCGATTCAAGTACGCCGAACCCGGACCAGTTTCAGAGGGTACTCGTTTTGATCCAAGTAAAGGGAGATGGGCTTACTTGAAAGATGGCTTGTCCTTCTGGGAAGGCTTGAGTCGGGTAAAAGTTCCTCGTTAACGATCTCATCAAAGCTTTTTACTTCTCGGTAATCGTAAGTCCGTTCAAAAGTCCCAAAAGGTCGACTTCGTACTCAGACATTAAGTTACCG
Source organism: uncultured Candidatus Peribacteria bacterium (assembly GCA_964356195.1). Taxonomy (GTDB): domain Bacteria; phylum Patescibacteriota; class Gracilibacteria; order UBA1369; family 2-02-FULL-48-14; genus 2-02-FULL-48-14. The sequence goes on along the minus strand of CAYHGP010000015.1, from coordinate 14,158 downwards.
GTCGTGTAAGTAATGAATTGAATCGTTCCGGCAGAGCCTCCGTAGTAGTAGCCGTAGTAAACAAACTCAGTTCCATAAATGGTTCCTGTCATTTTCAGAGCAAGAAGGTCAACGCCATTCACGGTCTTCTTCTCTTCGTAAGTGATTTCAGCGTCAGGGGCAACGGCTTGAGCATTTTCCAAAGCAGCATCTTTCAGAGTATTGAGCGAAACTTCAATACGTTCAGGAATAATCATGGCATAAACGTCGCCATCCACGTGTTCAAATTCGTATTCGGTGTCCGCAGTAGCTTCAGCAGGGGTAACAATCCACTTCTCGCTATCGTATTCAACGGTGTAGTCCACTTGGGCTCCGGAAACCGTAACCATAGAATCGGTTTCTACGCTTGTGGTGGTCTCATCGGGAGTGGTCCCGGTGTCGGTGTCGACGGAAGTGCTGAAGTTACATCCGCTGAGGAACAGCGAAAAAGCAACGGAAAGAAATAAATAACGGTTTTTCATGGCGGCGTGGTTAATTCCGCTCAAGTTTACTGGGACTTAACGGTTTCTCCAAAACAAGCCATTTGACCGAATCCGCTTAATATGGTTATATGAACTCTATGTCTCAAGCCTGGTCCAACAAACTCGCTCTCACTCTAGTGGTTCTGGTCGCCTTCATCGACGGGGGACTCGTGGCCGGTCAGTTTTATGAGAACACGCCCAAATCAACCGCTGTAGAAGCCATGATTTTGGAAGACATATTCGAACAAAAAAGTAGTTCAATACAAGTCGAAGAACTCATCCCTCTCATCGTTCAAAGCGTGTCTTTCACGAGCCAAGCCCCTTACGGCGTCTGGGATCGACCTTGGAGTGACTACGCCGAAGAAGCCTGCATCCTCATGGCGCAAAAATGGGCAACGGGCCTGGAACTCGGCACCGCGGACGACGTGGCGGACGAATTGCTTGGGATAGGCGAATGGGAAGGCGAACAGTTTGGTACCTCTAAAAACACGGATATTCTACAAAATCTACGTATTCTTAAGGAGTACTTTGGCTTACAAGCCGAACTTTCCTACGATCTCAGCCGTGAAACTCTTTTGGCCGCCTTGGATGAGGGAAAAATCCTGCTTCTCCCAGTGAATGGTCAGACTTTAGACAATCCTCATTACGGAGAACCGGGACCTGAACATCACATGATTTTGGTTTATGCTTATGAGGGAGACACTTTTCTTGCGAATGATCCCGGGACCGTCAAAGGCAAAGCCACTTCTTATGGCATCGAAAAAATCCTGGAGAGCATCCAGGATTTAAATGGGGAAAGACGAATTTTGGTAATTTCTCGTTAAGCTTTCTTTTTCTTCGTCACTTCAGCCTTCTTATTACCGATTTCTGTGATCATCTTAGCCAAAAGGGATTTTCGACGAGCGGCTGTGTTGGCCTCGATTACCTTCTTCTTTGCAGCGGTATCAATAATCTTGTAGGTCGCAGGAATGAGTTTTTCGGCCTCAGTCTTGTTTCCGGATTTAGCGGCATCGGTGAACAGACGAATCGCCTTTTTTAGAGCAATACGGGTCAAATAGTTACGATCGCGGTGGACAATGGCTTGTTTGGCTTTCTTCTTGGCAGATTTGATGATCGGCATACCTTTGCTTGTAGTTTTTAAAAATGCCCGTAGAATATAGAGGCGAAATCTTATCTTGTCAAAGGAAAAAAACAATGAAAACTTATCCCCGTTTAGTTCTCGAGTGCCTCGTCCTAGCCCTTATGCTCGTGCCTTCCGCTTCTGCGGTGGAGTCAGAAGTGAATATCACAATTGATGGAGTGGATCTGGATGATGAGGATGCAATGGAGCAGCTATACGAAAGCGAGATGGGTGGAGACCTTGTTTTTTCAGATGTTCCCTCGGATCACTGGGCTTTCCCTTATCTGGGTAGTAATGCACCCCTTATTACTTCAGGAGCAATTGACGATGATGCAGGTCTTTACTCTTGTGCTGAACCGGCCAGCCGAGCGGAAGCCGTGAAAATAATCTCAGTCCTCTTTAGGATTCCGGAACAAGAACAAAGTGGAGACCTCGGATTTGACGATGTAGAAGCGGACGCTTGGTATGAAACTTACCTCAATAACTTGGTGAGTCTTGGAGTCATAAATGGGTATTCGGATGGAACCTTTAGACCTGATGGCAACGTCACTCGCGCAGAAACGGTGAAAATCCTCGCCTCATTAATGTATGAGAGCACGGGTTTCATGGGGGAGGATTATTTTGGTAGTGAAAATTATTCTGAAATGGTTCAGGTGGGATCGGAGCCGGAAAGTTTTACCGACGTGGACTCCGAAGACTGGTTTTACCCATACGTAGATTTTTTCAGTCGAGGCTCATTGGTGGAGGGTTATGAAGACGGTACTTTTCAGCCCAATGCCAACGTGACTCGATGCGAACTTGCATCCATTGTGGGTAAAAGCTATTTTACTTTTGCAACGACGATCCGCCTCATTGAGGGCCTTGCAGAAGCAATGACGGGTGAAGATTTAGAAGGTTTTTGGGAAAACCTTTAAACTATGAATAAGCTTTACCTGGCTTCTCAGAGTCCCCGACGTCGCGAACTGCTCCAGTCTCTGGGAATTGCTTTTGAAGTGGACCCCGCTCACGGATTTCAAGAGGTCTCACCTGAAAATCGTTCACCAGAGGACTTGGTTCTTGAAAATGCCATCGGGAAGGCCGAAGAGGTGGCCACTCGCCACTTCGGTGAATTGGTTTTGGGAGTGGACACCATTGGTTTTTTTAAGGGACAAGTCCTCGAAAAACCTCACGATGAAGCCGATGCTTTCCGTATGCTCACCCTTCTTCAAGGGAATACGCACACCGTGCTGACAGGGCTTTGCCTTCTTCAAGGGAATAAAAAAGTCACACACGTCGAAAGCACGGACGTCACCTTTCTTCCGCTCACAGAAGACGAAATTCGCACCTACATTGCCACCGGTGAACCCATGGACAAAGCGGCCTCTTACGCCGTGCAAGGCAAGGGCTCACTTTTTATTCAAAAAATCGACGGCGATTACTTCAATGTCGTGGGTCTTCCACTCTACCGCCTCAACCTCATGCTTAAGGAGTTTGATGTGAATCTTGAAACTCTCTTTTCCCTCTAAGGTTCTTTCTCATTTTTCTGAAGCTGGGAGCGAAGGAACTCGGATACATGATCCTCCTCCATTCTTCCTCAACTTTACGCTTCAGAAAAATGAGAAAGAACCAAACGGAAAGGAAGTTTGAAATTCCATAACCGAGAGAAGTCCTTGTGTTTTCCGGGAAGCATTAAACATGAAAGGAAGCGAAGAGAAAGTTCATGAACTTTCTCGGAGCGCTCCATGCTGAGCGGAAAACACAAGGACTTCTCTTCTTAGGTTTGGAGTTTCAAGATTCACATGTTTGACATTCACCTCCTTAGCGACGTAAAGTAAGCTCACATCAACTAACCCAACGCCATGGGAAATAAAGCTGGAAAAATTGCGCTAGGACTCGGTCTCATCACTGGAGCTATTACCGGTCTTCTTTTTGCGCCGGATGAAGGCAAGAATATTCGTAAGAAAATTGCAAAAGGGGACACCAAAGCCCTTTTGGATGACTTGATGGAAATGGGAGAAGAAATGAAAGATATGGTAGTGGACTTCGCCAAAAGCCCCGGGGTTCATGAACTTTTTGAAAACACCAAGGATAAAGCCGCTGACGTTGTGAACATGAAGCGCGAAGAACTTGACGCCATGCTCGCAAAAGCCAATAAAAAGGCGGACGAATTCAAAAATACCGTTTCAAAATACGTGAAAGAACAAAAGGCCATGCTCGATGAAAAACTGGCCGGGAAGACAGCAAAGAAAGGAGCAAAAAAATCGGTAAAAAAAGCAGCTGCAAAGAAAGCTCCTGTGGCCAAGAAAAAAGCTTCAAAGAAAAAAGGCAAATGAACTATTGAGCGACAGCCCTGATTATAAATACCATCGCAAATAAAAGGCTCCCCTTGGGTGACATAAAGTCTTTTATTTGTATTGGTTGGTTGCCGCGTCATTTTTGCAGGTTCAAAACCACCGACATCGGTGAGTTCTGATCTGTAAAAAACTTCCTTGGGAGAAATCAAATAATCCTTAGTTTCGCACTATCCTCGCACCACTTTCATGTGCTCCACTCTCTTTTGAATGAGCTCCGCCGTTCCGATGTCTTTGCGGAAGAACACCGGCCCTTTTACGCTGCTCACGGCGCTTTGTGCAGCCGCCTCAGCTTCCGCTAAAGAAACTCCAATGCCCACAAAGGCCACGGCACGTGAACCGGACAAATACAACCCATCCTCACGAGCATCCACGGACGCATAGTAAACTTTAACACCTTCCGGCACAGCACCCACTTCAATCTTCTCACCCTTTCGTGGCGAAACCGGATAGCCTTCGGGAACCACGTATTTTACCACCGTAGCCTTCTTTTCAAATTCAATCGGCAATCTGTCTAAAGTCCCGGCAATAATAGCCTCACACACCGCCACAAAATCCGTCTTCAAAAGAGGCAAAACATTCATGGCTTCTGGGTCTCCGAAACGTGCATTGTATTCAATCAAACGGACTCCATCCTTAACGGCCATAAATCCGCCGTACATAATTCCCTTGTAGTACTCGCCGGTTTCTTCATACAGCGCTTTTGCCACGGCCACGGTGATGGCATGAGCCGCTTCCAAATCGCCCGGCTGCAAAAAGGGAAGGGAATGGTTCGCGTCGCCATAAGTTCCCATTCCGCCGGTGTTCGGACCAGTGTCCCCTTCGTAAGCTCGTTTGTGATCCTGAACCGCCGGCATATCCACCACGTGGGCGCCGTCCACAAAACTCATCAAAGAAAATTCTTCGCCCACAAATTTCTCCTCAATCACGACGCGACCAAATTTTTCAATAGCGGTCTGCGCAAAGGCAATTCCTTCCTCAATCGTTTTCAAATGTTCGCCGGAAAGCTGCACCCCTTTCCCACCCATGAGCCCATCGGCTTTCACCACATATTCGCCCAGTTCCTTCATAAATTCGGACATTCCTTCCTTCACCGTAAACACTCGAAATTTTGGATTTCCTGCAATTCCATACTTTGCTACCAAATCGCGCGTGAACGATTTTGAGCCTTCCAAGCGAGCCAAAGTTTTCAGCGGACCCACACTCAAAATGCCGATTTCTTTCAGCACATCAGCGACACCTGCCACCACGGGATCATCCGGCCCGATGAAACAAAAATCAGGCTTGAACGCGGCTGCAAAAGTTCGCAGCGCCTCAAAGTCCATCAGCGATTTCGCTACGTGATAAGCCTCAGCCAAAGCATGAATACCCGGATTATTTGCATTCGCAAAAACTCCCAGCTCACAGCCATGCGGACTTCGTTTCAAGGTTTCGGCAATCACGTGTTCGCGGGCTCCGTTCCCGATCAAAAGGACACGTTTCATATGAGAGGGATTTTTTCAGATTCAATGTGTACGGCTCCGCGATTTTCTTCCGCCGCTCGCAGCACTTCTTCCGTTACGTCGGCAGTAGGATATTTCCCGTCGAAACAAGCCATACAAAACTTTTTGATATTCGGATTTCCTTCGCGAACCGCATCCGCCAAATCCTTCAAATCTTGGTAAAACAAACCGTCCGCGCCAATGGCTTTTGCCGTCTCTTCCACCGTCAAAGAATTCGCCACAAATTCCTTGCGGCTCGGCATATCAATTCCATACACGCAAGGATGACGCAAAGGCGCCGCACACGATGCAAAATAAACTTTCTTGGCACCCATTTCACGCACCATCTCTACAATTTTTCGAGAGGTATTTCCACGCACAATAGAGTCGTCCACCAGCAGCACATTCTTGCCCTCAATTTCCAAACGAATAGGATTCAATTTTCGACGAATGGAACTTTGACGATTGCTTTGCCCCGGCATAATAAAAGTGCGTCCCACGTAACGATTTTTCACCAAACCCTCCCGGTATTTCACACCCAGTTCATAGGCGAGGGGAACGGCGGAGTGTCGTGAGGTACTCGGAACCGGAATCACCACGTCGATTTTAATTTTGGCGGCTTTAATTTTCTTTGCCAATTTTTCTCCCATGCGAAGGCGAGCCTTGTACACGGAAATATCATCGAGCATCGAGTCGGGGCGCGCAAAGTACACATATTCAAAGATACAGGGGTTGTAAGTCGTTTTTTTTGCACAAATTTTGTTGTAGACCTGACCCTGCATATCCACAAAAACCACTTCGCCGGGCTTCACGTCGCGTTCCGGCTCATAACCGAGTACATCAAGGGCCACACTTTCCGATGCAAAAATGGTGTCGGTAGTAAGATCTGTTTTTCGGCTTCCCATCATGAGCGGACGAATACCATTGGGGTCGCGAAACGCCACCAGTCCTTGTCCGGCAATCAGCGCAATCACGGCGTAGGCTCCTTTCACGCGTTTGTAGACTTTCTCCATCGCTTTGAAAACGTGTTCCGGCTTGAGAGAATTAACCTTGAGCTGACCAATTTCATAAGCCATGACATTCAACAAAACTTCCGAGTCGGACATCGTATTCAAATGACGGCGATTTTTCACCACCACTTCCTTACGCAGTTCCTTCGTATTCGTTAAATTTCCGTTGTGAATGAGCGCGATTCCGAACGGCGCATTCACATAAAAAGGCTGCGCTTCGGCACTGTCATAAGTCCCTGCGGTGGGGTAGCGCACGTGCGCCATTCCCGTTGTTCCTTGCAGACGAACCATGTCTTCCGCTTTGAAAACCTCCGTCACCAATCCATCGCCTTTCTTAATGTGCAACTGGCGTCCGTCAAAAGTCACCATTCCTGCTGCATCCTGCCCACGATGTTGAAGCATCATGAGTCCGTCGTACAATTCTTGCCCGACCGGGTGACCGGAATGGATGCCGAGGATTCCACACATAGCAGGCCGTTTACGGCTATGTTAAAAAGTAAGATTAGCTTGTTTTTTTGCCGCTGTCACGGTGCTTTCCAGCAGACAGGCCACCGTCATCGGGCCCACGCCGCCGGGCACCGGAGTCATGGCTGAAACTTTGTCTTTCAGACCTTCAAAATCCACGTCACCCACCAACTTTCCATCCTCGAGTCGATTCATCCCCACATCGATGACAATTGCACCTTCTTTTACCATATCTGCAGTGAGTAAATTGGGCTTTCCAACGGCCACCACAATCAAATCAGCATCCTTCGTAAACTTGGACAAATTTTTTGTTCGACTGTGACACGTCGTCACAGTAGCCCCACGATTCAAAAGCATCATCGTCATTGGTTTTCCAACGATATTACTTTTTCCAATGACAACCGCGTCCATCCCGCTCACATCGATTTTATAAAACTCTAAAATTTTGATGATTCCTTTTGGAGTGCACGGCGACAAATCCTCAAAATCTTTACTCAAAAACATCTTTCCAACGTTGTAGGCGTGAAACCCATCCACATCTTTGTAAGGATCAATGGCTTTAATGACTTTGGGCTCTTCAATATGCTTGGGGAGGGGGAGTTGAACAATCATTCCCGTCACCGCCGCATCTTTATTCAGCGCATCAATTTTTGCCAAAAGCTCTTCTTGCGAAACCGTTTCCGGCATCGCAACTCTTTCGCTCACAATTCCCACCTTGGCACACGCTTCTTCTTTTTTTCGCACATAAACCTGGCTGGCAGGATTTTCACCCACCACAAGCACCACGAGCTTCGGCAAAATACCCCGGCTTTTGAGCGCAGCGACTTCTTTCGTCACTTCCGTGAGAAGGGAATCTGAAACCACGCGTCCGTCGAGCAAGGTTTTCATGAACGGGGAATAGGGAGACACCATTCTAACGGGTTTGCCACGCACTATTCAAGGCATTCTTCACCACAGCCCAAACCTCATTTTCGGTATCATCTTTGCTGGGCTGCACAGGCACTTTCACCCATCCGTATTTTTCTCCGAGTTCCAAATGAATCTGGCGAGAACGTTTCATAAAATCATCGTTCGTTTCGTGAAGATGCCCTTCCTCGGTGGCCTTAATAAATCGTTCTCCATCGAGTAAAATCGCCAAATCTTCTTTTTGAAGCGGCGCGTTGAGCTGTTCCAACCATTCTGTTTTTGCTCCTTTTACGGTTCCCCACGCAATTCCGGTCCCCGTGTAATCCTCCGCTACTACAATTTTACCTTCCGCCAGCCACTCTTTCAGGGTGGGCTCAAACTGAAACCGATTCAGCGTGAACCATGTTTGAAGTTCCTCTTCGCTGATATTTTGAGCCTCGCCACTCCTCAAGAAACCATTCAAATACACACCCGTCGGCACCACGTCATACACCGGATATTTCACATAAGCCGCGTCGTACCCCTCCGCCTTCAGCTTTTCCACCAGCCTCAGCGCCTGGGTGCTTTTCCCGATGTTATTGATTCCGTAAAGAGTGATGAGCATAGATTTATTTTATACAATCCGTACTCCCAAACCCACCTCGACTGTCCTCGCGAATGCTGTCCACTTCTTGCCAGTCGAACTTGTCCACTCGCACAAACACGCCTTGGGCGATTTTTTCACCGCGTTCAATGGTCACGGCATGACCGGAAAAGTTATACACTTGGATTTTTACTTCATCCTGAGGTCCGCAGTAATCGTGATCAATAATTCCAAAACCATGAGGTTGAGTAAGGCCTTTTTTTCGCGGCGTGCTGCTGCGCGAAGCCACCACGAGCATATAACCCTTGGGAACTTCCACAATGATGTTCGACGGAATAAGCTCAATCTTTTCCGCCTCCACGGTCACCTTTACCCGCGCCAAAATATCAAAACCCACACTGCCGGCCGTTTCATAAACAGGAAGGGGAAGACTTTTATCGATTCTTTGAATGCGAACGCTCATAGCTTAACTATAACGCTTCCTCGCAAACACGGCAGCCGCTTGCGTTGACAAAAACACAAAAAAAAGTATGATATAAGCCATGAAACGTGCTGCTTTACTAACAACTCTCGGATTGGCCCTAGGTCTGCCGGTGGCGTTACGGCAGTGTACGAATACTCCTGAAAACAAAGCACAGTCTGTTCAGCAAAGTCCAATTTTGGAGGCAGGACAGAAAGAAAGGAAAGAAAAAATCTTAGGCATCCTCGTTAAAGAGGCCCTTCAAGAAGAAATGGAGGCTGATTTTTGGGACGTAGCCACTGAATTGGAAGAAGATTTACAGGTCGTTTATGGCGATGCCTGTGTTTTAAGTACCGATCCAAGAAACCCGGATTATGCTCGCTTGAATTGTTATGAGGGCCACTATCAATACTCAACGGTTCTTGCTAGCGTAAGTGCAAGCACTTTAATTGAGCCTTCTCCTTACCACGTGATGGTCTACCGTTTGGGCCACTACGACCAAGAAGAAAAAGGCAGGCCCTTGGAAGCTCACAGGGAAATTTTGGCGAACGACCAAGAAGAGTTATCAAACATGACCCTACTGGCCATTGATGATCTCTACAGTGAAACTCTAGAGTGAGCCCAAAGTCTCGCTCACGTTCAGCTTAATAGCAGGTCCCATAGCGGAACACACAGTAATGCTGTTCATGAAGGTTCCTTTGATGGACTGAGGTCGTTTTTCGTTCACCGCTTTGAGGTAAGCTCCAATATTGTCCTCGAGCTGCTTGGTGTCGAAGGAAACTTTTCCCACAAGGTTGTGAAGATTTCCGAGTTTGTCGTTGCGGAATTCAACCTGTCCTTTCATCACTTGAGCCACCGTGGAACCGATGTCCAAAGTAACCGTGCCCGATTTAGGGTTAGGCATAAGACCGGCCTGACCGAGTTGACGAGCAACCTTTGAGAGGTTCTTCATCATGTCAGGTGTAGCAACAGCCGTGTCGAAATCGAGCCATCCTTTTTCAATCTTTTCGATGAGTTCTTCACCTCCGGCTTCAATAGCTCCGGCATCCTTCGCTTCTTTCACTTTATCTTCAGACACGAAAGCAACCACACGAACCTTTTTTCCGATTCCATGGGGGAGGCTCACCGTAGAACGAATCATTTGATCCGCCAAAGTGGTGTCAATTCCAAGATTGATGTGAATTTCAACAGAACCATCAAACTTAGTGGTGCTGGTTTCCTTAACAAGCTTGGCCGCTTCCTCCAAAGAGTAAAGTTTACCAAGTTCCAGCTTCTCAAGAGCTGCGCGATACTTTTTTCCGTGTGCCATATACATTGGGGTTATGAGGTCAACAGACCGCGAAGCGGTCCTCCCTCTATAAAATATACATTTTGTGAGTCCTTACCATTGAACGGTCACGCCCATACTGCGTGCGGTTCCCGCCATAATCTTCATAGCGGCTTCGATATCGTTTGCATTGAGGTCTTCCATCTTGATTTTAGCGATTTCTTCGAGTTGAGCCCGTGTGATGACTCCCACCTTGTCCTTTTGAGGAACAGCGGAACCTTTCTCCACGTTGATGGCCTTCTTAATCAAAATTGCTGCAGGAGGCTGTTTAGTGATGAAGCTCAGCGTTCGATCTTCGTAGATTGTGATCACACAAGGGATCACAGTATCTCCCAAAGCTCGAGTCGCTTCGTTGAACTTCGCACAAAAATCTTGCAAGTTCACTCCGTGCGGACCTAGAGCGGTCCCTACTGGAGGTGCAGGATTCGCCTTTCCGGCGTTGATCTGCAATTTGACGATAGTTTTGATTTTCTTTCCTGCCATAAATGCGTTAAAGCGAGCGGATTCTACAGAGGGGAACTCACGATGTCAAACACTTTCTTCATCTTCTCATGATAACTTTGAGCATATTCGAAGGCATAAAGGCTGGATCCTGAGCGAAGCACCAAGTGAACCGTCTTGATTTTTGTCTTATGATTGAAGTAAAACGCGGCATCGCCATAGTTGCTCACTTCGTTGATTTCACCCAGGTCCGTGAGGCCCATGGCCCGCTCACGAAGCGCCAAATATCCTTGAAAGCTGCCGGTTTCCGTGGGGTAGCGGATTTCATAAATGGAGCCGATGTATTGTTCTCCGTCGAAAAGATTGGATTGATAAACAGTGGCTTCGGTTTGGTCGGAGAAAGAAATAAATTGAAAAACCAAGCCGGAATAGCTGGTGTCCTTAAGAACCGGGTTCAAAAATCCCGCTTCCGTGAAAGTAGTGAGGCCCACCAAAGGAGTCAAAACAGCAGGGGTGTCTTCGGAAAGGCTCACGGAGCTTTCCTCCGGTCTCGTCGAGGGCGTTGTGGAAGGGGTGGTAGAAGGAGTAGTTTCAGTCGAAGGTTCTTCTACAGGGACGGTGTCCTCCACGGGCAAAAGATCTTCCTCAGCAGCAGCGTCCCCCTTTAAATAGTTATGATAAACAATGTCTCCAATTCCGAGGAGAACCATAAGGGAAAGCAAGATGGAAAAAACGGTGAATTTCTGCATGACCCAAAGGTACTATTTTTTCTTCACCTGGTCAAAATCCAATTCCACAGGAGTTTCACGTCCGAAGATGGAAATCATGACCTTCACTTTTCCTTTTTCCTCGTCAATTTCGTGAACCACTCCTTCGTAACCCGCGAAAGGTCCATCGAGAACCATAACAAGGTCTCGTAAAGAAAGCGTGATTTTGAACTTCGGAGCATTGTCGTCTTCAAGGTAGCGTTGAATTACACCAAACTCTTCCGCAGAAACGGGCACCGGAATGGTTCCGGATCCTACGAATCCAGTAACGTTGGGCGTATTTCGTACCACGTACCAGGATTCATCATCCACCGTCATGTCCACCAGCACGTAACCCGGGAAAAGACGCTTCTTTTCCGTTTTTGGCTTTCCTTTCTTCACCACAATTTGTACTTCTTTCGGAACAATCACGTCAAAAATCTTGTCCTGCATATTCATGGACTCAATACGTTGGAGCAAAGCCTCCCGAACCGCATCTTCGTAACCGCTGTAGGTATGAATAACATACCAGTTTCGTCCTGTGTTGCGAGCCTGTTTTGCCATCGGAACTGAAGGTTCAAAAATTAAAGAGAAGAAGTGAATTTATCGAGAGCGAGTTGATAAAGTTGAGCGAAACCAAGGTCGAGAGCGCCAATCAAAACGGCCATCACAAAAGAAACAGCCACCACAATTCCAGTAAGAAGTGCGGCTTGTTCTTTAGTAGGCCAGGTTACTTTTCCAAATTCCTCAAGAGCGCTTTGAACATAAGCGACAACCGGATTTTGCTTGCGAGACGTTTTTTCAGACATAGAGTTGTAGTTTAGTGGACTCAGCTCGAAAGAGCCTTCTCGGCTTTCGTCAAGTATTCTAGGCGCACCCGAAGAGAAACACAAGAGAATTCTCAACCACTATAGATCGCCTCGCCGATTAACATACTTATGAATCACGCTGGAAACCAAAGTTTGGTAGGGAAGACCCTCCATGGCTGCCATTTTTTTAACATCTTTCAAGTCTTTGACAGTGATCCTAATATTGATGCGAGCTGATTTCTTTAAGTTTTCTTTTGCTAAGTTCTTGTACTGAGCTAGGGTATTTTTTTTCGCAGAAACCCACTTTTCTGAGGCCTCAAAGGATTCTATCATCTCTTGTTCGGACTGATCGTAGTATTTCATGACTAAAGGTTTAAGTAATAGTGGGTGGCCTTGCGGCTGGGAAAGATGGTTTTAAGGAAGACTTCATCGTCGGTTTCCACGAAAGGAACGATATAGACGTAGGAATTGATCTCAAGAACAAACATCATTTGTCCGGGGTGATTGGGGCTACTAATGACATCCAACAGATGCCCCTCTTCCGCCAAGTAAAAAACTATTTCTTCAAAATCAATTCCGCGATTTTTCTGCAACCATTCATTCTTTTCATCGGACCAGTCAAAAATCTTCAATGTATGTTAATTAGGCACACACATTATGCCTTTTGTACTCAAAGCTGTCAATGCCCCCCCCGGAATATTGACAGCATTCGAAATATCTGTTTAAATCAGACTTCATCTTATTCAATACAAATTTTGATGGAGGAAAGACGAACTGAAACAGACATGGGTAGGGCAGTCCTCGGAGCAGCCGGCAGAGTTCGAAGAGGCGGCGAACTTCGAGCGGACGATAATATTTTCTTCAGAAAAAGAGTTGAAGAACAGTCGCGAAAGCCGAATATTGCTGTGGTGCAGGATATTGTAAGGCTTCAGCATGCAAATGTACTGAAGGTCGTCGAAGAATTTAGATTTCCAAAAGGCAAATTCGGCAGCCTGGGAATACCCGATTTGGAAAGATCCGTGGAGACAGTGGCTAGAAGTTTTACGATTGCTCAGCTCGAAGAAGTTTGTAGGTTTGAGCAACCGCTTTTCGTTATTGACCCCGAGTACAATTTTGAAGCCTATTTGGCAGGGATAGCGAGGAAATCCCATGGACCTGAAAAGACTCTCTTAGCCAGAATCATGGATAGGCTCTCCAGATCCGATCTCGAAAGGGGACTCGACAGGGAATATGGTCCCGTTGTATCGAATTACGTCAGGAAAAGACTCGCATTCATGGACGCGAGAGACTCCCTCGGAGAAGAAGGTTTCAACTCTAGATTCGGCTTCGTTGAAGGGAAACCCCGCCTGCATGGCGACACGGTCCACGAGGGGCAAAGTGTGAAGGATAGGCTTGAAGAGCTTCGAGCAACCCTTCCAAAGGGTGTTTCTGTCTTGAGGCCAAAAACCGCCGCCTGGTTACATATGCATGGCGTGCTTAACGGCGTTGAATTTAACACGATGCGTGACGGTGTCCTTGACGATGGTCTTAAGGGTCAAGACAGGTTCCTGACGCATAGCACCTACGAGGGGCAATTCAGAATACTTGAGAGCTTTGATCCGGACACGACTTTAGCAGCTTGTTTTAACACTCGAAAAGAGGTGATGTCGGATGGCTTGACGAATATTTTCTTGGAAGATTTCACGCCGGTTCCGAAAGTAGGGAACTAACTTAAGGAAAGACCAAAAGGCCAGTCCCTTCCAATCAGGGCGCTTTTCTGCTATAATTATAAGATTTAAAAACGCGTATGGCACAGAGTTGGCTTAAAAAGCTGGAAAAACTGAACCTTGGAGGTCTCCTTTTAGCGGCTCTCGCGGGAGCGGCCTTCGCTTTGGTTCCCGAGTCGCAAGCCAGTTTTCTGCCTCTTCCAGAAACCACTGACCTCGATATTCCGGCGCCGGAAGGAGACACCGCTTTCAATAAGTTGGAGAGTCTTCTGGG
>CAYHGP010000014.1:13342-33014 GCA_964356195.1 uncultured Candidatus Peribacteria bacterium | reverse complement strand
TGTTTCGACCTCGATAGCGATGGGGACGGACTCGTCAACTACGATGAAGAATCCATTTATGGCACCGACCCTTACAATCCAGATACGGATGCCGGAGGTGTGGATGATGGCACCGAAGTGGGTCGATCCACCGATCCTCTCGATGGCACCGATGACTTTGGTGAAGGGACGCTGGAAGGGGCAACCCCGGGTATTTATGCCGTCACGGAAGTGTGCAGTGCTTGTCCTTGTACTTCGAGCATGGATTATAATGCGGATTTGAAGCTTGGCGATGAAGTTTTTGCTATAATCAAAAATGACGAAGGAACTATCTTTGGAGTTAGTAATACTGTACCGGTCGGTAATTAATCCCCGCCTATGAAATTTACTTTTGAAACTCGGCTCTTCCTCCTCTGCACTGCCTTGCTCGTTGTGTTTCAAAGTTTGTTTTTTGCGTTTGCCGAAGAGACGACGGATGAAGAAACTCCGCTGAATTACGCTTGTGCGCAAACTATGATTGATGACGGTTCGGCTCTGCTCGACAATTATGAATTGTTCCTCAATGAATACTTCCTCGTTGACACCCCGGGCAGCAATCAACTTGAAGGTGCCATGGACTATTACCGTTATGTGGAAGACGGTTTGAATAGTATTTATTCCGGCGCTTTGGTCATTGAAGGTGATAGTAAGACCTTAGAGTTTGCAAGTGCTGAGGTCACCTATTGTGCCAGCATTCGTGATCAGTACCTCCGCTACGCGCAAGTTTTGCTGCAAAAACAATTGCTCAGTTCCGCCAATTCAAAAAGGACTTTTGAAATGGTTGACGGACTGAAAGTAATGAATGACGACCTTGGTGATTTTTCCGAGCAGTTTCTTGAAACTTTCCCAGGTGCTTTCAACCAAATGAATAACGCTTTACCCTGTTACGCCCGTCAATGTATCACAAAATAAAACCTCATTTTTGGTCAATTAAGTGGTTTGCCTTGGCCTTCGCCATTGGGCTCCTGCTTCCACGAATGGATGGAGGTTTTAGTCTCACCGCTGTGACGGAAACTCCATCCGACTATGACGAATACGCGACGGTGAATGAAGCGATGCAGGCCTACCACTTGGCGGCGAATGAGATTACGAATTGGTATTTGGGAAGATTACTTAATCCGAATGCGGTTGAATATGGCTACGTGAGTTACCCTCCGGAGGATAGCGAGTGTGAGGCTTTCGGCAGCAATGTTTCCACTTACTGTCTTGCCTATATTTTAAACGAAAACTTGAAGCAATATGGAATTTATTTGGAGAAACATAAAGATGATATAGATGCTACAACGAATGCTGCTGGTGAGGACACCGGGCCTATCTCTTTCAGTGATGCCTGGGAACAAGTGGCTGAACAACAAAGAAGTTTCTCCACCCAAGGTGAGCTTTCCGAAGATGCTTTGGATTTGACACTCGCAATCTACAACCAGGTCCAAATTGTTTACCCTGTCCACAAAGAACTCACCACCGTGATAAGCAATATGGAAGACTACCTCAAGAATCTGAAAAGTTTGCGCGACGTAATCGAAAAATATCCTTCCAAATTTAACGGAGCGAGTACCGCTCAATGCAAATGAAAAAAGTTTTTCTATTCAGTTTGGGTCTCATTATAAGCGGTGGCGTGGGAATGCTGCTGAGCTCTTATGCGACCGCTTTCACTTCGGATGCCGGCTTATTGGCAGAACTCTTCAAGCAGGCCGGAATTACTGAGACTTATAGCAATGACTCGAAGGAGCTAAAAACTATGGCGGCAAATACCGAGCTTCCTTTTAACAACATCTACCTTTTCATGCTGCAAAATGTAATGAACGGCCCCCAGGATTCTGCCTTGGAATCTCTATCCGGCCGTTTCATTGGCGTTGTATGTCCTGTGAAATACAGCAAGGAAGATCTGGAAAAAATTGTTATTGAAGGAAATATCCAAATCATTATTGATGCGCTGGAGAAAGAACAAAAGGAAGCGGCTGATGCAGCAATTGTGGCTCAGAAACAGTCTGCAAAAGATAGTGCTGATTCCGACATGGAATCGTTCAAAGAGGGGAATGATTTCTCAGGTACTACGCAGGCTTATTTAGACTATACCTATGTTAAAACCGTTCAGCCTCAAGTCTGCGATCCCGGTAAACTTTCGGCTGCTTCCACAAATGATGGAATTTTTGCGGAATACAGCCACATCACGGATCTTTATGACAAGGAATTTAAATTCCAGCAAGACAACAAGAAGCTGGGCTATGAAGCCTTGGCCAGTGAAATATTTTACAATAATGACTTAAGTGATTCCGCGAATATTGATCTTCTCTACGATCTTGACCTCATTCACTATCTGCTTTTTGGTGAGTACATCACCTACCCCGACCGCAGTGACGGTGGTGATGTGGACTTGGCTTCAGAAGAAATTCAGGTTCCTGAAGAAGAGCCTGAAATTGTTTTGGCCAGCACTACGGCCGTTGATCCTTATTCGTGTACAGACGACGATGCCATTGCTGCGGCATTGGATGAGTTCGAGAGTAATCCTCCTGAAATGGGCGATACAATCACTGAGGAATCTACCGTGAATTATGACATCGGAGAGGACGATGCAAGTACCGATACAAGCGATGGTGGTGGTGGTGACGAAGAGACCCCGGATGAGGAAGAGCCAAATCCTTACGTAGCGGACGTTTCTACTGCCATGCAACAATTGGATTCTTTTATTACCGGACTGGAAGGCAAAAAGGGCGATTGGACGCGTGCGCTTCCGTGCGGTGAAGTCTTCTGCATAACCGTTGAGATGATTTCGGAAACTGATGACCCTGCAGTTGGTGACTACGAAGAAACCGAAAATTGTATTGCGTGCCATGTTTCATACATCAGCGAAAGAATGACTGAAACTACGAGTAAAAGTTTGGTGCCAAGCAAAATTCCAATGAACTGGTTTGAGGATGCAACTTGCAAAGAGGCCGGGAAATTTGTGAACTTGGATCTGAATATCTACGTTATTAAAAAACCGATTACGCTCGACCCCGATGATGATATTGATGAAACCGCCCAAAAAGATATTGATGACTTTAAAACTCGCTTGTGGGGTATTGCCGGCTTTCCTTTACCCGGAGGCTCAAAAACTATATTAGGAAAAACCCTACAAGAGATGGAGTGTGAAAGTATACTAAATATTACGGATGTTTCCGATGTAAAAATGAGCAATGACAAAATTCTAGAACAATGCCAAGAGGCAGCGAAGTCCACCACCAAGCAAGTGGATGATGCTTATGCGGAGTTTGCTTTCGAACCCTATGCACAAACTACCAGTGATCTTTATGGGCAAGTATCCGCGGAATTGTATACAATGCTTATTCAATTCCAAAATTTCCAGGAAGGGCTCAAATCCTCTTATGAGGGCGACGATGCTCCTCTCACCGCTTTACTTACTGACAAGGAATATTGCGAATGAAAATCAATTTCAAACTATTTTTGATTTCTTTTTTCCTGCTCGGGCTCTTGTTCCCGATGCTAAGCCACGCTGAAACTGTTGAACTCCCGCAGGTGAATATGTGCGGTGATGAGTATTACTCATTTATTCTGACCGTCCGCAGTGAAAATACACGAAACCAAGGGGTAAAAGATGCTTTTACTCTCCCCTACTGCCAGCTCTATGACATTATGGCCCTGGAGGATGAATTAGATGGCGTTCGTGACGAGTTTCGTACAGCGGCCTTCGATTGCGCAGATACATCGATTTATGAAGAAAAATATCATGAAATTTTGATGGAACAATATTTCGTACGCAATGTTCAAAAAAGCAAATCGGATGTCATCAGCAGTAAAGATGCGGAAGAATTTGACGACATGAAAGATAAACTTTTGGAGCGCTTGAAAGAGGAAATGACGGCGATATTTGTCACCGAAGAAGCTCGTATTTCTGCACCCACTTTCGATACTTATTTCACTAACTGGAGTGCGCAGTACGATGATCGAATTGGTGATTACAACCAGTGTGATGAAGGTCCTTGGGCTGAGCTTACCGGCACTTGGCAGGATTTTATTGAGACTCTTTCCGAGTTAAAAATTGAAGTGAAAGAGCCCGAGATTAAAGCTCCGGAATTCAATGCGGATGCGGATTCAGATATCGACATGGGCGCAACCGGAAAAAGTGTTTTGAATACATGGGAGTATGTGAAAAACCTTGGCAATAAGAACAAAGTAGCTATTGAAGAGCCTCCAACTGTTGAAGACTTGTCTCAGTCGGACGAAGTGTTTTCATATGGTGGTATTTTGGCCCTCCTAAACATGGACGAAGTGCTTTATAGCATTGAAAATAATGCGGCAGACCGTATGAGCCGCTATTCCCTTTTGTATGGCTCCGGCGGAGCTGTGGCTGCCACCGATATGCAAAGTATTCTTGTTCAACTGAATTTGGTGCTTCAACAAAGCAATACCAAAGACTTCCCAAACATTATTGAGAAGGCTGCGAAGGTTTATGACAAACAATGTAATTAGGAAGTCCTGAAATCCAAAATCGGAGAGTGTAAGACCCTGAAATTTCTGCTCAGCTAGGCCCCTTTATGCTTCCCAGAAATTCCAGGGTCTTCTCTCCGGTTTAGTGTTCCGGAATTCCCTTACGAGCGTTCTTAGTCTCCTTCTTTTGAAGCGTAAAGGGAGCCTTGCTGAAAAAGAGGAGACTAAGAACCAGAGCTCGGAAGGAGGATTGCAGGATTCTTTAGCGAGAAAGCAGAGAGAAGAAGGTGTGCTTCTTTTTGAAACTCTGTCGCACTTTCACTTTTACGTCCGAATCCACGCTGTCTCGAGCCAAGGCCAGGTCCACCATACAATAGGGACAAAGGTCTTTTTTCAGTGAGATAAGCTTGCCGCAAGAGAAGCAATTGAAGAGCATGGCGTGGAGGATAGAGGGGAAAAGTACTAGTTGCTTTGCTGTTTCAGGAATTCATTCAGGTCTTCTTCACGAATTCGGTAGACGCGGCCAAACTTCATACACTTCAGTTTTTTGCCGCGAATAAACTTAAGTATGGTCAAGTGGTGGAGCTGCAGAGCATCCGCGACTTCTTCCGGAGTCAGCAGCCGGTTCACCATTTGATTATATTATGTTTAATTTGGTCATATTTTATAGGGTTATATTGTGCTTAGCAATAGTTTGATGTGATTTTGTTAAATAAACTAAGCTTTGTCATGTTAAAAGCTATTTTGCTCTACTTTATAGAGTTTTGTTTAATTCTATTTAATCTAGTTTAACTTTACCATGCGTTTAGCGGCCCGGTAGTCCCACACATAAGCGACAATCGAAAGGACGATACAGGTTTGGATAAGGAGGAAATCATCCAGGATATAAGCTAAAAGTCCGATCACAGTCACGGCAAAGATGCGTCCGGCGGAAATCACACAGTCACGGTAGAGCAATCCGGCGTAAAAATGCTTATCCCCTTCCCTTAGAAGCTCCACAGAGTGTAAATCGATGACGTGCTGGGAAACGCGATGGATGGGCTGCACAAAGACCAAAATGAGAGCAGAAAAAATGTAGGCGTAAGGAGTTTGCTGCCAGAACAGTAAAATGCACAAATCCACAACTATGAAAAAAGTGGCATAGCCCAAAATCTTCACACGATTGCCTTCGTGTCTTTGGTGGGAGAGAAAAATAATCGCAAAAATGGCAATGGTGCCGACTAGAGTTTGAAAGAGGCCAACGTTGATGACGGTTTTGAGGGCGGTCAGCATGATGATTGGCATCATGATGACGCGAATGCCCCAAGGGAAAGCGGTGAGGAAGGTGTAAAGACGCACAGGCTTGAGTTTTTTACTGCTCCAGAGGCGACGCATTTCGGCTTTCGTGACTCGAGGTGGAATGAAGTTGGGAAGGCGGAAAATAAAAGGAAGGGAGAGAAGGTATGTGAAGGGTAAAATCCAAAATAGAACCGTGAAAGTTTCCGTGTTCAAGATCTCTTCGGAGAGATAGAAGCTCAGCGTTGCGAGGAGTGGGGAAACAACGGCTAAGGTTTGAGCCCCGGCACTCACCATGGAGGAATAGAAGTCACGGTTTTTGCTTTCCGTCGTGATCATTTCGTAGGCATGGACGCCCACCCAAAACATTCCGAGACCTAGGCCGTTGAGTGCGGAAAAAAGGAGGAGGTAGCCGAAGTCGTGAGGAAAAATAAGAAGGGACAGAAACGAAAGAGTGTACATGGCGAAGGCGCGAAGGTAGTTGAGCTTGAGAGAAATTTGAAGCTGAGCCATGAGGTAACCCCACACCACAAAACCGAAGAAAATCGCCGTGAAGAAGACAAGGTTGTAAATCACCAAGCCAAGGAGCGACTGGGTTTGCAAAAAGACAAATAAATTTAAAAATAAGTTCACAATGACCTGCGAAAACTCATAGACCCAAAAAAGAAAGACCATGGCCTTTGTGGCCTGAGGAAGCACACGAAAACGGTTAAGAGTTTTTGAAAACATGAATATATGTTATAATTATACTATGACAGGTAAAAAAGGACCAGAAGATATTGATAAAAACTGCACAGATCCCGCCTACTGGGAAAGAATCCTGAAAGAGGATGGCCTGCTTGGTGCTGAAGAGGAGGAAGCCGGTCTTGAGGGCGAGAGCGGTGGCATTATTACGAGTCTTATGGAGGGGGTCGATGCGGAAATTCGTGCCAGACTTGCAGCGGCGGGAGAGACACAGCAGTTCATGGGTTCCCCAAATAGTGCTCAACAATTGTATGCAGAAATTCATAAAATTGTGGAATCTTTTTTGAGAGACCCTTCGAATGGACCTGTACAGTTTGCGATTCGTCGTTCGTGTACCACTGCCGATGACACGCTCGTGGCCTATGTTTCAAAAGGCATTCAGTACCATTGGAACATGAGAAATATCGAACGTTTTAAGCGTGAAAAATTAATCCGACATATTGAAACTCGCTACCATGCCGATGTGCAGGTTTTGGAGCATAATAACTACGGTCAGCTTTCTTAAATCCCCATCTTCTTCAACCACACTCCCGTGTATGAAGTTTTGACTTGAGCGACTTGTTCGGGTGTGCCGGATGCTACCACCAAACCTCCCCCGTTGCCTCCGTCGGGACCCATGTCGATGAGATGGTCGGCGCATTTGATGAGGTCGAGATTGTGTTCAATCACAATCACGGTGTTACCGGTTTCCACGAGTTGTTGAAGCACTTCTACCAGTTTTTTCACGTCATCAAAGTGAAGACCCGTGGTGGGCTCATCCAAAATATAAAGCGTTTTCCCCGTGGAGCGTTTGGAAAGTTCTGTGGAAAGTTTTATACGCTGGGCTTCTCCTCCGGAAAGCGTTGTTGCGGATTGGCCGAGGTGGATGTAGCCGAGACCCACCTTTACCAAGGTCTCCATTTTTGTTTTTACAGATGGGATGGCGTCGAAAAATTCCAGACATTCGCCCACCGTCATATCGAGTACGTCGGCGATAGTTTTTCCACGGTAAGTGACCTCAAGAGCTTCGCGATTGTAGCGTTTTCCTTTGCACGATTCACAAGGCACGTAAACGTCAGGGAGGAAGTGCATTTCAATTTTCTTGAGTCCGTCTCCTTCACACGCTTCACAGCGTCCGCCTTTCACGTTGAATGAGAAGCGACCCGCTTTATAACCACGAAGTCGAGCTTCCGGAGTTTGGGCAAAAAGTTCACGAACGTCGGTGAAGACCCCCGTGTACGTCGCGGGATTGGAGCGAGGTGTACGGCCAATTGGAGATTGATCGATATTAATAATTTTGTCTAAATTTTCGATACCTTGAATGTCACGGTGTGCGCCTGCGGCAGCTTTGTTTCGATTGATGACGGCCGCCACTTTTTTCACCAAAATTTCATTGATGAGTGTGGATTTTCCGGAGCCGGAAACTCCCGAAATACAGATTAAAGTTCCAAGAGGGAATTCCACATCTATATTTTGAAGATTGTGTTCCGTGGCCCCAAGGATTCTGATCTTTTTCCCATTTCCTTTACGGCGTTTCCTGGGGATTGAAATTTCTTTTTTTCCGGAAAGATACTGGCCCGTTACGGAGTTTTTATTCGCCATGATTTCTTTCGGTGTACCGGCGGCGACCACTTCTCCCCCATGTTTTCCCGCTCCAGGACCGATGTCCAAAATGTAGTCAGCGGCGAGCATGGTATCCACATCGTGTTCCACAACAATCACCGTGTTCCCGATGTCGCGCAAGGTGAGCAAAGTTTGAATGAGTTTTTCGTTGTCATTTTGATGGAGTCCAATAGACGGTTCATCAAGCACGTAGAGAACTCCCACGAGCTGTGAACCGATTTGTGTGGCGAGGCGAATGCGCTGGGCTTCTCCTCCGGAAAGGGTGTTGGCCGCACGGTCGAGCGTGAGGTAAGTAACCCCCACGTGATCCAAGAAATTCAAGCGAGAACCCACTTCACGAATAATAGGTTCCGCGATCAATTTCTGCGTGGCGTTGAGTTTCATTTCTTTGAAGAAATCACGAGCTTCTGAAATAGAAAAGGCCGTGACATCCGAAATGGATTTCCCATCAATGGTGACCGCGAGCATTTCCGGTTTCAAACGTTTCCCCAGACATTCCGGGCAGAGGAGAATACGCATGAATTGTTCAATTTTTGCTCGCACGTAGTCGGAATCCGTTTCCAAAAAGCGCCGTTCCAAATTCGGAATCACTCCTTCAAATTTTGTTTGAAATTCCCCTTTCGAGAAACCGTCGCCGGAAGTCATTTTGATGGTGTATTTTTCTTCGCCGGTCCCGTAGAGAACTTTTTTAAGCTGAGGCTCGGTAAGTTTTTCAATGGCATCGTCGGTTGAAAAACCGTGACGGCGCGCCACTTCTTCTAAAATCGACGTGTACCAAGTGAGGTGAGAGCTGGTGGCGGCCCAAGGCAAAATTGCACCTTCGGAAAGGCTCAGTTTTCGATTCGGAATAATGAGTTCACGGTCGAGTTCGAGTTTGGTGCCGAGTCCATGACAGGCTTCACAAGCCCCGTGAGGACTATTGAAAGAAAAATTGCGCGGTTCTATTTCGCTGATGCACACCTCGGGATGATCGTCGCAGGCAAAGTTCTCCGAGAATTTTTGGATTTCATTCGTTTCATTGTCCAGAACCATCATCACTCCTTCGCCGTGGCGCAGAGTCATTTCCACGGAGTCCGCGAGTCGTGTTAAATCGGGATTAGGAACGTTCACTTTTTCTCCGGTACTCAATTTTAATGCGCCTTCGGCGTGGTCTTTCACGTGTTTTACCGCAAGACGGTCTACGACAATTTCAATATTGTGGTTCTTGTTTTTATCGAGAGCCGGAAGCTCCAAAATGGAGTAAACTGTGCCATCCACGCGCACGCGAACAAATCCATCTTTCTTAATTTTTTCAATAACGGCGCTGTGTTCGCCTTTGTGTCCGTTTACGACGGGGGCCAAAAGTAAAATGCGTCGGCCCTCCTCCATCGCCAAAATATGATCCACAATTTGTGTGGCGGTTTGGCGTACGATGGGTTGCTTGCATTTTGGACAGTGTGGAATACCGGCGCGAGCGAATAAAAGACGCAGATGATCGTAAATTTCCGTGACCGTTCCCACCGTGGATCGGGGGTTGCGAGGCGCGGTTTTTTGATCGATGGAAATGGCGGGCGAAAGGCCTTCAATGCTTTCCACATCAGGTTTTTCCATGATTCCTAAAAACTGACGCGCATACGTGGATAAAGACTCCACATAACGGCGTTGACCTTCAGCATAAATAGTGTCGAACGCCAAAGTCGATTTTCCGGACCCCGAAAGACCGGTGATGACGGTGAGTTTCTCGCGTGGAATCTCAACATCGATGTTCTTTAAGTTGTGCATCCGCGCACCCTTCACTTTTATAACAGAAGAAGACATGACAAATAGTTTAGCAGACGAAACCCCATCAAGCAAGGGTCTTAATCTGTCAAAGCGGTCTTTCTTCGAAAACCGGGTAGAATCCCACGTCGAACAGAGGCAGGAGACTCTTCTCCAACCAAGTGGCCGTAAGCTTTGAGGTTTTCTTTACGTTTGAAGAGGTAGTCGAGGAAGGAGTAGCCAAAAACCAAGAAAGGGATCATGAAGAAAGTGAGGTTCATTTCGAGCATGATATTGAAGAGTCCGTGGAGGACCACGGCGATCACCAAGCCTTCGGTGACTTTTTCTGTGGCGAAGATACGGTTGCGTTTGAAATGGAAAATGGTGTGAAGAAAGTTGAAGAACGGGTGTCTACTTTTACGCACCTCTTCAGACCAAATAGGATCCGCGAAGTAGGCGATTCCGTAGAAATATCCATAAATTCCGGAAAACAAAATGTGTGCGAAGGTTGAGAAAATTGTGCGAAAAACGAAGGAAATCATCAAAACATCGAAGCCTTGGTACATCCAGATGTAGTAGAAATAGAGGATGTTTTCAACAAAGGCGAATCCCAACGCGGATATGATGGAAAATTCAATGGCATCATCAATATTGCGGAAGTGCCCCTGGTCGGCTTTTTTTACCACAATATGCTTCATGTATTCTTCGATCACTCCAACGAACATAAAGGCGAAAAGGGTGCCGAGAGGTAAGTAAAGGTAAGGAGTGAACTGGAAAACGTCCGCCTGGAAGTTATTGGTGTAGTTGAAAATATTGATTTGCGGAAGATAATTCCACGTCCATTTGTAAAAAAGGATAGGTAGTACCGCCACCATTCCCAAAAGAAAAGTCTGCTTGGCCTTGGGGCGATACACCGGATCTTTCTTGTAGAAAATGGTGCCCCAAATTATTGCGGGGAAGCATGCCAGGAGGATGGAGACCAGGAACTGCATAATAAGAGTTAGATCAATCTCTTAATTATACCATAAAATGCTAATTCTTCAAAGCTCCGTCCTCCACCTGATAGATAGTGGCTCTTTTGAGGCCTTTTACGTGATCTAAAGAGGTGGTCGTGAGGACACATTGGTAGTTGTCCAGGACATGACTGAGTTTTTCCTGACGCAGTTCGTCCAGTTCGGAGAACACATCGTCCAAGAGGAGAAGGGGTTTTTCTCCGGTTTGTTTTTCGATGTAGTTGAGTTCTATCATCTTAAGAACTAAAACAGCGCTGCGTTGCTCGCCGCGAGAACCGCTTTCGGATAGATCTTTCCCGTCTAAGAAGAGAGTGAAATCATCGCGATGAGGGCCCACGGAGGTGGAACCGCTTTGAGCATCCTGGCTTCGGTGAGCCATAAGTCGTTCCTCGTAACGGTCTTGATGCGAGCGGTAGACAAGAGTGAGCGTTTCCTCGGTCCCGGAGATGCTGCGGTAGGTTTCCTGCAGGTTTGCTTTCAAAAAATCCACAAAGGCCTGACGTTTTTTCCACAAACGCAGAGCTTCGGCCGTCAATCGAGTGTCCCAAATATCCAGATCCCATTCCTGAGAGCGGCGCATTTGGATGGCTTTCAAAAGCGCGTTCCGGTGATTCAAAATTTTCTGATAATTCGTGAGGATTTCCACATAGTCGCGGTCCACCTGAATGAGGAGACGATCCAAAAATTGACGACGGCACAGGGGGCTGCCGGAAACAAGTTCGAGCTGATCGGGAGTGAAGAGCACCACACGTAAAGTTCCAAAAAAACTTTTGGGCTTTGTGAGTTTGGAGTGTTTTTTGATTTTTTTGGATTCCGGGTCGCGTTGCATAAAAACTTCCAGCTCGGTTTCTTTACCATCCCGTTCAACACATGCCCGGATGCGTCCATGGGGCCGGTCCCACTTCAAGGTGTCGATGGCACGTCCCGCCCGAAAGGACTTTCCCAAGGCTAAAAAGGCGATGCTTTCCAGGAAATTGGTTTTCCCTTGAGCGTTCAAGCCTACGAGAGCGGTCACGGGACTGTCCAAGGTCAGTTCGAGAGCCTCGTAGTTCCGAAAGTTCTCCAGTTTAAGCCATTTAAGTTTCATTGATCGGAGTATATCGTAAAGTCAAAATTTCGCACACAGACTTGTTTTTTGGGAAGTCCTCCGCTACGCTGCACCCTGATGGATAAAGAACTTTTGGCAGAAAATTTGGCGGATCAATTGTACGCGATGCGACACTCTGCGGCACACGTTCTTGCGCAAGCCGTTTTGGAAATGTTCCCCGAGGCCAAGCTTGGAATCGGGCCGGTGATCGACACAGGATTTTATTATGACTTTTTACTTCCACGACCTTTGATTCCCGAGGATTTGGATATTTTGCAAAAGAAAATGTACAAAATCATCAACCAAAATCAAAAGTTTGTGCGGCATGAACAGGAGCCGGAAAAAGTTGTTCAGTTTTTAGAAAAAATCGGACAGCCGTTCAAAGTGGAACTTGCGAAAGAGTTTATTGCCGAGGGTAAAACCCTGACTTTTTACGAAAATGTGACGCAGGAAGGAGAGCGAAAATTTATTGATCTTTGTCGAGGAGGACACACGGACAGCACTAAAGAGATTGGGGCTTTCAAACTGCACAAAATTGCGGCCGCGTACTGGCGCGGGAAAGAAACGAATCCGCAGCTGCAACGTATTTACGGGCTCTGTTTTGCGAATGAAGAAGAATTGGCGGCGCATCTCACCATGCTGGCCGAAGCCGAAAAACGCGACCACCGCAAACTTGGAAAGGAGCTTGAACTTTTCATGCTCAGCGATGAAATTGGTGCCGGGCTTCCTTTGTGGCTGCCGAACGGTGCCGTGATTGTGGAAGAACTTGAAAAACTCGCCAAAGAAACAGAATGGGAGGGTGGCTACTCTCGTGTGCGCACTCCGCACATCACCAAAGGTACGCTGTACCACAAATCGGGGCATCTTCCTTATTACGCGGAGACCATGTTTCCACCTATGATGCTCGACGATGAAGAGTACTACTTGAAGCCGATGAATTGTCCGCACCACCACATTATGTATGCAAACCGAACGCGATCGTACCGGGAATTGCCGATTCGTTTTGCGGAATATGGACACTGCTACCGTTATGAAGACAGCGGCGCTTTGTTCGGGCTCATGCGAGTTCGTTCGCTGTGTATGAACGATGCGCATATTTATTGCACGCCGAAACAATTCGAAAAAGAGTTTATTAAAGTGATGGAATTGTACAAAAAATATTCCGCTATTTTCGGGATCAAAAAAATGGTGATGCGTCTGTCGCTGCACGACGCGGAAGGCCTTGGAAAAAAATATGTGAACGAGCCAAAACTTTGGCTACAAACCGAAGAACAAGTGCGCCGAGCCATGATTAAAACAGGAATTGAATTTAAAGAAGCCCCCGGTGAAGCCGCTTTCTACGGACCTAAAATTGATGTGGAAGTGTGGTCCGCCATTGGACGTGAATTCACGCTCGCTACAAACCAACTCGACTTCGCGGTTCCAAAACGCTTCGACCTCACCTACGTGGACAAAGACGGGAAAAATAAAACTCCGCTGTGTATTCACCGTGCGCCGCTTGGAACGCACGAGCGCTTCATTGGATTTTTGATTGAACATTTTGCAGGAGCCTTCCCCACGTGGCTTGCACCCGTGCAAGTGACCGTGCTTCCAGTATCCGACAAATTTGTAAAGTACGCGCGCAAGGTTGAGAAGACGCTGTTTAAAAAAGGAGTCCGCGTGAATGTGGACGATTCCGATGAAAGCTTGGGCAAGAAAATCCGCAATGCCGAGAAACAGAAAATTCCTTGGATTCTTGTTGTTGGTGAAAAAGAAACCGCCGACAAAACCGTGGCCGCCCGCAGCTACCACACCAAAAAACAGGAAGTCGTGGCGTTCTCAGCTTTCGTGAAAGATGTCGTAAAGGAAATTAAAGAACGACGCTTGCCGGAGGTGGCTTAGTGGTGCTATAATATACATATGTGTATATTATAAAATTATGCCATCAGGTATACAGGCCAGGCGTATAGCCCTACTTTCTCAGAAATCTGAAAAAATATTCCACCTCAAGGATTTAGTTAATTTATGGAATATACGAGACCAAAAAACGCTTCGCATCACTTTAAAGCGTTATGCTGATGCTGGTTTGCTGTATCGTATTTACAGAGGTTTTTACTCCGCTTCTCCATTGGAGCACTTAAGGGCGGAGGCGGTGGGCGCGAAAGCACTTCATGGTTTCTGCTACCTCTCCACGGAGACTGTTCTCTTCAAAGATGGGTATCTATCTCAGCAACCGCAGTATTTGAGCTTCATCAGTTCTCTTCACAAAAAATTTAGCATAGGAGGGCGACATTACTTGAGCAGGCAGATGAAAAAAGCTTTTCTCTACAATCCTGAAGGGATCTACGAGGAAGATGGTGTGAAAACCGCCGGTTCCGAAAGGGCTATTGCGGATTTACTGTACTTCAATCCTCTCGCAAGTTTCGATAAAGAGGTGGACTGGAAGAAGGTGCGTAAATTGCAAAAAAAAATCGGCTATCCTTTAACTCCAAAACGTTATGTTGCTTCCTAACGCCGGCGCTGCGGTTCATAAAGCATGGCTTTACAGCCTTTTAACTGAAATCGCCGATAATCGCTTCTTGAGTTCAGTCCTCTGCTTCAAAGGGGGAACCTGTGCTTCCATGCTGGGTTACTTGAATCGTTTTTCCGTGGATTTGGATTTCGACCTGGTGGACGAAACTAAGATTCAAGAAGTCCAAGAAGAGCTTGAAAAAATCTTCAAAAAAATAGGCTTGGAAATCAAGGATAAAAGCAAAAAAGTGCCTCAGTATTTCCTCAAATATCCTTCCAAAAATAAGGAGCGCAATACGCTGAAATTGGATATTACTTTCCCGGCGGAAAAGTTTAACGACTATGAGCCGTTTCGTTTCACGGACATTGACCGAATTTTGCGCTGTCAGACGCCCTGTTCCATGTTTTCCAACAAACTCATTGCGACCAAAGAACGCTTTGAGAAGAATGGAGCCATTGCGGGACGTGACCTCTTCGATATTCGTGCTTTTTTTATGAACGGGGTGCGCTACAAGCCTGAAATCATTCAGGATCGCCGTAAAATCGATGCCAGAAGCTACTTGATTGAGCTCAAAACCTTCATTAAAGAAAACGTCACCCAAGTCATTATCGATCAAGATCTGAATATGCTCTTACCCGCCGCCGAATTTCAAAAAATCAGAAAACTCATCAAGCCACAGATCCTTGTTTTTCTTGACGAGGAACTCAAAGCTTTGCCGGAGGTGGCTTAACGATACAGCGCCACCATGGAGTCGACAAAGAATTTTGGATGGGTTTTGTCCGGCTCTGTTCTGAGTTTCCACGTGCGTGGGTCGGCTTCTTCGTTGTCTATAAGGCCCAGGTGAGCCAAGCGCTCATGGTCGGTACAAACACCCCGCAACCTGTTCGGATCATGGACTTTTTCAAGCGCGAAACGTTGGGTGTGATGAAGCGAAGTAGCCTGTTTTTTACAAGTCGGATAGCTGCAAAGACCGGTCGTTCTTTCCTCGACATAGTCTTTTATAGGTTTTGGAATGTGACGGGAGGAAGTTTTTACGGCTGCCGGCAGCTCACCTTTCGATTCTTCGAGTATGTCCAGCGCCTTTTGAAGTAGCGCCTCAAACCCTTGAGTTTTGCTTAATGCCCCAAGACGTTTTGCCAGCTCTGTTGAAAGTTCTAATTTAAGGACTATTTTTTCAGGTTCGATCTTATTCACGTGAATAAGATCTTCTCTGTAATTTCGCACGTAAGTTTCCAGAGCGTGAATAGGCATTTCCTGTGCTTTCTGTGCCCAGAAAGAGGCGGTTTCGGGAGTCACTATAGACAGTACCGGCCGTACGCTTCGTAAGCCTTTTTCTGCTATCACTTTTCGAAGCTCCGGTTCGTTCTCTGTTTTCCGTAAGACCCATAAGGCTTCATCGACGCCGGCCCTGCTCATTCCTGCGACTTTTGCTGCGTATTCGTAGAGGCTCCCGCAGCCTCGCTTCCGCCAAATCTGCCTCCGATCAATTTCGGGGAGCAAGAGTGCGCACTTTCTTGTCCATTCGCGAGCGTTTCTGCCGTACTCAGAAAACTGCCTGTGGAGGGTTTGTTCTTGCTGAGTAAGTTTCATGGTTTGTCGATAAAAGGAATATCAGCATACCATTAAGGGTGAGTGTGCGCTCACCTTTTGAGTGGACGTAAATGATTTTAGGCGTGCCGAACGGCTTGAGGGTTTGCGTGTGAACCCGGAGTTTCATCGTGTTCATCGTGGTCGCCGCCTTCAGCCGGATGTTCTTCTTCATGTTCGTCATGCTTTTCATGATGCTCAGCATGCGCCCCATGTCCGTGGCCGTCACCCGCTCCACTATCTTCAAGGTCAGCTGCTCCGGAAAGTTGTTTGGCTCTTTCTGCGTCACGGTGGTGTTTTAAATCGGCATCACGACCATGACGGCGTTCGTCCATGGTTTTTGCCTCTGGGTCGGTTTTTTTAATCCCCGCATTGATTCTTGAATGGTCTTCCTTAATTTTTCGCATCATTGCATCCACCATTTGAGGTTTTTTGAGTGCCAAATGGCCCGCGAAAGCGCCTGCCGCTTTGTAGAGTTCGTCCGGTGTTGAGGGACGAGGATTATTATTTCCCTGCGTATCCTTTCCAAATGCATCCGCTCCATATTCTTTGGTCATTAATTCAGCCAGCGCAACCGCTTGCTGGGGTGTGTTTATTCTCCCATTGAATAAATCTCCGAAGAACTTCGGTTCCAAGAGCATGATGTACGTCTGTGTTTTACTGACGTTCTCAATGGTCTTCATTTCGCTGCGTCCATACATTTTTTGGTAGTTGTTGGCGGAACGAGGTTTCCCGTCCAAAGTCGAAGGATCCCAGTGGTAATAGTTTTGACCTTTGTACATACGGTTTGAAAGAATCCCGTCAAAACGTACAAAGGACCCCACAAAACGTTGAAGTTCTTTTTGCTTGTCCGGAATTTCGTTATAGTTCTCCGCCATGTGATCCATGAAAAATAGCATTCCCACGGTGGCATTTTGGACTCCGGTCTGAGGCAATTTACAGGCTCCACTCGTGTCGGCCTTCACCATGATTTCCGCCGTTTCTTCCGTCATGTAGGCGAGGTACGGAGTCAAATCGTCATGATCGAGTTTATTTCCTTGAGTGAGCGTTTTGTTGGTGCGTTGGTAAACGGCGGGCAAGTTCATGACGTGTACGTGGAACCAATCGTAGAACAGTTCCATGTCCATTAAAGCCACTTCTTTCAAGTCCTCCATGGTTGGTTTACCCCCTCTTGCTGTGGGAGAATGGAAGTACTCAATGGCGGGGTAATCGTTCACGAATTTTGAATCGAGAGCGGAACCACGATCTGGCGTTAAAATTCCATTCGCGATTCCTTGAATAATGTAGTAAAGCTTTCCTTCCGGATCCATCTTTCCTTTCGCAATCGCGTAATCAATAATGGCTTCGTATTTAATTGGGTCCACATGTGCTTCATGGGGGTCGTTTTTGTGGGACTTGAGCATGTCGTCAATCATCAAGTTCAATCCTCCCGCTTGTTCCGCCACGGTGTCCAAGTCTTTGGCATAGCCGCTTTTTTTGCTGTCGAAGGCTGAGTTGTTCGCATTGTTCATGCTGTTATAGGAGTCGTAATCCCAAATTTCACCACACGCTCGACGTAAAGAATCCTGGAACTTACTGAAGTTTGAAAGGTTGTAACGAAGACTCATAGGAATGCTCACCGTCTTTTGGAATCGGTTCAATTGTTTCCAAAGTTTCGGGTTATACCAGTTCAAACGTCCATTTTCCGAGAGCAGCAAAAGACAACCTTTTAATTCATCTTGGTTGGAGGTTTCCATGGCAATATGCTCCACGTGGAACATATCGTGCGCTGCATAGATTTCCTTAAAGTGGGTGTATTCCCCGTGCATGGCGTGTTCAGCTTCCTTTCCGAACTCGGCCGGAATTCCTCGGAGAGGACTCAAAGGTCCCGGGGTCAAGCTGGTGTTTGCCAAAAATTTAAGGGATTTTTCTCCAAGGTCCCCCACTCGTCCTTTCGAAACACGGTCGTAACGGCGAGTCGCCCATTCTGAAATAATATGGAGGGCTTGGCTTACATCGGACGGTGCCATGTAGGCCCACTTGTAGCCCCCTTTCGGCTTTACCGGGTCCAGTTCCATTTTTTGGATCTTGATTTGGTCCAGCATATGAGGCAGTTTTTCCGTAACCTCTGCCCCTATCCCACCAACTGCAGTTCTATATTTTTCCATGGCCTGCTTGACTCCAAAAGCGAGTTGGCGACGCTCTTCCTTTGAAAGGGGGATGGACTCATCCGTGAAAAGATCGATTTGTTGTTTCAGCCCTCTTTTTAAGGGCATCTTTATATCCGTTCCGTTGAGATTGAATGAAAAAGGGACCTTCTTGCTTGGATCATTCGGGAAAGCAGGATCTTGCACCATAAAAGCTTCTTCGCTGTCCAAACCGTCTTGGAAAAGACGGCCTACATCGCGACTTTCCCTCAAACGTTTGATGTTCCCTTCAATTTCTTTAATATGATTGTCTCTTTTGGTTTTGGCATCCGCGTCGTGTTCATCAATCGGTTTACTTTTAATGAGTGCGATGAGACTTTCGAACTCAGGGATTATTTCATCCACGCGTTTTGCATAGTCCGCTGCCACCGTATCCACTTTTTGGGCCTTGAGCTTTTGCAACTTTTTGTACTCCAAAATAAGTTTGGCTCTACTAAACTCGTAATGGTCCCCTTCCTTCGCCGCTTCATAAGAATCTTCCAGACGGTCCAAATAATTCCAGACATTTTTGTAGGCCTCTACTCGTTTATCTCCGTCTTTGAATCCTGCGTGTGTCGTGGGTAGGTCCGGGAGCAGCTTTATATCTTTAATACCCGCATCTATGAGCTTGAGCCACTGACCTTTTTCCTTCTCTCCATGACCTTGTGGAGTATGAGTGGTCCACTGTTTTCTGAGGTAAACCAAACGCGCGTTGAAGTCTTTGCACATTTGTTCTTCAATTTGTTTTAAAATATCGGCGCGCATTTGAACGAATGCGGACTGAATGTCTTGGATGTCCGCTTTTACGGATGCTTTTCGTTCGCGCAAACTATTATTTTGCGCACTTAGAATATCGCTGCGGGTTTTTTCCGAAAGACGGCTGCCGAGCATTGCCTGTACATTGCTAAAACTTGCCATTACGGCTTGAAACTTTCCCTGCCAACGTGGATGTTCAGGGTTGAAATCGGGCCTATCGATGAATTCCAGAAGCCCGTCGAAATGCTTAATAAAGCCTGCCATTCCGTTGTACTCCTTCATTTCGTCCATCCAGTCTTGATGAACTTTCTCACGAGTTTCGTCGTTGTACGCACGTTCTCCGGGAACCATCTCTTTCACATTTTTAATAAACCAATCCTCTTGGGTGTAGAATCTTTGAATGTGGTCCCGGAGGATATTAAACTCGCTGATATCCGCAGGTTTTTCAGCGGCTTGAGCTTGCGCTGGGGCTTGAGCGGGTTGGCTGCCATCATCCGGAGTTGTGGCAAAAAGCTCCCACGTCGCTCCGTGAAAGAGTTTTTGTTGGAAGGCCCGATAATGATGATTGAATCCCTGGATCAACATGGTATTGGGGTGATGTTGCTCTCGAGGAGCGAGAGAAGGGAGTAGCTCAGTTTTGCTGAGCAGACTCTCCCCTCACAATCACCGACCAGTGCGTCGGGTTTCCAACCGTGTTGAAGTGATTGTAACATCGTTATTTGTTTTTGTAAAGTTTTGTGTTTTAGCTGAGTGATCATGGCGGGGTTCC
>CAYHGP010000014.1:4344-13242 GCA_964356195.1 uncultured Candidatus Peribacteria bacterium | reverse complement strand
GGTGCCTCTTCTCTCGGTTTTGTGATTGCATTGACTGCATTGAATTCCTCCTTCAGCTTTGTGAATTGAGCTTCCTCTTTAAGCCCTAACTTCTTGGCTGTCTGCGCGCTGATTAGTGCTTTCAACTCACGCAATCCCTCATCATTACCTTTGGCTGAGGCTGTTTTGATTTTAGACTCTAAGGTGGTTTTCTCAGAGGTTGAGAGCCCTTCAGAGTAGCGGATATTGTTCAGCAAAGGTTCAACCATACGCCTGAGTGCATCCGGGGATATTTGACTCTCCCCACTACGTGCCGCCACGATGGCTGACATGTTTGTTTCAGGAAGCTGTTTACTTGGAGTTGCCCCTATAATATCTTTCAACCATGGGGCCGCATTGGTAATGGCGTCCATTTGTCCCTGCATTTGTGGTCCGTATTCCATGCTGTTCATTGCTTGATCGAAAGTTTTAAGACCGGCCATAACTGAGGTGGTGGCTGGTTTTCCATCCTCTTTGGTCCCTACCGTCAAAGTTGGCGCATAAAGAGGAGCCTTGGCGATGAAGCCTCCTACTTTCTCACCAAATCCTTTCACGGCGTTGGTGGCAAATTCGGAGAAGGTTCCGCTGGCGGCGGCGAAGACTCCCGTCCATACAATCATCACGCTGGCGATGGCAATAATTAGGTGAGGAAGGTCGCTGCTGCCCCGCAATAAAAATTCTTTAGACATGATGGCGTCCGTATTTGCTCCGCCGAAAGCGAGGCCGGCGTTTCCAACGTCACCCCAAGCGGAAATCATGATGTAACCCAAGCTCAGGGATCCTCCAATAATAATAGGTGCAATGAGTTGTTTGATGAGTTTCTGCGTGATGTCACCACCCCCTCCGGCCCATTCCTTTATTTGCGGAACGACGTAGATGAGAACCCCGATGGGTGACAAGGCCAAGGCAATCCAGAGCACAATAATTCGAGTGATAAGAATAATGGCGAGTACAATGTAAGAAATCGCAAAAATGATGAACATGAGTACCGAGAAAAGCATCCCTGCGGTCAAGTCAGTGAAATTCTCAATTCCTTTCGGACTCAAAATTCCCATTGAGCTTAGGTTTCCCATGTTAACCGCCATCACCAAGCCCACATTGTTTTCATTCAACTGCTGGAAGTAGTTCGCTTTAATGAGGGGCGCTAAGCCGTTGTAGTCGTTGACGGAGCTTTTGGCGACGGCTTCTTCTGTTTCGGTAGCGGCTTTGTAGGCGACATCAACGGTACTGAGGTTACAGAAGAATTTTGTGAATATTGGCACATCGGTTTTATCGGTCTCTTCGTTCCAAAAGACCCACCCGCTCTTATCATTGGGATCCAATTCCAGATAGGTTTTCACGCAAACGTTTCTTTCGAAAATAGTGGACTCATCTGTGAACTTATAGCCTTCTTCTCCCGCCATTTCGGGCAAGGAGAAAACAGCGGTGGTGGCTATGCTGGTCAAATCGATGGCGATTTTCCCTCCCACAAAGGTGAAGTTAACCAGGATGAGTCCCAAGATAATTTTAGGAAGAGCGGTTTTAATGGCCATTTCTCCTTCACCGCCCCCGAAACCCATGGCGTTATAAAGAGCTACGAAAAGGAGTACGAGCACGAAACAAATATTCACAAGATTTCGCACTTGCACCCAAATAGAGAGTAAACGGTCTTCCATACCCGGGCCCAAAATACGATTACTGCCCATGAGGTCTCCAATAATCAAAAGGACAGGCCAGATAAGCTTGTTCAAGAAATCAATTGCGGTGGAAATGGCAGAAGCAATGGTTTGCTCGGTGTTTTGTTTTACCGTGGTAAGGGCTGGATCTGCGGCATGGGCGAGGTCGGGATGTACCAAAAGCACAAGTCCGAATATAAGTAGCAGCGCCCCTTTTTGACTGAAGAGAAATTTCCCGACACTTTGGATGAGCTTCTTCATAAATTATTCAGGTTACTGATGTGACCCAGAAACAAGCTGGAGCCTGCGAAGGCGCTAAGGACGCCTCCCAAAATACCGGCTCCGGCAGCTGCGCCTTGGGCCAGCCTTTTTTGGCTTTGCTTGTTTTCTTCTTGTCGTTTTCTTTGCTCCTCTTGTTTGCGCTTGGCATATTCTCGTTCTTTTTCTTTTGCCAGTTCAAAGCGTTGAGCTTCTCTCTTTTTCGAATCATCAATCCCCTTGCTTTGCTGTGCAAAGTGCGCCTTTGAAGCCATGACGTTGGGCAAACTCAAGGCTCCGTGAGCTCCAGCCTCGTGTCTCACCATTTGATTTCGAGCCTGTTCGGTGGCAAGTTCGGCTGAGCTCGGTCCCTGCTTCGCTCCGGCCTGTTGTGCGGCTATCCAAGCCGCTGTGGAGGCCGCTAAGACCGCTAATTTTCTTTTGTTTTTATCGTCGTTCACGGGGTCCATCATGAGTGCCTCGGTTTCCGACGGTACTTGCAAAGTGATGTCTTGCTCGGCCAAACCAAATTCTTCGGGGAGTTGAGTTTCGGGTACTTCGGTTGTGCCTTCGGCGTTGATGAATTTATAGTTCAAAGGAAGAGTAGTGGGCTGATTCAAATCCACCTGCACTTCGTAAGTTCCACGCAGAGGATGGAGTGCGTCTACGTGGACGACTCCGTTTTCAATCCAAGCGTTGTTCACCCCATAATGTTGATCGCGGAGCTTGGAGACAATGTGAACGAGGTTTTGTTCTTCGCGTACTTCTTTGAAATTCGTCGTCGTGCTGCGAAAAGTGGGAGAAAGCAAAACGTAATCCGTTGGGTTCACTTTTGCTTGCTCTTCAGGAGTAAGGAAAGTGTCGAAGGTTTTGCCACTATCTTTGCTCGCAAGTAGTAGTTGGCCGCGGTTCGCCAATTCTTTTAGTTCTTGTTTATCTCCTACTAGAGCAATAAGGCGAGCATGGACTTTTTTCTCGAGGAAATCTGCGAAAGACTGCGTGCGTTCTTCAGCAGACCATTGGTAGATGGTTTCTTTATTTTCCACTTCCCACTCCGCATAAGCCTCTTTATAACCGGGCTCCAAATGCAAAGCCTCTCCATGGATGTGGCGGTTCATTTGCTCTTGAAATTGTTTTTGGCTGTCTAGAAACATAGTTTATTTTTTAGCGAGAGAGGGTGCGGGTTGCTCAAAAATGACGTATTGTTGTTTGGTTCCGTTCGCCATTTTTGTTCGTTCCCCATAAGCTTCTTGCATGAAAGTGACTTGAGCTTGAAACGTTGACTTTCCGATTCCGTCTGCGGAAGTACGGTGAAAACGAGCAACCCATTTTGAGATATTTTCTTCGAGAACCGCTTTTTTGTCATAAGACGGACGGAGTCCTTCAGGCAGGTCTTCTTTTTTCGTGATGCCCAAATCTTCCAAGGTGATTTTTGGAGGGGCAGCTGGGTCTATTCTTTTTTTGGCGGCGTAAGCATCATTGATTTTTTTAGCGTAATTCACATAAAACTGTGCGTCTTCGAAATGATTCCCCTGCTCTTCCCTAAATGCTTTAAGATTCGTTTGGACTTTTTCTTTTTCCTTTTCCTCGTGATTCTTCAAGAACTTTGAAATCAATTCGGTGGGTGCCGTCACCAAGCCTTCAAAACCACGGGACCACTGAAGTCCCGCTCCCACTTCTGCGGCGCTGAGCCAAAAGGCAGGGTTATCGATGAGATTGGCAGGATTAAAACCGGCGGCCATAACGTTCAAGCCGAGACTGAGCGCTCCATTGACGAAGAGAAGCGCGGATCCAACTCCCCTAAAGGTGAGCAGGCCTCCAACGCGGTCTCTGTGTCCGTAACTCATGGTGCCCATTCTTCGAGCTCCTGCGTCTCTACGCGCGATCACGGCTTTTTGAGTCTCTTCCATTCCAGGACTTTGAATGACACTTCGGGCCTTTCCCAACGCTGCCAAATCTTGTTTATTTTGTTCTTTGTCTTTTTTTGTGGCGGACAAAAGAGCAATTTTACTGTCCAAAACCAAGGTCGCCTGATCTTTTGTGAGGTAGGTGCTTGCCACCATGGTCACCACCACTTCATCAAAACTGGTGAACGTGGGATCCTGGCTCATTTGGTTCAAGAGTTCGAATCGATCTTTTGGCTGCAATGAGCCCAAGACAGCAATCAAGGGGGAATGTTTCATCCCGCTTAAGCTTGTGCCTTCGAGTTCTTTTACACCTGCAATGAGGACTTTGAAATCATCCGGGCTGAGCGCTTCTTTTTTATTGGTTTTCTCAAGAACCGCGTAGTAATCCGGATGCAGGTCTTTCATGTTTTTTCCAATCACTTCCAGGTAACTTGCTTTGAGTCCTTCGGGCAGAGTGTTATAAACCATGGTTTGAACATCCACACTTTGCATCAATGCCATGCCGCGTTCGCGGAGGGCCACTAAATCTACGTTGCTAGAAATAACGTCGTCTTTTGAACCGACAGGTGAATCTTGAGCGGTTACTTGCATCATGAGGTCAAAACGCTTTGTGATGTGTCCCAAAATTTCCGTGTGGTAACGCAAGAGGTCGGCTTCCGTCAGCGTAGCCAGTTCCCCCACTTGGTTGTCGCGGATCATTTTGATGGCCGCCAGTGCTTCTTCCTCTTTCGAAATCAAAAGCCGTTGCACGTTGCTTGCGGCGACTTTGCCCCAGTCGTAACGCTGTTCCCGAGTCGCCCAATCCATTCCCTCCGCGATGAGCGGTTTTACGTTCTGGATGGCCGTTTCGTGCTGGGCCTGAAGTTTTGAGTTGAAATCTTCCATTTTTGAGTGGCCTGCGGCCTGTTAGTTAAGACGTAAAACACGAATTACGACATCGATCAAAGGAAGTTCTTTGCCTTCCCACTCGGCGGCTTGGGTGACCAAGAGCTGCCTGATTACGCCGGGGTTCATGCCCATGAGCGGAATGACAATGTCGTGATGAACTTTTCGATTGGTGTGGATATGGATTTCGTCCGCAAAGGGAGGATTGTGTAAAATCCAGAAAGCACGCATGCTGCTGTACGGAACTTTCAAAGCCCCGAACTTCATTCCGTAGGGTGAAAAGATCACTTCCACCATCTTTGGTTTTTTGCGGTGTTCCAAAAGCAGGACCAAGGGTACGAGCAAGAAAACAATCATCATGGTGATGGAATCACTCTCATATGCGTACCAAACAAGCAGGGCGTTTGCGAGAATCATGAGAACAAACCAAAGCCATCCCCGCTCAAAACGCAGGTACTCCGGAGCCATCCACCCAAGGATGATTTCGTCGAACGCGTTCGGAGGAACAACTGATTTTTCCTTTTGTTTTGCCATACGTGTTTTTATTTTTATCTTATTATTTTACCAGAAAACGAGCTTTTTTACAAGGCGCCGAGGAGCAAAAGAAAAGGCCCCGCTTGGGGACCTTCGCTTGGTCTTGAATTTTTAAACTTTTTAACCCTTTCTCGTGTAGGGGATGAGTGCCATTTCGCGTGCGCGTTTGATGGCTAGAGAAAGCTGTTTTTGCTGCTTCAAGCTCACACCGTTGTAATAGCGAGGCACAATACGTCCGAAAACGGAGAGGTAACCGCGAATCGTAGCCAAGTCCTTGTAGTCAATGTTGACGGGGACCTGAGGACGTGGTGTTTTCTGAACTTTTACTCGTTTAGTCATAAATAGGGTTAGTATTGTTGTGGCTACGCCACGTTCTTGCTTAGCAGACCCTTCGGGTCCGCCTGTTAGAACATGTTATCGTCATCGATGTTGGCAGCCATTCCTCCGTTGGCAGGAGCGGCTCCTTCTGAAGATGCAGGTGCAGTCGCCATAGCTGGCATTTCGTTGCCCATCATGGGAGCTTCTTCCTGAACGTCGCCGGGTTCCATCGCGTAGTCATCGCCTCCTTCATCATTCTTGCGTTTCTCGAGGATAATCATATCTTGAAGCACGATTTCAGTGCGGAAACGGCGAGTGCCGTCTTCCATGTCCCAGCTGCGAGTCTTGAGGTAACCTTCTACGTAAACGAGCATTCCCTTCTTGAGGTGATCGCGGCAGATTTCAGCGAGTTTGGCCCAAGCCACACACTCGTGGAATTCGGCGGAGCTGCGTTTTTCACGTCCGCTGGTTGTCCATTGACGGTTCGTCGCAATTCCCAGGGTCACAATCGATTGACCTCCGGTGGTGCTTTTGAGTTCCGGATCTCGTGTTAGATTTCCGACGAGGATCACTTTGTTTACACTTCGCATACAGTGAAAATTAAAGATTAAAGGGCTGCTATATCTTTATCCTCCATGATCGCTTTCAACGATTCATCGAGTTTTTCCTTGTTTTCAACAGGAGCTTCCTCTTTTTTGTCGGCCGTCTTCGTGGTTGTGCGGGTCTGGCTTCGTACTTTCTGGTTCAATTCTTCCGCAGGAGAGCTCATTTTTGCATTTCCGGTGGTTGAGAGTTGGTCGTAACGCAGTAAAACGTAGTCATCATCTACTTTGGTGAGCATAGAGCGCAAAATTCCGGCTTGAAGGCGGAATTCTTTTTGAAGCACTACTGCTCCGGCCGGTTCTCCTACAAAATTCAAGATTACATAGTACCCTTTGCTGTTTCCGGTAATTTTGTATGCCAATTCACGCATCCCCCAGATGTCTTCATCGACAATATCGAATCCGTTCTCTGTGACGATTCCTTTGATTTCCTTTAAGTTTTTCTCGATTTCCTTGTCCGTTTGTTTAGGACTAAGGATGAGCATCAATTCATATTTCATATTCTGTATGGGTAGTACCTTCCACTCATTTGAGGGAAAGACAGAAGTAAAGCACGGGGAGATTAGCACGAGGGTAGGGCGGAGGCAAGCCGATTTTGAGCGTCAGTTCTTCACGGCTGGCAGCGTATCCCATAAAAGGTTCCAAATGGAATCGTGCATCTGGTAGATATAGTCGTTCTCAATAATCACGCCGATGAGGTCGTCTTCCACATAGGTGAGGTAGGAAATTTTCCCGTCGTAAATGTTCATTTCGATGGTGAAAGGGTAGATTTTGTTGATCCACTTGTAACCGGCGTGAGACTTGGGTGAATATTTTCCACTCTCGTAAACCTGACGGGCAAAGGGCGTGTCCAAAAGAAGGCTCCTTTTTTTGAGGGTGGTTTTTTCGCGGGCGAGCACGTATTCGTCGTTGATGTCTTTGACGTGCTTGAACATGGAGTCGATATTGGCGAAGTCTTTGAGGTCTGTTTTTGAATTGAGCGTGTCAAAAAGCACTTTGCGGATGCCTTCCCTGCCGCGGTAGAAACGAACCTGAGGGATGTGTTTGTTGGATTGCATCATGCCCAGAAGTTCGGGCATCACTTTTTTGAGATCGGCTTCGGCCTGTTCGAGGGCGAAGTTTTGTTTGCGGCGCTTCATTTCGAGGAGCTGCAGGAGTTCTTCGGGAGGAACCGGCGTGAAGGTGAAGACGTTTCCTTCAAAGGTTTTGGAGACAAGGCCTTCGGTTTCCAGGCGCAAAAGGATGTTTTGAACCGTAGTGCGCGGAAGTTCGAGTTGGTAGGCCAAAGTGCTGGCTCGGTTGGGACCCATGCGCAGCAGCTTGAGGTAAACCTGGGTTTCCTTGTCGTCGAGATTGAGGATTTTGAGAGCGTCTTGGAGCATTTTCTGGCTTGTTGCCGATGAGTCGTGGGCAGTTTTATACTACGCCTAATAACCTTAAAATCAACTATTTCTTACTTGCTTTTTCATTGAGTGCCTTGAGCTAAACGACAATAGTGCTAAAATTAAGTCACCTTAAAAAAATCGTATGGAAATCCTCTTCAAAAGCTTAGCGTCCTCGGTGGTTGTAGCCGCTCTTCTACTGCTCTCAGAACATGTTGGACCTAAATTGGCTGGTGCCATTGGGGGTATTCCCATTATTTTTGCGATTTCCTACGTCCTTGTGGTTCAAAGCAATAAAGGTTCTTCTCAGGATTTTTTAATGGGAGGTGTGTATGGCGCCCTTGCCGCTATTTTCTTCAGCCTGGTGCTTATTGGATTCAATCGTTACTTCCCTCAACACCTGTGGATTAACTTTTCCGTGGCGTACGTGCTGTGTTTTTTCTTCGCTCTAGGATCGGTATATCTCACATCGAAATAGTATGACCTACCTTCAACAATTTGAAGAACTGCGGCACAGAACGCCGCACGTGGGGCTGCAAACCGTGAATAACGAGAACAGTCCTTATTGCCAATACACGGAGGAAAGCCGGAACTGTTATATGACGTTTGCGAGTTTTCGTTCCGAAGATTGTCTCTACAATACCCGAGTCTTTTACTCCAAGGACTGTGTAGACTGCGCGTTGTGTTACAAATGCGAACTTTGCTACGGCTGCGTGGATTGCATCAACTCTTACAACTGCAATTTTTGCGTTTATTGCGAGCAAGCCATTGATAGCGATTATTCTTATTTCTGCATCGGGGTTCAAAACTGTTTTGGCTGCGTGGGATTGAAGCAAAAAAAGTTTCATATTTTCAACGTGGCGGTGCCGGAGGCGGAGTACAAAGCGCGAGTGGCCGAGCTTCGCAAGTTGTCGAAGGAGGAAATTTTAGCTCAAGTGGAAGCCTTAATTCGTGTGACGCCGCGTAATGCGATGTATGGAAAAAGTAACGAAGCCAGCTTTGGCGAGAACATCCATAATTGTAAAAATACGTACTGGGGCTTTGATTCGAAATATTTGGAAGATTGTTATTACGTTTACCACTGTGATGAATCCAAAGATCTTTACGACTGCAGTAATCTCGGTTGGTCGGCGGAGTGTTATCAAATCATGAGTGGAGGCAATTTGAACAATTGTATCTTCGCTTATGGCTGCTGGACTTCACACAATTTGGAATATTGTGAACTCGTCTACAGCTCCAATGACTGTTTTATGTGCGTGGGGCTGAATCACAAAAAATATCACATCTTGAATCAGCCTTATTCACCTGAGGATTACGCTAAGAAAGTCGCTGAGATTCG
>CAYHGP010000014.1:0-4244 GCA_964356195.1 uncultured Candidatus Peribacteria bacterium | reverse complement strand
TCTTGAATCAGCCTTATTCACCTGAGGATTACGCTAAGAAAGTCGCTGAGATTCGGGCGGAAATGAAAGCGACCGGGACGTGGGGCAAATGGTATCCTTCAACTTATAAAGAAGTCCTTACTTACGGACTTTAATCCCATTTTATGACTCCGATTGTTCAAACCTGCAGAACCTGCGCGAAATCCTACTACATTATTGATCAGGAAGTGGCGTTTTATAAAAAGAAGGATCTTCCCTTTCCCGATGTGTGTCCGGAGTGCCGTCAAAAAGAGCGCTTACTCTTGCGCAATGAGCGCCGCTTGCACAAACGCGTGTGCGACCAATGCAAAAAGGAAATCATTTCGACCTACCCGGCTGATGCGCCTTACCCCGTGTACTGCCAGGATTGTTTTTGGAAGTGGATGGGGTGACAGGTGGAGCAGAGAATTCTTATGCGTTGTGACGAATTTCATCGAGGTCGGCAAGCATTTCTTCAAGAGTCACCCCTTTTGCCTTGGCAAGGGCAGAACTTTCTTCAAGGAGTTCCATCGTTTTCAACTTCCTTGGAATCACGAGTTGTCCTTTTTTACGTAAAATTGTAGTAGTGTTCATTTTTCGGAAAGTTGGAATTTCTGAATTTACTCTACACCTGATAAAAAGTTGTTGTCAAAGCTCCGACAACACGAAATTACAGAGTAAAGTGGACGAAATTTGGTCCAATAATTTCTTTATCTGAATTGCCGGAAGTAGACTTTAGGAATGACCAAGGAATTTGAAAATTATGTATTTATCGATGCGCAGAATTTGTACATATCCACGCAAAAACGAGGTTGGTCTATTGATTGGAAAAAGTTTTATTTTCATTT
The DNA here is from genome assembly GCA_964356195.1 of uncultured Candidatus Peribacteria bacterium. Taxonomy (GTDB): domain Bacteria; phylum Patescibacteriota; class Gracilibacteria; order UBA1369; family 2-02-FULL-48-14; genus 2-02-FULL-48-14. Next base: position 3,399 of record CAYHGP010000014.1, on the reverse strand, counting down.
AAGGGGAACATATTCAGCGAAACGAATCTTCTTTTTTATTGGCTACCTACCAAGCAATCAAAAGCTATATGATTTTTTAAAAGAGCTTGGATATTTTCTGGTTTTTAAACAAACTTTGGTGGTTAACGGAAAAGTGAAAGGCAATGTTGATGTGGATTTAACAGTTAAAGCTCTCACATCTATGGACTCTTACGATCAAGCAGTTTTAGTGACTAACGATGGCGACTTTCTTGCGCTTATGAGGCACCTCGACTCGAAGAACAAATTGAAAATGGTTATATCCACCCACCGCTGGGATTGCTCACTCCTCATTAAAAGAGCTTATCCTGAAAAGGTTCAGTTTCTGGATGATTTTAAAGATAGGTTGAATTACAAAGGAAGCCGCTCTTCCTAAGTACGGAACTTTAGGCCGGACGGCTTCATCGAAATACATCTGGAATTATAGTAGAATCTTTTTGTGGAGTCAATAAAATGGTACAGTGAGACTACTGAAATTCCCTATTATACTCATCCAAATCCCAAATGATGTATGGAGAGTCGGGCGAGTAAGTGGTTAAAACCGGCTTACCGGTTTTGGCGCAGGTTCTTTCGTAGAGCTTGATGCCGCCGAGGTTTTTTGCGCGATCGTTCATGCGTTCTTCGTAGGAAAGTCGTGGAAGCGGGACTTTGAATTCGCTATAGCGGACAAGTTCTTGGGCGGTGATGCGAAATGGTCGGCCTGAGATTGAGCTTCTTATTACCAGAGGGTCGTTTGAGTCTGGAAGTCCGTCGGGAAGACTTGTGGCATCGACAGCTCCCGGAAATTGCTTGGGATCTTCTTCGTGCCAGGTGAAATTTTGAGCGATTGCTTCTTCTTTGGTGAGGGGGAAATAGCGCGAAACTATGGAGCGATTGTAAGGCATGGGTGTAAATTCTTCCGGGAAAAATTGGCCCCACTCTCCTGTTTTCCGCATGTGTTCAATAATTTGTGGAACGATCTTTTCGTATTCCTCCTTGCTGTATTGCTTATTGAAGATGCAATACTGCTTCCTTCTCATCCCCGAACATCCAAAACAGTCCTTGCAGGAATCACATCCGTAGCAATAGATGAGATTAGAACTGCCGTCACGGCATTGCATGGAGAACAGAATTCCATAAACGTTGATTACGCAGAGGCATGAGTTGTAAATAAGCTCGGCTTTTCGTCCGGAGAAAGAATAGTCCATGCAGTCGTTTGCGCCTTCGTAAAGGTTGAAGCAATACTTCAAATTTTCGCCGTGTTGGATGAAGAAACTTTCAGTTACTTTTCGTGATTCGGTCAGGAAATTTCCGGTGCAGTCTTCCGTTTGGTGCAGAGTTGCGTGAGGACGAGGACTTTGCATCATAAGTGCTTCGAATTTTTCTCGATATTGATTGCGCTGCGACCATGAGCTTCCATTGAATGCTTTGATAAAGTCTTCGTATTCTTCTTTGGTTTTTTGTTCGTTGAAAACGCAGTATTCTCGATTACGCAGGTTTGTGCAGCCGAAACAATTTTTGCATGAACGACAAAATGCCATGAAATAACTGTCACTGCAGTTTTCAGAATGTTCGCTGCTTTGTAGACTGAAACAACGAATACAATCGGTACAGTCATAACATTTTTCGGATTGCAAGGTGATGGTGCATTCGATGCAGTCTTTTGAACCCCAAGAGTCTTCGCAGTACATACAATCTTCCGCGTTCGAGATGCTGAAAACCATGTAGCAATTTTTGTTATCTGAGAGATTATTGGCGTAGTCGCAGTTTTCGTTACGAAGCGCCACGCGAGCGTATTTGGGGACACGATCATTCAGCACTTTAAATTGTTCGAAAAATGGACGGCTGAAATCAAAATCCAGGCCATAACTCAGCGGATCCCAAGAGTCGCTGATCCAGTCTTCATTTTTCATTACCGGGAAGGGTGCTGTTTCCGGATGCATGGAGAAAATCATTTCCCCACTCGGATATGCGGGCCGTTGAAACAAGGCCGTGTGATTGCGAAATACCAAACGGTTTTTCAGTCGACACAGTGGACAGTGCGTGGGAGGAGGAACTGCGTACTTTTTTCCCGCGAAAATTGGACTGACGTGATCATAGAACTTCAGATCTTCATCGGTGACTTCGAAGGAATTTTGGCACTTGGTGCAGGTTGTCATTATTGATAGATATTAAAAGAGCTTCTTCAACAAATATTCCGTCCCCACCGGTCCCCACAATTTGCGGCCTTTTTCGTCTACTACCGGGAATGGATGAATGTTGTCCGTTTGGTGTCCGACGGTGAAAGCGGTGCCGTAGTGGCCGGATAAAAATTCTTCATCATTTTCGCCTTTTTTGGCTTGGTCGCCAATCACGAGGATGTCTTTCATGGAAATGCCCAACTGTTTTGCCCACACTTTGATGACTTTCCCCTTGCCGCTTTCGGCTGGAATAATAAGGTTTCCGATGCCCGAATCCTCGACAAGGAAATGACCGTCGAGGCCTATTTTTTCGAAGAACTTGCGGAGAGAAGTCGCGGTGTGGCGGGAAAGGATTCGCGTGCCTCTTGGAAGGAGGTAAAACCAAGAGGGATAACGGATCACCACGGAATGGTCACGAATCACCACCTCCACGTGCCAGCCGTATTTGTCTTTAATGAAAGCCTCCATGGCGTCCTGCGTGATGATATGTTTTGGCCAAGGAATTTCGAAAAACATTTCGTGGGCATGGGTGCGCGGATTGTATTTGTAGGCGGCTCCCCCGTTTTCGGCGAGAACGTACCAGCGCTTCAGCTCGGCTTCGTGAGTGAGTTTGGTTTGGATGTGTTCAATGGAACGGCCGGTACAAAATGCGAGCGGAATATTTTTGGGCATGGCGAGCAAAGTTTCGCGCAGGCTTTTTGGAATGGTCCAACGGCCAAAAGGCGTTAGAGTTCCATCAATATCGAAAGCCACGGCTTTGTAGTGGCGGCGCAGCGCAGCGGTGGTGGCTTTTTCTTGGGCGGCGGAGAGAAATTTCATGGTGAACTGAGTATAGCTTGCCGTTGGATTTTGTCCTAGATCCTCTTGAGTTCATTCAAAGTATTCAGGGCCTCCAAAGGTGTCATCGCTTCTATGTTCAGCATTTTGAGTTTTTCCAAGGCCGGATGGGTGAGTTTGCCTGGTTCGCGGAGAGAGGCGTGGGTGCGAGCGAAAAGATCGAGTTGGTTCTCGGGGATTTTTTTGGTGCTGAGAGCTTTTTCAGCTTCGAGGTTTTGAAGAATGGCGGTGGCACGGTCGATGAGGCGCGTGGGAAGGCCGGCGATGCGAGCGACTTCAATTCCGTAACTTTTGTCGATACCGCCTTCTTTTATTTGGTGGAGGAAAAGCACACCCTTGGCAGTTTCCTGGACGTCGATTGAATAGTTTTTTGCGCGTGGAAGTT
>CAYHGP010000013.1:32221-34266 GCA_964356195.1 uncultured Candidatus Peribacteria bacterium | reverse complement strand
CTCAGGGTTGTACACGGCTCCTTCAGGTTCACACCTTGTGCCCCCCTTGTCCGTAACACAAAAAGGATTCTGTTGAGCATTGATGTCGATGGCGATTTCTCCCGGGCGGACGCTGGCGTGCCTTGAGCTTTGGGCGGAGGCTTTTCCCGGGCAGATTTTCGCAGAACCCGTGTGCCTATAATTGAAGCCGGAGGTGTTGTTGGCTTCCATGGATTCGGCGTCGTGCCAGTCGAACTGCACCACCGGAATCACCGAGTGAATTGGGAAACGGCTGTCGAAGGCCACGTCAAAAATTTCTTTGGTGTCCGTCACTCTTGTTTCGTCCACAATAATTTGCCCTTGATGGATTTTTTGGTCTGGGTTTCCATCTTCGCCTAAGCCCCAGTACTGAACCGTCACCAATTTCTGGCGATCTAAAATTTCTTTTGGGATCTCACAGGACGATCCGCTTAAGGCCTGCTCCCAGGTGAGATTAGAGTCTACAATGACAGAAGGTGGAGTTTTGACTCCGGAAACCTTCAGTTTTTCATCAAATGACGTTTGAAGCTCTGGAGGAAAAACATGAGGCGAATCATTTTCGTCCAAGGAGAGGCCTAAACAACCCCTGGTCTCCACGCAGCTGGTCAAGTAATGCATTAGAGTGTCCATCTTCTCCCCTGCCTGGAGTTCCTGAGGGATGGTGAAGGCAAAAGTGTCGCCCAGTCCATCCGATTGGACGAGAACGTCCACCGGCATTCCTTCGTGGCGTGCAGGCTTGTTTAAACAGATGAAAGCAGCGTCGGATTCGCTTAGAAGCTTCAAGGTGACACGCTCGTGGGCCCGCCCCAAAGCTTCTTTAATTTCAGGAGAACAAGGGTGATTGGAATAGTTTCGGATTTCCTCTTCCATGGCGGCAAAGACCGTCGGATTAGACAAATCATCTTGAGCTTGCTCAGGTTGCGTAATCTCGGGCGCACAGGAGGTGGCGGCGAGTAGAGTGAACAAGGGGCCCATGGGAATCTTTAATAAAGTGCTCTGAAGGAAGTTTATTCTACACCTTATTCCGTATTCGTCAATTGCCAGGCGGGCTTAGAACAGCAGGACGTAGCCCACTCCCATAATGGCGGCGTCGACGAAGACGTGACTGATGTAAGGCGCCCACAAGGACCGGTATTTTTTGTAGAGGAGGCACCAAATGAAACCGCCGAGGCCCACTCCTGTTCCCAGCAGAAGCGTGAGCCCGAGTGGGAAAAACTCGGAAAGGACAAAGAAGTGGTGGCCGGCGAAGGCCATGCTGCCAAGGATGGCGGCTGTGGACCAAGAAAATTTGAGTTGAAGTCCTTTGAAGACAAACCAACGCCAATAATATTCCTCAAGGGCGGCGTGAATCAGGCTGAGGAAAACTGCAAAAATAATATAGGGCCCGGGAGCCAAGAGTCCGAAAGCCGCCGCTTTTTCCTGAATGCCTTCCACATTGGGACTGAGACCGAGTTTGAAAACTAAAACCAATGCCGTTGCAAGAAGCAAACCACTCAAAAGGCCTGCGAGTTTTCCATTTCTGCGTGCCGGGTGGCTTGGAACGTGTTTTCGAAAAGAGTTCAGCCAAAAGAGCGGCCACACAAGTAAAGTCAGCTTTGTGGCGGCGTAAATCCACTGAGAAAATGCGGAGTCCCAAAGGAAATAGAGTCCCGCACCCAGCATCTGGAAGAAAAGGGCGGGAAGGATTCCGAAATAAAATAATTTTTTGACCGACATCTCCTCTACTTTATGGTAGAGTAAGACATCTAACAAGCTGCAAATGAACCCTCCTCTCGAACAGGCTCTGCAAGAACTCCGCGACTTTGGCGCTCAGGGGCTTCCTTCCGTTGATGACATTGAAGCGGCGGCCGAAGGTTCAACGTGGACCGGCACTTCCGCGCAAGGGAATACATGGGAACTCGTCAAAAACAACGCAGAAAGTTACAACACGCGGTTTTAGGCTTTTTTGCCAGCTTTCGGTTTATTTATCTCTTCTATAAGGGAGTCGAGCTTCTTCATTTTCTTTCCATACTGTTGCCAGTTGTGGG
>CAYHGP010000013.1:27957-32121 GCA_964356195.1 uncultured Candidatus Peribacteria bacterium | reverse complement strand
CCGATTCCGCCGGACATCACGACAACGGCGTCGGAAAGCAGCATGAATTCGTCGAGACGGGTGGAAAAAAGTTCGTGGTTGTCCACGTATTCCAAGCCAAGATTTGGTTTTTGTTCGAACGGTAAAATGATGTTCAGCCCAATGTTGTGGGCTTTGTTTTTTACGTCACCGGCTTTGTGGCCCAAGCTTGCGGCCTCCATGAGTCCTGGGCCTCCTCCCGTCACCAAGTCCACGCCCCAGCTTCCAATGACTTTGGCAATATTGAAAGTATCCTGGTAGATAGGATCTTCAGGCTTAATTCGCGCAGACCCAAAAATTGAAATTCGAAATTCTTCTCTTTTGAGTTCATCTTGAATGCGGAAAGCCTGGGGTCCTGTTTTTTTCATAGGAAGATTTTAAAGAGGTTCTATTTATTATAGCAAATTTTAAGGTGAAATGCTATGGTAAGTGCAGTAATCCTCTCCTATGAAACTCTTCCTCGACACCGCAAATCTTATCCATATTAAAGAAATCGCCTCTTGGGGCGTTTTGGACGGAATCACTACGAATCCCACGCTGCTCTCCAAAGAAGGCAAGCTGAACCCAAAAACTCACCTTCAAGCCATTTGTAAAATGGTTCCTGGTATGGTGAGTATGGAAGTGATCAGCACCGACTTAAAAGGAATGCTGAAAGAAGGACGCGAGTACAGCACTTGGGCTGAAAATATTATTGTGAAGGTGCCCATGACTCCGGAAGGCCTTAAGGCGGTGGAGACATTTCGGCACGAAGGCATTCGAACCAACGTGACTTTGGTGTTTTCCGCGAATCAAGCGCTCTTGGCGGCGAAGGCCGGGGCGGCGCTGGTGAGTCCGTTCATTGGACGCTTGGATGACGTGGGACAGGACGGCATGGGGGTGATTGAAGACATTACTCAAATTTTTGCGAATTACGATTTCGATACGGAGGTTCTTGTGGCCAGTGTGCGTCACCCTCGCCATATTACTGAGGCGGCCATGATTGGTGCGGACATCGCAACCCTTCCTTATGAAGTTTTCACAAAGCTTGTTCACCATCCTTTAACGGACCTCGGTCTGCAGAACTTTTTGGCAGACTGGAAAAAACGTAAATAATGAAGCTTCACTTAGATTCTATTGTTGGGCTCGGGGATAAAGGCATTTCTGCGAAGGATTTAAAAGCGGAGGAACCGAAAATCGCCGGATTTTTAAAAGATTTTCAGGCCCGCGGACAAGGGTTCCCATTGATCCCCAAAATTAAAGGGCCGGTGCTTGCCGTGAAAGACCTTGCGCTGAAGCTGAGAGGAAAATTTGAAGACATTGTGATTCTTGGCATTGGCGGAAGCGCCCTCGGCATTACTTGTTTGCGCGATGCGCTGAAGGGGCCGTATTGGAACTTTTCGGGGAAGCCCCGGCTTTTTGTTTTGGACAACTTGGATACCATTCCGGAGCTTGAGAAAACCATCAATCTTGAGAAAACTTTGTTCATTGTGATTTCGAAATCGGGAACGACGCCGGAAACCATGGCGCAGTTTTTTTACTTCCGCGAAAAAGTTTCGAAGGAACAATTTGTGATTATCACTGACCCTGCGAACGGCGAACTTCGAGCCATCGGTCAGGAGTACCACATCCCCATGCTCGATATTCCGCCGAATGTGGGCGGACGCTTTTCCATACTCACCCCGGTGGGGCTTTTCCCCGCCGCACTTTTGGGCGTGGACATTGAAGCTTTGCTTGAGGGAGCCGAAAGTATGGCCTCGTCGTTTTATCAAAATGAGTGGGACTTCAATTTGCCTTTTCAATTTGCCACGGCTCAATACTTGCTCGAATTTAAACACGGAATTTCCATGACGGTTCTTATGCCCTACTCCTCGCGCCTCAGCAGTTTGGCGGATTGGTACGGACAATTGCTCGCGGAAAGCATCGGGAAAGAGGGGAAAGGTCTCACCCCTTTGCGCGCCTCGGGTGTCACCGATCAACATTCACAGCTTCAGCTGTGGACGGAAGGGCCTAAAGATAAATGTATTGTATTTTTGGAAGTGGAAAAAGAAGAGTCCCCCGTGATTCCCCAGATTCAGCGTGCGCCTCTTGCCTACCTTTCCGGCCATGGTTTTCACGAACTTCAAAACCTTGAAAAGCGCGGAACCCAGCAAGCGCTTTCGGAATATGGGCGTCCGACTTTTAGCATTTCCGTGCCCGAAGTGAATGAATTTGAACTGGGCCAACTCTTGATGTTCTTTGAGGGCAGTATTGCTTTTTTGGGCGAGTACTATAGGATAAACGCGTTCGACCAACCTGGCGTCGAGCTCAGCAAAAAGCTTACCAAGCAGCTTCTCACATGATTCTCACTAGCGACCAAATTCAATTCCTGAAGGCCTTCTCAAAATCGTGCCGTCGGTCTATTTTGGAAATGGTGACGAACGCGCAGTCCGGTCACCCGGGAGGTTCCTTGTCTTGTATTGATTACTTGTCGCTGCTTTACGTGCAACGTGTTTGTGAAACGAATGAGCCCGTTGTGGTTTCGAACGGACACATTTCGCCGGCGGTGTATTCCGTTTTGGCGGAACTTGGCGTTATTCCCAAGGAACGCGTGATTAAAACTTTTCGAAGTGTTGAAGATATTTATGAAGGTCACGTGAATCGAAGAATTCCCGGTGTTTGGTACGGAACCGGACCGCTCGGCGTTGGAAGCAGCGTTGCGGCGGGTTTGGCTTTGGGTGAGCATCTTTTAAAGAAAGAAGAGCGTGTGTTTTTGCTGATGGGAGATGGAGAAAATCAAGAAGGCCAAGTTTACGAAATGATGAATTTTGCAGCCAAGTATAAGCTTGCAAACTTGATCGCGTTTATTGATTGGAACGAAGTGCAGCTCACCGATTCCATCGCGAATATTATGCCGATGAATTTCAAGGGCCATTACGAAGCTGCTGGCTGGAATGTGCTTGAGGTGGACGGCCATGATTTCGCGGCGATGGCTGTGGCTCTCGATAGCGCTTTGGCGGAGAAAGATCGACCCAGTGTTTTGATTTCGCACACCGTGATGGGGAAAGGCGTGGAGTTTATGGAAAAAACCGGGCTCGCCCACAAGGCCGATTGGCATGGGAAATCACCGAAGAAGGAAGAGACGCTTGCGGCGCTGGTGGAGATTGAACTCTCGGAAGAGGAGGCGCGAATTTTGGCGGCAGGTTTGGCAGCGTTGAAAGTGAATGTGAAAACTGAATATGGAATTAAAGTGCCTGCAATGGATTTGGGGGCAGCACACACGTATGGAGTTGAAGTGATGACGGACTGTCGCGGGGCTTACGGAGCCGCTTTGGTGGACTTGGCGCGCTTGAATCCGAATGTTTTGGCTTTAACGGCGGACCTTTCGGAAAGTGTAAAAACCGATGGTGTGAAAAAGGCATTCCCCGAGCGTCATATTGAATGTGGAATTGCCGAGCAACACATGGTGAGTACGTCCGGAGGCTTGTCACTGCTCGGACTGGTTCCCTTCTGCAGTACTTTTGGTGCTTTCATGACGAGCCGCGCGAAAGACCAGGCCCGTGTGAATGACATCAACCAAACCAACGTGAAAATGGTGGCCACGCACTGCGGACTTTCCGTGGGTGAAGACGGCCCCACTCATCAAGTGCTAGATGACATCAGCTCTTTCGCCGGATTTTTCCACACCGGTATTTTCGAACCTGCCGACCCCAACCAATGTGACCGCATTATTCGTGCGGTTGCCGGCATGAACGGGAATGTTTATGTACGCATGGGCCGCGCGAAAATTCCTGTGATTACTAAAGAAGACGGAACGCCGTTTTTTGCTGGCGATTATGTTTGGAAACCCGGGAAGGCGGATGTGTTAAGAGCGGGAAAGCGAGCCACGGTAGTGGCGAGCGGACCCATGGTGATTCGCGCTCTGGAAGCGGCGGCGGCATTAGGCGGCGACATTGAAGTGATTGCCGTGAGCAGCTTTATTCCTTTCGATTCCGAAACTATTGTGGAAAGCGCCCGCAAAACGGGACGTGTGGTGACGGTGCAAGATCACAATGTGGACACGGGACTTGGAAGTTTTGTGGAAAAAGCTTTGTTTGAAGCCGGAGTACAAGTGCCCATGAAACGACTGGGTGTAGCCGCTTATCAGCTTTCGGGAACTTCGGATGCCTTGTACGAAAAAGCAGGGCTGAG
>CAYHGP010000013.1:15592-27857 GCA_964356195.1 uncultured Candidatus Peribacteria bacterium | reverse complement strand
CCGCTTATCAGCTTTCGGGAACTTCGGATGCCTTGTACGAAAAAGCAGGGCTGAGTGTTGGTGCAATTCAAACTGCCTTGGAGGAATTAATCCAAGTAAAATGAATGCGGAACTCCTTCCCTATTTAGGAGGAGTTATTGCTATTTTCAGTTCTTTTTTTGGGGCCTTTGCGAGTGGAGGATCCGCTCTTATTTTGATGGGCATCCTTATCCTCATCACGGATGATCCTTATATTTCTTTACTGGCAACGGCTAAGGTGGCTGCCACGGCCATGGTGCTGATGTCTTCTCTCTTACATCGGAGAAGAATGCAGGTTAGTGTCTCTTTAATTGCGGTCATGACCCTTTCGGGCCTTGTGGGAATGGCTTTGGCCACCGGTATTTTGCAAACTTACAGCAATGAAACTTTGTTCGAGGCGGTGAATGGAGTTTTACTTATTATTCTTGCCTTTTATTTGTTTTTTTCCGAAACAAAAGGCCAGACCCATTCCGGTCGTGTATCGTTCAAGTCCAAAGAACTGATTGAAGTGGGTGCCGTCCTTCTCGGGTTCAGCTTTTTGAACGGTTTTTCCGGCGGGATGGGGCTCATCCTCAGCTCCTACCTCGTTTTGCGCTTGCGCATGAGTTTTATTGAAGCTACGGCCTACACCATGATTTCCGGCATTCTTGTTAATGCTTCTCAAGCGATTTATTTGGTTTCTACGGTGGAGGTGAATTTTCCCCTTCTCTTTTTCGTGGTGATCGGGTCTTTAATGGGTGCTTATTGGGGGACTAAGATGCAATACCTTCATGGGAATCGTACCGTAAAATGGGCCGTCACTTGCATGATGCTTATATTGGGTGTTTCCAGCTTTATTCACTGAAAAACTAGTTCTACTCCCAGAAGAGTTCATCGGAACGCCAGCTGTCGTCGGCTTCGTTGTGGATGAAGGAAGTGATGGAACCGCCGCCCATTTCGTAAATTTTAGCTTTTCCTCCGGTGGTGCTCCAATCGGTTCGTTGCCAATCTACAATTGGAGTATTTTCAAAGTAAGCAAAAACATCAGGGCAAACCTCTTCCGTGAGGTTTAATGTGAGGCGCATTGTATCCAAAAAGGCGGTGCAATCTTCAGCTGCAGCGCTATCTACCATGGCCTGCCAAGTGGTTGCGGGGCCTTCAAGTTCAGGGTATTTGCTCAAAACATCGGAATCAATCACAGAAAGAGAGTTGCAGGCGGTCAAGAGTAAGCTGAAAGTGAAAAATAGGGAAAGGCGTTTCATAAGTCGTGGTTAAAGCGTTGGTATTCTAACGAAAATATTCAACTGAGGAAAGCCAAAACCTTTACGGTCATTTTTTCGATGAGATGATGTAGTGCCGTTAATTTGAGTGCGTCGGAGCCTCCTTCCAAACTTTGGATCACGGCCAGTTTTTCGGGACCTTTTAAGAGGAGAAGTGCGCGGTTCGAGTTTTCAAGGGCCATCAAACACAGGGTGAGGCGATCTTCCACCGGGTAGCCCTTGGCGCAAGAAGGATAAGCGTACTCTCGACACTCCAGGCAGGCCTCCCCTTCAAACAAAGAGGCAATGTGGCCGTCGGTACCGGCTCCCAAAATGAGAAGATCAAAAAGAGGATTGCGCTCATGTGTTAGTCCTATCAATTTTCGACTCATCTCTTCGGCGGCGATTTCTTTGGGAAGTACCGTGTCAAAGGTGATGAGATTTTCCGGAGGCAGCGGAATTTTTTTGAGCAGCGTTTCACGAATCATTCGCAAATTGCTTTCGGGGTGGTCGCTGGGGACATAGCGCTCGTCGATGAGAATAATTTTAATTCTTTCCCAAGGCAGCGCTTCTTGAGCGAGGAGTTCATAAAGATGCTTCGGTGTGGAACCTCCCGCCAGACCCAAACGGCAGTCTTTTTGTTTCTTCAAAGTTTCACGAATCACCATCACGGCATCTTCTTTCGCGCTTTGCCAAAATTCAGCTTCGGTCTCCGGGTAAATGATGAGAGCTTTATCCATTGGGCAATGCGTTAAACCATTTGAACCCGTCTTTTTGGATCAGTTCATCGGCTTCTTTTGGACCCAAAGTTCCCTTGGCATAAATATCCAGGCGCTTCTTTTTCTTTTGCATTTTTGTACACAGTTTTTGAATGGGATCCACAATGCGCCATGCAGAGAAAATTTCTTCAAAGTTTAGGAAAAGGCCTTGTTTCCCGGCGACCACGTCAAGAAGTAAACGCCCATGTTCCACAAGACAATCGCCGCTGCAGTAAATGGGTCGGCCCGTGGTAAGGGGGTGAAAATCAAAGGTTTTTCCTCCGAGCTTAGTGAGCAAATGAAACTCAATTTTTTCGGTGGGCTGAATTTGAATCACGAGTCGGTTTGGTGGCAAATCAGGAAGTTCCTTTTGAGCCCAACGCGGTTTGAATTCAATCACCACCGAGGTCCATTTCTCCTTCAAACATTTTCCGCTTCGAATGTAGATGGGAACTCCCTTCCACATGGGATGTTTCATTGTCAACTTGAGAGCCGCGAAGGTTTCGGTTTGAGAATCTTTCGGGATGCCCTCTTCCTTTGTATATCCCTTGTACTGGCCTCGAACAACCGAGTTGGCCACATCGTGAAGACGGATGGACTGCAGCACGTGAGCTTTTTCGTGGTGAATGGCTTTGGCGGTTCTTTCTCCGGGCGCCAGCATGGTGAGGTAAGTGAGAATTTGAAAAAGATGCGACTGCACCATGTCACGCACAATACCGACGTGATCAAAATAGTTGGCACGGCCTTCGATGTCCTTTTTTTCGAGGCCGGAAATCTGAATATTGCTCACGTATTCCTTGTGAAGCAAGGTGGTAAGGATCGAATTTGCATAACGCAGCGACAGTAAGTTACTCACTGCTTCCTTTCCCAAATAGTGATCAAGCAAATAAATTTGTTCGGGCTTAAAATTTCGTTCCAGGGATTTTTTAAGTTTTTTTGCGGAGCGAAGGTCGTAGCCGAAGGGCTTCTCAATCACCAGACGGAGCGGAGCTTTGGTGGTGTTGAAATTCACCTTTCCCAAGTTTTCAAAAATGGCCGGGAAAGTGGAGGGCGGTACGGAAAAATAAGCCATGCGCACACGATCCTTTTCTTTTTCGAGCGTTCTCAACTCCCTTAAAAATCGTTTATAATCTTCCTCTTGGTCGTATTGGCCCGAGAAGTAGGAAACGTTTTTTAGAAGTGCTTTGAGTGCGGTTTCATCAATATCTTTTTCACTTTCACGAATGGATTTTTCAAAGAAAGATCGAAAGTTTTCGTTGGACATCGCGGTGCGCGCGTAGCCGATGATTTTGTAATCCTTCGGCATACGTTTCTCCTTTTGAAGTTCGTAGAGCGCAGGAAAAAGTTTGAGCTTGGCGAGAGAGCCGGATGCCCCAAAAATGAATAAGGTAAAATTATTTTCCGCTTTTTGGAAGTGGATTTTTGTCATAGCCATTCCGTGTGAAAGACCCCCTCTTTGTCCACGCGTTGGTAGCCGTGGGCCCCAAAACGATCTCGAAGACCTTGAATAAAGTTGGCCGGTAAACTGGCGTGACGGTAGCCCTCAAAATGGGAAAGCGCGCCGGAAAGAGCAAAGAGCGGGATGCCGTGTAAAACACCGGTACTCACCACCACTTGCAAGCTGCGAAGATTTTTTCCAATGAGTTCTTGGGCGAAGTTTGAGAAATAAAGACTTCGATTGTCTACAGCCGTGGCTCTGTAGATTTCTTTGAGCATGGAGCTGCGAATAATACAGCCCCCCTGCCACACACGAACCGCTTCAGAAATACGAAGTCCGAATTGATGTTCTTTTTCAGCGGCGCGGAGCAAGGCGAGGCCTTGTTCGAAATTTGAAAGACGAGTGAGAATCAAAGCGGCCTCTAAATGTTCTACAAATTCAGAAACCAAAAGTTTTGGGGTTTCCGAACGTGCTGGGTAAAGGGCGGAAAGTTCGCTGCGTAAAGCTTTGTCGCTGGAGATTCCCCGTGCGAAAACCGCTTGAGTCAAAGAAGGGCTGGGAACGCCCAAAACCAAGGCTTCCGCGCTCGTCCACTGACCGGTTCCCTTTTGACCCGCTTGATCCACAATTAAATCGAGAAGGGGTTTCCCTTCCTCTTCCTTTCGTAAGACATCGGTGGAAATTTCCAAAAGGAAAGAGGCCAAAGGCCCGGCTCCCCAGCTTTCAAAAATTTCAGCAATTTCTTCGTGCTTCAGTCGGTAAAGGTTTTTCAAAAAATCGTAAGCTTCCGCGAGCATTTGCATTTCGGCGTATTCAATTCCGTTGTGGACCATCTTTACATAATGGCCGGCGCCGCCGGTTCCCATGTAGGCCACGCACGCTTTCCCGTTAAAATCTTCAGCGGAAATAGCCGTGAGCAGCGGTTCAAATTCTTCCCAAGCTTCGCGATTCCCACCCGGCATAATACTCGGCCCTTTGAGGGCACCTTCTTCCCCACCGGAAATTCCGGTCCCCAGAAAATAAATACCTTGCTGTAAGAGTTCTCGAATGGCGTCCTCGCTGTCTTTATAAAAAGAATTTCCGCCATCCATAATGCAATCGCCTTCCTGTAATGCGTGTTTCAACTGATCCAAAACTTCTTTGGTGGGCTTGCCCGAAGGAACCATAATGATCACACGACGCGGCCTTTCCAGACTTTCCAAAAAATCTTCGAAATTGTCCGAAGCATAAAAAGATTCGCTACCGAAATCCTTCACAAATTCTGTGACTTTTTCATGGGTACGATTCCAGACACTGACGCGGAACCCTCGTGAAGCGAGGTTACGTGCCAAGGCCGAGCCCATTGTTCCGAGACCAATCAAACCAACTTGTGAAGTCATAGTGGGGATTCAATAATATCGATGTCCGACTTCTCGCGCGCGGCTTCCCGCAGCTTGAGTAAAACACTTTGGATGCTGAGCAGGGCCACTTGGCGAATTTTATCTTCCGAAAAGTCGAGGCCGTGTCTCTGAAAATACTCCTCCAACGAGAATTGTAAAAGGTCCAAAATCAATGATTTTAGTTTTTGGTCGGGAGTGAGGACGGTTTGCAAAGTTTTGCCCGGCAGCATGAGTCCTGCACTTAGGATGGCGTCCCCCCAAGCGTTGAGTTGGTGTTTAATTTCATCGGGAATAAATTCTTCACCGGGAATGGTGCGAAGTGCCGATTCATCCGATTTTCCTTCCTGAAAATTCACTGTGAGTTCTTTTTCCATTTCCGAATCAGCAATCGATAGGACGGCCAAAATAAAAGCACCGGGCACATTCTCTTCCAATAATTTCACCACCAAAAATACAATGTCGGACTTGCCCGAGTCCCGCATTAAACGGATCAGCAAAGTTGCGAGTTTATCCTCCTTTTTTTTCTGCGCGGCCTGATGCGCACCCATGTTCGCAACAGCACGAGCGCTTTCGCGCATTTGTTCTTGAAACTGTTCTTGAGACTCCGGGGACCCTGGCCCTTGGGTATCAAGACCAAAAAAGGATTCTAATGACATGAATAGTTATTTACCGAGCTTGCGAACGAAGTAATTGTAGATCCAAACTAAAATGTACATCCCAATGAACCCGTCCAAAAATCCCCAAATGAGTCCGAGGAAAGCACCTTTGGCGCTCACTTCATAACCGGGATACCAGTCAATAAGAGCCAACATAGAAGTTCCCATGTCCCATTTCAGAGCTACAAAAGTCCAAAGAAAAAGGCAAAGTCCCCAGCCAAGACCCATGGTCAAAGCGGCGGCTAAAGCATTGAGTTGAGTTTTCATAAAGGCGTGGGTTAGAAAACTATACAAAGAATAGCCACTTCTCTTTTGAAAGGCAAATATCGCTTAGGCCGTAGGCACTCGCCTCGGCTCGCCTTCGCTGCGGCCTGTTACGCAGCAACGACGTGGACCAAGGTGTCGTAACGGCTTGTTCCGTCAAACTTACGTTGTCGTTTCTCTGTGAAAGCAACCTTTCCAGGGATCAAAGCAAAGAGCGTGAAATCACGTCCTGTTCCTACGTTTGTACCAGGGTGCCATTTGGTTCCTTTTTGACGCACAAGAATTGAACCTGCTGTCACGGCTTCACCTGCGAATCGTTTAACTCCAGGGCGTTTTGCCTGCGAATCTCGGCCGTTTCTACTCGAACCTCCCGCTTTTTTATGTGACATATAAGGTTGTTACTTCTGATGTGCAGAGGGATTTTATGCTGAAACTTGAGATTTGACAAGAGAATTTACCATTTGCCATAGCTCGTGGAAAATCTTAGATTAGATTTATGCAGTCAGCCCTCCCTCCAAATCTGGAAATCAACGCTCGTTTTGACGAGGCGTTAAAGTTAATAGAGGGGACCATGGAGAATGTTTTCATAACGGGGAAAGCCGGTACAGGTAAATCGACACTACTGTCTTTCTTTATTGAACAGACCAAGAAGCCTATTGCTGTTTTGGCTCCAACAGGCGTTGCCGCTCTTAACGTAAAGGGCGAAACCATTCACTCTTTCTTCAAGTTTCTCCCCAATATCACCGTTGAAATGGCGAAAAAGAAGGGCAAGAAACAGGTCAAAAACGCGCTTTATAAAAATCTAAAAACAATCGTGATCGATGAAGTCTCAATGGTGCGAGCCGATCTCATGGATAGTGTTGATGCTTTTTTACGATCCGCACGAATGGTAAACCTGCCTTTTGGAGGAGTCCAGATGATTTTCATTGGAGATCTATATCAGTTGCCTCCTGTAGTCATCCGTCATGAAGTGCAGCACTTTGAAGAGGTTTACGAGAGTCCGTGGTTTTTTCATTCAGAAGTTCTGAAAAGCGAAAATTTTACTATGAAATTCGTTGAGCTGGAAAAAATCTATCGTCAAAAAGATGAGAAATTCATCCACTTACTCAATGCGATTCGAACAAATACCGTCGATTCCAGGCATATTCAAATTATAAACCTGAGGCTTGCGGCCACCGAAACTAAAGATACCATCAACCTTACAAGTACCAATGACCGTGCTAAGGAAATTAATGATGTTCGTTTGAGTCAATTGAAGTCAAAATTGCATACTTTTGAGGGGACCACGGATGGGTCCTTTGATCTTAAACAGGTGCCCACCGAGCGGAGTCTTAGTCTAAAAATTGGCGCACAGATTATGTTTATGAATAATGACCCCGCGGGCAGGTGGGTGAATGGCACCATCGGACAGATTACAAAATTTGGGAATGGAAGTGTTCACGTGCAAACCACTGACGAAGGTGAGTTTGAAGTTTGGCCGCACACTTGGGACCTCTATAAGTACTGTTCTGACCCCGGTTCTCGCAGCCTTGCGCAGCAGAAAATCGGGTCCTTTACTCAAATTCCAATGCGCCTGGCCTGGGCCATTACCATTCATAAAAGCCAAGGGAAGACCTTCGATAAAGTGAAAATTGACCTCGGCCGTGGAAGTTTTGCTTCCGGACAAACCTATGTGGCACTCAGTCGCTGCAGGACATTTGAAGGGATTTCTTTGGAAAATCCGGTCAAGTTGAACGACATTCGAGTGGATGAACGTGTCCGAAAATTTTTAAGCGGTTTTCAGGATCATTGATATGTATAAATCCAAGGTCACGCTCATCCTTCCCCTTCCCTGCGGCGAATGTGAAATTGATCCAAAAATTACTTGCGGTGCTTGAGCCAATACCAAATCCCCCAAAGAATATCGACGGAAATGATTAAGTTGGCGACTCCTCCGCCGAGTAAATTGGCCCGCTCGGCACAGTCGAAAGTGCAATCAGGAAGAATCAAAATCATGCCAAGAGCCAAGACAATCACCAGGATTGCCAAATCGGTGACTAGCATTTTTTTGAGGGAAGCTTTCAGCTGAGGGGTCATGCTTCTATTTAAGCGGAGAAAAATTGCACTTTCAAGAGAAAGGGGTATTATTCTAGATAAATCTGTTTTCCGTATGGGCAAACCTGAGGGAATCGAATACTCCACGTCAAGTCCAGACACTTTAAGCCATAGGGTTCTTGCTTTTCCTATTCGAGCGACCTTAGAGTTGGTTCGGGCTCCTATTCGTCTCCTTTTTGCTTACTTGGATAGAGAAAGGAGAAACGATTCACTGTCGAGTGGAAAGCCTCAAAAGCCGCCTAGTCACAAACCCTTATTGAACATTTTCCCTGATGGGCCCTTGACCTTGTACTGAGTGAGCCACAACCTTGTTTCCCCACCTGATTTATGATATAATTATGGGTCGGGAAACTATGAAAAAAATTCTCAGTCTCATCCTCGGTTTGAATCTCCTCTTGGGCGCAGTCGCCTGGAGTCCACTTGCATGGGCGGAGGAAGCAAATGCCACTCCCGGTGCAGACGCCGCTACAATGACGCAAGCCGTACAGCAAAGCAGTCTGCTTTTGCAGCTTAAACAAAAGTTGGCGCAAATTCAGTACCGCTACACACTTCTCCAGAAAAATATTGAAGACGCCAAAGTAAGCATCGTAGAAATCAATGCGCAAGTCATCAACCTGGAGATGGTGATTGCCAATTTGGACAAACAAATCAAAGACACCGGCAAGCAGACCTTGGACGTGAAATCCCAAAAAGAACAGGGGAAAATGGATGTCGCCCAACTGGAAGAAGACATTCAAATTCTCCAGCTTCAATTCGAAGATCAAAAGCAAATTGTGGGCGACTTGATGACTCTGCTTTATGTAAAACGGGACGTTTATTACGATGAAGACGGGGTGAACCCGGTGAAGGTTTTGGCGAGTACGCATTCTGTTTCGGAAACTCTGCAGAAAATTACTTATTTGGATTTGATTGAAAGTGAAAACCAAACTCAAGTCGACAAAATGGCGGACCTTTCCACGCAGCTTGCTGAAAAATGGAATGAGCTTCGCATCAAGAAACAGGAGCTCGATGCCCTGGACCTGAAGTTGGCGGATGAGACCATTCGACTTCAAGGCGAACGCGATGCGCAAGAAGCCGTTCTTGAAGAAACGAAAGTCGAGCAAGCGATTCTTGAAGGGATGCTCGGTTCCGCCGATCAGCGCAAAGACGAGTTGCTGCACGAAATTAAAATCTATCAGGAAAATGTAAAAATGATGGAAGAGAAACTCGCTGGAACCAGCGGTTTACTTTCGGAGGATCAAAGAACATTGATTGAGAAAATCGAGCAAGAAATGATTGCAAACATTGACGGTTCTGAAGCCGCTGACTTCTTGCAGCTCGACTGGCCGGTGGCTCCCGGGAATGGAATTACCGCATTCTTCCATGATGAAGGCTACCAAGCTACGTTTGGAGTGGATCACTATGCCGTCGACATTCGTGCCAAACAAGGAACCGCTATTTTTGCTCCCGCCGACGGAGTGGTGAGCGAAGTTATTTTTGACGCGGAATCCACACGCTTTGCTTATATTATGGTGGCGCACCGCATGGGAACCATGACTTTGTACGGACATATTTCCGAGCCCACCGTGAGCGCCGGAGACTATGTGACTCGCGGACAAATTCTTGGGTTCACCGGAGGAATGCCAGGCACGCCCGGCTCCGGAGGACGCACCACCGGCCCCCACCTTCACTTTGAAGTGTGGCAAGACGGTGTGCGCGTAGACCCTCTCAAGTACCTCCCTCTCGATGAAGTAGCGATGGAAAACCTGCCTGAAGAATACTTGGACCAAATCCAAAGCGCCCTGGAAGAGCAAATCAAGCAAATTCAAGAAGCCATGGGTTTGTAGTTGCGGCTTCTTAGATTGACTTTGACCCTTCAATTCATTAGATTTCCTCTGGCCTTTTATTAGGCTGTGAACTAGGATTTCATCCTGTTCCCAGTATGGGGGTTAGCCAAGCGGTAAGGCACCGGGTTTTGGTCCCGGCATCGGGGGTTCGAATCCCTCACCCCCAGCCAATTTTTTCTGTTTTGAGAGTAATTTATTGCCAATTCAAGAGTCGACTTACTTCAAAATTTGTTTGTAAACTGAGGCCCAAAATTTCACGGGAAAGTTCTTCGAAAGTTTTAATCTGTTCTGGCTTTATTAGATTGCTGCCCAGCTCTCTAGTTAGATCTAACCTATCAGTAGGTACATATATTACTAAACTCTCAATACGAGCGTGAGTCGAAACCCCTATTTCTTGACTCGGTATGATTCCTACCTGTCTAGTTAATGTTCCCTCCTCTGGATGAAGTATTTTAAAAATGACAGGGAATGGATTAGAAATAACTGCTTGAAATTTTGCAGGTATATTCCTCCAACGATTCAATCTCTTTTCTTCTAATTCAATCCAGGTTTTATAGATTGGATACCACCTACTACTTTCATCCAAACCCCTTAATCTCATTTGATATTCATCTAAATTTTCTTGGCCAATTTCTGGAGTCCATGGAGTAGTACTTAATGCATAGCGAACTGCATCTCTAATGCCCTCAGCACCTACAGTTGAAATTGAATGTGTGTTAATGCCAAATTCACTAATCCCTGCTGCCAATTCGCCTGAAAAAGGAACCCTACCTGTTTTTAATAGTTCTCCTGTTGCAATAAGGCCCCCTTCTTTATCATCAAAAACTCCTTCAAAACTGGCTGAGGATGATCCATGGAAATAATTCATACTATATGTATATTTACATCTTTTTATTATATCATAGAATATGCTCCCTCACCATTCCTTTAAGCTGGGCACTAGACCCACTTAGCCAGCCAACTAGAGCACTATTATCACTCAATATCCATGCACCTAGGTAAGGAGCGGGAAGATTGACTTTTCTTATTTTTAGCGGATAATCTAAATAATAAACTTTATTATAAATCTATGCGAAATGCACTACTAGCTTCCGCCTTAGCGTTTGGAGGATGTTCAGATTACAACATTTTTGATAAAAAGCCTGAACCTAGTGAAACGGTTAAAGTCGACGATTTCTCAGAAACAGTTCCTGGAGATGATGGCGCTGTGAACTGCAGTAATTTTGGCGCGAGACTAGAGCAGTGTTTGGGTGCCTTGGATGAAAAACACACAAATGAAGAAATTCAAGAGTGTGCAAGCCAAATACTTGGTGGCCAAGTTTTAGACTGTTGTGATGAATTGGAAACGTGTCTTGATGCCGCAGATTCTAAGGGCATCGATTTAACTTGTTTGAGATCTTACCCTACAGATCCAAACGGGGAATGCTGTGCGGTTTATGACGCCTGTGTCGAACAAAATATAGATCCTACGTCTTACAGCACCTATTACCCGGTCGTCTGTAATAATTAGTCTTTCAAAGGCTTGAGACGTCAATCTCATAGGCGCCTATATAGTCTTCTCTATGTCCGCCAAGTTTGAGTTTAAACTCAGTCAGTCCGTCCCATGGATGATTTTTTTTTGCGTCTGCTGGAGTTATTCCCCACAAGTCATATTCCTCGAAACCTTGGGCTTGCGCCCATTTGATTACCTCGCTGTGCAGTAAATAAGGCGCCATCAGCTCTTTTTTATGATTTGAAGAAGCCCCGTAAAAATAGGTGGCTTTCTTTCCAAATTGAATAATCAAGGCCGCCGCGAGTTTTTCCCCTTTGTGGGTGGCAAAGAATAGTTTTAGTACCGGTTCACAGTGTTTTACCAAACGTTCAAACACCCAAAGTGGCTTACCTTTATACGCGTTTCTTTGGTAGGTTGCTTTATATAAAGCAAAGAATTCAGCAAGGGCTTCGTTATCAATTTTTTCAACCCATTCTACTTCGACGCCTTTTTTGAAAGCTAATTTAATATTGTACCTGCCTTTTTGTTTCATGTTTTTAAAGATGTTTTCATAACCCTGCTTGAGATCAATCACTAAGGTGGATTTTGGTATGTCGTTTTTTAGACTCTTACGCCAGGGTGTTTGAATAAAGTATGGGATTTGAGGAAGCTGCGGTTCGACTCTCAACTTTTTAATTTTGTACTCCGGATGCTGCTCATGAATTTTTATGCAGAACTCTTTTATAAGCTTCCACTGTTCTAAACAGACTTTTTTATTTGTGTACTCAATTATAGGTCCCTGCGGAATGTATAAGAAGCTTTCTGTTTTCATCTGAAATAGATAAATCATTGCGCCTCCGACGAGTTCACCCGTGCTGCTGTCAAATAGGCCCACTTGGTAAGCCAACCATTTGATACTTTTTCTAAAATCAAGAAAGTACTTTGACTGATGAAATCCGCCAGCGGGATTTTTTGCGACCAAATCATGCCACTTCTCAAATAAATTTGAGCTGATTTTCCCAAGCTGATACATATTTTAAAACCTTCTCTTAAAAACTAACTACACATTACTTACTTTACAGCTATAATCCAAATGTAAGACGTGATAAGAAACGTTACCATG
>CAYHGP010000013.1:13942-15492 GCA_964356195.1 uncultured Candidatus Peribacteria bacterium | reverse complement strand
AAGGGTACTAGACCCGAGTGGCCAGCCAAACAACTATGAGTAAAGTGAAAAAACTTTCTATTCACACAGAAAAAAACTGGGCAATGGCTTTTTATATGACTGTTATTGGAATTTTGTTTTCGTTCATATCAATTGATCTTTTTAATTATAGCGAGGGGGATTGGTTAGCGAATCTCGTTCTTGCAGCACTATTTATTTTTGGGCTTCTTGCTCTATTTTCACTTCCTTTTCTTATTTTTGCGAAGAAAAAGATTCTTGTTTTCACCCTGACTGCGCAAAGTCTTACCATGTCAGATTCTTCGGATAAAGCAGATACTGATTTCAATAAAAGCATTCCTTTGGCAGAAATTAAAAACTTCTACCACAAGAAAAAGATCAAATGGGGTGGACATGGTGAGTTTATAAATGGTCTTTTTTACTTAGACTTGGCTAAACATGAGAAATTATTTTTAGACCTCACCCTTCCAGAAGTGAAAATCAAAGAAGAGTCTATTGAAAAAATTATTCATTTTGTGAAAGACTAGACCCACTCCAGTGAGAATATTGCCACGGCATCCTTGGCCGGAGTAAGATGCGAATGTTTTTATAGATTGAGATTATGGACATTGGGGATGTAATTTTGTTTTCGCTACCAATATTTGCTTTTATCGTTGTGAGCTATCCTTTTCTGGGACCCTTGCTCCTCAATCTTGGGATACGACATCTAAAGGCGGGCAAGAAAATTAAGGCCAATTATACCGCGTCTTTTTTCGTACTTTTCTACCCTATAGTTGCTGCCTTATTGCCAGCAAATTTGATTTATAATTATGCGCCAGACAGGGACGAAGCTGCGGCACTGATGACTTTCATTGTGATCCTTATCAGTTGTATTCTTTTCACGTATCTCGCGTTTCGATTTTTCTATGGAAAAATGAGTGTGGGTATGTTTTTCTGGGTCCTTTTATTCCCGCTTCTCTTCAGCCTCTGCCTTATCCCATTTTTTATACTTGCACTCAGTGCGCCTATTTAGGGGCGCAGTTAAGCTTTGTAGTACCTATGGATATCATCACTTTTTTACGCTCGTTCCGAATTGGTTCTTTCGCGATTTTTGATTTTACTCTCACCTATTTAGTCGTTTATTTTGCGGCGCCCTATCTTCAAAAGATGGGGGTGAAACTGTCCAGAGTGCAGATGCTGTGGCTCGCCTTACCGTTTAGCCTGATTGTGCATGTGCTTTTTGGAATAGAGACGCCCCTAACGGAAATGGTCATTGATCCCAACGGGTATTATTGGGTGAAGGCTTTGGTACTCTTTATGGTTTTCATGGGGGTTCGTGGAAAAAGAAGAAAGCGTTGAAAGTCACTTCAGCAAACTGTAAACTTGCCAATATGAATAATAAAATTGGAAACGTCACCGCTCAGGTTCTAAGTGTTTTCAGCATGGCTGCTGGTGCCTTTGGGATGCTGTTCTGCTTTTTCTTTCTATGGTCTACCAAGCTTGAGGATATACTTGCATCCGGCCTCCCATTTATTGCAGCTTCTGTTTTATTTGGAAGTGGCCTCATTGGTTTT
>CAYHGP010000013.1:0-13842 GCA_964356195.1 uncultured Candidatus Peribacteria bacterium | reverse complement strand
GGAGTGGAGCCTCATGACTACGAGCCCAGTCCACAGAATGTGCAGGACTTGTATGACGCAGATTTGGTGGTTTACCAAGGAGCTGGTTTTGAACTTTGGATTGAAGACTTGAAAAATAATGTGAGTGATGAGACCGTTCAATTTATTGAAGCCTCTTCTTTTGTAGAGTTGAGACCGGCAGACGCGGACTCCGTTGAAGAAGGAGTTTGGGATCCTCACACTTGGCTGGACCCGGCACTTATGCAAAATGTTGTGGCAGGAATTCTCGCCAAACTGATCGAGTTGGACCCCGACAATAGAGAGAAATTTGAACTCAATGCTAAGGCCTTGAACGATCAATTGGCCGCTTTGCATACAGCTTACAGCAAGGGGCTTGCAGATTGCGGAACGGAAACCATTGTGGCTTCTCACAACGCTTTTTCATACCTTGCGGCGCGCTATGACTTTACAGTGAAGTCGGTTGCGGGTCTTTCGCCGGATGACGAACCTTCCTTGAATGAGCTGGTGGCACTCCAAGATTTTATTGCGGAAAATGAAGTGAAAGTGGTGTTCATGGAAACCCTCGCCTCTCCCGAAATTGCTGAAACCTTAGCGAACGAAGCCGGCCTTACGGTACTCATTTTAAATCCGTTGGAGGGTTTGACGGTTGAAGAAATTGCGGACGGAAAAAATTACTTCAGCGTGATGGAAGAAAATCTCAAAAACTTGCAGCTGGCTATGGCTTGTGAATTATAAAGCACTGATGCGGCGCGGCGCCTTCAAAGTCCGGAGGAATGAGCGTGGTTTCTTCGAGTACCTCGCAAGGCCTGAGCTTTCTTTTTTCTAAAACGAAGTCGTGACAGTTGTTTGAAAAAACAATAAAGCCCTTGGGATTGAGGAGTTCCAGAGCGCCGTTGATGAGTTCCGGATAATCGCGTCGCACAGAGAAATTGCTGCCCTTGTTTTTGCTGAAGGTGGGCGGATCGATGATGATGATGTCGAAAGAAAGTTGCTTGCGTTTCGCATAGCGGAAAAATTCGAGGGTGTCCATTTTGTAGACCCAGTTTTCTTCCGGCGGGAAGCCGTTCAGGGCGAGATTTTTTTTAATCCACTCGCAGTAGGTTTTTGAGAGGTCCACGCTGTGCGTTTTTTTGGCTCCACCCGCAGCGGCGTAAACGCTGAAAGAACCGGTGTACGCGAAGGTATTGAGAACGATTTTATTTTTACTTTGGGATTCAATCCAGCGACGGGTTTCGCGATGATCCAGAAAAAGTCCGGTGTCCAAATAATCGGATAAATTGAGTGAAAATGTGTGGCCGTATTCTTGAACGGTGATTTCTTTGTGAGGTGCGTTTTGCAGCGGAGTGCCGGCGGTTTTCTCAGTTCGATCTTTATAGAAAAAATCTTTGATGTCGAGCAAATTTTTCAGTTCAACTTCGAGCTCTTCAATGAAATCCTCGGGGACGCGTTCAAAAATATGAACCACGGCGTTGTCCTTATAAATATCAATGACAATGGGGTACGGCCCCGTCGACTCATGGTACAAACGATAGGCCTCAATTTTGTTCTTAGTAAGGTAAGGCTTAAGGCGCTTGAGTTCACTCGATAGAATTTTTTGGAGTTCAGACATGGGGCGAGCTTATCACAAAACCTGTTTCAGCGTCTGCACTGACTTTTTGAGCGCTTCTTTCTCCTTGGAATCGAGGGGGACTTTAATGATGTCGGAAATTCCTTGGCTATCGAGGACGCAGGGAACGCTGATGGCGACGTCTTTGTACCCGTAGGCGCCATTCAGGGCAACTGAAAGTGGCACGACAATCTTTGAATGCTGAAAAATATGTTTCATGATTTGGCGAATCACGGTGGCGATGGAATAACAGGTGTAGCCCAGGTCGTGAATAATTCGATAAGCGGCGGTTTTGGTTTCTTTGTAGCACTCGTTGCCCACCTTTCGACTGAATCCATCGAAATCGAACAAAGGCTTACCTGCGACATTCGCGGAACTCCAAACCGGGAAAGAGCTGTCTCCGTGTTCGCCCAAAATGAAAGCTTCAATGCTGTGTGGACTGAGACAAAGCCGCTGGGAAATATGAAATCGAAAGCGAGCGGTGTCGAGCATAGTTCCGGTTCCGAATACACGGTTCGGAGGAAAGCCGGAAAGTTCCAGAGCTTCGAGTGTCAAAATATCCACAGGGTTGGATACGATGAGTAAAATAGCTTTGGGGGCGAGCTTGGCGATGCGCGGAATGAGCTCTTTATAAATGGCACGATTTTTTTTGATGAGGTCGAGACGAGACTCCCCTTCTTGCTGACGGGCTCCGGCGGTGATCACCACAATTTGAGAGTTTTTGCAGGCGGAAATATCGTCGCTTGCAATGATTTTGGTGTATTCAAAAAAGGGCAAAGAGTGTTCAAAGTCGAGCAAGAGTCCTTCGGCTTTGTCTTTACTGCGATCCACAAGGACCAACTCGGTGGGAGTTCCATCCATGAGCATGGCGTAGGCCGCCGTAGCTCCTACGTTGCCACATCCGACCACAGTCACCTTGAATTGAGTGACAAAACTGGAGTGAAGCGTGCATGATTTTCCGGTGGGCATGGTGAAGGGGTTTAGGAATTTAATTTGCGTCTCCCATTTCTCGCACAATTCTTGCTTCCATGGTCTTTAAATTCATTTTCTTCTTCATACGTTTCAGTTCGGCGTCGTCTTCGGGGGCGAGGCCAAGGTGGTCGTGAATTTGGTCCACCATAATCAAAAGTCTTGTGATTTCTTCCTCTGCACGCACGTTCACTTGCAGGTCCACTTCTTCGCGAAGGTCAGCAATCTTGGCGGCGTGATTCTGGCTGATCAAAACAAAAACCGAAAGGAAAATGGCTTCGAGCGAAACCACCATGGTGAGCATTCCGTACGGATAGGGGTCAAATGCGGTGGCACCCGTAATCCAGCCGTTGTTCCAGATAATCCAAACGCCGAATGCAGTGAAATTGAAAATGAAAAAGAGGACGGAGCCGAAAGCGTTGGTGATGCGGTCGGCGATGCGGTCGGTGAAGGTTCTGCGGCGGTCCATTTTTGCCTTGAAGCTTTGGATTGTTTGACGTAACTCAGGAACCTTGGGCATGGAAGAGGGGTTACGCTTTGAATTGTAAACCGAGTCTAAATTTTATGAAAGAGCACTCTCCCCCGCTCGGTGTCCCGTGGCCCAAGCCGCTTGAAGATTGTAGCCGCCGGTGAAGCCGTCGATGTCGAGGATTTCTCCTGCGAAATAGAGTCCTGGGCAAACTTTGGATTCGAGTGTTTGTGGGTTCACTTCGGAAAGTTTCACTCCGCCAGCTGTTACGAATTCATCTCCGGCCGCGCGGCCGATGAGGTGAAGAGGAACCGCTTTAAGCATTTCGATGGTTTTTGTAATTTCTTTTTTGGACAGCTCGGAGTTTGGTTTTTCCGTAGCCACGGGAATGAGCGTGCAGAGCTCAAGTGCGAGGGATTTGGGGATCCAGTTGCCCAGTGTATTTCGAAACAGTTTTTTTGGATTTTCTTCAAGTTCCTTTCGCAACTCCGTTTCAAAAAGTGTGTGGGGCAAGTTGGGAAGTAAATCTAAAAAGAGCGGCATGGGATGTTGTGAGTCATAACGTTCAAAAGCAATGTAGGAAGAAAGTGCAAAAACGGCGGGGCCGGTGAGTCCTCGATGAGTGAAAAGGATTGGGCCGGTGAACTCGTATTTTTTGTCACATTTTACCTTTAAAGTGACCGTTGGGAGGGAAACGCCGGCAAGCGTACGAGGCCAGCTTTCTTCAATAATAAAAGAGCTGAGACTCGGAGCCAGTTTTGTGATGGTATGCCCCAGTGACTCCGCGAAAGCGTAGCCCTCTCCCGTGGAGCCCGTGTAGCGGTAGGCTTGGCCCCCGGTGGTGAGGATTACTTTATCCACATCCAGTTTAGGATGATTTTCGAAATGAATTTGAAAATGATCGCGGACTTTTCGAATTTCGGTAACGGTGTGGCTGAAATGGATGGTGGTTGCGTCTTTCCAAAATATTCGTTCAAAGGCGGCGAGTACGTCCTTCCCGCTGTCCGATTGCGGGAAAACACGAAGGTCTTCTTCCGTTTTCAGGGGAACGCCGTGGTCTTCAAACCATTGTTTCACCGCTTCCGGAGGGAAGGCGTGCAGGCTCGACAAGAGGAATTTCCCACCGCGTGGATAACGCTCGGCAATCAAACGAAGATCCGAAAACCCCGTGGTCACATTGCAGCGTCCACCTCCCGAAATGAGTACCTTTTGACCGAGAACCTTGTTTTTTTCAATCAGTATGATTTTCACGTCTTTCCCCGATTCCGCAATGGTCGCTGCCGCCATAATTCCGGCTGCCCCTCCTCCAATGATGGCTATCTTCATCTTTTCCATATCTCTATTATAGACGGTCTTTTCAAAACACGCTAAAGTGAATACGATTAATCCACACCCATGGCTCCCTTAAAATTCCTTGCCTTGTTTTTATTCCTCTTTTCACTGAGTTCGTGTTCAGGTTCTCAAGGGATTGATGAAGACGTGGGCGCGGAGCCAACCGTGGACACCAGCTCTTTATGGAATACGGCACCATGATCAACCCTAAAGTCGTTCAAGTTTTTACGGAAATTTCAGAGATGCTCGAGGTGCTGGGCGAAAATGTTTTTCGAGTGCGAGCTTACCAGCGTGCCGCCGAAGTGATTCGTGGAATGGGCGAAGATTTGGAAGAGATTCATGTTCATAATGACAAAGGAATTGAAAATATTCCCGGCATCGGCAAAGATCTGCACAGCAAAATTATTGAAATTTTAGAAACCGGCGAATGTGAAATGCACGCACGGCTGATGAAAAAACTCGGGCCTGGCATTTTAGATATTTTGCGAGTGCGCGGTATTGGCCCCAAAAAAGTGAAATTGTTTATGGAACAATTGGACATTCGAAGTCTCCCCCAGTTGCGTGCTGCCGCTGAAAGCGGGGCGCTGGCCACGCTTCCCGGCATGGGTGAAAAAAGTCAGGCCGGCATTGTGGAGGCCATGAATCAAATGACGCATTTGCAGGAACGCGTTCCGTATAAAAAGGCTCTGAAGCGCGCCGAAGATTATTTGGATTTTCTGAAAGGATGTAAGGACATTGAGCAAGTGGCTTATGCCGGGAGCCTGAGGCGTAAACGCGAAACTATTGGGGATATTGATATTTTGGCGACGGGGAAAAATCATGAGAAAATGATTCAGTATTTTCTGTCTTATCCAAAAATCAAACAAGTTTTGGCGGCGGGTGAAACCAAGTCGAGTATTGTGACCGAAGATGATATGCAAGTGGATTTTCGCGTGGTGGACAGCGAAAGTTTTGGGGCTGCTTTATTTTACTTTACCGGCCCAAAGCATTTTAATATCCATGTTCGCACCTTGGCCTTGAAGCGCGGATGGAAAGTGAACGAGTATGGTCTTTACGAGGGTGAGGAAAAAATTGCGGGCCGCACCGAAGAAGAAATGTTTGAAAAACTTGGACTGCCTTATTTAGCACCGGATCAGCGCGAAGACTTACAATAATATGCAACACTTCATCATCAATCAGGATTTAAGCGGCGATCGCATCAGCATTCTCGACAAAGAGGTACTGCATCAAATGCGCGACGTAATGCGTTTTCGGAAAGGCGATGAATGCATGATTATGGATGGCCAGGGTACAAAAGTGAAAGGGGTGATTGAAGAATTACATGGAAAGGGCGCCAGCATTTTATTGAAAGATCGTGAAACTTGCGAAGCGCCCAAACGACGGGTGCGTCTTTATTGCGCACTTTCCAAAAAACCCGCCACGTTCGAACTCATCGTGCAAAAAGCCACGGAACTCGGCGTGACGGATTTAATTCCCTTGGTGACTCAGCGTTGCCAAGTGCGAGAGCTGCGAAAAACCGACCGTTTGCAGCTCATTATTAAAGAAGCGGCGGAGCAGTGCGAACGCTGCTTTATGCCCTGTTTGCATGAAGTGATTTTGCTTTCGGACTTAGTGAAAAACACTCCCGGTGGACTTTTGCTGGCCGGCGACCCTTGGACTTATGACAAAAAATTGGCGGATCTTGAAATTTCTGCCCACGAAGATGTGAATTTGGTGATTGGCCCTGAGGGTGGACTCAGTGGCGAGGAGTTGGAGTCTATTCGGCGGGCTGGCGGGGTTTTATTTTTACTCGGCAACACCGTACTCCGAATGGAAACGGCGGCGATTGCCAGTTTGGCCCTCATTCAATATGCTTAAATGGCAAATTTCCAGTCTCATACTTCTCGGCCTAGGCTTGCTTGGCATTACGGTTTTTTTATTCACCCGCACACCGGCCGAAGAACCGATGCAAGAAATCACGGAAGAAGTTATTGAAGAACCGACGCTTCCCGAAGAAACCCTTTTCCCGTGCAAGGACCCTGTGCTGGCCAACACTCCCGGTCTTTTCACAGGCTCCCCTTATTCTTACGGCGACTATGCTGGTACCGGTCCTCGCGAAGAGGAAGGTCAGCTGAAGTGGACTCTTTACGAGTTTTACACCGGCTTCACTCTTCCGCTGGATGAGCTTAATCGCTTGTACCTCTCCCCTTCTTTTGGAAATTCTTTTGAAGATCCTGACTCTGAAGGTGAGCGCATCCTCAGTGGATATTTTAGTCCTGAAAAATATTCCTTTTGTAATTTAAGGGGAGAAGCGGCAAACATTTACCCCCTCTTGGAGTTTTACCCCACCCTCACCGTGGAAGAATATCAGGCTCAAGTCACTTATGAATTCGATGACAAGCACAGCTATACGGAAAATGGTTTTACTCACTATGTTTATGTCTTACCTGTGCAAGGGCTTTATGATTTCCGCGTTCCGAGCGGCGGAGAATATCAGCCTTTTGTTGAGGCTCTGCTTGAGACTTTGGAGGTCTCCACCTGTGTAACTAAAGATGGGTATCGTTTCATGGAAGAAGACACGATTTCTTACTACGATTATGAAGCCCTGCTCTCCTCGGACGAAACCTACACCATTTCCGAACTAGGTCTGCGCTTTGAATACGACGGAGAAGACGTCATTTATCGACCTGCGAATTGGGAGGAGTTGTCTGTATTGTTCTCTGATCAAAGCAACGTGGATTGTGTAGGAATTTCCGTGGCCAATGTCCAAACCGAGATTGAACTTTATAAGGATGGATGGGCTTGGGAGGATTACACGGTGGAGCAGTGGATGGAGGATATAAGTGCGGATGAAGGAAGACCTATTGAAACTGTAAAGTTCGGCCAAAATACTTATTCTCGTATTCGAGGTACCAATTTTGGCTCCGGCTTGGTAGATTTTTACTTCCTTGAACATAATGGGGATTTTTACGAGTTTTCATTTGAATGGATGGGCCCCGAGGGAATCCACAATGGTGCGGAAGATTGGTGGACCATGTCTTCGCTTCCCGAGGAATATGAGAAAGTTCTCGAAACAGTAGAGTTTTTATAAAATTTCAGTACAATAAAAGCATCTAATCCATTTCCTATGCGCCGCGCCTCCCTTTTACTCCTCAGTTTACTGACCGGATGTTCTTTGCTTTCCGCTTACACCATCACCTTCACGACTCCGGAAGGAACTGTTATTGACCCTGCTGTTAACACTTTGGATTTTGTTATTAGCGCTCCCGCTTTGGCTTATATTTCTGCTGTAGAATGTGAGGGTTCTAAGGATTTGGATCTTTTGCCGGTGCTGACCGACGAAATGAAAGTTCAAACCGCGTACAACCTGCCTCTCACTGCTTTGGTGGGACAGCTTGCCGGAGCCGAATGTGAAATCACCGTAACGGCTTTCGATCAAAGCACCACTTCAAACTCCCGCTCTACGATTACCGTGGTGATGGCCGGTGAACCTGTTGTGGAAGAGGAAGATGCAGAGGGAACGGAAGAGACTCCCGTCGTTGAAGAAACACCGGTTGTGGAGGAAACGCCTGTGGTAGAGGAAACTCCCGTCGAAACTGAAGTGGAGGTTCAAGTGGAAGCTGAAAGCACTCCTCAATGAAAGATCTTGCTTTAGCCCTGCAGAAGAAAAGTGAAACGCTGAATTTGTTTTCTGCGGGTGATCGTTTGAAGCTCGAAGACAAACATCTTCCCGATTCACTGGCGGTTTTGGAATTCTGGAAACCTGTGGAAGGCAATCGTGTACTGGACATTGGAACCGGTGGCGGACTTCCGGGCTTGGCTTTGGCGCAGGCGCGCCCGGGCGTGAATTTTCTGCTGGTGGATTCGGTTGGGAAAAAGATTCAAGCGGTGCAGGAAGTGGCGGACGAGCTTGAGCTTTCGAATTTGCGCACCGTGTGCGGGCGTTTGGAAGAATTGGCTCATCAGGCCAAGTATCGTGAGAATTTTGACGCGGTGACGGCACGTGCCTTGGCTGAGTTACCCACTTTGCTCGAGTACGCGGCCGGGTTCTTGAAAGTCGGCGGGGAATTGTTCGCCTGGAAATCAGCGGAATATGAAGAGGAGCTGGCGAGTTCGGCAAAAGCTCAAGAGGCTTTGAATCTCGGGTTTGTGCGCGCACATAACTATGTTTTGCCTGGTGGAGAAGGGCGAAGTATTTTGAAATTTGAAAAGATGGCGCGTCTCCCGGAACTTTACCCTCGAAAAGTGGGCGTACCTAAGGCTAAGCCTTTGTGTTAGCTCCAATGTGCTTGCACTTTCAAGTCAACTGCATGTGCTAGTTGGTGATGCTCACTGCAAAGTGGCGCGAGGAAGTGTGGATCATGACTCCTGCCAAGCGAGAACCTCTGAGTGTGATGAATTTCCATAGATAGCTTTTGACAGGTGGCAATCGAGCATTTCTTGCCGAATTCCTCCTGAACTACACGGCGAATTCTTACAGGCACGTATCTGGAAGCAGCGGGCTGGATGTCTTCGGCTATCTGCGCTTTTTCTTCTTGGATATTTTGGCGGCGCTGCTTCAGGAGTTTTAGGAGGATTGCATTCACGTCCTGGCCTTGTTCTTGCAGTTGATTGAGCTCTTCGACCACTTCTTCGGACAACTGAAAAGTCTGCACGGGCACGGTTTTTGTCTCGAACAATGGCTTAGGATAGCCATTCTCTTTGTCAAAATCGCGCTGCCAAACATGTTCATCGCGAACTAGTGTTTCAAGTGCTGCGCGTGGAAGCACTCGTACTTTTCCAGCCAATTCCATCGCATTCTCAGGCGTGGCGATTGAAGCAACTCGCACCAGTTTGTTCACGCTCACGCGGCCCTCCACCAAGAGTGCGTGTAAGGCCGGTTTATCTTCAAATCTTCTCTCCAAGCGTAAGGCCACCCTCACCTGCTCTTCTGAAACTCCTGCCAGCTTGGCTGCAAATTCAAAGATGGACCGGCACCCGTGCTTTTCATAAAGTCTGCGCCGATTCACTTCCGGCAAAAGGCCTATAAACTTACCGCGTGTATCCAAGGCCGCACGGCCAAACTTCGCACAAAGTTCAAGCAGTTTTTCATCAGTGAGTTTCATAAAATAGGAGGTTAAATGACGCCTCAATTTTACCAAAACTCACCGCCAAAAATCCTGACAAAACACCATTCCGACTGGCCCGTTTTGCACAAATGTTTTATGGTGAGTGAACGCTCACCTTTAGGGCTGCGCGGTGCCACCTACCTAGCCTGGCAACAGCCTCATAATTCAGGTATAATCATAGGATGACACTCGATTCAAACAATGCGGAAACAAACTATAGCCCGGAAGTCATTGATTTGGCCGCTCGATTTTGGGATTTGGCAAACAGCGATTTATCGAATGGCTACGCTATGATCGAAATGGCCGAGATTCTGCAAGAAATAGCTGAGGTGGCAGACGCATTACCCACCATGATAGTTCGGCGTTTAAGACCCGAACCGGTCGATAGTGATGACTACGCTTACGTTGAGGCATTGAAAGTAGCTTATCTTGCGGAAAATTTTTGGACGTTTCAGTACTTCAAGTTTGATGAACATGGTGAACATGGAAAACAGCGTGATGATAAGCTGGATGTGCGAGATGCAGGTGAAGCCGGAAAGGGTCTTTTTGCGAAAGAAGAAATAAAGAAAGGTGAAGTGATATTTGTTAGCACAGGAAAAAGAAAAATTTCCTGTTCGCCCTATGAATCACGAGAAGTTGTGAAAGCAGACCACGACGATGAGCGTAAATATACTTTAAAGCCTAGAAATCCCGATGAACTTTGGCCGAACGCCATATGTGTTGGCGAAGAAGATCTGGAGCAGATTGTTGGTTCGCAGACCAGTCCCAGAAATATTAAAGCGAACATATGGCTCGATCCGTCTCCCACTTGCCCATTAAGATATTTAAATCATTCGTGTGAGCCAAACATTGCGAGGACTGCTGATGCCGTTACTTTTGTCGCTATGCGAGACATTGCGCCAAATGAACAACTGACTTGCGACTATTCTACTCTGGAAGTAAACCCTGACTGGCACATGGACTGCAAATGCGGTGCTGCTCACTGCAGAGGAGTAGTTGGAGCCATCCAATCGTTGCCAGATGAATTATTGGAGACCTATGGCCGGTATCTCCCTCCATTTATGATGGACTTGTTCAAAAGGTCTCATCCGAACATCAGCCAAGATGTCTATCATACGATCGGAATGATCCGATGGATGTTAGTGCGGCATTGAAGCTTTTAACTATAGATGGTAAGTTGTGTGAGTTTTATGCCCAAAGCCTACCAAGTTCAAGACAAGTACTTTCACCTCGCGAAGGAGAAAGGGTATCGCGCCAGGAGCGCTTTTAAGCTTTTGGATATTCAGGAGAAGTTTCGTTTGATTCGTCCGGGGCAGACGCTTGTGGATTTGGGAGCGGCACCGGGAAGTTTTCTGCAAGTGATTTTAGAGTTAGTGGGCTCTGAAGGCCAACTGCTGGGTTTGGATCTTCAAGAGATTGACCCTTTCGAAGCAAAAAATGTTCAGACAGAAGTGGTGGATATTCTGGAAACGGGAAAGGTGCTTGAGCTTCTCACTCGTCATGGTCTTCACAAAGTAGACGGCGTCACCAGCGATTTGGCGCCGAAAACCAGCGGGATTCGTGACCTCGACCAAGGGCGAAGCGCCGAACTCACCGATCAAGCGTTTCATTTAGCGACACAAATTTTAAAGCCGGGCGGGTATTTTGTGGGGAAAGTTTTTGAAGGACCGGATTTGGCCTACCTCATCAAGAGAATGAAGCAAAAATTTCAACGTGTGACTTTATTCAAACCCGCGTCTTCTCGCGATCGCAGTTTAGAAACCTTTATTGTGGCGACGGGTTTTGTTAAACTACGTTCATGACGACTCGAAAAGAAAAAGATGCCCTTGGAACCGTGGAAGTTCCCGCCGAATCCTACGGAGGAAGTTTTACAACTCGGGCTCAGAAGAATTTTCAGATTTCTACCTTG
The DNA here is from genome assembly GCA_964356195.1 of uncultured Candidatus Peribacteria bacterium. Lineage (GTDB taxonomy): Bacteria > Patescibacteriota > Gracilibacteria > UBA1369 > 2-02-FULL-48-14 > 2-02-FULL-48-14. The sequence goes on along the minus strand of CAYHGP010000013.1, from coordinate 2,470 downwards.
CAGGCGCCGCAATCGTTCCGCTTAGCTTTGGCGCTGATAAAAAGTTCGGCGGCGGAAGTGAATGCGGAGCTGGGGCATCTTCCAAAAAAACACGCGCAGGCCATTCAAAAAGCTGCTGAGGAATTTATGGAAGGACAGTTTGAAGAGGATTTTGATTTGGATGTGTATCAGGCCGGTGCCGGCACTCCCTACAATATGGGCTTGAATGAAATCTTGGCGAATCGTGCGAATGAATTACTTGGAGGGAAGAAAGGCGAATACAAGCCGGTGCATCCCAACGATCATGTGAATATGGCGCAGTCTTCCAACGACACCATTCCCACCGCTATTCGTCTTGCGGCACTCATGGATTTGGTCGATTTAATGGAAAGCGGACTCGCGCTAGTCACTGCGTTCGAAAAAAAATCCAAAGCCTTTGGTGGAATACTGAAAGTGGGCCGCACCCATTTGCAAGATGCGGTTCCCGTCACGCTGGGGCAAGAGTTTTGTGCTTACGCTTCGGCCCTCACCGGCGCGCTGGAGCGCATTGACCTTGCCGCCGAAGAATTGACGGCACTGGGCATTGGAGCAACGGCCGTGGGAACGGGAATCAATACGCATCCTAAATTCGCGGCAATGATGTGTAAGAGTTTGGGCAAAGCTTTTGAATGTAACTTTGAACAAGCAAATCCTTTTGAAAACAATCATAGTCTTGCTCCCCTTTTGGAGGTTTCTTCGGCGCTGCGAAGTCTGGCGGTGGAGCTGCTGCGCGTGTGTGATGATTTACGAAGGATGGCCAGCGGCCCCGCGGCCGGCATCAATGAAATTCGTTTGCCCGAAGTGGAACCCGGTTCCTCCATTATGCCCGGAAAAGTGAATCCTTCGGCACTCGAATGTATGAGCATGATTTGTGTGCAGGTGATTGGGCTCGATTCCGCCATTTGCACCGCGGCACAGCGTGGCGAATTTGAATTGAATTGGTACACGCCGCTGGTGATGTGGGATTTGTTACATCAAGTGGAAATTCTCACCAATGGTATGGAGATGCTACGTAGCGATTGCATTGAAGGCCTTGAAGCGAATGCTGCAGAGATGAAAGAAACCTTGGAGAAAAGCAGCGCCATGGCCACCGCTTTGGCTCCGCACCTCGGCTACCATGAAGTGGCTGAACTCGTGAAGCAAGCGAAGAAAAGCAAGAAGCCATTTTCGAAATTGGTTCCCAAAAAATACGAGAAATATTTAAAGCTTGAACAACTGGTACAGCCGAATCGAAAATAGCCTAATTCACCGTAATGGTCTTGGTGAATGTGTCCACAATTCCCGAGGATTCGGTGACTTCGAGTTCGATGGTGTAGACGCCCGGAGTCGCATAGGAGTGTGTGTCGGGGTTGTGGTCGAAGCTCTTTTCGCCGTCACCAAAGTCCCAGCGGTAGTCCGAAATGGTTCCCGAGGAACAGCTTGGATTCACCACCACAAAGAGCGGTGCATTTCCGCTGTCGGTGTTCACGGTGAAACACGCGGTGAGAGCCACGGGCCTAACCACCACTTGCATGCTGTCGGTACCCTTTTCTCCGTCATCTCCAATGACGGTGAGTGTTACCGTGAAAGTTCCGGTGTCGGTGTATTTGTAAGTGACGGTGGAGCCTCCGTTGTAAATATCGCTTCCATCTCCAAAGTCATATTCGTAGGAAACAATGCTCCCTTCCTTGTAAGAGGAGGCGGAAGCATCGAAGTGAACCGTGAGAGGTACTTCTCCGTTGCTGATGTCCGCGTCCAAAGTCGCTACAACTCCTTGTGCCCCTACGTTCACGGTAACCGTGGCTTCATCGGAATTTCCAACGGAATCCGTCGTCATGAGACGCGTTTCATAAGTTCCCATCACCTCAAAAGTATAAGTAATTTTATCTCCGGTTTCATCCACTTCACCGTCGTTATTAAAATCCCATTCGTAGTCGACGATGTCGTCTTCTGGATCGGTGGAGTCGCCGGCGTCAAAGCTCACTTCAAGAGGTACAGAACCCGAAATGACTCCGCTTACGGCGGAAGGGTCACTGGTGATTTTTGCCACAGGAGCCTCTCCTTCTTCAATGACTTTGACCTCCAAAATAGTTTCATCACTGTTGCCGTTCTTATCTAAGACGGTGAGTGTGAGGTCGTAGGTTCCAGCAGCAGAATATTCATGGGTCACATTGCGCGTACTCACATTTACGGACCCGTCACCAAAATCCCAAGTGTATTTACTAATTGCACCTGTCGAAATTTGAGATAGGGAGCCGTCGAATTCGTACTCTTCATTGATGTAGTAAGCCTCCCCTTCGCTGAGCGGTGCGGTGATGATGGCGCGGAGGCCGCCTATGCTTCCCGCTTCGATGGTTTGGGTGGCCGTGGTGGCGTTTCCGTTGTTATCGGTCACGCGTAAGGTAACGTCGTAAGAGCCTTCTTGGGTGAATTCGTAATCAACGATGTCTCCGGTTCCGTCGTCAAAACGTCC
>CAYHGP010000012.1:0-34880 GCA_964356195.1 uncultured Candidatus Peribacteria bacterium | reverse complement strand
GGGGGAGACATCGTGAGAGCGAAAACGGATCAAGAACGACTCGGACTTTTGACTCCTGAAAAAATTCAGAGTGCGAAGTGGGAGTGGTCTCATCCCTCGCCGGAACCTTTGAGCGCCTCTTTAGCTCGCTTCTCAAAAAGTTTGGGGAGCCGGCATCCTACTTTTGATGCCATTTTGATCTTGGAACAGCTTTATAAGCTCTGCCAAGCTCAGGGTTATGCGTTCAATGCCGATGAGCCTGTGGGGGTTCAGTTGAAACTGGAAAAGGGAAACATTCATCTCTTCCAGGATGGAAACGAGCGGGTTCAAGGCCCCCTCATCGCCTTGCAAGAACTCAAGCAAGTACACGCAGAAGCAAGAACCCAAGCAACCGAAACGGCACACAAGGAACAAACCGAGCTGGACGCGGAAGTGAGGAAAGGGCAACTGCCTGGTCTGTTGAGCCAAGCTTTTACAGATACCGAAAATATGAAATTTTCGCCAGCGCTAAGAGAGATTCGTAACTATTTAGGGTCACAAAAACCGAGTTCTGAAGAGTTTTACGAGGCGCTCATGATTCATTACTCTGCCGGAGATACAGGTCATGCTACTTTTCCTGAGTACATAGGAGGGTTCCTTTCCTTGTTGGGAGAACTTGAAGCTTCCCCTGAATCCTACGACCAAGAGAAAAGCGTGGATCGCTTGGATATAGAAAATGTGCAATACGTTCAAGAGACTTTAGAAAAAATTCAAGATCGCTTCTGCCAAGATCGTCAAAAGTATTACCGCCCCGACATCGATGCTCTCGTGGCTCAGATCCATCCTGAAATCGAAGAACAAGCTCGAGATTTTTATAAAAATATTGGCTTAGACGCTCGTCAAATTCATCAGCCTCCTGCGGTGTTCTTGGAATTTGCTTTACGTCGTGAACAAGTTCGCCGTGAATGGACCGATGATGTCCAAGACGCCCTAAGTATGACGCCGTTGAACGGAGACGAAGATTCTATTGGCCCCTTTCAAATCAACCCCGCTACTTATTGGAGATCTCTTCTCATGGAAAAAGGAATAACGCCTGCGCCAAGCGGTCCTTATGAAGCCCACGGCAATCGTCTTTTAGCATTAAGCCAAGGTCTAACTACCCACACGGGAACGGCAAAGACCTTAATGGATCCTAATAAAGCGCTCGCGGCGTATCAATCCATTTTAAAGATGTACATCCCCCCTCAAGGCCAAGCCGTCACGGTTGCTTTGGACAAAAAAGATGGACGCGGCATCCAAGACTACGAAATTCCTTTGGCCGCTTCTTACAGCTTTAAAGACAAAAAAGGAGAGCGAGTGGTTTTCACTCATGAGGAAATGCGCCTGGCCGAAGCGGTTGCCCGTTACCAAGGAACCGGTCTTCGCTTTTTATCAAAAGACACGGAGGTCCCCACCGAGGGCAATCTCATCTCTCAAACAGAAAACACCATCTTGAATAATGAAGTCACTCTTGTTCTGGGAGTGGCGTAGTGACGCATTCCACGTCTCTAGAAACATCGACGCAGCTTGACTCTATAAGATTTGGCTCTTCTTCCTGGCCGGCCTCTTCGAGGAGTTCTTTCCAAGCGGCGTCATCTTGAGGTGCTGCAAGTTCACTAGGGTCGAGGGAGTCCTCGTCTCCACAAGGAGGACAAGCCGCAAGAGTGCTGAGAAGGAGAAAAGCAGGTGTGCGCATAACTTGACGTTAGTGCTAATTTATAGCATGGTAGCACTCAGCTGTCAAGCCGCTTCATAAACTTCACCACTCGACAATTCCTGGAACTTTGCTAAACTCATCAAAACATTCGTCTCATGAGTACTTCTATTTCAGATTACGCCATTGCCACCTTGGGAAGCCACACCGCGCTTCAAATTCTCAAGGGTGCTAAAGATGAGGGATTCCGTACAATCGCGATTGTCACTCCGAAAACGCGGCGTGTTTTTGAAAGTTTCCCCGTCGCCGACGAACTCATTGAGATCCCCAGTTTCGAAGACTATTTCACCATTGAAAATCTTCTACAGGCACGCAACGCCATCGTCATTCCACACGGCTCTTTTGTGAGCTATGTGGGACCTGAAGCCATCGCACAAAATATGAGAGCCCTGTACTACGGTTCCAAGGAAATTTTAAAGTGGGAATCAGACCGAACCATGGAACGCGAATGGCTCAAAAAAGCCGGACTGAACTTACCACGAGTTTATAAAACGCCGGAGGAAATTGACCGCGCGGTGATTGTAAAATTCCACGGCGCGAAAGGTGGATTCGGGTACTTCATTGCTAACTCCCCGCAAGAATTTCACGAACGCATCAAGGAATTTCCGGGTGAAAATGACTACGCAATTCAAGAATATGTGGTGGGAGTTCCCATGTACGTACATTATTTCTACTCGGCACTCACCGGCGAACTTGAAATCATGAGCTTCGACAAACGCTACGAGTCCAACGCCGACTCCATTGGCCGCATCGCCGCCAAGGACCAGCTCGATGCCAATCTTCGCACAAGCTACACCATCACCGGAAACATACCCATTGTGGTTCGTGAATCGTTGCTCCCCATGTTCTTCGAAATTGGTGAAAGCGTGGTCAAACATTCAAAAGACTTAAAGGGTTGCCCCAAAGGCCTCTTCGGACCTTTCTGCCTCGAAGGAATCATAGATCCTCAACTCAACTTCCGCGTCTTCGAAATTTCAGCTCGAATCGTGGCCGGCACCAACCCTTACATCGAAGGCTCCCCTTACACCGCGCTTCGCTACAAAGAACCCATGTCCACCGGCCGTCGTTTAGCCCGCGAAATCAAACAGGCCATCGAAGGTGGACGGCTCGAAGAGATTCTGGGATAGTTACGTGGCTTAAAACCTTCTATGAAAGACCTCCTCAAAGGCTACGATCTCAAAAACCTTACCATCGGTGTGCTGGGTGGTCACTCGGCTTTGGACGTGCTTGAAGGTGCCAAGAAAATGGGCTTCAAAACCCTCGCCGTTTGCCAAAAAGGCCGCGATAAGACTTACTCGGAATATTACAAAAGCCGCGACAATCGTGGTTGTGTGGACGACGTGATTTTGGTGGATAAATTTGCCGACATTGTAAAACCCGAGGTCCAAAAGGAATTGCGAAAGCGAAATACTATTTTTATTCACAACCGTTATTTTTGGGTTTATTGCAATTTCGACGAAATAGAAAACGATTTTAATGTGCCCATTTACGGCACGCGCCACATGGTCCGTCTGGAAGAGCGCGATGTCGAAAAAAATCAGTACTGGCTGCTGCAAAAGGCCGGAATTCGTATGCCGAAGATTATTGAAGGGCCTGCCAAGATCGACGGTCCCGTAATTGTGAAAGTGAACGAAGCCACGCGCTCCTACGAACGTGCTTTCTTTGTCGCACTCAATCCAAAAGATTACAAAGCCAAGTCCGACGCCATGCTCAAATCGGGACAAATCACAAAGGAAGGTTTGAAAAAAGCGGTGATCGAAGAATTCATTATTGGTGCTCAAGTGAACTTCAACTTTTTCTACTCGGTTCTCAACGACGAACTCGAGCTCATGGGGACGGATATGCGCAGACAAACGAGCCTCGATGGTTTCCTCCGTTTAAGCGCTTCGGTCCAAGGAGAACTGCTGCAGGCAGGCTACAATCCTACGATGATTGAAACGGGCCATGTGGCGGTAACCATCAAAGAATCGCTCGTCGAGAAGGCCTTCGAAATCGGAGAAAAATTTGTGGACGCCACTCAAGAACACACTAAGCCCGGCATCATCGGTCCATTCGCTTTACAAGGCGCCGTATCATCCGAAAACGGTCGTGAAGAACTCATCATCTTCGATGTTTCCATGCGCATTCCCGGTTCTCCCGGAACGCGTTTCACCCCTTATTCCAGCTACTTGTGGGGCGAATCACTCAGCTACGGCGAACGCATCGCCATGGAAATTGAAGCCGCGGTCAAACAGAAAAAACTACAAGAGATTGTAACTTGAGGACATAGGCTCCGCTTCGCTCCGCCCGTTAAATCAGCGGCATCTCAAAGTCCTCTGTTTCTTGAATGACGCTATTGGCCGAACCGTTTGAGGCTTGCGCGGGTTCGTCTACACCCTCATCCCATTTTTGCAGCATTTCTTCAACTTGCTCACGAGGCAAACAGTAGGCATCTCGAGACTGCTGAATAATATCGCGGCTATGATCTTTAATGCTGTATTTAATGTCGAGCGTACGTCCGGAAAAAGCTTCCGTCAGCTCTCCATCAATAGACATTTTGAGGTAAAACTCTCGGACCCCCAAGTTAATAATATCACGCACTCCAAAGATGGGAGTGTACTCTTCCGCAAGGATCGCGGCGTCCTCGGCTCCCACGCGGAAACTCACCATGGAACCCACGTTACCAAACACCGTTTTACGCACTATGGGGTCCAGCTGCCCAATGTACTGATGGGCGATGGTCAAACACAAACGATACTTACGCGCTTCGGACAAAATTTCCGCAAATGTATCGGTAGCAAAGTTTTGAAACTCATCCACGTAGAAGTAAAAATCCTTACGATCTTCCTCCCGCATATCGGCACGCGCCATCGCAGCTTGGTAGATTTTTGTGATGATCATGGAACCGAGCAGAGCGGAATTTTCTTGTCCCAAAAGTCCCTTTGAAACTTTCATCAAAAGAATTTTTTGATTGTCCATCACGTCGCGAATTTGGAAGGTATTTTTAGGTTGCCCGATGATGTTTCGAATCATATTGGTGGACACCAACTGACCCACTTTGTTGAGCAAGGGAGTAATGGCTTCCGCGTCAAATTTTTCGCTCCATCCGGCGAACTCATTCACCCAGAAATTTTTCACCACGGAATCTTCAATGCGCGCAATAATTTTCTGACGGTAGTTTTTATCGGAAAGCATTTTCATGATGGACAGCACCGTGGTATTCGGCGAATCCAAAAGAGCCAAAGTGGTATAACGCAGTACGTGTTCCAAACGGTTGGACCAGTTTCCTCCGAAGAGCTTTTTAAAAATATCGATAAACCCGATGGTGATCTGCATTTTGAATTTTTCATCCACTTTTTCAAGCGGGTTGAAGGCAATGGGGAACTCCGTATCACCGGGATCAAAATAAATCACATCCTTCATGCGATGTTCCGGAATAAAGCGCAAAATATTGTCCACAAGGTCTCCGTGCGGGTCGAGAACGCCCACTCCTTTTCCGGCTTCAATATCACTTTTAATCAGCAACTCCAGCAGTTTCGACTTACCGGTTCCGCTCTTCCCCACGGCGTATAAGTGGCGTCGTCTATCCTCACGTTTAATTCCGAATTCTTGGAAGGTATTGTGGTAGTTTGTTTTTCCAAACAAAGACACGGTAGGATCCAAATCGGTAGGTAGATTTTTTGGAGCCTCGTGTTTTTTCGCAAGCATATGCACCACATGAGGCACATGATCGGAGTTTGGGAAGTGGAACAAAGTCGCCAATTCATGCGCGCTCACCATCAGCGGACTTTTAATATGACGACTTTGGAATTCTTTCAAGAAGGGCGCTCCCGTGTGCATACGGTCCAAAACAAAACCGTTGTAGTCGGTTTTATTGAATTGAAAGAATGCTTTGGCAAGCGCAAGCAAATTGGTTTTTGCCACTTCCGCGTTGCCGGAAACCGCTCCAAAACGCACTTCCATTTCAAACGGATGATGCTCACTTTTGTGAATAAAGGCTTCATTCTCTTCATGATAGTGAGTCGCTTTTTCTTTGAGACGCACGTAGTTTTTCAAGCGGAAACGACGGAAAACATTATTCAATTTCATCCTCCAACGTCGCCCAAAATGGTATTTCCAGTCTTCGTGTACGGGATTAATCAAAATTTGTACCCAGGCTTGATCTTCGCGACCCATTTTTGAAACCACGGAAAAAAGTCCCGAGAGAGAATCCTGTTCAAAATCTTCAAACGTTTTAATGGGGTAAATATCCGAAAGTTCAAAGCCCGCACGTGTACCCACAAGATACTGCTTTTGTGGATCATAAAAGGTCGTATAGTCCTTGATGGGCCGAATTTCACAGTTGGGGAAGGTGGAATAAATCAAACCCTCCACAAGCTTGGTAATGTCCGGGTCACAGGAAATGAAGAAATAGGTGTACTGGTTGTATCCGAACATTTCGAGCGAAAGGTGCCTATGACTCGCCGAGTGATGAAGATTGATCAAAAACTGAAGAAACAGATGCTCTTTTTTTGGCATTTCCGGAGTACCCTGCTCGAGAATGACTTGTAGGAAATCCATAATTAATTAACCAACACTCTATTTTACCAGATTTTCAGGTTTGGGTCAACCGGGCTACAGGTCAGTCGACCGATGCCAAATAACACGGTTCACAGAAAACGGGCTCCGGTCTTTCCGGCGCAAACGAAGTTTGAATGGGGTTTCCACATTTCATGCAGTTGCGGTTCCACAGTCTACGAGGATTTCGCTGCTTCATTCGGTCTTTGTGTCGGCAGTCATGACACTTCCGTGGAATAGGCAAATTCTGTGTACGGTAAAACGTCAGCTCCTGCGCCACAATTTTGTAATTTTTCTTGCACTCGGAGCAGGCCAAAACTTCATTCACAAGAGTGTCAGGGGTCTCGCTCATCCGAAGGGGAGCTTGCACGGTCGCCGGACGAGAAATTTTCACATCTTCATCCTTCCATGGGTATCCATTCGCCAGCGCTTGTTCTTTGCTGAGGGGGTAGTATTCCTGCGCACACGTTTCATTGTAACAAAATGGCGAAAGCCATATAGGAAAGCCATTCCCCCACTCTCCGGTGCTTTGCATATGAGCGATCACTTTTGGCAAAAGGGCCTCATACTCTTCTTTCGTATATTGCTTGTTCAAAATGCAGTAGCTCGCTTTCCGGAGGCCGATGCAGCCAAACAAGTCGTGAGAGTTTTGCATACACAATTTTGAATACCAAACATTGCTCACTCCACTCCATACTTGATCCGAAAAACACACGTTTCTCACCGAATCTCCAATCTCGTGATTTTCATAACAGTACTCAACGCCTTTATCGTGGCCGAAAACCATCATGTCATGAACTTTTTTGACATTTTGCGCGTTGAAAACATATTTACTGTCCTGTCCTTTGGACACATCAAAACATGAATTACATCGCTGAGTGTTGAAAAGATAGTCTCCGCTCGAATCTTCATTTTGGACTCCAAAAATACTTTTGTGGGGGAACTGTTTCGCATAGTTTAAAAATGTTTCTTGGAGCGATTGGAGACCTTCCACAGTGTCGATAGGGAAGAGCTTGAGCTTTTCGAAGTACTCCTCTTTCGAATATTTTTGATTGTAGATGTAATATTGTTTATTTCTTAAGTTCACGCAACCGAAACAATTCATGCAGCCGATGCAATTTTTCAAAAACCATGACTCGGTACAAGTGCTGCAATTTTGCGAAAATTTAAGGTTATAACATTGTCGACAATCGATACATTGATAGCACAGTTCACAATCGTAAACATGAAGGTTATCGATGCAGGTTTTACAGTCGAACATATTGTTCGCGTAGAGGCAATTTTCGTTATTATCCGCCTCAAAAATGAGGTAACAATTTTTAGACCACCCACACTGATTCACATAGTCGCAATTAAGGGTGTTCACAGTGGAAAGCGCCAATTGCGGAACTCGCTGTAAAAGATCCTGAAACTGCTGAAAAAAAGGTCGTGTAAAGTCAAAATCCTGCGCGTAACTGAAGGCATTCCATTGATCGGAATACCAATAGTCATTTTTGTAGACCACCACTTTTTTGTCAGGAGAAAAAACCGAAAGGGTCGGAGTTCCCGTGGCATCGCATTTCCTGGAGTAAAGAGTCCTCTCGTTGCGCCAAGCCAAACGTCGTTGCTGTCGGCAATCCGGACAGTTCACAGGTTCAGGGACTTTCATCTCCTCGTAAAACGCAAGATCTTCACGAGTAATAGGGTAGGCATTGCCACAATTCTTACAAGTTACCTGTTTGAGGATTTCTTCCATTTAGTAAACCGAGGCTAAATAACAGCGCTCACAGTATACCTTCTCAGGCCTTTCAGGAGAATAGCTGCTTTGAATTTCGGCTTGGCAAAGCGAACATTGACGCATCCATAGAATTTGCGGATTCCGCTGCGCCAGACGATCTTGGTGGCGTTGATTGGGCGCGCGTCGGGGAATGGGAAGTTTCATTTTTCGGTAGAACTCCAGCTCCTGCGGAATCAGTTTGTAGAGTTTCCCACTCACTTCGCAGGTGAGAATTTGCTTTAAAATATCGTCCGAAACCTCCTGAATATTTTCCGGAATTTCAAGCACCGGACCCTGGTAACTGTTTATTTCATCCTCCACTTTCCAGAGGTAGCCGCACTTTAACGCAGTTTCCTCACGCATCGGGAAGTACTCATTTGCCACAGTTTCGTTGTAAGCAAAAGGGGAAGTGGCCACAGGAAAAAATTCCCCAAATTCGCCAGTTTTCTTCATATGCTCAATCAAACGCGGCACCAACGCTTCGTACTCTTCCTTGGAATATTGTTTATTAAAAATACAGTAAGAGGCATTCCGTAGTCCGCTGCAACCAAAAAGATGGTGCGAGGTGAAACAGCTATCACAGTACATACTTTCCGAAACTTTATTGCAAAACTTGGAGAAAAGCAGGCGCTGATTTTGGTAGGCACCCAAATATTCGTAGCAGAGTTCATTCTCTTCCGTGAAATTATTGTCGTAGCAGTCTTTCAGGTCCACCACTTGCATACAGTAGGCCACGTCTTGAGAGCGATCGGTAAAGTAACAATTCGTTGCATTTTTAGATTGAAAAACGTAGTTCCCGCTGACATTCTCCGTCTGTCTACTTTGCATATAACGATGAGGAATTTTAAGTTTCAATTCCTGCAATTTTTGCTTTAAAAAGTCTTGAATTTTTGGATTACAGAGTTGAAAACTCTGCTTTTGTTTCTCATACTCTTCTTTGTCGAGCTGTTCATTAAAAATGCAGTACTGCTTATTGCGAAGTCCCGCCGAGCCGATGCAATCACTGCAGCCTTGCATATCGAAACAGTACGTTAAATTACGCGAGCTATGGCAGTCTTGGCAGTAAAAACATTCATACAGTTTTCGGCAGTCCATGCATTCGTAGCAATGTTCACATTCCCGCACCACCAAGGTATCGATGCAGTCAAAAGAGTAGTAAGGTGAGCCATAAAAACACTTTTCGCTATACACCGATCCAAAGATTAAATAAGAGTCTTTTACATTTCCAACATAGTTGCAGTAACTACTATTCTCCGAGTTCCATACGGACATGGAAAGTTTTGGGACCTTTTTATTGAGCTCCGCGAATTGTTCGAAAAAAGGACGTGAAAAATCGACATCCTGTCCGTAAGATTTTGCCTCCCACTTATCGCTCCACCATTCCGTAATTTCATAAACGGTAAAACCACCTTCGGGAGCAAAGTTGGAAATAATACTTTTGCCCGAAAGGTCACATTTTCGGTGATAAAGATTTCGTTCATTACGATGCGCAAATCGTCTGCGCCTTCGTTCTTCAGGACAAAGCGTGGGCAAAGGTACGCCCAGCTTTTCGTAGAACGCTTGATCCGCCTCATCAATCACAAAAGCTTTTCCAGAAACTCGACAGATTTGAGTAATGATCGACATCAGTAAATCTCCTTTAAATTACATTGTTCGCATAAAATTCTTTCCGTTCTGTCCGGTCCGTAAGCCGTTTCCAATTGCACTCCGCAAGAATTGCACGGACGTACCCAGAGCGTACGAGGATTTTTTCGGGCCATGCGTTCTTTGAAACGTTGTTCAGGAGCCTTTTGGGGAAGAGGCACATCCAGCTTTTTGTAGAGTTCTAGTTCCTGGGGAGTGATTTTATAAAGCTTTCCGGAAACGCTGCACGTGAAAATGCTTTTCGTCACTTCGGGTCCCGTGGTCTTCGCATTCAAGGGCGGTAAAAGGTTGGGACCTTGGTAACTTGTTTTCTCACTTTCATCTCGCCATTGTAGTCCTCTTTGCCAAGCTTCCAGTTTGCTTAAAGGGTAGTAGTCATTGGCCACCGTTTCATTGTAAGCGAACGGCGAAAGTGTCATAGGGAAAAACTCGCCCCACTCCCCGGTTTTCTTCATATGTTCGATCAGCTGAGCATGTAAAACTTCAAAATCTTCCTTGGAATATTCCTTATTCAAAATCGAATATTTATTTTTTTTCATTCCCACGCATCCAAACAAGTACTCGCTGTTGAAGCAAAGATTGCAGTAAGTGAGATACTTATTGAACCAACAAATATCGCTAAATCGATACATATAATTGGTCTCGCTTCCACCCGCTTCGTACTCCAACTCTGAGTGATCATCGTTATTGACATCATAAGCATCTTTGACATGCGTGGCGTCAAAGACAAACTTGCAGTCTTCCATGTGTGCAACATCGAAACAATACTGTGCGTTTTTGGAGTTGTAGACCGCATCTCCACTGCAGTTTTCATTATTAACTCCATCCATAAATTTCCGCGGGATAGTTTTCAATGAAAGAAATTTCTCAACTTCCGCAGGCAAATTTTCATGAAGTTCTTTCAATTTCTTTTCGTAGTCTTCTTTCGAATACTTCTCGTTGTAGATACAGTAATTTTGGTTGGCCAAATTATAACAACCGAAGCAATTTTTGCAGCCTTTTAAATTGTAACCCAAAGTACAATCACTACAGTCTGCAGAGTTTTGAACCCACTGGCAGTTGTAGCAATTCCGGGAGTCCAAAACTTCGTAGCAAAGCTCACACTGAGCAGAGTTTGCAGAGTCTGTAATACTGCGGGAGTTGAAGCAACGCTTTGTGTAAAAGGCATCTTCGCAAAACGCTGTCGTGGTAACCAGATAGGAATCCTTATTTCGGAAAGAAAAATTTCCATATTCCGCATTTTGATGCTCCTTATTCATAAGGCTAATGCGGGGAACTTTCTTGAGAAGCTCCGCGTACTGTTCGAAGAAAGGTCGTGAAAAGTCGACTTCCTGCGCGAAGTTTTTCGGATCCCATCCGTCTCCCCAAAAGCAGTTTTGACAGTAAATGGTGTAAGGACTCTCGGCCTCATACATAGCAATGATTTCTTTTTTACAGAGATCACATTTTCGATGATAAAAGTTCCGCTCATTTCGAAAAGCCAAACGCCGGCGCATTCGCTCTTCCGGATTCAAAGTCGGGGAGGGAACCCCAATTTTTTCGTAAAACGCTTGATCCGCATCGGTAATAACAAAAGGTTTTCCACTGACCGTACATATTTTGGTGACGTTTGTCATAAAATGTGATTAGCCTCTACTCTAGCATATTTTGTAAATTTCTTCACAATAAAACCTTGTAAACCATCCAACAACAGATTATATTAGCTGTAGAAACTTTTTTACAACAATCATGCTCAGCCAGCAACTCCTCGATTTTGGACTCTCCGAAGAGGAATCAAAAGTCTACCTCACGGTCTTGGAGTTGGGGGGATCTTTCGCCAGCACCATCGCGCAAAAAGCCAAAGTTCCTCGGGTGAATTGTTACTATGTTTTGGAAAGTCTTCGTAAGCGCGGACTCATCACCACCAACCTCAAAGGCAACGTGAAATTCTTTGTAGCGGAGCCACCGCAAGTTTTGGTGAACCAAATGGAGCAGAAGTATGAAAGCGCAAAAAAACTACTCCCGGAGCTGCTTTCCGTGACCAACATTCACGCCTTCAAACCCATCATTCGTTCCTACGAAGGCATTGAAGGCATTAAAACCATTTTCGAGCAGACTCTTGAGGCAAAGTCGGAAGTCTTGGGCTACACCAACTTGGAAGCGCTGGGGAATCTTCTGCCTGATTACCTTCCGGGCTACACCCAAAAACTCGTAAAACGTCGTATAAAAACTCGACTTCTTTCACCATCCACCGAAGAGGCCCGCCAGTTCATTCACCGTTTTTATCCCAAAAAATTCCCTGAAGAATTAGTGGAAATTCTCTTCGTAAATCCAAAAGAATTTAAGTTCGAAAATCAAATTTCCATCTACGACAAAAAGGTCGCCATCATGTCCCTCAACCCCGATGAACTCATTGGAATTTTGATTGAATCTGACGTCTACACGCGTACTGAACGCGCCGTCTTCAACTTGGCCTGGCTCGGTGCAACGGCGTTCGTGGCTCAGTAAATCTCCTTCAAGTAGCACGCTTCGCAGTAAACCAGCTCGGGGCGTTGCGGTGAGTAACTACTTTGAATCACTTTGTTACATTTCGAACATTTGCGGTCCCACATTTGAATAGGATTGCGGGAGGCAATGCGGATTTCATTTCGAGTCTCCGGCGCAAAGTGAGGGAGAGGAATTTCCATTTTTTTGTAAAACTTTAATTCACTCGGAATAATTTTATAAGGACGACCTGTGCGTTCACACACGAGAGTAAGAGTGAGGGCATCGTCCTTTACATCGTGAATAGAATCCGGAACTGAATTCGGACGGATTTCACGAAGTTCTTCATCGAGCCACTTTAATCCTTGGCCAAGAGTTTCATCTTTCGTTTGCGGGAAATAGTCGTTTGCCACCGTCTCGTTGTAGGCAAAAAGAGAATGCTCTATGGGGAAAAACTCACCCCATTCACCGGTGGATTTCATATGCTCAACCACGCGCTCACGGAGCGCGAAGTATTCCTCCTTCGAATACTGTTTGTTTAAAATGCAGTACTCATTTCTCTTGAGGTTGCTACACCCAAATAAGTCGTGGGAGTTCTGAACCATGTGGCAATAAAATGTATCTTGAGCGCTCCAAGAAAAGGAAGAAAAAGCACAATGGGTGCCTTCAATGGAGCCCAGCATTTCATAATAGAGTTCCGCTTTGTGGCCCACATGGTCGCAACTTGCAGCATCACGAAGCCCCCATACTCCCAAAAATATATCTTTGATATCTTCAGCCGGTCCGTTAATTCCAAAACAGTTCAGTGCATTCTTAGCACCCGAAATATCGTCACCGGTAACATTTTCGCTATTTAATATTTGAGCATAACGGTGAGGGAACTGAAGTTTAAATTGAGCGAACTCGCGTTTCATGGTTTGCACACCGCTCCAGGTATCGAGCCTGAAAGATTTTAATTTTTCTTTATATTCTTCGGGGGAGTAAGGCTTATTGAAAATATGGTATTTTTTGCCGATCAGACCAACGCAAGCAACAGAGTTTTCACAGTTTCTACATTCAAACAAAAAGCTGCTATCACGGCATCCATAAGCCCTTTGGCAGTATTTCACGTTGTAACAATTTTCGGAATCAACAGTGTCATAAACAAGCTCGGAACTATTCACCCAGTAGACATCGGAGACATCTCGACACCGCATACTAAACACCGAGTAAAAAGAATCTTCACAAAAGTCTCCGCCAAAAACAAGATAGCAATTTTTATTACCAGCGGTGATGTTGCAGTACTCACTATTCTCACCGTTCACATTGAGCAACGCCATATGGGGAACTCGCCTTTGAAGTTCTAAAAACTGTTCAAAAAAAGGCCGGGAAAAGTCATAGTCTTTCCCATAGTCACGGCCGTCCCATTGGTCGCCATGCCAGGCTTCTTGGGAGTACACAACCAGCTCTTTATCAGGAGAAAAAATGGAAATAATGGGCTCTCCGGTCAAGGAACAATTCCTTTTATAAATGCGCCGCTCATTGCGATGGGCCAAACGTCGTCGATGTCTTTGCTCGGGGCACAAGGCAGGCAAAGGGGCGTCAAATTTCTTCAAAAATTCTTGTTCCCACTCGTTCACCACGAAGGGTTTTCCGGTGACTCTGCATTTGAGCTGAAGGTCGGTCATTAGTAGATTTCGGCTAAATAACAGGCTTCACAATAAATAATTTTATCGGGACTCTGGTCGGTCATCAAGGCCACGCTGCATTTTTTACAGCGATCTTCCCGAAGACGGTACGGGTTGCGCAGTGCCAAACGTTCTTTATGACGAACATCGGGATGTTTCCGGGGCCACGGCAAATTCATTTCCTCGTAGAACTTCTTCTCTTGCGGAACAATTTTAAAAGGTCGGCCGATCACTTCACACGTGACAATATTTTCTCCTTCCGCAGCCAGGATTTTTTCTTCGGGTTCATCGTACCAATTCCATCCACGCTGCAACACTTCCTCTTTACTCAAGGGGAATAAGCTCATCGCCACCGTTTCATTGTAGCCAAATGAAGAGATGGAAAGAGGGAAAAACTCACCCCATTCGCAGGTTTTTTCCATGTGCGCAATAATCCGCGGTAAAAGTTCTTCATACTCTTCCTTGGTATATTGTTTATTCAAAATACAATACTGTTTTTTCTTGATCCCAATGCACCCGAAACAGTTCTGAGAACTGTTAAAAGCCTCGAAAAAATAGAGTAAATCACTGTTCCCATTCATAGCCGTGCAGCCGAACAAAGTATTCATGCTACGTCCCACGGAAATTTGCTCATAGGCCCTTTCTCCGTAGTAAGCCATGTCGGTATCCATGATGTCTTTCGAGCATTCGGACTGAGTGCAGTGCATGGCATCTTCACAGTTCACGATGTCAAAAGAAGCGTAGATATTGCGGCTTTCAAAAACATAAGTTCCAAATACATTTTCGGAATTGAAAACATTCACAGCGCGAACCGGAAATTTCTTTTGATGTTCACGGAAAGACTTTAAACAGTGGTCTACACTTTCTTGGGAGCCGTCCCACCATTCTTTTACACGCTTCTCATAGTCTTCTTTGCTCAGTTTCTCGTTGAAAAAATGAAACTGTTTTTGCACGAGCCCGACGCATCCAAAACAGTCGTTGGAGCCGGACATATCTGAGCAAAACATCAAGTCATGCGAACCCCGGCAGCGCTCCGTAAAGAAACAATGGTAACTCTGTCTATTGTCTACACACTGGTAGTTCAACTCGCAAGTAGCCACATTATAGCAGTCGAAACAGCGAGTACTTTTCAGTGCCAAGTAGGTATAATAAATATCTTCGTTGTCGGCGAGTCGTGAAGAGAGGTAGCAGTTTCTACATTGAAGGGTAAAGGCGGTGAACTCACAATTTTCAGAATTCACCACGGAGGAAGCCACACGTGGGGTCACCTTTTGCAAGTCGGCAAATTGTTCAAAGAAGGGCCGAGAAAAATCAAAATCCAGACCATAGGCAGCGGGGTCGTGTTCATCGCTCCAAAACACTTCTTGAGAGTAAACAGGGAAGGGCTTCTCTGGATGATGGATAGAAACGATGGTTTTGCCTGTTTTATCACAGCTGCGCTTATACAACTTGCGGTCATTGCGAAACGCACAGCGCCTTTGACGACGACAGGGTGGACACAGCTTAGGATTTGGCAACAAATACTTTTTCCCGGTCACAATCGGGCTGACCTCATCAATAAAAGTTCTTTCCTTCTCACTAATCTCAAACGGTGCTTGGCATTGAAGACAATGGGCCATCAGTAAACAGTATTTAGGTAACACACCTCACAATACACGATTTCCGGACTTTCGGGCGAGTAAGTGGTTTGGATAGGGGTTTGGCACTTGGCACAGTGGCGAGGCCACAATTTTCGCGGATTCTTCCAACGAAAAAGCTCGGTGAATCGGCAGTCGGAGCATTCACTAGAAGGAGGAATACCAATTTTCTCAGCCAAAGCGGCTTCTTGCGGGATGATTTTGTAGTTTTTCATGCAAGATTCGCATCTTAAAGTACTCGGCACCTCGCCCACCGTTTTCACAAGTTCTTCACGGCTCAAAGGGAAATAGTCAGAAGCAACACTTTCATTGTAGGGAAATGTTGAAAGAGTAGCCGGGAAAAATTCTCCCCACTCTCCGGTCTTGGTCATATGCTCAACGATTCTTTTCTTCAACAACTCATATTCACTCTCTTCATACTTTTTATTAAGAATGAAGTTTTTTTGACGACCGTGAAATCCATCACAGCCAAAGCTGTCACTGAGGTAAAAACATGAGAAAAGATAGTCTGAATTGGGCGAAGCACAACTACAATAACTGAATTTCAAATTAAAATTATTTTCCCCGCCCGAGCAAAGTTCATAACAAAGTTCGATATCTTTATCGTGCATGGAAAGATCCATGGAGTTTTTCACTTTCACGCACTCAACCAAATACTTCGAATCTTCAATATCGAAACAGTCATAAGCCTCGGTGGCATTTCGTGAGTTGTAAATATAGTCCCCCGAAGAATTTTCACAGCTGAGTTGATTTTGATATCGCTTCGGAATGGTCACATTAAAGGCCTCAAATTCTTCCCATACTTCCTTTGGATTTTTAGTCTTATATTCCTCAAGTTTCTGTCGATAAGCTTCTTCACTCAACTGCTCATTTTTAAAGCAGAATTTCTTATTGGTAACTCCGCTGCACATGAAGCAATTTTCACAGTTTATGCAGTCAGCCAAATAAGAAGAACTTGAACAATTCCGACAATTTATAAGATGATGCGAGCGGTAACAATTCCGGCAATTCGTACTCCACGCCACCAACTCACAGTGGTCCAAAAAATTTCCAATCATACAGTCCTTGCAGTACTGACTTTTTCTCGAATACAGACAATCTTCCATATAGTAAGAGCCGGGAGACATATAAGTATTTTTGCTGAACGCCAACAAAGAATTATACTCGGAATTTTCATTGTTGAGTTGGAGGACGGCAGATTTTGGAACTTTATTTATCAGCTCCTTAAATTGTTCAAAGAAAGGTCGTGAAAAATCAAAATCTTGCCCATAGCGTGAGGGATCCAACTTATCCGACCACCAACAGTCGTTGCAGTAAACGGGGAAAGGAGTGCCTGCAGCGTAAAAAGAAATAATGATTTTTTGACATAAACTGCAGGTTCTTTTATGTAAATTCCGCTCATTTCGAAAACTCAAACGGCGCTGTAAACGACACGAAGGACAAAAAGTAGGCGGTGGAACGGCAATACGTCCATAAAACGCGAGATCATCCTCGGTGATGTCGAAGGAGTTCCGGCACTGTCGGCAGCTTTGAGTCATAATAAGTCTAAGTTTAGAGTGCCCGTTGCCTTTGGACAAGTCCTCCAGGTATAATAGCCATACTTCCAACCTATGAAAGTCCTCCTTCTAGCAGCCGGGCGCAGCAAACGAGTCAAACCTGTTGAGGATAAAAATTTCCTCAAATTCGCAGGCCGCACGCTGCTTGAACACCAACTGGATACACTGGTGCGTGTGGGACTTAAGGACATTATTGTGGTGGGGGGAGCGCACAACTTAAAGCAACTCAAGGAACTCGCCAAACCCTACAAGGCGCTTGTTTTGGAGCAGAAAAATATTGAGGAGGGAATGGCCGGAGCGGTACTCACGGTCCGAAAAGAAATCAAAAAAACCGACGAGCTTCTCATCTTCAGTAGCAACGATGTTCTCGCTCAAAGCGCTTTTGAGAAAATGCTGAAGGCGAGCAAATCCAAATCAGATGCTTATCTTTTGGCTTTTGAGGTAAAGGAGTATTTTCCGGGCGGCTACCTCAAGATGAAAGCGAATCGCATCATAGACATTGTGGAAAAGCCGGGAGCGGGGAAGGAACCTTCGAAGTGGGTGAACATTGTCCTGCACCTGTTTAAGAAGCCGGAAGCTCTTTTTGAAATTCTAGAAAAATCCAAGAGCAAAAAAGATGATCGTTACGAACTGGCGCTGCAAACCCTCATGAAAACACAGAATTTCGAAGCCGTGCCTTACGATGGTTTGTGGCAGCCCGTAAAGCATCCTTGGCACATCCTCGACCTCATGCAATTCTCTTTTAAAGTCATGGGTTCACGAATTCACCCTTCGGCACAAATCGCAAAAACAGCCGTGGTGGGAGACAACGTGGTGATTGAAGAGGGCGTGAAAATCTTTGAACACGCCACGGTGCAAGGGCCTGCTTACATCGGAAAAAACTGCGTCATTGGAAACAACGCCTTAGTGCGTGAATCAATGCTGGGCGACCGCTGTGTGGTGGGCTACAACACTGAAGTTGCCCGTTCGTTCGTGGGCGACGACTGCTGGTTCCATTCCAACTACATCGGCGATACCGTGATGGGCAACGACGTGAGTTTTGGTGCCGGTGCCATTTGTGCGAACCTCCGCCTCGACGAAAAAGAAATCTCCAGCGCCGGCGAAAACTCCGGCCGCAATAAACTCGGTCCCATCTTCGGCGATCACATCCGCGTAGGCGTCAACACCAGCATCATGCCCGGCATCCGCATCGGTTCCAACACCATGATCACCTCCGGCCTTACCGTCGTAGAAGACATTGCGGAAGGTAGTTTTGTGAGCGGAAAAACCGAGCTAAAAATCACAAAAAACAAAGCCTCTCTCGACTCCAAGTCACGAGAAAAAATGAAGAAAAATATCAACTAAGTCTCATGAAAACTTTTCTTCTACCATGCTTGCTCTCCACATTTTTGCTCGCCTGTTCACCATCGGCTAAGCCAGTTCAAGCAATTCCAGAGGATACTGAGAAAACCTTGTGTGAGGAACAAGGAGGGGTGTGGTCGGAACAAGAGGATATTTACGACGATGGGACGACAGATTTCTTTTTTCTGTGTGTGCCCAAAAACGAGCTTCAGCAATAATTACTGCTCAAACTCCACGTCGCCATTCACTTTGCATTGGCAGCCCAGACGAGTGGTCATATCGGTCGCATCCGTACCGCGAGCTTCAAGAGTGAATTCTTCTTGTTCTGTTTTGGGCCCTAAATTTTCGGCACCGCTTTTGATATGAATCAAACAAGTGGAGCAAATTCCACTCTCACATCCAAAGGGAATATCAAGTCCTTGGCTCTGTGCCACGTCTTTGAACGAGGCCCCGACCTCACATTGGGCGGTGACCCCGGTTGAAGTATTTTTAACGGTAGGCATAAAAAGGGGGTAAGGGGCGCTTCGCACTCTACATATAAAATTGCATTTCAGCGCTGATGTCCACATTGCTAATGTCGTGTTCCACCAGCGGTTTCTCCGCAATCATAGGGAGTTCGTCTTCGTATGTCGAGCGGTCTTCTTTGTAGTACACACCAACATTTATTTTATCGCCCCACTCTTCAGCCTTTTGAAAAGCCATGGCTCGATTCGTAACGTCGTAATCGGGCTCCGTTTCCAATTTATGGATACGTTCCTGATACCATTGGTAGGTATTCACTTTGTTGAAAGTCACACAAGGTTGCAGCACATCAATCAAAGAAAAACCTCTGTGTTGAATACCCTTCATGATGAGGCCTTTGAGATGCATGATGTCGCCGGCGTACCCGCGAGCCAAAAAAGTAGCGCCGGAAGCCAGCGCAATTCCCAGAGGTCGAGCCGCCATTTCAATCACTCCTTCCGGCGTGCTTTTGGTTTTAAAACCGTGGTCGCTGGTGGGGGAAGTTTGTCCCTTCGTGAGCCCATAAACCTGATTATTTTGAACAATATAAGTGATGTTGAAGTTACGTCGGGACGTGTGAACCAAATGCGCCATACCAATTCCATACCCGTCTCCATCTCCACCCATTACGATGATATTCATTTTATGATTCGCAATTTTCATCCCGGTGGCCACGGGCAAAGCGCGTCCGTGAATGGAATGAAATCCATAAGTTTTAATTAAATGCGGAGCTTGCGATCCACACCCGATTCCGGAAACAATCATCGTTTCTTCAGGGTCGAGCTTGAGTTCAAACAAAGCCTGTTTCAAGGCGACAAGAATTCCGAAATCACCACAGCCGGGGCACCAGTTGCATTTAGACCCGGTGTCTAAATCGCTAAGCTTCTCCAAAACTTTTAAAGTTTTACTCATAATGAGGATTGAATTTTATCAAGAATTTCTGCGGGATGGAATGGACGTCCGTCGTAACGAAGGAACTTATTTTCGAGCAAAATCCCGGTGTATTCCCGAATCACTCCGCCCATTTGGGCTTCGGAATTCGTTTCGATGAGCAGTGTTTTTTTCGCCGCCTTCAAAACACGAACCACTTCTTCCGTGGGGAAAGGTAAGGCAAGTTTGATTTGGAGGAAGTTCACTTTCAGGCCCATCGAATTGGCCACGTCCAGAGCTTCCAAAATAGGTCCTTTGTTCGACCCCCAAGATACAAGAGTGAGGTCAGCCTCTGCCGGTCCGTGAACTTCAATCATGTCCAATTCGCTCAAAGATTCTTTCTTCAAGGTCAGCAATTTTCGTGCGCGTTTATCCACCATTTTGATTCGATTGGCACTGCCCTCGTCCAAGTCGCCATCTTCTTTATGTTCATCGGTCGAAACGGCATGAATAGTATTTGGGAAACCGGGAAATGCACGCTTGGAAACTCCACTTTCCGTGAACTCAAAACGCTTGTAGGAACCAGGCACTAATTTTGCCGCCTCTTCCATACTGTAGCGCTCTCCACGATCCACAACGTACTCGTGATTAAACGGTTCCACGGACTGCACCGATTCTCCCAAATATTTATCGGTCAAAATGAGACAAATCATTTGATATTGTTCAGCCAAGTTGAACGCCTTAAGCGTCATTTCAAAGCTTTCCGTCACGTCTCCGGGAAGAAAAACCACGCGTGGAAATTCTCCCTGCGAAGCGTGCATCAAAAATCGTAAATCGGCTTGGTCGGTCCACGTGGGAAGTCCAGTTGAAGGGCCGGGTCGCATTCCTTCCACCACCACCAAAGGGGTTTCCGTAATCGCGGCCATTCCAAGTGCCTCCACCATCAAAGAAAATCCGCCACCCGCAGTCGCCGTCATCGCTCGAAGTCCCATGTGGGAAGCTCCAATCGCCATGTTGATGGCCGCAATTTCATCTTCGGAATGTTTCATCACAATTTTGTGTTTCACTCCGTACTTCGCAATGGTCAACATGATGGAAGTTGCGGGAGTCATGGGGTAGGCGGCCATAAATTTCACACCCGCTTTCAAAGCACCCAGCGCAATGGCCTCATTGCCGGAAATCACCATGCGTTTCGGCGCATCCTCCACCACGGCAATAGTTTTTTTCGCAGGGTCTTTCACATTGGCAAGCACATAGTCAAAACCCGCCCGAGCCAAGGCAACGTTGGAAGCGACAACTTCGGGCCCCTTCCGTTCAAAGGTCGTTTTTAAAACATTTTCCACCGGTTCAAAGCCAAGGCCCATAATGGCGAAACTGGCCCCGAGAGCCACGGTGTTTCGCATGACTCGTTCCGCTCCCAACTCTTTGGTGAGGCGCGCCATAGGCACTGAAGCTAAACGAAAATGCGCTGCAGCGGTGGTCGCCGCATCCATAGGAATCGTTTCCCCATCGTAAATGACCACGCCACCCTCCGCCATTTCAGCTCCATGCAAATCGATGGTCTCTTTGTTCAAGGCCAGCATGATGTCAATTTTGTCGCTGTGTGCGTGTACGGTATCTTTTGCCGTTCGCACCATGGCGAGGTTGTGTCCGCCACGAATCAAAGAAGGATATTCCACGTAACCAAAAACATTCAATCCGCCCCGCGCACAAGCGCGAGCAAACATTTGCCCCATCGTAGTGATTCCGTATCCGGCCTCACCACCCACCAGCCACGTCAACGGTTCGTAAACACTTTTTGCCATTAACAGAATTAAATTAATTGTTTATTATCGCCAATTTGAATCAAGTGTATCACATTCACGGGGCACGCTTCAGCTGCATCTTTATTGAGCACAAAGTCCTCCTCAGAAATTTCCAATTCCTCCCAACCGTCCCCGCCCATTTTAGAGCCAATCACATCCGATTTTCCATCCAAATCACTCATTTCCCAAAACCGAGGAGCAATTGCAGCACAGGCCGTGCAACCAATACAGTTTGGTCTATCATGCCTAATTCGATACTTTTTACCTGTTCTTTGGCTCGCTATCAACCTTATCGCCTCCGGGTAGCCGGCTTTTTCGAGTTCCTGAACTTTCGCTTTTAGAGTCTCGGGAGTGTCGTCCTCCGCCACCGCTACTTTTTTCTGCAAAATCATGGCTCCGCTGTCCACTCCCAAATCCACATAATGAAGGGTCATACCCGTTTCCTTTTCATGATTGGCAATGACGGCCTCATGCACCTTCATCCCATACCACCCATTGCCACCATATTTGGGGAGCAGCGACGGATGGACATTGATGATCTGGCGAGGGAAAGCACTCACAAAAGGGTGAGTCAAAATCTTCATGTAACCAATGAGACACACTAAATCTACTTCTGCATCTTTCATCAATCGCAACAATTCTTCATCATATTCTTCCTTGGATTTTCCTTTGGGGTCGACAAAAATTGCTTTCACTCCGCACGCACGCGCTTTCTCCAGAACCGGCGCACTTTCCACATTCGAAATCACAATCGCGACTTCAATGCCGGGCAGTTTGCCCTCATCCATCTCTTTGTAGATGGCCGTGAGGTCAGTCCCGTTACCGGAGGCGAGAACGCCAAGTTTAAAACTCATTTTGCACAAGGATTAGTTCCAATATTGATGAGGCCCATTCTTCCCGCGACCGCTTGACCCGTGGGGGACATGGCAAGTCCGCCGAGGGCCGTTTCACGAATTCTTGGATCCATCATGTCGCCCACTTCACGCATCGCGTTCACAACTTCATCGAAAGGCACGAAACTTTCAATACCAATACAAGCCATATCGCTGGCGGCCATGCTGAACACTGCACCGATTGCATTTCGTTTAATACAAGGCACTTCCACCAGTCCGCCAATAGGGTCGCAGGCCAGTCCGATCATATTTTTCAAAGCCAAAGAGGCCGCGTGCAAAGTAGTTTCAGGGCTGTACCCACGCACCTCCGTGAGAGCCGCCGCCGCCATAGCCGTGGCGCTTCCAACTTCTGCTTGGCATCCTCCGGCCGCGCCAGAAAGCGTCGCCGTATTCGCAATAATCACGCCCACCGCCGAAGCCGTGAGCATCATTTCCAACATCTGTGCTTCGTTGAGTTTGAGCTTGTGCTTGGCTCCATAAATAACCCCGGGCAAAACACCCGCTGCACCCGCCGTGGGGAAGGCCAAAATCACTCCCATTCGCGCATTGTTTTCTCCTGTTGCAACGGCCCCCAGCATGGCCCGGACACTCGCTTCATTTAAAAGCAATTTCTTGTCCCATTTTTTAAAATCGCGCACGGCTCCCGCCAACAACGGAGTGGATTTTCCCACCATTCCGCTCTTGGACATTTCCGGATGTTTTATGGACGCTTCAATCCCGTCAAAAATCACATTCAACCTTTGCAAAAGCATCTTCAAGACTTCCTTTTTCTTGCGTGTTGAAAGCTGCAACTCATAATTCAGCATCACCTCCCAGATTTTCATTTTATGCTCCTCGCAGCGTTCTAGCAGTTCCTTGCCATTGTGGAAGATGTAGTTTGCAGCCATGGGGAAGGGTTAGGAAGCAAGTTTGTTAAGAGAACGTACGAACAAAATACCTTCTTCTTGTTCGAGAGCAAGAATTTCCTTAAGAGTAAGCGCTTTTTCAATACTCAGCACACTCAGCATTTTATTTTCGAGCGCAAGGTAACAGCTCTGCATATTAATGATTCGAATATTTTTTTCTCCCAAAAATGTGGTTGTTTTGGCCAGCATCCCCGGAAGATTTTCGTTCTCAATCACAAGAGTAAAAAATTGTTCCGCTCCATTTCCGGTGAGATGCACGTCAAATCCATTGATTTGATTGATGACGACATTTCCCCCTCCAATCGAAGACCCCAGAATTTTCATTTTATGATTTTTATTCTCGAGCGTGATCAACACGGAGTTCGGATGGTAACCGTTTCCCAAATTTCCGGGTTCAAATTCATAGGCCAGTTTGTTCTTTTTGGCCTCGGCAAATGCATCTTTAATGCGCAAATCATTGGGGGCATACTTCATGACTCCTCCCAGGAGAGCGCGGTCGGTGGCATGGCCTTTGTAAACTTCTCCAAAAGAACCATGAAGAAAGAAGTGAACCTTCGTGGGAGTGGAATCAAAAATAGCCCTCGCGAACTGACCGATCTTTGCCGCTCCTGCTGTATGAGAACTGGAGGGGCCGACCATGATGGGGCCAGCGATATCGAAGAGTGAGAAGGTACTCATAGGCTACGCACGAAATGCGCATAAAAAGTATGCCTATAATTATTTTTTTATGCAAGAAGATACTTTTACCCATTCAGATTGAAAAATGCGACGTTGAAACAATTTATTGTTCATGTCCACGACAGAAACTTGATAAGCATGAACTCGCCGGGTACATTGATATGAAACGCAAAAAGAAAACGTTTCACAACCGCTCATTCACAACTCGATACAGAGACAGAAACAAAAAGTTCTTTCACCTTAAACGGCTCTGCTTTACGCTGGTGATCTCGATTAGATCACCCATGAGACTCAGAATCTCACCCTCCACTCTGTGGATCTCGTTTCGCTCCCTGTCTCGGCATAGCGACTAGCATCCACGCCAAGAGTAGCCCCGGTCCGGCCCTAAAACCGACCAAAGTACAGCAGATGAAAAACAAAAACAGAAAGGGTTCATCGCCTTTCACGGAACCGGCCTTTCTCTCATTATGGGCTCAGCGCTCTAAAAATAGCGTCTGATAGCTCGAGGGAAAGACCGGTTTTTTGTTACTCGACCGAAGGGAGAGGCTTTCAAAAAGTCCAAGATCTCACCTCGGCGATTCCAGATTAAAACTACTCACTCTGAAACAATTTCTTGTTCATGTCCACGGCAGAAACTTGTAAGGCTGGAACTCTTTGCGTATATTGATATGAAACGCTAAAAACAAAACGTTTCACCGCTCATTCAAAACTCGATACAGAAACAGAAACAAAAAGTTCTTTCACCTTAAACGGCTCTACTTTATTATGGTGATCCTGACCTGATCACCCACGAGAGATAGACTCTCAACATCGTTCTGTGGATTCTGACTCGCTTCCTGCCTAGCATAGCGACATATATCCACGCCAAGGACAGCCCCGGTTCGGCCATAAACTAAACCAAAGTAAGGTAGATGAAAAACAAAAACAAAATGGAATTAGTCACCATTTTCTAGACCGCCTTCTCTCTCATAAATGAGCTCAGCGCTCCGTAAAATAGCGTCTGACAGCTCGAGAAAAAAGGCGGTTTTTTAGTACTCGACCGAATGGAGAGTGTGAGCTAAAGAACTCCAAACTTTGCTTTATTCCCAAGCACATCCTCAATCCTCAGCAGCTGATTGTATTTCGCAATGCGGTCGGTTCGACTCGCGGAGCCGGTTTTGATTTGTCCCGTTTCCATGGCCACGGCCAAGTCCGCAATCGTGACATCCTCCGTTTCCCCGCTGCGATGTGAAACAATGGCCTTCCAGCCGGCCTTTTTGGCCATTTGAATCGCTTGAATAGCCTCGGTAAGGGTTCCAATTTGATTCACTTTCACCAAAATCGCATTTCCGCATTTTTCTTCAATCGCGCGACTGAGGAATTTCGTGTTTGTCACGAGAAAATCATCGCCCACAAGTTGTACGCGGCTTCCAATTTGCGCAGTGAGTTTTGCCCAACCCGCCCAGTCATTTTCCGCAAGGCCGTCCTCCAAAGAAATAATGGGGTATTTGGAGATCCAACCTTCCCACATCGCGATCATTTCATCGGTGGTTTTGGTGCCGGCGCCGCTTTTTGCAAACAGATAATTCCCGTCTTTAAAGATTTCGCTCACTGCGGGGTCGAGGGCAATCCCAACCTGTTCTCCCGGCTTATAGCCCGCAGCCTCAATCGCCTTCAATAAGTACTCCAAAGGCTCTTCGTTGCTTTTAAAGTTGGGCGCAAAGCCGCCTTCATCTCCTACGCTGGTGGGGAAGCCGGCTTCTTTCAAAATCTTCTTCAGCGCGTGGAATATTTCAGCCCCCCAGCGCAAAGCTTCTCGAAAATTAGGCGCGCCCTTCGGCATCACCATGAATTCTTGAAAATCCACACTGCTATCCGCGTGCGCCCCTCCATTAATGAGGTTCATCATAGGAGTGGGAAGCAAAGTGGCGTTAGGGTTGAGGTGTTGCCACAACATGAGCCCTTTTTCGTTGGCCGCCGCATAGGCCGTAGCGAGTGAAACCGCCAATAAAGCGTTAGCCCCCAAGCGACTTTTGTTCTCAGTGCCATCGAGGGCAATCATTTTTTGGTCGAGGGCCTCTTGATCCATGCTGTCCATACCCATAACGGCTCCGGCCACCTCCTGTTCCACATTGTTAACGGCTTTCATCACGCCCTTTCCTCCATAACGTTTCTCTCCGTCGCGGAGTTCGCAGGCTTCATGTTCCCCGGTGGAAGCACCGCTTGGGACGATGGCACGTCCAAATCCCTTCTCAGTGGTGACCTCCACTTCAACGGTGGGGTTTCCTCGAGAGTCCAAAACTTCGCGAGCGTGAACTTTTTTGATCAGCGACATGGCCAGAGTATTTCATGGACTAGGCAGCGCAGGCAAGCTTTGTTAGAATGCGCCCGACCTTTATTCGCTTAGCCGTATTTATGGATATCATTTGGCACGGACATTCTTGTTTCACCATTAAGGGAAAGGACGCAACTATTGTGACCGACCCTTTTGAGGGTCTCGGCCCCAAACTTCCAAAGTTGAAAGCGGACATTGTGAGCTTGAGCGGAGAAGGGGAGATGGCGGAAGTGGAAGGAACTCCCAAGATTTTGAACTGGCCGGGAGAGTTTGAGGTGTCCGGGGTGGCTATTGAGTCCTTGTGTCCGGATAAGGAGCCTTTGAACATCTTTATTTTTGCCATCGATGGGATCAAGATTTGTCACTTGAGCTATCTTTCCCATGAGCTTTCGGATGAAATGCTGGATCATATCGGAGAAGTGGATATTTTAATGGTTCCAGTGGGAGGTGGAGAAGTGATGGATGGCAAAACCGCTCAGAAAGTGGTGGAAGCCATTGAGCCTCGCGTCTTTATCCCTATGCTCCACGCAGCCACTGAGACCAATCTCAAAATCAAAGGGATTGAAGACTTCTTGAAAGCGGTGGGAAAGACTGAAAAAGAAGCCGTTGAGAAATACTCAGTTTCCAGTCGCAGCGCTCTCTTGGAAGGAGACATGGAATTCGTCCTTTTGAATCCCAAACTTTAAAGAGCAACGAGGGCTCCGGAATTCATGCGGTAAACATTTCTTTTGATGTAGGGTCGCAAGAAGTGAACCATTTTTGCAAAAGGTGTTTTCTTTCCTGCAAAGTAGACCCGAGTTGTGGAGACGCGAAACTTGCGTCGAGGATTTAAGTTAAACATAAATGGAGTGGTTAGCACTCGGCCTGCGGCCGAGCAAATCTAAAAAATCAGTACATACGGATGACCGCAGTGACAACGCCCTGAATTTCAAGATATTCGTCCGGATGAATATCCTTATAGTCGGGGTTTGCAGCTTCGAGCCATACGCGGCTTCCATTTTTTCGGTAGCGTTTAACGGTATTTTGTCCATCCACGAGGGCAATCACAACGTCACCGTCTTTTGCCGTCATACTTTGGTTGGCAATCACAAAGTCGCCCTCCAAAATTCCGGCATTGATCATGCTCAGCCCGGTTACCCGAAGCGCAAAGGAGCCCTGAGGTTTTTTAAGGAGGTCATTCCCCACTTCAAAATATTGCATTACGTGTTCTTCACTAAGGACGGGCCCTCCTGCCGGAATGGTCCCAAGAAGAGGAATACGCGTCATGGAGGAAACGGCATCCAGTTTGGCTTTCACGGAGTTGAGAAGCCCAATGCCTCGAGGAGTGTCATCTTTATTTAAATATCCTTTCTCTTCGAGTGCTTTCAGGTGCTTAAGAATGCTGTTGTCACTGCTCACTCCAAAATGTTCACGCATTTCACGAAGAGTAGGTGACTTGCCGAGTTTCATTTGATAGCTCTCAATGTATTTGAGAACGGCTTCCTGTTTTTCGGTCATCATAGTGTTTGGGGGTGAGTACACGCTCAATATAGGTGAGTGCGTCCTCACCGTCAAGCCCCGTCAATTCTTATTTACTTGACACGACTGTAGTTCGAGCCACCCCAATCGAGTGTTTTACCATCTTCTGATACTCTAAAATCGGCAAGAGAAGACCCTCCGCTTTCCTCGTCATAAGGGTTTAACTCCACAATATAATGGTCATCTTCTACGGAAACAATCGTGTAAGTTCCTCCTCCGGAAATGGGAGGGTAGCCCTCAAAAGAATAAGTTCCCCATGTGAAGGTGTAATTAATGTCCCAGGCAAACTCCTGATCCCCGCCACTTGCTTGCCAGGTTCCCTCAAAAGGGGGAGTGAGAAGAAACGAACGTAGCAAAATCACTGCGCTCAGGAGCAAAACCAACTTGAAAAATTTCGAAGCAATTCTCATAAACAAATTCTACCTCAAGTCCATTTGAAACCAAGTTCAAAACTGCTAAAGTGAACCCATCTTTCACCAACCCTATGCCACGACTCATCTTCGCTTCCCTGGCCACCCTCACCGTACTCTGTTCCTTCAGCTTCGGATTCATCATCCTGCTGATGATCCTATCCAACGAAATCAACCTCCCTCTCGCGCTGGGTCTCACCTTTGTCGTCAACTTCATCATTTGGCTGGTGGGTCCTTTTTTCACCGATCTCATTAATAAGTGGTTTTACCACGTTCAGTTTCAAACTCCGGAAGAAGTCAAAAAAAATCACCCCGAAGTGGCGGAACTCATCCAAAAAATCTGCACCCAGTACAAGTTCAAATTCCCGAAGGTCGGAATTATTGCCGATAAAAATCCCACCGCTTTCACTTACGGTTCCGGACGTTACAACGCCCGTCTCATCCTCACCGAGGGTATTTTCCATTTCCTCAATACCGAAGAACAAAAAGCTGTGGTGGCTCACGAAATGGGTCACATCGTGCATCGCGATTTCATTGTGATGATGGTGGCCAGTGTCGCCGTACAAACCCTTTACGAGATCTACGCCGTCCTCATCCGGGCGAAAGGGAAAAAATCAGGAAACGCAAAACTCGTGGCCCTGGCGGCCTACGTCCTTTACATCATTTCCATTTACTTGCTGCTCTACCTCAGCCGAACCCGCGAATACATGGCGGATCGCTTTTCAACCGAGTGGACTGAGCCAAAGGAACTCGCCAACGCACTGGTAAAAATCGCTTATGGAATTGTGGCTGCCGAAGACGATGCCACTTCTAAACGCCTGCTCCAAAGCACACGCCACCTTGGAATTGTGGACGTTAAAAATGCCAAACACGTGGGTGTTGTTTCGTATATTACGGGTAAAGATCCTAATGCCATTGCCGAGGTCATGGTCTTCGACCGAGTGAACCCTTGGGCGACCTTGGTGGAACTCAATTCCACGCACCCTCTCACCGGGAATCGTATGGATCAACTCTGTGATATTTCCAAAGAAAAACACCAAACTTTCCCTTATGACATAGACGCTGCCGTGGAACGCATGAAACCCAGCAAGTCTCGCCTCTATAAAAATTTCTTCTTGGATCTTTTCATGGGACTTTTCCCTTTTCTCCTCCTCATCCCCGGCGCGATCTTGTTTCACCCCATTTTACTCCCCGGAGTTTTTGGAATCGGACTTTTGATCAAAACCTTCTACAAATATCCGCAAACCGCTCCCGTTGAAACCACCGTTCTCGAAGAAATGCGCGACCCATACCTTTCTCCCGTTCGAGGAAAGGCGGTTCACTTGAAAGGACAGGTCATTGGTCAAGGAGTACCCGGCTATATTTTCAGCGAAGACATGATGTTCCAAGACAAAACCGGAATGAGCTTTGTGGATTACAACTCCGCCTTCGGCTTCATTGGGAATCTCTTTTTCGCCCTCGCCAAAGTCAAGAAATACTTCGGTATGCCTTCCGAAGCCAAAGGTTGGTTCTTCCGCGGCATGGGCTCCCGCATGATGCTCGGTTCCCTCACCCTCAAAACCGAAACCCTGCAAAGCTATCCCCGCCTCTGGTCCTTCATTTTCTCAGGGATTTTGATCGGAGGCTCTGCAGTAGTGTGGATGTTTCCGGAACTGATCAGTTAACGGCCAGCTCATTCAGTTTTTTGGAACTGGAACGCATCAGGAAATAAATTCCCACAAACGAAATCAATAAACCGAGCCACTGGTAAAGGCTTGGGATTTCGTTTAACCAAAAGTAAGCCAAAATGAAACTGAACGCGGGGTAACTGAGCCCGATGGCGGTTGTTTTAGACAGGTCGATCTTGTTGAGGGCAATCTGCCAAAATGCTTTGGGAAGTCCGAAGGCCAAGAATCCAAAGAGGAACAGGAATGTCCAAGAGGAAGCGGCCGGAATCTGAAAATCTTCAAGTAGAAAGGAGAGAATCAAAAGAAAGGCGCCACCCACGCCGCTGCGAAATAAAAGCAAAGGCGCGTAGGAAAGCCCGGTCTTCTGTAGCCGTTTCGCGATGGCATTTCCAAAGACAAAAACCACCGGGGCAAAGATAAGGATCAAAGAGGCCGGGTTGAACGATACGCTGCCATTGTAAAGAACAATAAGGTTGGCACAAAGAATACATAGCACCCCCAAAACACGAGTCGTTTGCACTCTTTCCTTTAGAAAAAGCCACCCAATCACCGCTGCAAAAATAACTTCCGATTGCGTGAACAAAGCAATATTGATCCCGCTGGTGAATTTTGCGGCATAAAAAATCGCCGCATAAGGGAGAAGAAGACACGCCGTATAAGCGGCACATCCCTTCAAGACTTTCACCTTCCAAAGCTGCCGAAGGTGGCCTTTCTTCAGGGTGAGCCCTAAGAAAAACAAAGAACTGATGAACGTAGCAAGCCCCAAAAGCTCAACGGGAGGAATATTCAAAACCTGAGTCCCATAAGCCGCTCCCACAGGCCAAAATCCATCCAGCACCATGTGTCCAAGCGCTGCAAGTTCTCCAACTTTTTCATCCCGGGTTCGGTGCATGAGGAAATTAAACACGAGCTTGGAGAAACTGCATAGTTAAACGCTGAGCTATTGTGAGTGGTGGTGGAGTTATTATAGGATTGATCCATGAGCAACATCCTTATTTTTCACGGCACAGGAGGGCACCCGGAAGAGAACTGGTTTCCTTGGCTTAAAGCTGAATTGGAAGCAAAAGGCCATTCAGTTTTTATTCCCGCCTTTCCCACGCCAGAAGGACAGTCGCTTGAATCATGGTTAGAGGTTCTGAAAACCTACGAAGACAAAATCAACGAGGACTCCATCCTCATCGGTCACAGCCTTGGAGGTCTATTTTTATTGCGAGTTCTTGAACGACTTCAGAAGAAAGTCAAAGCAGCCATTTTTGTGAGCGCATCCATCGGAGTGCGTCCAATCAAGTTCTACGAAGGAGATGAAAAATTCAGCGGTTTTAGCTTCGATTGGGATGTTATTCGAACGAAGGCAGCTCAATTCCTTGTATTCCATTCCGACGACGATCCTTACGTCTGTATTGGGAATGGCGAACTATTGGCAAAAGAGCTGGGAGTGAGTCTTAGCTTCATTCCGAATGCAGGTCATTTCAATGCTACTGCCGGCTATACGAAGTTCGAGAGATTGCTGGAGGAAGTTTTAGCAATCTTTGGTGCCCCCGGGCGGAATTGAACCACCATCTTATCCTTAGGACGGATTTGTTCTATCCGTTGAACTACAGGGGCTCTTGAGCGAGGCCGAGCTTAACATAGCTTTGCACATTTGCACATAAGCGAGTGCAGTATTTTCTCATCCACTTCGTATGTTTCCACCACAAAATCTGTCGTATTCAAGTCGAACTTTGGCTTTCCGGTGCGATTTGTTAGTCCATCGACAAGAAGCCCTATAATATTCGGCCATGATGGAATCGATGGTTGTTTACGGGAACAGATGGGGAAAAACAAAGGACGTCCTAACGAAACTCTCCGGCCAGGATTTGGAGCGTTTACAAGTTTTCTCCGAGGAGCACAAAGGTGCGCCGATCCACGCGCTAGAAAAAGGTCATGGGCAAGTCACTTTTTCAAATGGGAGTGATGGAGTCTTAAGCGTAAGAGCCGTTGAATCGAGATCCGAACATGGGGGGAATGCTTGGAACGCAATCACGGCAATGGACAAGGTGGTGGGGGAACTGAATCCAAATCGTAAAGGAGATGTTCGTTTTCACGCAAATGCTATTCGCGAACGAATAAACCACGTGGTGAGCGGACCGAATGGAGGAGAGCCTTTGTACTTCACAAAATCCCCGGTGCCTGAAGAAACAGGATCTTTGCCGGACGCTTCTCACGTCTTACTCAGTTCCGCCGGCCCCGATGTTTTTAAAGAAATCGGAGCTTATTATCAGCGGAACCCAAAGGGACATTTGTACCTTGCCCCGGGTTCAAGGCAAGTCGAAAGGGGGATTCCAAAATGGGTATTTGAGCAGCTTCAACTTTTAAGCTGTAATCGCAGGGAGGCCACAGCTTTGGCCGACCATCTGGGCGCAAAGAGTGCGGAGTGGACACCAAAAGAGCTACTCGCATTCTTTTCAGACCTGGGTACACGCCAAGTGCGAATCACGGACGGAGTACAGGGTGTCCATGCCAAAGATAGGGGAGAGGAGTTCATTCACGTACATGGAGTAGACCGAAAATCAAAGGGCTTAGAAGGAATGGTTCAAGAACTCACTCAAACCGGAATTGCCAATGAACACACAAAAGCACACCCCAACGTGAACGGCTGTGGCGACACACGTTTAGGAGCTGAACTCGGAATGGAGATAGCGGGTGAAATGGATTTAAGAAAGCGCCTGGCAATGGGGAACATCCTGGCCGCACTCAACACACACAACCCTGGTCCCAATATTGCACGATTCCCCGGGAAAGTGATTCGCGAAGCTCGTGAACTTCTAGCCCAACTCTCATGAACGAAATTTCTCCAATGATGCAGCAGTACCAAGAAATTAAATCCGAATGTCCGGGGGCGATTTTACTTTTCCGTCTCGGAGATTTTTACGAAATGTTCGGAACCGACGCCATTGAAGCCGCCAAGATTTTGGACATCACCCTGACTTCGCGCAGCAAGAAAGAAGAGAACCGCATTCCCATGTGTGGTGTGCCCTACCACGCGGTTGAAAATTATTTGGCCAAGCTCACAAAGGCCGGGAAACGCGTGGCCATTTGCGAACAAATTTCAGACCCTACTTTGCCCGGAATTGTGAAGCGAAAAATTGTGCGGATTGTGACCCCGGGCACCACCACCAGCGAGCAAGTTTTGAAGCACAAGGCGAATCGATTTGTGATGAGTATTTTCGCCAAAAAAGATTACTTCGGAATCGCTTTTTGCGATCTGTCCACCGGCGAATTCGGCACCGCGGAGTTCCAAGGAAAAACAGCTTTGAAAACGGAGCTTTTGCGCCTGGCCCCCGCCGAACTTATTTTGGCCCGCGACCAATACGACGACCCCGCGGTACGCGCCTTCATCGCCGAACTCACCGAAGTCATGATTTCGCCCTGCGATTTTTACGAAGAAGCCTTCATCCTTTTGACGCGCAGTTTGAAGGTCACCAATTTGGATATTTATGGAATTGCGAACTGGCCTTTTGCGATTCAAGCCTCCGGAATTTTGCTGCGTTATTTGCTCGACACTCAAAAAGAAGCCTTGCCGCACATCGATAGAATTCACGCCTACCATCGTGAAGATTTCATGCCGCTCGACGAAGCCACCGTGCGAAATTTGGAATTGTTTTCCGGCGAAGAAAAAGGAACGCTCTTGTCCATTTTAGACGAAACCGAAACCTCGATGGGCGGACGTTTGCTCCGCCGCTGGCTGGTGCAACCCTTGCTCAAAAAAGATGAAATTGAAGCGCGTCACGAAGCCGTGGAAAATTTCACAAAAAATGATGACCTTCGCCACAGCATCAAACAAGAACTTGGAATGCTCAGCGACTTGGAACGGCTTGTGGGACGACTCAGCGGCGCCGGCGGCAGCGCCCGCGACCTCGTGGGGCTCACCCAATCTTTGGCTCGCGTTCCCGTCATCCAAATTTTCCTCCGCGACGCGTCTTCACCACTCCTCCGTAGCCTCGAAAAAGACCTGCTTCCTCTCGACTCGCTCGTCCAGCTTATTAATTCCGCCATCATTGAAAATCCGGCACTGCGCCTCACTGACGGCGGCCTAATCAAGCCCGGTTTCCACCCCGGCCTCGACGAACTTCACGGCCTCATGAAGGACGCAAAAACCGCGCTCAAAGCCATCGAGGAAGAAGAAATTGCGGCCACCGGAATCAACTCGCTGAAAGTCGGATTCAATCGCGTATTTGGATATTTCATCGAAGTGAGCAACACCCACCTCGCCAAAGTCCCCGACACTTACATTCGCAAACAAACCTTGGTGAATGCCGAACGTTTCATCACATCGGAGCTTAAAGAATATGAGGAAAAAGTCCTGACTGCCGAGGAAAAAGCAAAAACCTTGGAGTACGAAATTTTCCAAAACATTCGCCAAGAAGCGCTCGAACATATTCGCGAAATCAAACAAAACGCCGCCACGCTTGCCGAACTGGATGTGCTGCTTTCTTTCGCTCGCACGGCCCTCCGCAGAAACTACTCGCGCCCCATCCTCACCAAAGACCCCGTCCTCGAAATTGTGGCCGGTCGTCACCCAGTAGTGGAGAGCATGAGCTTCGAACAATCCTTCATTCCCAACGACACAAACTTCGCTCAAGACAAAAACGAAATCGGACTCATCACCGGTCCAAACATGAGTGGAAAATCCACCTACCTTCGCCAAGTGGCGCTCATTATTTTGCTCGCGCAAATCGGCTCCTTTGTTCCCGCAAAATCGCTCCGCTTTCGCGCGGTGGACCGCATCTTCACTCGCGTCGGAGCCAGCGACAACCTCGTTCGTGGACAGTCCACATTTATGGTGGAAATGCAGGAATCAGCGACCATTCTTTTGAACGCCACCGAACGCAGCCTCATTATTCTCGACGAAGTGGGACGCGGAACCAGCACTTACGACGGGCTCAGCTTGGCCTGGGCGATTTTTGAACACCTCCACGACGAAGTCCGCGGCTTCACGCTCTTCGCCACGCACTACCACGAACTCATT
>CAYHGP010000011.1:32895-35940 GCA_964356195.1 uncultured Candidatus Peribacteria bacterium | reverse complement strand
CAATCACCTTCCAATTCAAGTTCTTCACAAACGCATTGAGGTAGCTCGGTTTATCAATTCCGTAGTCGATCATGAACGCGTGTTCCCAGCAATCCAGCGCCATCAAAGGAACCTGATGCACAGGGTAATTCATGTGATGTTCGAACATAATATAGTGGTGCAATTTCTTATCCATTTTGTTGAACGTGAGTAGAACCCAACCCGGCGTCGAAGCCGCACAAGCGCGCATATCTTTTTCCCATTCGGCCATATTTCCGAAAGATCCTTCCAGCGCCGCCTTCAAAGCATCCGAAGCTTCCACCGGCTGACCCACCATGTTTTCAAAATACATTTCATGAAGATAAGTTCCGTTGAAAGCCACCGCCTCGCGACGCTTGAGTTCGCTGTATTCGCCAAACGAGTAATTCGCCAAACTTTTATCCACGGTCATGAGCTTTTCTTCGATTTCGTTGATCTTCTTCACATAGCCTTCATAGAGTTTGAAATGGGCGCTGAGCTGAGGGTCGGACAGACCCGCCAGGGTCCCGAGAAGTCCTGAATAATCTTTTGCGGTATGTGCCATAAATCAGTAAAGTTAAGATGTCTTCACCATATTAGCATATGCATCTCGATATTGGCGACTCCGTCCCCGATCTTAAGCTTCCTTCGTCCTCCGGCAAGGAAGTTTCACTCACCGATTTCAAAGGCAAAAAAGTGGTGCTTTATTTTTACCCGAAAGATGACACCCCCGGCTGCACCACCGAAGCTTGCGACTTCCGCGACAACTTAAAAAAATATGAAAACGAAAACACCGTGATCGTAGGCATCAGCAAAGATCCGCTTAAATCTCACGACAAGTTTATTAAAAAATATGACTTGCCCTTCGAGTTACTCGCCGATGAAGAAGGAAAACTGCTCGAAGCCTTTGGCGTGTGGAAAGAAAAAAGCATGTATGGAAAAACCTTTTTGGGAGTGGAGCGCACCACGTTTTTGATTGACGAGAACAGCAAGATTGTGAAATCCTGGAGGAAGGTCAGTGTGACAAATCACGTGGAAGAGGTGCTTAAAGAAGTGGAAGCAATGCAGTCGTAACTAGCTCCGCTTCGCGGAGTGTGTAACATTTCAACCTGTCAGAGCGTTGTATTAAGTAGTAACCCAATGCCATGGGAAAAACTTTTACACTTGATGAAGCAAACCGCGCCCTTGTTTTTGTGGCCCCCATCGTAAAAGAAATCCAAAATATCTGGGAGGAGTTGATGACCTTCAAAGCCAATCCGGCTTCTGCGGTAGAGACCACCATTCGTGAAAAATTGGATCGTCTCAAATACTGCTCAAGCGAACTCGCTCAAGTAGGATGCGTCGTGAAAGACCCCGTGGAAGGTGTAGTGGATTTTCCAAGCACATACAAAAACCAACCGGTCTTTTTGTGCTGGCACGTGGGTGAAGAACAAACCGAATTCTGGCACGGCATGGAAGAAGGGTTTGAACACCGTCAAGCAGTGGACGAAGACTTCGCTGAAACTTCGCTTAAAAGTCTTTAAAAATTTCCATCTCCATTTGGTTCGTCAGAATTTCCACACGAGTGGATTTTTCATCGGTGAATACTTCCT
Organism: uncultured Candidatus Peribacteria bacterium; assembly: GCA_964356195.1. Taxonomy (GTDB): domain Bacteria; phylum Patescibacteriota; class Gracilibacteria; order UBA1369; family 2-02-FULL-48-14; genus 2-02-FULL-48-14. The sequence goes on along the minus strand of CAYHGP010000011.1, from coordinate 34,351 downwards.
TTGTAGGGTCAAAAGAAATAGAGACCAAATGCTCATCCAAATACTCCCTTTTTGAAACCAGAGAAACGGGCAGAGCCTCGATCACCGAAAAATCACGGTCATCACTTCCAAGGATCATCGAGTTGTAACTACCGGGGATTTCCAAAACCGCTGAATTTTCAAAATGCATCGCAATGGAATTCTCCAATACATCGAGGAATTCACTTTCCCCGGAAGCCGCATTTAAGGCCACAATCCCACCTTCATTTAAATGCGACCCCGCAAGTGCGAAAAATTCCTGAGTCGCCAAGTGCGCGGGAATATTCATCGATTGGTAGGTATCGATCAAAATGAGATCATAATTTTTTGAAGTATTGAGAAGATAAGTGCGCGCATCTTCATGAACAATATCCACATCCGCCTCCAAAAGTACCATGTACTGTTCTGCAGCCTCAGTCATGGCAGGGTCAAGTTCAACGCCCGTAATACTAAGCTCGGGATAATAAGTATTAAAAATCCGCGTGAAAGTTCCCCCGGCGTGTCCCAAAATCAAAACGGTCTTTGGACTTTCGAGCATCGCCGGCAAAACACCAAAATAAGAATAATAGTAACGATCTTCCGGTATTGCAGAACTAGGATCGTAAATGGACTGCGTCCCCAAAGGACTGTTCACGTGAAGACGACGTACTCCAGCGCCATCCTCCGTAATAAAAATATAAGAATAAGCCGAATCCTTAGAGTAAATAATAGTATCATTCGCATACACAGGAGGAACCAGCCAAAAAAGTCCTATACAGGCGAGCCCCACAAGAGCCAAAATAATTTTTCGAAGCGCCATGGCCGCAGTGAGCATGAGAACAATACCAATCAAAACAAAAGTTTTCGTGGTACCGAAGACAGGAATCAAAACGAAGGCTGGTAAAAAAGTCCCAACCAAGCTCCCCATCGTGGAGACCATGGAGATTTTTCCGGAAATACTCCCAGCTTGATTCACGTGCTGAAGAACCATTTTCACCGTGAACGGAACAATCATTCCGAGAAAAACCATGGGAAGCGAGAAGAGAAAGAGAACAGCAATAAAAGAACCGTAGAGAACAACGTCAGCCATGTTGGAAAACGCATAAATCAACTTTTCAAAAAACGGTACTGCAAAAAACGGAATGAAGACCGTCCATATTCCTGTAACAAAAAACAAAGAAAAATAAAAGCTGGGCTCAGGATGACGATCAGCCAAACGTCCGCCAAAATAATATCCGGCCGCCAACGCAACCATAATAATTCCGATCACATTGGTCCACACATACAGCGAATTCCCAAAATACGGAGCGAGCAAACGTGTGGAACTCATCTCCACCGCCATCACGGCAGTGCCTGAAACAAAAGCCGAAAAATAGTAAAGAGCTGTTTTTTTCACAAGTTCATTTACGCACAGCTTTACGTAGATTTCAATCCATTGTAATGTAAACACATTCCAGCC
>CAYHGP010000011.1:26730-32795 GCA_964356195.1 uncultured Candidatus Peribacteria bacterium | reverse complement strand
CACTAACATTTTTACTCATGAAATTCGCTCTCAGCGCCTCTGCCGTTTCTGCCGATCTTCTTTTTTTGATTTTCTACAAAGGTGAAACTTTATCATCGGCAATGAAATCATCGCTTGGTGCGAAAGTGACGAAACAAATAGAGGCTCGTTTTAAGAGCAAGGATTTTGAAGGCGATGAAGGCCAAACGCTCAGCCTCTTTCCGGAAGATTCCAAATGGAAACGAGTGGTTTTGTTGGGACGAGGTGAAAAAGAAAAAGATATGCCTCAAGCCCTGGGCTACTTGGGCGGGAAAATCCCGGATATCGCAAAAAGCGCCAAAGCTCAAAGCATCAATGTGTGGGTGAATGAAAAAGATTTGAGTGAACTTGCTTATGGATTAGTGGAAGGAGCTTACGACTTCAAACGTTACAAAACTCCGGACAAAAAAGCCGTTCTTTTGGAAAAAATTACATTCATCAATCCCATCAACAAAGGAAACCAAGAACTTCTTCGCACTCTTGAAATTTACGAAAAAACTTCCAATGAACTTCGAGACCTCACCAACACCTGCGCCGGAGATTTAAAAACAATGCAAATTGCGGACCACGCCAAACAAGTGGCAAAAAAATTCAAAATGAAAATCACCGTTCTCGACAGAAAACAGCTTGAAAAACTGGGCTGTGGAGCGCTTGTGGGGGTGGGGAAAGGCGCTGACGTGGGCCCTTGCATGATTATTTTGGAACACCGTTACCAAAGCAAAGCGAAAGAGCCTAACGTGGCCTTCATCGGCAAAGGAATTGTTTTCGATACCGGAGGTCTCAACTTGAAACCCACCGGCTACATTGAAACCATGAAATTGGATATGGCTGGCGCCGCCACCGTAATGGCAACTGTTCAAGCCTTGGCCGAAGCAAAAGTGCCCGGTTATTTCTTGGCGGTTATGGCGTGCGCGGAAAATGCAATTTCGGACCGGGCTCAACACCCGGGTGACGTGGCAAAAGCCTACAACGGTAAAACCATTGAAGTGAACAACACCGACGCCGAAGGCCGTTTGGTTTTAGCCGACGCCTTGGCTTACACCGAAAAAAACTACAAGCCCAAAACCATGATCGACATCGCCACGCTCACCGGAGCCGTTACCGTAGCCCTGGGTTACCACATCACCGGAGTCATGGGGAACGACCAGAAATTCATAGATAAGATGCTTGAAGCCGGAAAGAAAGTTCATGAACGTTTGTGGCAATTGCCCCTCGACGAGGATTTTGTAAAACTCACCAAAGGAGATTTTTCCGATTTAAAAAACTCCACCGATGGCGTACGTGCCGGTGCCACTATGGGTGCCGCCTTCCTCAAGAACTTCGTTGAAAAAACCCCTTGGATTCACCTAGACATTGGAGGAACAGGATGGGCGGAAAAACCCAGCGCTACTACAAAATACGGTGCCACCGCCTCCTGCCTGCGCACTCTCATCGAAATGGGAAAACAATACGGGGCCTAAGATTCCAAAATCTCTCGGTATTCAAGACGGTAGATATGCACAATGGTTACCGTCAAACTGAGGACCAAGGGTCCGAAGACAACTCCGGGTAATCCAAAAAGGAAAAGTCCTCCAAGCACCACAAGAAACGTGGCAAGAGGATGCATATTTGAGCGTCTTCCTACAAGCCAAGGACGAGCCACATTATCCACAACAGAAATCAAACAGATTCCCCAAGCAAGAAGGAAAAGTCCCCAGCCCCAATCCCCATGAAGAAAAAGAACGGCCGACATGGGGACCCAAATCAAAGCAGCTCCCACGTAAGGTATGAGTGAGGCAAAAGCAATAATAGTTCCCCAGAAAATAATATTTTCAACCCCCGCAATCGCAAACCCAATCCCTCCCACGAGACCTTGCAGCATAGAAGTACCGAACCCGCCGACCACAATCGCATAAGTAGTCTCGCGTAGTTTATTTTCGATTTCATTCTCATACTTAGTCGGCAGCGGACTCAAGTTTTTCAAGAATTTCGTGAACACCAGACCGTCTCTGAAAAAGAAAAATATGGTAAGCAGCAAAATGAGCAAGCTCACCAAAGTACTTCCAACACTTTTCAAGACACTCGCGCTTTGTGAAACCAAGAAAGTACTTATTTTTTCTCCCAAATCTTGAACCACCGTAAGAAGGCTGAACTCCGTGTCCTTAAGAATATCCGTTAAACCATAATGTTCAGAAATTTGAGCCCACAGCGGCCCAACCACCGGCCAGTCCGATATAGTTCCATCAAGTTGCAAAGTCTTAAAGTCAATCTCCACCAACTTACTATCAAGAAGTTGATAGGCGTCTACCGCTTGCTGAGCGAGAAAAAGAGTAAAAAGTGTAAGAGGAATAAGAACCACAAGCACCACCAAAACAGTACTAAAAAAAGAAGCGACTCCTGTATGTCCGCGCACGAGTTTCAAGAACCAACGGTAGACAGGCTGAAAGACCACGGCGATGAGCGCTGCATAAACCAATACACTAAAGAAGGGAGAAATAATCCAAAAAAACAATAAGAGCACCAGCCCAATCGCGGAAATAAAAAAATAACGAGCATAGTCATGAAGAACCAAATTTTTAGGACCGAGCGGCATGGAATGGAATTAGGCCAACACTATATCATGCAACGATGCCTTTCTCCAGATTTTTTCGATACTCCTCCAGCGACTCACGAACCGCCTGAACCACGGGTCGCAAATAGATCCCTTCTCGTTCCAATTTTTCAACCGAAAGCCCGCAGTTTGAACGACCCGCTTTTGTGATTTTTGCCAATTCGTCCAAAGAGAAAAGCTCATACTTGTAAGCCGGATCCACCAACTCAATGTACATATCCAAAATTTCCTGATGCGTAATGGTGCCAGGATTCGTCACGTTGTAAACGCCCGTCGCCTTTCTCTCAATCAAAACTTTGGCGGCATTGAGAAAATCCTCCAAGACGCTGATGGAATTCGGAACTGAAATCACTTTATTGTATTTCGTAATTTTCGTAATGAAATTGCGCTCGCTCGGAATCGAATCAAAGGGCATACGCAAACGCAGTTGCAAAACTGCAAAATCTTTCAGCATTCGTTCGCTCCACGCCTTCGTTCGGGAATAATAACTTCCTTCAAAATTCGGAGCATCTTCTTCGCAGTAGCCTGCGCCCTCGTTGTAACCTTCATAAACACATCCACTGCCGACGTGAACCATATAAAGTCCAAGCTCCTCGCAAGCCCGTGCTAAAATAAGCGGCGCCAAAACATTCCCGGCCAGCGTTTCCATTTTGTGATCCTCGCACCAATCCACATTCGGTCGGCCCGTCTTTCCGGCACAATTAACAACAACATCGGGCTTTTTCACTTCAAGCTCGGCCTTCACAACAGAATAGTCATCAATACGAACGTCGGAAATTTCCGCCTCGTCTCCATAAAAGACCTTAAACTTATTCGCGATGTACCCTTTGCCGAAGATTAAAATTTTCATAGGAGCAATTTAGCACTAAAAATATTGCAGCGCCATATAAGAAGGACTGGGCTGAAGCTCAGGATACGGCGTTTCCCACCACCAACGCCCATAAGTTCCTTCAACTTTGAGCTGCTCTTTAATTTCACGGACTTTTTCAAAATATTCTTCCTTCTCGTATTTCACATTTAAAATTTCATACTGTGCATGATTTCGTCCCACGCAACCGAAACAATCGTGCGAGTTAAAAACATACTCGCAATACTCCAAATTTTGCGAATACCAAGAGATGTTACAAAAATTGGAATTTACCAAATTCACAGCACTTTGACACATATAATTCAGTTCTGAATTGGTGTTGGTGTACACGGTATCCATACAATCCTTCACCGTATAAGCGTTAAACATATAACAGGAGTCCTCAATTTGGTTCACATCGAAGCAGTAGTAACTGTTTCTGGAGTTGAAAATATGATCCCCCACAACATTCTCATTCTGAAGACCCTGCAAATAAATATGAGGTTCACTGCGCAGAAGTTCATAAAATCGTAAAGGGCTTGTCAGTGGATCCACCGTTTGAACGGCCGCATAATATTCCCGACGCAACTCAGCAACTTTTTGTTTATACGTTTCTTGATCGTAAGGCTCATTAAAAATATAGTATTTTTTATTCCGTAAATTCACACACCCAAAACACGATTCGCAAGCTTTCAAATCATAGGAAAACTCACAAAAGGAAGAGTTCACGCAATCCTGGCAGAAATTACAACTGTAACAGCCACGAGAATCCACACACTCATAACAAAGTTCCGAATTTTCGGTAAAAGCACAGTCAAAACAGTCTTTGGAAGTGCCAACCCAAAAGCCATAGCAACAATCCTCACTTCCCATGTGCCCAATGAGCAAATAGCAATTTTTTCCCTGACCGTGATAAGGGCAATAATCGGAATTCTCCGAATTCACCGTGAGGATGCAAGGATGCGGCACCGATTCGCGAAGCCGTTGAAGCTCTTCAAAGAATGACATACGAGCATTATAGCGCGGGAAAACGGGTCGTGGTATATTTTCGCCATGGTAATGTTCGCCCCCACTCCCACCGGAAAACCGGAACAAATGACCTGCCAAGGGTGCTCCAAACCCTTTTTGATCATTGCCAAAGAACAAGAATTTTACCTCAAGAAAGACCTTCCCTGGCCCGTGCATTGCCCGGAATGCCGGCAAAAACGTCGCCTTTCCTTAAGAAACGAGCGAAAACTCTACCGCCGCCAGTGCAGCAAATGCCAAAAAGACATCGTTTCAACCTATTCTCCGGAGTCCAAATACAAAGTCTATTGCCAGGAGTGTTTCTGGCAAAGCATCGGTTAGAGCCTTAATCTAAGCCCAAAGTCATACTTGACTTATGCAAATTTTTATTATAGATTAGGCTAACTTAATCCTATTCATGTACAGAAGCTATTCCTCCGGACGCCCAAGCAGACCCCCAAATCGAGCCTTCTCACGAAGCCGTAACCAAGGAGGATCCCGATTGGACCCCTCCCTTTTCATTAAAAGAGCCTCCGCTCAGGTAGAAGAAGCCGTATATGTACCCACTTTTTCCTACTCGGAACTCCCTGTTAACCCTATTTTGAAGGCCAACATTCTTCGAAAGGGTTATGTTTCCCCTACCCCGATTCAAGATCAAACCATCCCTCACATTGTGGAAGGACGCGACGTTCTTGGAATTGCCAACACCGGAACCGGGAAAACAGCAGCGTTTTTGATTCCTTTGATTCACAAACTCGCCTCCAACCCTCGAATGAGAGTACTCATCCTCACTCCTACTCGAGAATTAGCCACTCAAATTGAGGATGAATTCTTCGCTTTCGCCAAAGATATGCGAATGTGGTCCGCGCTCTGCGTGGGAGGACTTCCTATTGGACGTCAAATTGCCGCCCTTCGCCGCAGCCCTCAGTTCCTTATTGCCACTCCGGGCCGTTTGAAAGATTTGAAAGTGCGCAAAGCCGTCGATCTTTCACAATTCACTCACCTTGTTTTGGACGAAGCCGACCGAATGGTGGACATGGGTTTCATCAACGATATTAAAATGTTGCTCGCTTGTTTACCGAAACAACGTCAGTCTCTGTTCTTCACGGCTACGCTTCATGCGGACGTGAAACAGTTGATTCACTCTTTCCTTCAAGATCCTGTGAGCGTTTCCGTGAAAACTCAAGACACAGCCGCAAACGTAGATCAAGACATCATTCGTATTGCTCACGGAGAGAACAAGATGGAAGTACTCATCAGTCTGCTCCGCCAAGGAAACACTTTTTCAAAAGTATTGATTTTCGGACGCACGAAACGAGGAGTAGACCGTATTGCTCGTTCTCTTGAAGAGAAGAACTTCACCGTGGTTTCTATTCACGGCGATAAAATTCAAAGCAAACGTCAAAAAGCTCTCGATATCTTCAAATCCAATCGTGCACAAATCATGGTGGCCACCGACGTTGCCGCTCGTGGACTCGACATCCCAAATGTGAGCCACGTCATCAACTTCGACGCTCCTGAAAGTTACGAAGATTACGTTCACCGCATCGGACGAACCGGCCGCGCTGACAAAAAAGGAAAGGCTCTCACCTTTGTAGAATAATT
>CAYHGP010000011.1:22683-26630 GCA_964356195.1 uncultured Candidatus Peribacteria bacterium | reverse complement strand
TCGATTTCAAAAATCAAAGTGGCTCCGCCCGGAATCGCACCCGGAATTCCTGAATCACCGTAAGCCATATCGGAAGGAATGGTGAGTTTTCGCTGTCCGCCCACTTGCATTCCAAGAACTCCAGTGTCCCAGCCTTCAATCACTTGGCCTGCGCCCAAAGTGAAGGAAAAAGTCTGACCTCGATCGTAAGAGCTATCGAACTGAGTCCCATCTTCCAAAGTTCCTTTGTAGTTCACTTCTACGGTGTCGCCAGCTTCGGCAGCAGGACCCGTTCCAACGGTTAAGTCTTCAATTTGCAGTTCAGTAATAGGTTGAGATTTCATTGAGCAAGCAGTAAGGAATAAAGCGGCGGTGAAAAGTAATTTTTTCATAAATGGTGAAATAAAGTCGAAGGCACTATACTGGTTTTAGCTAACCACGCAAATATGATGAAGAAAAAAATACTTCCACTCTTGGCTTCCATTCTAGTATGCCAGATGGCAGGACTGATTGGAGTGGCATTCACAAGTTCCGCCATTCCCATTTGGTACGCCACTCTCAATAAACCCACATTCAATCCTCCCGATTGGGTCTTTGGCCCCGTATGGACCATTCTCTATACAATGATGGGCGTTTCACTCTTCCTTATTGGGACGAGTACGCTTCCAAACAAAAAAAAGAGAGTGGCCTACTCCCTATTTTTTATTCAACTTTTCCTCAACGCAATTTGGTCGCCCATTTTCTTTGGCCTACATTCGCCACTCCTAGGACTCATGGTGATATTACTCATGTGGATTTCAATAGTACTGACGATGATTGATTTTTATAAAATTTCAAAAACAGCAACTGTACTCCTCGCGCCCTATTTATTGTGGGTGAGTTTTGCAACCCTTCTGAACTTTTCTATATGGCAACTCAATTAAACGAAATCGCAGTCTTCGGAGGCGGATGCTTCTGGTGTACCGAGGCCATTTACAATGAACTTGAAGGCGTCCTCAAAGTGCTGCCCGGTTACGCCGGAGGGACCACACCGAACCCCACTTACGAACAAATTTGCACAGGCCGCACAGGCCATGCCGAAGCTATTCAAGTGGAATTTGATCCTGAAAAAATTCCCTACAAAACCTTGCTCATTGTTTTCTTCGGAACCCACGACTCCACCACTCTGAACCGCCAAGGCAACGACAGCGGAACTCAATATCGCTCCATAATTCTATACACGACCCCCGAACAAAAAACCGCAGCCGAAGCTTTTATTAAAGAAGCCAAAGCTGATACTCTCGACCCCATCGTAACGGAAGTGAAACCGTTAGAAAAATTCTACGTCGCGGAAGACTACCATCAAAAATATTACGAAAGAAATATTCTGCAACCCTACTGCCAAGTGGTGGTGAGTCCGAAATTAGCAAAGTTCAAAGAAAAGTTTCGAAAACTGCTGAAATCCAGTAACTTATCCACGTAACCCATTCAAAATGAAAAAAATCCTTATCCTCCCTCTCCTCGCCCTCTTAATCCTTGGAGGATTTTACATCTACACAAAAACCATCGAAGAAACACCAACGGAAACCTCTCAATCATCTACTGACACCCTCACTTACGAACTCCAAAAAGAAGTGGCCGTCACCCCCGATGAAACCTATGCATACGGTGCCTTCTGTCGTGTGAACTACTTGGAAGCAAGTGATGAGTACCTTGTTACATTCGGAGGAAGTTCCACTATTGTTCCCGTTGAACCCGGTGGAAGAGCCGGAGGGGCCGAAGGCGGTAACGGTTATTCCTACAAAATGTACGACAGCGATTTTGAGTACACGGACGAAACCGGTGTAGTCGCAAATGCGGGCGGCGACGCAGCCTCCGTTTATGCCGATGGATATTATTATTTCCTAATCGGTGATCCGAACGGATGGAAAATCCTGAAAATTGATACGGCCACAAGAGAAGAAGTAGATTCCGTGGTGATTGAAATGGACGTGCAGCACGAAGCAAGAAACGACCAAATGCTCGCCTACGCAAACGGTTTCCTCATCGCAAGTTCACTCTATGACGCAGGCAATGTATCAACGGAGATGGATCAATTAAATACCGATCCAAATACGGGTTACGCCACTCACAACCGAATCTTCAATACCGATTTGGAGCAGCTCGATTATTTCATTTTGGATGACACTCCGCACATAAACGCTTCTTACGTGGTTTTCGCCAACGGCGTTTACAACTACGTCACTTCCACCGCTTTATTCGGAGATCTCATCGTGATGCAATACGATGAGGATTGGAATTATCTCGGCGTAAAAACAATAGAAGAACACGGGAACTGGTCTCAAGGAGCGCTCTACGATGCTGACACTGAAAGATTTTATGTTTCTTACGTAGACTTCGGCGAACTCACCGCTGACGGAAAACTTTCCCCCGGCACCACTACAAACATCAACTTGGGAGTTTTCGATAAAGATTGGAACCTCATAGAAAATATTGCCGCCACTAATTTTGTATTTGATGACAATCTTCGAACCGGACGCCCTTCGGTCATAATGAATGATGGGAAATTATTTGTATCCTACGACCTGGTCACCTTTGACCCGGAACTCCGCGAGGAAAACAAAGATTGGCAATGCATCGTAGATGTTTACGAAGTGAAATAGTCCCAACTACTCAGTCTACTTTGAATTCTACAATCTCCCCTTCATTGAGGAAGGAAACCGTATTGGCATCTAACCATTGCAAATCTTCGATTTGGTTCACTTCATCGCTCAACTGAATAGCTTGCGAACGAACCACCATTTCATTCAGTCCATCGAGATCAGACAAGTAGATTTCAGCCGTAGCCTCCTCCGAGTTGTAACGCGTATACACCACACGAGTATCATCAGGAGAAACGGCGTAAGTGGTGTTGAAGCTATACCCATCGGCTTTCCAACGTTCCATCACCGCCACAGCCGTGAGTTCTTCTGAACCGTCAGGGTAGACCTCCATAAGATAAACGACATTTAAAAGATCCTCCCTCTCCAATCGATACGAAGAGAATTCATTCGAAAGTGGATCGTTAGGCGCAGACGTACATGCGGTCATTGTCAAAACAAGCATAAAACTCAAAAACAATTGGCGGGAAAAAGAAGGTTTCATAATTAAAATTAAGAATCACAGAGGATTATACCAAATATACAACTTGGTTGGCTAAGCAGTTTCTTGCCGCCGGACGCAGTTTTGTTATAATCGTGGCAATCCTTAAACATCCAAACCATGAGCACCACCCTCAAACCGGAAGCGTCCAAATTTAAGAAAAGCTTTATTGGATGTATAGGACTCATAGTGATCTTTTTTGCAATCATGAGCCTCTCACCCTTCACCATCATTCAAGCGGGACATCGAGGTGTGGTGGTACGTTTGGGAGATGTAAGCGACACCATTTTGCCAGAAGGGTTTCACATCATTAACCCCATCGACGAAGTCGTACAAATGTCCGTACAAACAGAGCGTTATGAGGCAACGTCCTCCGCTGCAAGTAAGGATCTGCAGTCCGTAACAACCACCATTGTACTCAACGGGCACCTGGACGCAGCCGCAGTGAACAAGCTCTATCAAGAAATTGGAACCGATTACGAAAGCAAAGTGGTGGACCCGGCCATTCAAGAATCAGTGAAAGCCGCAACCGCTCAGTTCACAGCGGAAGAGCTCATCACCAAGCGTGAAGAAGTGGGGCAAATTATTTTCCAGTCCATCACAGACCGCCTCACCGACGACTACATCATTGTGGAGTCCGTTTCCATTGTGGATTTCCAATTCTCTGCCAACTTCAACGAAGCGGTGGAAGCAAAAGTAACGGCGGAACAAAATGCGCTCGCCGCCGAAAACAAACTCAAGCAAGTGGAATTCGAAGCACAACAACGTATTGCCGAAGCTCAGGGAGAAGCCGAAGCCATTCGCATCCAAGCCGAAGCCATCACCAGCCAGGGAGGAAGCGAATACGT
>CAYHGP010000011.1:21172-22583 GCA_964356195.1 uncultured Candidatus Peribacteria bacterium | reverse complement strand
CCCACTTGAATATCTCTTTGTTCCAACACGTCCCAATCGTGGAAAGGAAAGTCTGGGCCATGGCTACGCCAACCAAACAAATAGTAAGCGCATCGCGTGCAGGGGGAAGTCTTATCCGTTATGGCTGGGAACAAGGTCATACTCACTAGGGTTCATTCCTATATAAACCAAGCAGACCTTCCCCACTGCTATAGAGCCCGGTGCTACTGAAATTTTTGTAACCTGTTGCGACATCGGTCATTTCATTCACCGGAAGCTCATCAATAAAAGTAATGCCAGCGATATCAATCGTCCACGGATAAAAGAACGGTTCTTCCTCGGTAGGATTCAAACTTTCCATAATAGTGGCCTCCTGTTGCCCAGGAAAAACAATCTTTCCCGGATCATCCGGAAGCGCGTCACACATATTTTCGATGTGAATCACATAAGGTGTGTCCCATAAAGGCGTCGCAGAGAGAAGGCCATTTTCTACGGTAGCGGTGCCTTTCAAAGTACCCGTTGTTTCTGATTTCACTTCACACCAAATGGGGTCACAAGGCTCAGGCAAGTAATTATACTGAGTGCAAGAAGTTTCGTTCGGCTCAACCGTACCGGTAATCGCGTAAGAGTTCCCTTCGGTTCGAGTGAATTGCATTTTTACCTGCACAGACCCGTCGACTCCATACGCACCATCCTCTTTTGCCGAATAGTGCCAGCTCATGAGTCCCCAAAAGGTATCCGGCATACTCACACTGCTTCCCGCACATCCGGTAAAAAGCACAAAGCTCAAAATCAATAAAATCAAACGAGAAATGAATTTTTCCATAAGCAAGATTAAGGCAATCGAATACTAACAAGTTCTACTTAAAAAACAAGTTGGCTGGCTAGTCGGGTCTAGTACCCTCTCACACATTTCATTATAATCCCTTCATGAAATTGAAAAAATCAAAAATATATAAAAGCAGCTTGGCAATAGCCATGCTTGTTCTAGGGATACTGGGAAGTCTAATTTTCAATAAACTGAAAACAGAGAAGGAAGTGGATTTGATACTAAATGATTCAGAGTTGATCTTAATAGTAGAGCCGGACGCCTTGATTCCTCACGGATGGGGGTGGGCCTACACTATGAAAGTGCTTGAAGTATTAAAAGGTGATTTGGAAGAAAAGTCCTTTAAAATGGATTTGAATTTAACGGATGAGGAAATTATGAGTTTAAAAATGACTGGAAACGGACAAGTAAGCATGGCCTTTATTAAAATGCCTAACAAAAAAAACTACATGCCTTCAGGAGTCTCCGGATTCGTGGATCAAAACGGCACAAGCTGGAAGATGGTGTTGATATACTGAAAGATGAACCGCCTTCTCTCCCTAGGAAAGTGGGTCATAGGCTTTCAAACTGCCCGTAATGGCTGGCCACTCAGGTCTAGTACCC
>CAYHGP010000011.1:18884-21072 GCA_964356195.1 uncultured Candidatus Peribacteria bacterium | reverse complement strand
TGATTGGCTGGGGATGAGGGATTCGAACCCCCGATGAGGGATTCAGAGTCCCTTGCCTTACCGCTTGGCTAATCCCCAAAGAGCAGATGCAGCATACAAAAAACCCGCAAAGAGATCAATAGGCACCAATGGCCGCCTCCGTATCCGCAATCAACTTCGCAATTTCTCCTTCCACGCTCACAATCACCACGTCGCATTCTTTTTCCCATTCCATTTCATTCATAAAACTTTGACGACGACGCTCAAGTTCCTCTTCAGGCAAAACGCTGCGTTTCAAAATGCGGTGACGCAAAGTATCCCACCCGCTCACCGTTAAAAAAATTGAGATCAAATTCTCCTTAGGAATAAGTTCCCGAATCGAGCGAAGGCCCTGCACGTCCACTTCACGAATCACGGTTTTGCCGGCCTTGAGCGGCTCCATAATTTCATTCTTCAAAGTACCATAGTAGTTTTCCCCGTGTACCACCGCCCATTCCAAGAATTCATCAGCCGCCATGCGCCGTTGAAATTCCTCTTTTGTAACGAAGTGATATACCTCCCCATCCTTTTCACCGGGTCGCGGAGCGCGAGTGGTACAAGAGATCGGAAACACAAATTCAGGATGATTCTGTCGTAATTCATCAAGCACGGTTCCTTTGCCGGAGCCGGAGGGGCCAAGAATGAGGATGAATTTGCCAGTGAGTTCCATTGCCAGTAGTTTAGTGGCAGTTTACATCAAAAACAATATGACTCAGTTTATAGACGACAGCGCTGATTTATCCATTTGTGACGGCTGTGGAAGTGTGGGCGCAGAAATGCCTTTTTATTTATACCTCGTACTGGCGCTCAGGGCGGTAGCACTGCTTTGGATAATTTGGATTGCCGTGAAGTTGATCAGTAAAAAAGTCCCACAAGAGCAAAGGTCTTTGGAACTCAAGTGGATGACTGGGCTTCTTGTTTTCATCCCTCTTGGTGTTTTATGGCCCCTGGGAATCGACATTCTGTGGCTCTTGGGGATAACTTCCTATTATTTTTGGAAAAAACAGCAAAAAAGGTTCTTGGCACTGCTTTTGGCTTTCCTGGTTCCACTCACACTAATAGCCACTTCTAATGTCATCACTACAAACCTTGTGAGCTTACTGGAAAATCATTCTACTTATTCAGCTGAGGAAAGTATTTTCTATCAGCTAAGAGAATACAAAATAAATACCGGTGAAGGTCCGGGTAGCTGCATCAAATTATTTTACTCAAGCATGGAATACTACGGACCCTACGCCGAGTGTAAATACAGCATTTTATAAACCCAGGTCCAAGTACTTTCTTTAGAAGCTTTTTTGTGCTATACTATTTGGATTTGTTCATTGAGATGCCGTGAGTTGAGAGAGAAGGCCGCTGATCTCGCCTTAGACTATGCGAAAGATCAACCGCCTTCCCTCTTTGCTCCACAAAAAAAGAATCCACGCCAGTGGTTCCAAAAACAAAAACAAACAGAGTGCGTAAACACTCAGTCTGAAAATAGGAGCAAAATGAGGAGTTGGTTCTGAAGATTTCCGCCAATGAGTAGAAATCCTTAAAACCAATTATGCAAGAGCGCGACCCACCAGTCGCGCTCTTGGTTTATCTGTTAATTTCTAGAACGGCAAATCGTCCAAGCTCACTTCTTCTTCTTTGAGAGCAGGAGCAGTTTCCGATGCAGGCGCTGATGCCCCTTTCACAGCCGCAGAATCGCTTTCACGTTCATACGTCATGCCTCCTTCCGGAGTGCCTGTTTTATCGAGAAGAATCATGTTTTCCGCAATCACTTCGAAACGGTAACGCTTTACTCCATCCTCCCCATCCCAATCTCGAGTTTGCATTCGTCCTTCAATGTAAATCTTGCGGCCCTTTTTTACATACGCCTGGCAAATTTCAGCGAGCTTGCCCCAAGCCACCACATTGTGGAACTCGGCTTTCTCCTGTTTTTGGCCCATTTTGTCCGTCCAAGAAGAATTTGTTGCAACGGAAAAGGAAGCCACACTTTGACCGTTGGGCGTTTGGCGCACTTCAGGATCACGCGTAACGTTACCAATAAGTTGCGCTCGATTGAGGGAGAAAGCCATAATTCGGGGTTTAGAAAATCGAAGCCATAATAATCGCGGCGGCCGAAAGATCAATGCGATTCACTTCCAAGGAAAGCCGATTGTGGTAGTCTAGCACTCATGAAAAACAT
>CAYHGP010000011.1:12318-18784 GCA_964356195.1 uncultured Candidatus Peribacteria bacterium | reverse complement strand
TTCAGGAGCGAAACCACCTGGTACCTCACAAAAACCCTCGCCATCCAAGATTTCGAATGGTACTCCAAACGCGATGTGGACCGCCCGGCCAAGAGTTCAAAAAACGGAATGTTCCCTCCAAAACTGGCACAAATTTTGATCAATTTGGCTCAAGCCTCCGAGTCCACCACCATTTATGATCCCTTTTGCGGCAGCGGAACCGTACTTCAAGAAGCCTGGCTTTTGTGTTACAACGCCCTCGGCTCCGACCTTTCCCGCCAAATCGTTGACAATGCCGACTCCAACCTGAAGTGGCTCGAAAAAACCGCCAAGGCCTGGCACAAAGCACCCAGCATTCCATTGCCCATGGTTTTCGCCAAAGATGCTACCCTTCTCACCGAAAAAGACCTCCCGGACGGCCCCTTTGCCATTGTTTCCGAAACCACCCTCGGCCCCAGCCTGCTGGCACCATTACCCCCAGCTGAACTCTTCCGCGTTCACATGGAACTCGAAGCTTTGTACGAAGCATTTTTCAAAAACCTAAAGGCTATTTTGCCGGAACCCATCACCATGATTTTCACCGCGCCTTACCACCGCCTCGGCAACGAACGCCTCTTTTTGGAGAATCTTCCCGATATTCTGAGGAAATACACCACCATCATTCCTCTTTCCGAACACGAGCGCCCCAGTTTGTTCTACGAACGAAAAGACCAGCTCGTTAGCCGAGAGATCTGGAAACTGAAGATCTAGCAGGACGAAATTCCGTTGCCCCCCGCTTCCCCTTTCGCTATACTCCGCTTTGCGTCGCCTTTTCAGGCGTACGCACTATATGTTCCCCTGTAGCTCAGTGGTAGAGCAAGCGACTGTTAATCGCTTGGTCGTTGGTTCGAATCCAACCGGGGGAGCCATTTAGTTGTGTGGATTAAAATCAATCCACATCATAAAAATGTGCATACTCAGAACCCCAAGGGTCATCACTCCAAAACAGGGTTTCGAAGTACTCTGGATTTTCAAAAGCCCACGCCTCATTGTAATCGTAGTAACCGATAGTATCGTCATCCACCCAATCAATGGCAAAGAAGGGTCCGTTATTGGGCGAACAATCCGGCAAAACCGGAAGATTGTACTTGCTCTTCTTAATGAGCTTTCCATCTTCAATCGTTAGAATAAAAACTTTGGACGCTTCAGGATAATTCACCTCATCAGACTCGTTTCTTGCCAGAATTCCAAGCTTGGTTCGGCTTTCATTCCAACCAAAGAAACGGGTCCCACTGCAATAGGCTTCATTGTAATCAATAGCCGTAAAGGACATTAAAACATTTTCCGTAGCTGCCTTTACATCGTAAGCCACAAGACGGCTCTCATCGCTCGTCCAGTCTAAATAAATCCAATATTTCTCATCGGCCGTCATAGTTTGTTGAAACGTAGATCCGCCGGGATTCTTACGATCCCACAAGAATTGCTGACCCGCTTCCCCAGGAACCCGCACCGCAGTTCCATCGAGCCATTCAAATTGAAGCCAACTGTTTTCTTCATCATCGCAGTGATAAATACCACTGCCCGCTCCGTAAGCCTCATAATACCCCCCAGGACAATTTTCAACCATGGCCACGGTGTCTCCCCACCAAATGAGGTACTTGGTAAGACTCTCGGAAATATGATCCCAATTTTCAGCAGACTTCGTTTCAACCACAGGCTTCGTTTCTTCCACAGTCTCATCACTATCCTGGGATTCTTCCAGGGGTTCCTCAACCGAGCTTTCATTTTCAACTTCAGTTTCAGCTTCAACTTCAGCTGCGTCCATTTCTACAACCGTATCAGGCTCTAATTCCGCTGGTGCACAACTGGAGAAGGCCACGACAAACAAAATGAAAAATACAAATTTTGAATAGCGCATAAGAAAATTAAAGAACGAAGCAAGTATATACTAGAACCCCAGCAAGCGCAGTTCGAATTGCGTCCAACTTGGGGAGGAAATTTCGTCGTGGTATAGTCGCGTTTGACACTCACTCCACCCATGAAAAAACTTCTCCTCGCTCTTCTCTTGCTAACCGGCTGCAATTCAAATCCGGCACCAAGCGATGTCCCGGAAGAATCCACCATTCCTCAAGAAACCACTTACTTAGGAGCCCCCGACAAAGTAGGCGGCGGAATAACGGTCTATCCCTACGAGACTTTCATCGAAAATCCAGATTACGACATCGGCGATGCGTACAATTATTATGATGAAAATAGTGAATTTCCACCTGATTTGAAGATGAACGTCACAGAATCATATCCTCACTTCAATCCGCTTAAATTATTAGAGGAAGATCCTAGCGCCTTGCTCGCTAATTTTGCGAGCTACAATTACGACACAAAAGAATGGACCAATAAGCTGCCTTTAGAAGAGTTGAAAGAGCTGCAATCCATTGCGCTTGAGCTGGAAACTCCAGCATCCGGTGAAGAGGCAAGCGTTGAAGAAATTGCCCAACTCAGCAATGAAGACTGGCAAGAGCCCATCGTTTTCTTCACCAATCTTGAAAAAATTAAGCCCCTTGCCGAGCTAAACTTTATTTCTGCAAGCGATTACGCCTATCACTATTACGAAGACCGGGGTACCGATGAAAGAGGCTGTAAGGGTTTTGAAGATCGGAGTTACACCCCTTTTATTCTTCAAAAAGATGCGGAAGGGAACCTGCTCAGTTTTCGCACCAGCTTCAGCTCCACCAGCATAATTTGCGGACCTGGAGGAGCCGGCGCCGGAACTTATTTAGACCTGCTCGTACAGCTCGATGAACAGGGCCGATTGCAGCGCATCACGGGAATTTACCCGGAAAGAGACGAGTTGAACGAAGGCCCCATCTTCGCAGACTACACTTTTTATTACGCCAACCTGGAAACCAGCACAGACTACAAAGTGCGATTCATTGCGAGCCAATACAATTCAAACCAAATGATCCTCTCACAAATCAATTATACTTACACTTATCCGTTTGATAGTGAGAGTTGGTATTGGTACTAAACCTTCTTCAAAAACTCCGTGCGTAAAACAATTGCGGTACCTTCGAGCCTACAATCCACCTCTTCAGGACTATCGGTGAGTTTGATTTTTGCTTTTGTGCCGCGCTTAAAAGTCTTCGAGGTCCCCCGCAACGTTAAATCCTTGATGAGAACCACGTCATCCCCATCCTGAAGCACTGTACCATTACTATCCTTCGTGATCACAAGCTCGTCAGTCGAGGTGTCGGCTTCGCCACGAAAGTGCTGACCATCCTCACACTTACATTCTTCCAAAAGCTCCCATTGTTTAGAACATCCGTCGGTTTCACAAACACTTTCAAGCTCGGAACCGGCACCGCATCCGCCTTTACAAATAAAATGAGTCATAAAAATAAATTACTGAGTAAGCCGCCGAACCTTAACATTTTTTGTATTTAATGGACAAGCCCCCATTAACGTGTAGACTGAGCTTCTAATAGGTAGAGTTTTAAGGTTTTAGAAATAAATTCCTCAAACAACACTTAGAGGGCATTTATTTTTTTACCTTATCAATATGAAAGGTATTATCAAAAAGTTGAACGAGAAAGGGTTCGGTTTTATCACGGTAGAGGGTCAAAAGGACCTCTTCTTCCACGCAAACGACTGCGTCGAGGGTAACTTCAAGGATATGCAAGAAGGCGATGCTGTTTCTTTCGAAATGGCTCAGTCTGAAAAAGGTCCTAACGCCGTTAAGGTGGTTCTCGATAACGGAAGCGCTGCAAACAACGATGACAACTTTGCAGGCGACGAAGAACAGGCTGCTTAATTCTAAAACTAAGCGAAAAAAGTCCCCGGCGTTAAAACCGGGGATTTTTGATGAGTAGCTAAAATCGAAGAAGTGGAGTATAATGTTTATGTGAGAGTAAAATAAAAATGAAAACGAAAGAGAACAATTACGCATTTATAGACGGTCAGAACCTCAACTTAAGCATTAGGGAACTCGGCTGGAAACTGGACTACAGAAAGTTCCGGGCTTATTTGAAAGATAAGTACCAAATTTCCAAGGCCTTCCTATTCATTGGCTTCCTCGAAGAGAACGCCGAGCTTTATAAAGCCCTGACCGAAGCAGGATTCACCTGCGTCTACAAGCCCACCGTGGTTCATAACGGCATCACGAAAGGAAACTGCGACGCCGAACTGGTGCTGCAAGCCATGATTGAGTCCAAGAACTACGACAAAGCCATTATTGTAAGCGGCGATGGTGATTTTCACTGTTTGGCCAAATACCTGATGCAAGAAAAAAAACTGGAGAAACTGCTGATCCCAAACCAAAAAGCCTACTCGGCTTTGCTTAAACGCTTCCCTTCTGAAAGTTTAGCCTTCATCAGCGACCTGCGCAAAAAATTGAGTTATAGAAAAGAACCAAGTAGTCATTACGAGCGCATCATAAGAATCACAAGGATTTTAAGCAAACCGCTTCAAACCACTTCCAATTAAGCCCTCTTTTCGCGCTTGGCTTTTCGTTTTTCGTCCTTGCTCATTTTAGGAGCTTTTTTTGACGAGGATCGTGCGTTCATTCCTTTTGCCATACATGGGTGGAGTTAAGATGTGCAAATACTATAAACAAAAATGATATAAAAAGACAAGCGAGCAAATCTTCTCAATCAGTTGAAATTCAACGAGATGTAAACCATGACGTAACTCCCATCGTCGAGCTCTTGAATCGCGGGATCTACGCCTTGAACGAGATTTGTTGCATCCATTTCCCAAGTAAAACCATCACTTGAAAATGCAGAGTCGACGCTACCTTTTCCTGTCCCGTAAAATCGTAACCCATCTTCGAAAGGGATCACCTGTCCCAAGAAATCCATGGGTAATGAAATGTCCTCCTGACGAATAAACGTGAGTCCATCTTCGGAAGTGGAATGGTAATTGTTTTCACTCTTGTCTTGCCAAGTGTAGTGATGCCAAAGTCCATCGAAGAAAGTTACAGCAGGGTCCAAAAGGGAGGACCCGGAAACCTCAAGAGCAGGTGTTTGATTTACAATGAACGGTGAACTGATACCTTCGTCCTCCGTGGTAGCGGAGTAAAGTACGGCGGTTTCCTTGCCTTTCGCGTGATAAGTAAAATAGAGCCGAAGGCGCCCATCCTCGAGCTGAACCAGAGTGGGATCCATGGGAACCTTGCCATCATCCAAAGGTTCCGGAAGATTCTCATAATTCACAGCTTGCGCCGCAGTCCACGTTGCTCCGTTATCAGTAGAGATAGAGTAAGCAATCACATCAAACAAGTCCTCATCCTTGTCAGAAAAATATTGATACGTCAGCACTAATTCTCCACTTTGAAGTTTCAAAAGGTTAGGTACACCGGCTCGCTCCAAAACCAATTCTTTCCCCTCAAAATAAATCCCATCTTCCGACGTGCTGAGGTAAAGCACGCCATCCCAAGGGCCTTTCCCTACCGTTTCGGAAGATTCAGGCTGCGCACTACAAGCATTGAGGGCTAAAAGTGCGGTAAAAAAGAAAAAAAGAATAGTTTTCATGTGAA
Source organism: uncultured Candidatus Peribacteria bacterium (assembly GCA_964356195.1). Taxonomy (GTDB): domain Bacteria; phylum Patescibacteriota; class Gracilibacteria; order UBA1369; family 2-02-FULL-48-14; genus 2-02-FULL-48-14. Next base: position 13,296 of record CAYHGP010000011.1, on the reverse strand, counting down.
TGCGTAAAGGATAGGATTAGCACAAGTCTACACCCTTAAGTGCATTTACGAATTCGAAAAATTCCATTATAATGATCAAGTAACACTCCACCGATGCCACTTATCCTTTTCATAGAAGACGAAGTCTCTCTTTCCGCACTACTTGCAAAAAAGCTGGAGGAAGAAAGTTTTAAAGTAGAAATCGCGAAAGACGGAGAGGAGGGATTTGAAAAAGCCCTGGAGTTGAAACCGGACCTCCTTTTGCTAGACATCATTTTGCCAAAAACAGATGGAATGCTCCTCCTCAAAAAGCTGCGTAAAGAAAACGAGTGGGGCTCTAAAGTTCCCGTAATCCTCCTAACCAACTTGGACCCCAGCAGTCAAGAAATGAATCAGGCCATTACAGAGACCCACCCCGTCTACTACATGATCAAGGCCGAGTGGAAAATGGAAGATATCATAGAAAAGATAAAAGAGGTTTTAGCCACTCATTAATTCTGCACGAGCCCCAAGGCATACTCCGCCCACCAAGCACCTGCCGAAGGCCCCCCGTTGCAAGTTCCGTCCGATTCCCCCGGCGGTTTTACCCATAAAAAAGCATCCACCAAAGAGTTGCCGGTTTGCGTGTTTGGATTTTCTCCCAAACTTCGCCCGGATGGATTGCACCACTCCCCATTCCAACCGTTTCCGTTACGACCGGTATCCATAATAAAATGTTTGCCCCCAATCAATGCAGACACTTCTTCTCCATAAATAATATTTTCTTCGTTGGTGTAGAAGTTAGAAACATTGAGTGAAAAACCATCGGCCGTCCCCACGTTCGCGTCCACAAGCCGCGTAGCCATGTCTGCGGAAGGAACCCAATTCGAATGACCGGCATCGATGTACACAGAAATATGTACGTTGGATTTTAAAATACTCACCGCCTCCGCCAAAAGCCCAACGGAATTTTCGTAAAGACAATCAAGCGAAAGGGCATCCGGCTCCAACACCACCACC
>CAYHGP010000011.1:3487-12218 GCA_964356195.1 uncultured Candidatus Peribacteria bacterium | reverse complement strand
CCGTGAAAGGATTAAACTCCACAATATTTTCATCAACAATGTCCTCCTCCTGGGCTAAAACCGTCATCTTCGCGATCTGCCCACGAGTCACCGTGTCGTTCGGACCAAAACGCCCGTCGCCATAACCACTCACGAGTCCGTTGGAATAAGCCGTCAGCACATAGCTATAAAACCAATCTTCCAAGGACACATCCGTGAAAGGCAAAGTTCCACTCCCGCTCAGTTCCGCAGCAAGCACCAACATTTTTGCCGCTTCCGCCCGCGTAAGAGCTTCTTCAGAACTGTATTCTCCCATCAAAATTCCCTGCGCCACCGCCGCATTCACATACGCGGTGAGTGACGTCCCCTCCGCCTCAAGCCCAAAAGCCAGCACCACAATCTTAGCCATTTGACCTCGTGTCACCGCATCATCGGGACCGAAATCTCCATTCTCGTAACCCGAAACCACGCCCTGCGCAACCAAGTCTTCAATGTACACTTCCGACCAGTGCCCGGCCGTATCTATAAAAGTAGCCTGCACGTGAGCCGCAAAAAAACTCGTCAGGAAAACTAGAGACACAAAGAGTCCGATTGTTTTTTTCATACCCGGAGTCTAACATAAAAGTGTAGTATGCCTCCATGCCTGAATTCGGTGAAAAAATTCCCGGTCACAATTATGTAGATCGCCCCGGCGCCTACGCCATCATTGAAAAGGACGGGCTCTACGCCGTCGTGAAAAATCCAAAAAGTTATTTTCTGCTCGGTGGAGGCATTGAAGGAGACGAAACTCCGGAAGAAGCCCTGCATCGCGAAGTGCTTGAAGAAATTGGCATGAGCATAAGCATTGATGGGGAAATCGGCGTCGCCACACAACACATCTACGTTGCGGAAGCCGACGTTTACATCACTAAAGAAGGCCATTTCTACAAAGCCACTTTACTTGAACAAGTGAGTGAAACCAGTGAGACTACCCATGAACTTCAGTGGCTCAGCAAAGAAGACGCTCTAGAAAAAATCTTCCACCAAAGTCACAAGTGGGCGCTGGAACAGGCTTGAGCAATACAAGCAATCACTCCCTCCTCAACGCATCAATTGGATTTAGGGCGGCGGCTTTGCGAGCCGGATAGTAACCAAAGAAAAGACCGACACTCACAGAAAAAAGAGTGGCCATGATAACGGCACTCCAGGTGACTTTCGGCTGAAACGGCAAGAAGTGACCGATCAAGATTGAAAGACTCACTCCAATAGAAATCCCGATCAAACCTCCCAAGAAAGTAAGTAAAATAGCCTCGGTCAAAAACTGAATGGAAATATCCCGACGCGTGGCCCCAAGTGCTTTCCGAACTCCAATTTCCCGAGTTCGTTCCGTCACGGTGGTGAGCATCATATTCATAATTCCAATGCCTCCCACCACCAAAGAGATGGAAGCGATGGCGGCCAAAAGCAAAGTAAAAATTTCCGTCACCTGCGACGCGGTCTCCAAAATGCTGGTAAGGTCACTGACTTTAAAAACATCGTCGCCCACCGCACGTTGATGCCGCACATTTAAAAGTGCAAGAATAAAAGGCTTCAAAGCCGGAATGGACTCAACATCTTTGGCACGCACGGCAATCACCGTCACGGTATCTTTGTGATCGATGGTGCTCACAAACGTTGTGTAGGGAAAATAAACCGCACCTCCCAAACTGAAACCCGCACTGCCCTGGCTATCCAAAATACCTACAATGGAATAATTACTGCCGTTGATGCTCAAGTCCTTTCCCAAAGCATTGGCCGACAAACCCAATCCGAACAAATCTTCTCCAAAAGTTTTGGAAATAAGGACCACACGTTGACGCTGTTCAGATTCTTCACTCGTGAAATAACGGCCGGTCACATAAGTGAACCCTTCCACAACATCGTAGAATTCATCCGCCGCATAAAAAGTGGCCGCATAAGAATCTCCGTCAAAAACGACTTCACCCGAACTCTGAAGAACTCCGGACACGGCTTCCGTATTGGGAAGCAAGTCCCGCAGCGCTTGCACGTCCTGCGTCGTAAGGAAGTAATGCGAATCGTTCACACTCACATTCACCACCTGCGCTCCCACCGATGCGATTCGATCTTGCACCTGCGCTTGCGCCCCGGAACCCAGCGCGAGCATCAAAATAACCGAAGCAATTCCAATCACAATTCCCAAAATCGTAAGAAAAGTGCGGATTTTATTTTCCCGAATGGTTCCGAGTGTTTGTGAAACAAGATCGGTAAGTCGCATATTATTCAAGCGTGTTATGAGGAGCGTGAGTGAGGTTACCGTCTTTAATGCGCACAATGCGATTCGCTTGCTTGGCAACAGAAGGATCATGCGTAATCACTAACAAAGTGGTGCCGCGTTTTTTATTGATATCGTGGAAAGTTTTGAGTACGTGCTCACCGGTTTTACTGTCCAAGTTTCCGGTCGGCTCATCCGCCAAAAGAATGCTGGGCCTCGCCACCAAAGCCCGCGCAATAGCCACACGTTGCCGTTGCCCTCCGGACAAAGTATTTGGATGATGATCCCAACGCTCTTCCGGCACATCCGCAAGGCGCAAAGCATCTTCCACCATCGCTCGCCTTTCCGATAGGGTGATCTTAGAATGATAAATAAGGGGCAACTCCACATTTTTATAAACCGTAATGGGAAGCAAGTTGAAGGACTGGAAAACAAACCCAACGTCTTCTCCCCGAACCATGGCCAACTCATCTTCCGAAAAATCCGCGACATTTCGCCCATTCAAAAAATACTTTCCTGAAGTCGGCACATCCAAACATCCTAAAATATTCATGAGCGTGGACTTGCCGGAACCGGACGGCCCCACCACCGCCAAGAATTCCCCGGCCTCCACGGTAAGATCAATGCCATGCAGCACGTGAACGGGAGCTTCTTCGTCCCCATAAGTTTTTCGAATTTTTTGAAGTTCAATGACGAAACTCATGGTGTGGTGGATTTTGATCCGTTGTCGATGGCTCCCTCCCCAAATGGACCACTGGGTTTTTCCGTAGCGGCCGCGGATTCTAATTCCGTAGCCGAGTAGAAAATCACCCAATCCCCCTCAGAGACACCGGAAAGAATTTGGACTTCATCAGCACCGGTCACGCCTACCGTAACTTCTTTGGGACTGAGGCTGAGTGCCGAACGAAGGTACAAAGTTTTTTCCTGAAGACCCGCAGCTGTGACGCTCAGCACCTCCAATGTAGTTTTACCGTCCACAATTTTAAGAGCGGTTTTCGGAACAATAAGTACATTTTCAAGATGCTGCAAAGTAAGAGTCACATGAGCGCTCATCCCTTCTTTAAGGTCCGGTACATCCTGATCCAAAGTTAAGTGAGATTCATACTGCACCACGGAAGAACCTGTATCATGAACTTCAGAAACAAAAGCCAAAGTCACAGGCACCGAAACACCGGGCAAGGCATCGAAAGTTGCTATTCCGGTTTGGCCCAGTTCCACTTGAGACACATCCACTTCATTCAAGCTCACTTCAAGCAGTTTTTTAGAACTGACCAAGTTAAACACCACGGTGCTTGAAGAAACTGACTCTCCCAAATCCACTGAGACTTCGGTAAGCACTCCGTCAAAAGGAGCACGCAAAAATAAATCATCATATTTTTTTTGAGCGGATGCGAGAGCATTCTTTGATTTTTCCACGGCAATTTCTTGAGCTCGGATGTCGTCCTCATCGGCTCCATCGTTAACATCATCGAGCGCGAGTTGTTTAGTCTCCACGGTGAGCTGAGCCTGTCTAAGGTCGGAGCTGTAGTTGATGTCCAAATTGCTGATGGCCCGCTCGGCATCCGAAACATCCTGAGTCAGATTTTGTAAAGTTTGGACCTCATTGGAAAGCGTGGTAAGCACAGGATTCACAGTGGAAATCTCAGCCTCTACGCTATCGATATGATCCTGTAAATAAGCCGGTAGTGTTTGACTCGAGGTGTAATGATCTTTGAGAGAAAGTAAAAAGACATCCGTATTTTTAAGCAGAACGGAGAACTGTTCGGTAGCCGCGTAAGTAGTGTTCAGCAAAGCGATAATTTGATCGGAGTCACTATTCACATCCGTGTCGTTATAAATGGTGAGTGCATCACGATAGGTATTCTCGGCCTCAAGCTCCGCCTCCTTCAAATCCTCCGCTTGCTGTTCCAGTACAGAATTACCATTGGCTGCATCATGATAATAATTAATGTTATCTTGATTCGCGCTGTAATCACGGCCCTTAATCACGTCCTCCACCACGGAAAGAGTCGAGGGAAGCTGCGCAAAAGCCTCGACAGACAAACTGTAGGCATTCACCCGTTCCTGCTCTAAATCATCTCGAGCATTCCGGAGAGTTACTTCATCATCCGCTTTATTTTCATTGTAGTCGGTCGTCACATCCACCTCGTCCTGCTGAGCTTGTGACAAGGCGTTCTCCGCAGTTTTTCGATCGGTAGCATCGGCGGCGCTCTTCAGTTGATCAAGCTTCAGCTGAGCACTTTCCAGATCAAGTTCGGCGTTGTTCACAGTCAAAGAAGCCTCGTAGTCATCCAGAGCAAGAAGAACTTGACCGGCACTTACCGACTGCCCCTCATTCACAATAATATCGGTAACGATGCCCGCAGTTCTGGGAGTCAAATCCACCGATTGATTACTGGACATAGACCCATCCGCATCAACAGTCACCTCCAAAGTACCTATTTTCGCTTGCTGAACAGAAACCCACTCTTCCGTGGAAGAACTCGAACGAGAAAACATAAAAGCAAGCAAAGCCACTGCGACCACACCCACAGCCCATTTCCAGTAACGAAGTAACTTATGCATTATTTTTTCCATTGATTTTAGATAAAAGTTGAAAAAGTTGATCCTGTTCCGCATCGGTTAAAGCGGAGAAAACGACGCCCGCATGGGTTTCAAAAACTTTTTCGGCCACTTTTAACGCTTGTATGCCTCCTTCCGTGAGTTCAAGTTCAAACACTCGACGATCTTTTTTACTCTGCACCCGTTCCAAAAACCCGCGCACAAGCAAGCGCTTAATAAGTTCGGTCGCCGTAGGCTTACGAACATGAATAAACTCAGCAAATAAAGAAAGCGATGCCGCAGGATGCTCCTGAAAATACTTGAGCGCCATGAACTCCGGAGGACACAGCAATTTCGGATCAGACCCAAAAGGAGTTCGGTCCCGCATGAGCCGCATAACCTGCAAAAAAAGATGAGGCAACTGAGATTCCACGCAATTAGTTAGGGAGGCTAACTGTATAGAGCGCTCTGCTCGATGTCAACGCGATAGCCCTTTTACCGCCTTCCCTTCATGATCGCAATATGCCCAAATCCCATCTACCTTTTCCAAAGACAAAGGGCTCACTGCTTCTTTAATTTCAGGCAGCCTCTCATGCTCGGGCCCAAAGGCAATAAACCCGGCATCCTTTGAAAAAAGCCTCACCCAGCCGGAAGAGAAACAATCTTTAAGCGGACCCGTATTCGCAAGCACCACTCCATCCGGTTTCATAAGACTAAGAGCCCCTTCCCACACTTTCGGTCGATGTCCAAAGCGTATCCCAAAGGACTTGTCTCCTCGACTTTTTGCAAGAGGCCCTTCTCGATCATAAATGACATCAAACTGAGTACCTTCAGTCCTCAAATCATCAAAAACTTTCCCGGCATCCCCAATGTGTTGAGTGTGGTAAGGCCGTTCATGAGCAAGAAAAGACTCAGATCTCAAAAAATCCCTTAAAGCCAGTTCAATAGTATTGTCATTAACTCCAACCCTTCTTTGCCACGTATTATGGACACTGTCGTCTCCAGGTTGTCTATCTAGAGGGACGACCAAGCGATGACGAGGAGATATCGGTGAAAGCGCCACCCCTTCCAAGTGAGCCCCCGGAAGAGCCTCATGCAGTTCAGAAGATTCAACCCCAAGCCCAAAACCCAAGTTCAAAACATTCACGTCTCTTCCCCCGCATACTCCTTGCAGCAACCGAAGCAGCTGAGGCCGAAGGTAGCGAGTATTATAAGGAGTACAGGTATCCACGGAAAAATCGTCTTTAGGAACCCGACCGTATTTTCGGATGGCTCCACTCTGAATGCCCTCCTCTATGGAGGACCGAAAGTCGTCATAATCAAGGCTCATCCCTCATATTAGAACATAATTTAGGCGCAAGCGCAAGCTATCCGCAACCTTAAAGCCGTTCCTTGCACGCCAAAATAACTCTTTTTACAAAATCGTCATTAGGATCCTTGCCCAAGGTTTCAATGGCCTTAAGAACCAATTTGGGATTTTCCTTCTTCCATTCAATGAAGTGACAGAGAGAATACATGGCGTTTTGCGAAATTCCATCCCCTTCCGTTAAGACCCGCACCAAATCCGGAATGATCGGAGCGAAATCAGTTTCCTTGGCGCAAGACGCTCCCACCGACCCGCAAATTCCTTCCCGAATAATAGGGTTGGGATGCTTCAGAAATTCCGAAACTTTAGCCCATTCCTTCTTACTGATGTATTCGGAAGCGATAGCATTCGCAACGGCATAGTAAACATCTTCGGAAGGATCCTCCAAATACTTCTCAAGTTCACCGATGTATTTTGAAATATCACGGCCGGCCTCGGCATTCCACTTAAAAATTCGCGCCGCATTCACGCGAATGTCCTCCTCCTTGGAACTGTCTTTCAAAACATCCATAAGCGCAGGAAGTATGGAAGTGGTGTCGAATTTCTTGGCAATCATTCCCAGCGCAAACGAAGCCAGAACTCGAGTATCGAGCTTCTCATCATTCAAAAGCCTCACCAAAGATTCCTGAGCGCTCGAAACATCAGAGACCTCAAGAGTTTTGGAAGCCTTCGCGATTCCTTGAACCGCATAAAGACGGACATTTTCTCCTTCATCGGAAAGACCCTTCACAAGAAAAGGGAAAGCCTCTTCGAAGGAAATTTCTTCCACATCGTAAGCTTCTAAAATGAACATCGCTCCTTCCCGTATAAACACGTCTTTATTCGTGATCAAGTTTTCCACTTCCTTCCCCTTCGCATTTTTCAAATATATTTTCACCAAGCCACCGGAAGCATAGCGCTTCACCAAAGAGTCTTCGTCCCCGAATACACCCTCAAGACCTTTCTGGGTCTCCGCATCCCCTATTGTATTCAAAGCCAAAACCGTAGCTCTGCGAATGGATCCTTCTTCATCTTTCAAAAGACCCAGAAGTGCCTCGCGCGCCTCGGTGAGATCCAAATCAAGATCACGATGCAAAGTGGTGAGCAACAAAAGCGCTCCTGTTTTCACTCCGGCATCCGCATCCTTCAAAACTTCGATCAAGGGCTCGAAAGCCTCCTCAATATCGAAAAAATTCTTGTGCAAATTCGTCAGTGTAAAAACCGCCATGTGTCTCACATAAGTTTCTTTATCTTTTAAAGCCTTAATCAGGATGGGCAAACCCTCGGAAAGATCCTCTCCGGCATCCGCCTCATCGGCGAGTGCCTTGGCGGCTTCACAACGAAGGCCGGCATCTTTATCGGACAATTGTTTTAAAAGAGTTTGAATATCCATGGGTTTGATTAATATGGAGCCGAAGGTTGTGGCTTACGCCACGTTATTGCCTAGCAAACCCTTTGGGTCTGCCTAGTGTACTGCGAATTTTGTAGATTCACAATTTAAAGATAATATAGAAGGGATGGATTTTGTGGTTTACATACTGGAGTGCTACGACAAAACTTTGTACATCGGTTCAAGCAATGACTTGGAACGGAGACTTCACGCGCACAATCATTTAAAGTCCGGGGCCCGTTACACCAAGCAACGCCGCCCCGTCCGCTTGGTTTACTCCGAAAAGCTGGCTACGCTGAGCGAAGCGCGAAAAAGAGAGTGTGTTTTGAAGAAACTCAGCCGCAAAGAAAAGTTGGAGCTTTGCTCACTCCCCCAACTCTAAACTGGCGCGTTCCTCCAAGGTTTCTAAATCGAGAGCTTTAATGAAGCCATCGGAAATCGTATAGAGCGTATCGCCAATGTAAATAATCCGCTGGATTTCACGAGTGTAGTCATAATAATCCCAATAGCTCTGCGATTCTGTGTCTTCGTAATGAGTGACCGTGCCTTTAAGAGTAAAACCGTCTTCCAAGTTCAGATTATAAATGTAGGCGCCCTGGAAAACCGTGTCTCCATACGTATCCGCTGAAGATCCCTCCGGCACCTCAGCCACGCTCACGGGGAAAGCGAGGAGATTTTTGGCGGCACTGAAGAGCAGCGCTTTATGATCATACAAAAGTTCACTCTCGGTTCCACGGTCGCCAATACCCACACTAAAGAGCTGCTCAGGATTCGTCACATCGGTGATGTCGAAAAGAGCCACTTTCATTCCCTGGTACCAAGCGAAGTCGAGGTCACGCACGGCAATTTCTTCTTCCGAACCGTCTTCCGCGTCCTTCCCAAAACCAAGAATGTGAGTTTCATCGTAAGGATGAAGATAAGTGCTGTAACCCGGAATTTTCAATTGTCCTAAAATTTGAGGGGACTCGGGATTCGAAAGGTCAAAAACAAAGAGCGGATCGATTTTTTTGAACGTCACCATGTAGCCTCGGTCTCCAATGAAACGCGTGGAATAAATGGTTTCCCCAGGTGCAATACCTTCAAGCGAACCCACGGCATTCAAACTTTGATCCAAAATATAAAGATTGTTGGTGGAAGGAACTTCGGTGTCCCACACGGATCCACGCGTAGTGGCGATGCGGAAATGATCATCCGCTTCGTCCATGCTGAATTGATTCAAAATAGT
>CAYHGP010000011.1:0-3387 GCA_964356195.1 uncultured Candidatus Peribacteria bacterium | reverse complement strand
CGTTCACGCGGCAAATAACGAATATCGGTACAGTCCGCGAGCAATTTTTCCTCACCGTCCAAAGAATCGTAATAACGTGGCAAAACTTCCTCCGCATGAATGGTTTCAGGGTCGTAGTAGTAATAATAAAAATCATATTTGTTCAACACCATATAAAGCGTATCCCCCACGGTTCGCGCATTGTTCAAATCTCCGTCAAAGTCCAGTTCACGGACCAATTCAGGATTAGCGGGATCCGACACATCGTAAATATGAACGGCCGTTCGGCTGGCATGAAACTCCGGCGCAATTTCAGTATCAAAACCAAACTCGTAGATGGAATAAACCGAACTGGAACCGAGGACAATCAAGCGATCTCCGTCGAGAGCAAGCTTGCTGGGGTAAAAAGAACTGTCCGAAAAATCAATAGCCGCCACTTCCGTCATGGTGTCCGCGGGGTAAGCCTGCACAATGCGAACGGAACTGTCTTTAATGGAATAAATATATTCCCCGTCATTCTTCACAATATCGGGTTCATCCACATCAGCAACTTGCACATTGGTTGAGGAATAATCGTCACTGGCCTCAGATTCGGGCGCGGCAGTTTCTCCGGAACTTGACCCCGAAGACACATCCTCCTCCATATCGTAGTAAATAATATCTTCATAAGGATCGCTCAAAAACAGTTCTTCCATTTCATCACAGGAGTTGATGGACACCGGCTGCCCTTCCAACTCTTCATAGCTCAAGGAATCCAAATCGGTTTTATTTTCATCGAGGCGCCAAATCACTTCCGCCATTTCTCCTCGCATAATTTCTTTATCCAAACCGCTGATGGAAAAAGGAATGGCCTCCTGAGTGGAAAGACTTTCCACATAAGGACGATACCAAGGAGTGGCCGTCACCCCGGCTTCGAGCCCAAACACATTCACCAAAACTTTGCTGGCCTCCGCAAAATTGATTTCGTTCGCGGGCTTAAAAGTTCCGTCGTCGTAGCCGCTGATGTAACCCTGATCCTTGGCGTAACACACATATTTTGCATACCAATCCGTGCTGACATCGGAAAAACAATTGGATCCAGTGGGGTTATCGGTCACAGCCTCCACCACAATTTTTAGAAATTCAGCACGATTGATAGTACTCGTGGAACGAAAAGTACCATCGTCATAACCCTGCAAAACACCGGCATCCTGAAGAGCTTCTATGGCTTCCCCACTCGGATCATCATAATCCAAATCACTAAAAGAAGCGCGAGCCGGCGCAGGAACTCCAAAAGCGGAAACAAGAACTAAAAAAAGAAGCGCTGAGATTGTTTTTTTCATACTTGGAAGATTAACAAATAGGCTATACTAGTGTAGTTGTTTTACTCTCTATTTACTAGATTAATCCAAACTTCCTTATGGCTTCCGATTCTTCCATGGACATTGTCAGCGACTTCAATCTTCAAGAAGTCATCAACGCTTTTGACCAAACTAAAAAAGAAATCGCCGTACGTTTCGACCTCAAGGATTTACACGTCGAACTGGAATTGCTCGACGACAAAATTAAAATCACGGCACCTTCTGAGATGGCGCTCAACGCCGTATGGAGCGTGCTTTTGCAAAAAATGATGAACCGCAAACTTTCCGCGCAAATTCTGGACAAACAGGAAATGGAAAAACTGGGCGGCAATTTAGTGCGTTACGAAATCAAATTGGTCAAAAGTCTGGACCAAGAAACCGCAAAACAAATTTCAAAACTCATTCGTGAAAAATGTCCCAAGGCTAAGCCAAGCATTCAAGGCGATGCGGTACGCGTCAGCTCCAAATCACGCGATGAACTTCAAGGCGTCATCACCATGCTTCGCACGGAGAAAACGCTGTCTCTACCTTTGGACTTTACGAACTACAGATAGATAAATTTGCATTCCTAAAAAAAACGAAATACAATTAAAACCTGTACGCCCAAGCGGACACAAAGTGTCTGCTAAAAAGAACGTGGCGTAAGCCACACCCTATCATTTTAAATCCACACGCCATGAAAAAACTCCTCGCCAAAGGTCTCTTATTCGCTTTATTAATGCTGCCCATCAACAGTGCGAGCAGTTTTACCTATGACTCCACTCTCACGAGTGTGACGCTCATCAACACCATGGACTCTTTGGGAGATTGGTACATCGGCACAGGATTTTTCTTCAGTGTGGATGGATTGGTTCTCACCAACGCTCACGTGATTATGGACACAACGACCGGCCTTCCAAATGAATACATTTACCTCTGCCCGGTAAACGATGAATACACGGAACCCACCTGTCTCTTCTCCGCACGAGTTTTGGCCTACGACGAAGATTATGATTTGGCTATTCTCTACCCCGCTTATTACATTGACGAAAATTGGGCGGACACCGGCGACTTTCTTGATTCCGAAACCATTATGAGCCTGGGCTGGCCTTACGTGGACTTTGCAGACTACCCTCCAAGCTTGGGTGAAGATGTTACTATTTTGGGATTCCCTGTAGCGAGCGGTTCTTACACCGTAGTATTGACCGAAGGAGCCGTAAGCGCATTTTCCATGCTGGTAGATGACCTCGTGTGGTACTTCACAACAGATGCGACCTTGAACCCCGGAAACTCCGGCGGCCCCGTTTACAATACCGAAGAACGAGTGGTGGGAGTGGCTTCGGCGTACTCAACCAATGAACTCGGCGGAAGTTATGGGTATGTCATTTCAAGCGACACCGTCCTTTACTGGTTCTTGAGTCTTGTGGATGACGGCACCTTGAACGAAGCCTTCGTTTCCGAAGCATTCTCAAACGACTATATAGACACGGTTGAGAGTTCAGACACCAACACCGACTCAAGTGGAGATATAGAAATTTTTGACGACGTGGATTTCGGCGATAACAATGCGGAGGCCATTTCTTACTTGAAAACAAACGATGTCGTTGGAGGTTACCCTGACGGCACTTTCAAGCCCAACAACCCTTTGAATCGCGCCGAGCTTATAAAAATTCTCGTGGAAGGTGCGGGCTACGACCCAAGTGAAGAAGATTACAACAGCTGCTTCCCGGACGTTGAATACGAATGGTACGCCAAATATATTTGTTTTGCGGAAGAACAAAACTGGATCGACGGCTACGATGACGGCACTTTCAAGCCTGAGAACTACGTAAACAAAGCGGAAGCCATGAAAATGATGGTGGAAATATTCTACCTCGACAAGCTCGAAGCGGAACAAAAAGTCTATGACGATGTGAACCTGGAACAGTGGTACACAGATTACATCAACACCGCCTATGAATGGGGGCTTCTAGAAGAAGATGCCGACACCTATTACTTCCCTTCTCACGAAATCACTCGTGGAGGCGTGAGCGAAAACATCTATCGATTGATGATTCAACTCTATTAGGTACAATGGGCGCATGAATAA
>CAYHGP010000010.1:27906-36481 GCA_964356195.1 uncultured Candidatus Peribacteria bacterium | reverse complement strand
GAATCACCTCACTGAAATCGGGATGAAGTCCGCTGTCCATTTTGTGAACCACGGTGACGGGGATTTCATTTTCCTCGAGGACTTTGGCCGTGCCAGGAGTGGCATAAAGCTTGTAGCCCATATCGGTGAGTTTGCGTGCCGCAGGCAAAAAGTCGGCTTTGTCCTCGATTTTTCCGATGGAAAGTAAAATACTTTTCTTCGGCACCTCAAAGCCAGTGGAAAGCATGGCTTTGAAAAAGGCTTCATGCAGGTCGTCTCCAAAACACGCCACCTCTCCGGTGGACGCCATTTCCACGCCCAGTACGGGGTCTGCACCCTTGAGTCGTGAGAATGAAAATTGAGGAACTTTCACGCCAACATAGTCGAGGTCCAGGGTTCGGTGCTCTTCTTTTTTTGCGATGCCGAGCATGGCCTTAGTCGCAATTTCCACGAAGTTATAACCGGTCACTTTGGAGCTGAAAGGAAAGCTGCGGCTGGAGCGCAAGTTACACTCAATCACTTTGATGAAATTGTTCACCGCAAGATACTGAATATTGAATGGTCCACTGATCTTCAAGGCCTTCGCGATTTTTTTCGTGATGATGCGAATGCGCTTAATGGTCTCCAAGTACAATTTTTGCGGCGGTAAAACAATGGTCGCATCCCCGCTGTGGACTCCGGCATTTTCCACGTGTTCCGCAATGGCATAAATAAGCACTTCCCCGTTTTGCGCCACCGCATCCACTTCGATTTCTTTCGCTCCCATTTCAAACTTCGTCACCACCACCGGCGCTTCTTTGGAAATCTTCACGGCCTTCGCCAAGTAACCCATTAAAGCAGTTTCATTTTGCGCCACGGCCATCGCTGCACCGGAAAGCACATAAGAAGGACGAACCAAAACCGGGTAACCAACCTCATCCGCAAACTCCGCGGCTTTCGCGGTGTCCGCAAACTCACGCCAACGGGGTTGATCCACTTCAATGGAATCGAGCAACTGAGAAAACTTATGCCGATTTTCTGCTTGATCAATGCTTGCCGCAGACGTTCCAAAAATTTTCACGCCGGCTTGGTCGAGTTTCATCACTAAATTATTGGGAGTTTGTCCACCGGTGGAAACCACCACTCCTTCGGGGTCTTCAAGTTCATAAATATCTAAAACACGTTCCAGCGACAGTTCATCGAAGTACAATTTGTCGCACATATCGTAGTCGGTGGAAACCGTTTCCGGATTGTAGTTGATCATGATGGTCTCGAACTTTTCTTTCTGCAGGGTTTGCACGGCATTGATGGAACACCAATCAAACTCCACGCTGGATCCGATGCAATACGCACCACTTCCAAGGACAATGGCGCGTCGTCTTTTGCCGCCGAATTCAACATCGTGCTTGGTCCCATGGTAAGTGAGGTACAAGTAATTCGTCTGCGCAGGGAATTCGCCCGCGAGCGTATCGATTTGTTTCACCACGGGCAGCACTTTTAGTTTTTTGCGCAGCTTGCGCACTTCCATTTCCTCCATGTCCTTGATGAGCCCAATTTGTTTGTCGGAGAATCCGGCCTTTTTCGCGTCACGTAGCAAGTCCTCATCAAGCTCTTCTTTCTCGAGCGTTTTACTCATGTCCACAATGTTTTTGAGCTTGCCCAGGAACCAGGGGTCCACACCGGAAAGTTTATAAATCTCCTGAATGTCCCAGCCTTCTCGCAGCGCCTCCGCAATCGCCAAAATACGTTTCGGCGTAGGATGCGAAATGGCCTGCTTCAAGTTTTCTGTATCAATATTGAGACGCTCATTTCCAGTGAGCCCGATCATTCCAATTTGCAGCATACGAAGTCCCTTTTGCATCACCTCTTCGAAGTTGCGCCCTAGCGCCATAATCTCCCCCACAGATTTCATCTCACTCGAAATTTGATGCGACACTTTGCGGAATTTATCCAAATCCCAGCGCGGAATTTTTAGAGCGATGTAGTCCAGCGCCGGTTCAAAACACGCGGTGGTGCTGCCGGTGATGGCGTTGCGCAGGTCAGGTAAATTGTAACCGAGCCCGAGCTTCGCCGCCACGTACGCCAGCGGATAACCCGTGGCCTTCGAAGCCAGCGCGGAACTTCGCGACAAACGCGCATTCACTTCAATAACGCGATACTCTTCCGATTCCGGATCCAGCGCATACTGAATATTACATTCCCCTACAATTCCCAAATGCCGAATCACTTTGATTCCGATTTCGCGCAAAAAATGATACTCGTGATTCGAAAGAGTTTGTGACGGCGCCACCACAATACTTTCGCCAGTGTGAATTCCGAGCGGATCAAAATTCTCCATGTTACACACCGTGATGCAGTTGTCCGCAGAATCACGCACCACTTCATATTCAATTTCCTTCCAGCCCTTTAAACTTTCCTCCACCAGCACTTGTGGCGAATACGCGAAGGCGCCATTCACCATCTCAATCAATTCCGCTTGATTGTGTACGAAGCCACTTCCCTTCCCGCCAAGGGCAAAAGCAGCACGAATTAAAAGGGGAAACCCGATTTTCTCCGCTGCATCAAGCGCCGCAGACAAATTCGTACAAGCAAAACTGCGAGGCACTTTCACATTAATTTTTTGCAGTTCTTTGTTAAATAACTCACGATCCTCAGTTTTTATAATGGAAGCTACCGGCGTTCCCAAAACTCGCAAATCATATTTTTTCAAAACACCGGAATGGTCCAGTGCTACCCCGCAGTTCAGCGCGGTCTGTCCTCCAAACGAAAGCAACAAACCCTCCGGCCTCTCTTTCGCAATTACTTTCTCAACGAAGTAAGGCGTCACCGGCAAAAAATAAACTTTGTCTGCCAAACCCTTGCTCGTTTGATTCGTCGCAATATTCGGATTGATCAAAATCACCTCAATATTTTCTTCTTTGAGGGCCTTAATCGCCTGAGAACCGGAGTAATCAAACTCTCCGGCTTCACCGATCTTCAGAGCGCCCGATCCCAGGATCAGAATTTTTTTGGGAAGTGTGCGTTTTTCACTCTTGGGGCTCATCAGGGTGAATGTAACGGTTTGTGGCCAAGAGTGCAAGATTTTTGTAAGATTTTCTCAGGGCCCGCATTGTATATTCGACATCATCTATTACTAACTCATTTTTATATGAGAAAACTCTTGGTTCCTTTGTCCCTCATCCTGCTTTTAACCGCCTGCTCAAGCCCGGCCCCGGTCGCCGTCACCCCCGAACCCGATGGCAAAGGCCCACGAGAGGAAACTTTGCTCATCACGGAAGATGAAGGAGGAGGAAAAAGTTACGAAATGACCACTTACGACGAAGAAGACACCGTTCAGTTCACCCAGTTCAACGTTTTGACGGCAAAGTTCAAGTCCAACCCGGACTTTAGCATGGATTGGACTCTGCTTTATGGAGACCAGGAAGTGGCTCAACTCCATTCCGACGGTGAAAGTGTTTTGAAAGTGGCTCACACCGGTCAATTCGAGCAAGGTGGCGGACAACCTTATATGTACTTGGAGTTAGCTCCGAGCGGACTCGGCGGCTACATTTTGTATGAAGTACCCGGAACCTACTACCGTCTCGATCTTCAGACTCTTGCCCTTGAAGTGATGCCCGCTCCTGTGTTCTCCTTCTTTGGAGGAGAAACCGGTGAAGCGAACGATCCGGCGGACTTGAAATTCCTTGGAGTGAGCGTCTCCGGTGCCTATGAAGGCACGAGTGGCTCTTCATTTATTATCACCGTGACCGATTTGACCGATTTAACGACGGAGGAATTCACCTACAAGACCACCGACTTCGGTGCCGCAGGCCACCCCGAGTTTTCACCCGATGGACAAAAAGTGGCTTTCACTGCTTCACGCAATAACACAGATGACGAAATGTCTGCTGTACTTGTCCTCGACCTGAACACGGGCGAAATCACGGAACTCGCCAGCGGTGCCGAATGGTACGACATCACAGGTTGGTCCGACAACGAAACTCCAACCTACACTTCACTTTAAATCAAACTCAAAAAAGTGCGCGGGAGGCGAGCCGAGGCGAGTGCCTACGGCCTTAATCACTTTCCGCGTTCTTTGTAGACAGTCGAACGATGTCCGATTTTATCGATATGGATGATATTTTTCTCCATCCAAAAAATCACCCTATAATCCCCCACTCGTAGTTTACGATAACCGCGTAAATCTCCAGTCAGGGCTCTGCCAAAAAGTTCCGGCCTAGTGGTGAGTTTGGATAAAATAACTTTTGCTATACGCCCCTTATTTGGCCCAAGTCGAGGAATATCATCGCCAACCACTCGCGGATGGTAAACAAGGGTATAGGTCATTTCCAAGCATCTTCATGTGAAATATAAACGGCATCTGGCGTGTCACGTTCAGCGGCGAGCTCGGCCCAAATGGCATCTTCTTCGATTTCAATAGCAGCTTCCAAAAGCTGAACCACCTTTGTGGCCTGAGGAACATTGTCCCTTTTGGATAGGAATTGGACTGCCTCTTCCAGGTCTTTAGGAAGAGTAATATTTACCCGTTTTTTTGACGTGGGCATAAGAATTGTCATAAAGTACAGGTTAAGTGTAACACAGGTGTATCACCATTTCAAGTCTTCAAACGGTACTGCAAAGCCTCCATCAAATGCACCAGCTCGATGACGTCCTTCCCTTCCAAGTCGGCGAGGGTGCGGGAAACTTTGAGAATTCGATGGATGGCCCGACCAGAAAGTGCCGCTTGCCTGGCCGCGGTTTTCAAAACATCTTCCGTCTTCAAATCCAAGCGTTCTTGCTTGATCAACTTCGGCGTCATTTCTTGATTCGTAAAAAGTCCGTGTGGCTTTAAGCGCGCTCGCTGCCGCTCGCGCGCCTCCATCACCTTCCCCTGTAAACTCTTCGTAGTTTCCAGTGAACTCAGCTTGAAATCTTCGTAGGCCAAGCGCGGCACCTCGATGTGCAAATCAATGCGATCCGCAATGGGGCCGGAAACCTTATTTTGATACCGGGCCACACTCGCCGCGCCGCAGGTACAGGGTTTTTCCGAGTCGCCAAAATGTCCGCATGGACACGGATTCCGCGCCGCAATGAGTTGGAACTGACATGGAAAACTGCTCATACGGTTGCCGTGCTTCAAAACCAACTCGCGTGATTCGAGCGGTTCCCGCAAAGCCTCCAAGGTGATGCGATCAAACTCGGGGAATTCATCCATAAATAAAACCCCGCGATGCGCCAAACTCACCTCGCCCGGTGAGAGATCGTTGCCGCCGCCCAAAAGGGCATACGCCGAAGTTCGACAATGCACACGCCGGAACGGTCGATTCAAGCTGAGGTGTTCCAGGGTCCGCCCCGCCACCGAATACACCCGCAAAACTTCCAACAATTCTTCTCGAGATAAAGGCGGCAGCAAACCGGGAAACGCTTCCGCCAGCAAACTTTTTCCGCTGCCCGGAGGCCCGCTCATTAAAACATGATGTCCTCCCGCCGCAGCCACGAGCAAAGCTCTTTTCGCCGCCGCGTGTCCGGAAATATCCGCAAAATCCAAGCTCCAAGCAATTTCCTCCGGCTCAAACTCTTCAACTACTCCGCGAAGCGGAGCTTCCTCCTCTTCACCCGCAAAATGCCTTACCACTTCCATCAAACTTTTCACGCCCACCAGCTTCACCCCTTCCACCAAGCTCGCCTCCGCCACATTTCCTTGAGGCAGCACAACTTCCGAAACGCCCTGCTCCCTCGCAAACAAAACCGCCGGCAAAACTCCACTCACCGCTCTTACGCTTCCATCCAAACCCAGTTCACCCATCACTCGCACAGTCGAAGGCACGGCTGCCATTTGCCCGCTCGCCACCAAAAATCCAAGCGCCATCGGCAAATCAAAATGACTTCCATGCTTCGCCAATTCCGCCGGTGCCAAATTTACCACCTTCCGCGTCAGCGGAAACTGAAATCCACTGTGGACCAAAGCACCTCGCACACGATCTTTCGCCTCCTGCACACTCGTCCCCGCCATCCCGATAATCGAAAAAATCGGCATCCCAGGAGTGACGTCCACTTCCAAATGTACGGGGAGAACCGAAAGACCCTGCAGACAATGCGTTGAGAATTGAGCCGCCATATTTAGAATTATTCAAGATAGTGCTCCTCTATTGTGAACGCTCCTTCGCCGGTTTCCAAAATTCCCACAAAATAAAACAGGCCCGTCCGCCGGTCTCCGGAGGCCATTCTCCATCTGTAAACTGCCCGCCTGAGTCGCTGTAATTTATGTGTTGTCACTGCTTCGACAACACCCCCGAATTTTTCGTTCCTTCGGCCCTTCACTTCCACGAATCGCAGCTCCTGCTCCGGTGTCTCCGCAATCAGGTCAATTTCTCCTTCACGAAACCTGACCCGCCTCGCAATCACTCGCCAGCCCCTCACCGACTCGAGGTACTGAGCCGCCTTCTCCTCCATCGCCAAGCCAAAATCATAAATAGACATACTTTCATTTTACATCCTTGCTGGAATGAAAATATGTCGCGTCAATTGATTCTGTGCGCGCGCACAACCTGGCACCCCAAAGTCCGCTTGCGGCAGCCGTGCAGCTATGCCAAACTGAATCCCCTACCACTCGGCGACGCCGAGTCTTCCCATCCCCCCCCTTATGGCTCAAGACATCCGAGTTCCTCCACACAGCGTAGAAGCCGAAAGATCGGTGCTGGGTTCGGTGATGATTGAAAAAAACGCCATCCTCAAAATTGCGGATTTCTTGCACCCGGAAGATTTTTACTACGACATCAACGGCATTATTTATGCCGGAGTTTTGGAGCTTTTCGCGAAGCGCTCGCCCATCGACTTGCTGACCGTAAAAACCTGGCTCAAGGACAATGGACATTTGGACGCCGTAGGCGGACAAACCTACCTCGAAGAAGTCTGCAACGAAGTCCTCACGGCCTCCCACGTCTACCAGTACGCCTTCATTGTTAAGCAAAAATCAACTCTGCGAAAACTTGCCACCGCGGGCGCCAACATCGCCGCTTTGGGATTCAAAGAGGAAGAAGATGTGAACGAACTTGTGGACCGAGCGGAACAGGAACTTTTCAAAGTGACGCAAAATTTCATGCGCAACCGCTTCGTGCATATTAAAGATATTCTCGGAGGAACTTACGAAAAAATCTCCGACCTTCACGACCCCGAAGCCGCCGAAAAATACAAAGGACTCTCCACGGGTTTCGAGGGCGTCGACCACATCCTCACCGGTCTTCAGCCTTCAGACCTCATCATTCTGGCCGCCCGTCCTTCCATGGGAAAAACCGCGTTTGCGCTCAATATGGGAATGAACATCGCGCTCAAAGGCAAAACCGTGGGCGTGATTTCTTTGGAAATGTCCAAAGAACAACTCGTGGAACGTCTTTTTGTTTCCTTGCTTGCCGTGGACAGTTGGAAGATGCGCACCGGCCAGCTCACTCAAGACGATTTCATGCGCATGGGCCAAGTTATGGACCAGCTCAACAACTGCAAAATTTTCATAGACGATTCCTCCGGCTCCTCCATTTCCGAGCTCCGAGCCAAAGCCCGCCGCCTCCAAATGGAACACGGTCTCGACATTCTGATTGTGGATTACCTCCAGCTTATGTCTGTGGGGCAAGGCGGCTTCAACGTGACCAACCGTGTGCAAGAAATTTCCGAAATTTCCCGCGCACTCAAATCCCTCGCCCGTGAACTCCACATTCCGGTAATGGCCCTCTCCCAGCTCTCCCGTGCCGTGGAACAACGTCCCGTCAAAATCCCCCAGCTTTCCGACCTCCGTGAATCGGGAGCCATCGAGCAAGACGCCGACGTGGTGATGATGATGTACCGCGAAGATTATTACGAAGAAGACACCGACCGCCCCGGCATGACCGACATCTACGTCCGCAAACACCGCCACGGCACAGTGGGCCGCGCCGAACTCTTATTCAAAAAAGAACAAATGCGTTTCTTCGACATCGAACGTCACCAATCATCCCAAAAATCCTACGCAAACGCCGACTAGTCTTCGAAGTCGTTGGGCGAATCTTCGTTGATCCAAGCCAAGGTCCGATCAAGGCGTTTCTTTGCTGCCTGAATTAAGGCCGCAAGAGGCGCAGGAAGGCAACCAGGTCTTTCCGCAAGCTCGGCATCCGAAGGGCGGGTCTCAGGGACTTGCGCTACAGGCATCTCTCTTGGGACGATGCTTCGGGCCCTTGGAGCGGCAGTAAGTCCATTCAAGTCCGCCAAAGTCGCTCTCTTAAGAGCCCCGGGTTTTCCTAAAGAATCCGAAATACGCATGGGGGCATCAGTAGACATAGCAATAACCGCTAAGTTTAAGTTTCCACGGTCATCAAAAAGTTGTACGTGCGCATGGCCTTGAATGCCGACCGCAGGTCCGTTGGGAGTAACACGGGTAACTTTAATTTCAGGATTTGAAGTGGATCGATTTTGTAAGCTAACCAGTCCATCACGAGCCAAAAGAACCACGCTTGCACCTGCTTCCCAGTTTCCCATGGGAATCATTCGTATAACGCGCTCTGGGTCATGGATATCCACAGGAGTCGTGAAGCCGCTTTCCTTGGGGTAAATAGTTGAAGTCGAAGAAATGCTTACAGGATCTTTGCTATCCATGCCCGCAAGTCGTTCT
>CAYHGP010000010.1:0-27806 GCA_964356195.1 uncultured Candidatus Peribacteria bacterium | reverse complement strand
TGAAGTCGAAGAAATGCTTACAGGATCTTTGCTATCCATGCCCGCAAGTCGTTCTTTGTAAACCTGATCCCGGCTTCCCACCTGAAGGGCATGGTCAGTGAGTGTTTGCACGGTTACGGTTCCATTTTCAATAAAAATCATGGCTTTCACGGGTCCTCCTTCTTCACCCTCATCTTTAACGCGAATCATCGTCGTAGGATTTCCGCTGAGTGCCACCGGCTCTTTGCCCGGACGGAGAAGTTCTCGGGCCCCATCCGTCCTCAAGGAAACTCGTGCCGTGTATAAAACACGGTCTCCCTCAAGGATCATAAATTCATCAGCGAAGTCTTGAGGCGCAACCCACTTGTCTCCCTTATCTTGATACGTGTGCAAAACTTCCGGCGCATCCGCCACCAAGGTTGGATTTTTAGGCAAAGCGGGTCTCGCTTCTTCCTCCTCAGGGTCTTCTTCAATCGTCATAGTAAAGGCAGGACCCTTGGAGGCACTTATCGCCTCTTTGGCCGTCTTAATCTGCTCCAAACTCATAGGAAGAGACATCCCGGCACGAAACATCCCGGACGTGATCATAGGGATGAGCTTCACACGGGGGTGATCGTACTTCACCGAAAGGTGAGGCCCCACTTCCACAGCCTGGTTCCCCTGAGGAACAACAATATTTTGTCCCGCATAGCTCACCACCACGCAGTCACCACCCGCCGGAAATTGAAGTTCACAGTACAGTCCGTTGGGGAGGTCTTTCCCCATCGTGGAAATAGGCAAGGTCATGCCGGGCTTGAAAGTGTAGGAACGGGGACCGTTAAAGGTTGGGCCTTCCATGGAGCTGCCCTCCGCTGTTTCATACGCATGGGTACCTTTAGCGTCGAGTGCCATAAATTCTAGTTAAGGAGATAATAGTAACACTTTATATAGATTGGTCCAGAGCTTTTCAGGGGCCTATGGAAACAGTCCGCCCTCAAGTCCCAGTTGGAGGTGCTGAGAAATTATGTATAATCTCCACATATGCATTCACAAGAAACCCAAGATCGACTCCGCAAGGCCGCCGAACTACGACACGCGGGAGTCAACCCTTACCCCTCACGTTTTGAATCCACACATTCCGTGGAAGCCGCTCTAGCGCTCGGCAAGAAAAAGCCCCGCACCGTGGAAGCTTTATTGAAAAACGGCCCAAAAAAACAAGTCACCATTCGCGGCCGCATCATGACCATTCGCGAACATGGTCGCTTGGCCTTTGCAAACCTTAAAGACGCCAGCGGAACGATGCAAATTTGTTTCATGGAACAAGTGCTGGGAAAAACGAAATACAAACTCCTTCGCCAAATCGACATGGGCGACTTTCTGGGTTGCAGCGGGGAACTTTTCCTCACCAAACACGGCCAGCTCACGGTGCTTATAAAAACCTTCACCTTCCTTGGGAAGGCCCTGCGACCTCTCCCCGAAAAATGGCACGGTGTCACCGATCAAGAAACCATTTACCGCCAGCGCTACCTCGATCTCATTATGAATGACGAGAGCATGGACCGTTTCAAAAAGCGCAGCCGTTGTCTTACTTTGATTCGTCAGTTTTTGAACGAGCACGAATTCACCGAACTCGAATTTCCGCTCCTCGAGCCCAAAGCATCCGGTGCCACCGCCCGCCCTTTCCACACGCACCACAACGCTTTGGACATGGACGTGTACCTTCGCATCGCTTGTGAACTTCCACAAAAAATGGCCATCGTCGGTGGCTTTGAACGCACCTACGAAATCGCCCGCGTTTTCCGCAACGAAGGTATGGATCCTTCTCATCTTCAGGAATTCACTATGCTCGAATGGTACGCCGCGTACTGGAACTACGAGGACAACATGAATTTCACCGAAAAAATGATTCGCTTCCTCATCAAGGGAATCATGGGCACTCTCAAACTCCAAGTGAAAGCCCGCGACGGGAAACTGGTGAACATCGACTTTGCTAAAAAATGGCCTCGCCTCGACTTCGGCAAACTCATTCAAAAAGATTGTGGCGTGAACATTTACGACTATACCGACGACGCAGCCGCTCTCCGTGCCGCGCTCAAAAAGAAAAAAATCCAGTTCGACGATATGGACAGCATGGGTTACGGAAATCTCTGCGATTATCTCTATAAAAAAGTCAGCCGTCCCCACCTTGTTCAGCCGTGTTTCGTCATCAATCATCCGGCCAGCATGAAGCCTTTGGCTCGCCGCAGCGACAAGCGTCCCGAATACTGCGAAACTTTCCAACTGCTCATCAACACTTGGGAAGTGGTGAACGCCTACAGCGAGATTGTGGACTCCGTAGATCAGAAAGAACGCTTCATTCAGCAAGCCGTGGCACAAGCCGGCGGCGACCAAGACGCCATGGAACTCGACGTGCGTTTCATCACCGCCATGGAACACGGAATGCCGCCTATTTCCGGGAACGGAATTGGCATCGATCGCTTCATGACCCTCATCACCGGCCAAGACAACCTTCGCGACCTCGTACTTTTCCCGCTCATGCGTCTCACTGCCGAAGAACTCGAGGAGGAAGCGGAACTGCGCCAAGGCAAGGCTAAGCCTAAAGACAAGACCTTGCCTCTCCGCGACGTCTCGAAATTCACCGAAGAGCCTCTCACCAAACTCCTTTATTGGGACAAGCTCGACTTGCTCGAGTTCGACTCCATCGTGAGCGACGTCGTCGAAAACGAGGCCAGCACAACCGTGATTTTGAACGAAACCGCTTTCTACCCTCAAGGGGGTGGCCAGCCTTACGATCAAGGATTCATCAAAACCAGGTCAGCCACCTTTAAAGTGGAAGAAGTACGTTTTATAAACCTTAAAGTGCATCACATCGGCCACTTCGAGACCGGAAAGTTCAAAGTCGGGGAAGAAGTCGCCGGACTCATAGACGCCGAGCGCCGCCTCTACCTTGCGCGCATTCACTCCGCCGGCCACATTGTGGACTACAGCATCAGGCAACTGAAACTCGACTGGAAACCCGGCAAGGGCTACCACTTTCCCGAGGGTCCTTATGACGAATATGAAGGCAGCCTTGAAGGGTTAGACAAAGAAAAACTCAAAGCGGAACTAGAGAAAAAGTGCAACGACGTACTTAAAAAATTTCCTCCCGTGGATATCAAATTCATGACGAAAGACGAGATGCATAAAGTGTGTGACAACGTGCCGGAACACCTTACCGAAAAAAAGAAAGGCCGCGTACTCATGTATGACGATTACGGCATGGCCTGCGGAGGCACTCCCATCCGTGACAGCCAAAAAATCGGCCACATCACCATCCGCAAAATCAAAATGGAAGGCGGCAAAATCCGCGTGGGCTACGAGGTAGAACGCGATTAAAGCGCTTTTAAATAGACGAAACGTATTTCGCTGTTTATGATGAAGCCAAGCCATTTTAGCGCGCACCCACTATGTACGACCGCACCTACGGCAACAGTGCTTATACCCCTTCCCATTTTCACGAACCTAAAAAAGAACATCGGGCACCAAAAGCCAAAAAAACGCTAAGCCGAAAAATACTCACCTGGGTCATCGTCATTCTGGCCGGCCTCCTTTTCATAGCATGGCTCTGCCTCGGCGATTTCCGTTTCATGTTCTGGCGTTACCCCTCTTTCACGGGTTTCCCTTTCGGCACGCGAACTTACATTGTGCTTTTCCAAAACAATTACGAACTCCGTCCCACGGGCGGCTTCATTTCCACTTACGGAGTTCTCAAATTCAGCCACGGCTTCTACGCGGGCATCGACTTTTATGATGTATACGGCGACATCGACGACCACGAGTACACCGAACCGCCTCTTGTCCTCAGCGCCTTGCTTAGCGACGAAGGCTACCAAGGCCACACCTTCCGCGACGCCAATTACGATCCCGATTTTCGCATTTCCAAAGACAAGCTGATTGAGTTCTACCAAATGACTAACCCGGATGCCCAAGTGGACGGAGTCATTGCCGCAGACTTCACTTTCCTCGAACGACTTGTAGGTCTTTATGAACCTCTTGAAGTCGAAGATTACAGCCTCACGCAGCAAAATCTTTTTGAGACTTTATCCGCCGTGGTTTCCGACATCGATCGTCATAGCGAAGAAGCCTTGGCCGACCGAAAAAACATCACCACGCCACTGGTCCAAAAAATCATTTTCAAAAGCTTCATCCTTCCATGGAGGCTCTTCAACATTCGTGATGAAATCGCCCAGGCTTTCAACGAAAAACACCTGCTCGCCGCCTTTACTCGGAGTGGAATCGCCAGTTCTTTCAACTCCCGCAATTGGGATGGCGCTCTTCCGCAATCCGACCTCGGGGACTTCCTCGCCATCAATGAAGGCAATTACGGCGGCATGAAGTCGGACCGCTACATGACTCGCGACATTCAATACGAACTCACGGTAACCGACAAACTCGACATCCTCGGAAATCCCGTGGTGAAGGCCACGGTGTCTGTGACGCTTTCCCACGAAGGCGGTTGGAACACGCCGCTCAGTGGACCCTACTCCGGCTACCTTCGCACAATGATTCCCCTCGGCTCCAATGTTGAGGTGGGCGGCACAGTGAGCGAGGACCGTGAAGACGTCGAAGTTCTCGGGGAAATGGTCACCCTCGATCCCGGTCAATCGGTTACCTACGTTTATTCTTACGTCCTTCCCGAATACGTTTGGAACGACGGCAACTATCTTTTGCATCTTCATAAACAACCTGGGACGAATAACGATCACTACCGCGTGATTGTGCATCTTCCTGAAGGTGAAAGCATGGAATCCGACTTCTTTGATGTGCGCGAGAACACGGCTTTCTATGAAACCAATTTACTCACCGATACCAATCTCATGTTCTCATTAGTTCCGGACAACGGCGCTCCCCGCATTGTTTCCCATGAACTCACCGCGCTAAACCAAATCACACTTGTTTTCAATGAAGCGCTGAACCCAGAACACGCCGGCGATCCCTTGAACTATGAAATTCTCGACACCAATTTCACCCTCTCCGACGTCACAGATACGCTCAGCATCGTGAGCATTCGAGTGGATGGATCCGCTGTGATTCTCACCACCACCGGCATGAGTGAGCAATTTGAAGAACGCTACGAAGTAACTCTTCACGGCATCACCGATACCAAGGGCAATTTCATTACGCCGGACCCTCGCACCGTCACCGTGGTGCAACGCGCAATTTCCGAAGAAGCACCTGTAGACGAAACCACTCCGGTTGAGGATAATACTGACACCACAGAAATCCCCAATGAATAAAATCGCGATCCTCGACTTTGGAAGCCAGTACACCCATCTCATTGGCACGCGTATTCGTCGCCTCGGTGTTTACAGCGAAATCCTCGATCCATCTTCGACAAAAGCCGAGCAACTCCGCGACTACAAAGGCATCATTCTTTCCGGAGGCCCCTCTTCAGTTTACGAAGCCGGTTCCCCCACCGTGGACCCGGCCGTTTTTCAGCTCGGCCTCCCCATCTTAGGGATCTGTTACGGACATCAACTCATCACCCATCTTTTGGGAGGAAAAGTGGAACCGGGAAAAGGTCAAGGCAGCGAGTTTGGAAAAGCAGAAATCACAGTCAAAAACCCCTCCGGACTCTTCGAAAACTTCGCCGCCGGTGAAGAAACCCAGGTGTGGATGAGTCACGGCGACCGCGTAACCGCCCTACCCGCCGGCTTCGAAATCCTCGCCTCCTCCGGCGACGACCTCTACTCCGCCGTGGGTGACACCACCCGCAACTTTTACGGAATTCAGTTCCACACAGAGGTCACACACACCGCAAAAGGCAACGAAATTTTATCGAACTTCTTGAATGTGTGCGGCGCCGACCGCGATTGGGATTTGGGCGGATTCGTAGACATGGCCGAAGAAAATATCCGCAAACAAGTGGGAACCCGTAATGTGTTTATGCTCGTGAGCGGCGGTGTAGACAGCACCGTAGCCTTCGTTCTTCTCGTAAAAGCCCTGGGCGCGGACCGCGTCTACGGACTCTTTGTAGACACAGGCTTCATGCGTGCCGGCGAACGCGAACAAGTGGAATCCGCCTTGCACGAAGAAAGTATTCAAAACCTTCACGTCTACGACGCTTCCTCCGAGTTTTTTACGGCCCTCGAAGGCGTCTGCGAACCCGAAAAAAAGAGAGAAATCATTGGACGCGTGTTCCTCGAAATTCAAGCCAAAGTTGCCGCTGATCTCAAACTCAACCCTGAAGAATGGATGCTCGGCCAAGGCACCATTTATCCGGACACCATTGAATCCGGCGGCACCAAAAACTCTGCCAAAATCAAAACCCATCACAACCGTGTTCCCGAAATCGACGAGCTTATGAAACAAGGCCGCCTCATTGAACCTTTAAAAGACCTCTAC
The DNA here is from genome assembly GCA_964356195.1 of uncultured Candidatus Peribacteria bacterium. Lineage (GTDB taxonomy): Bacteria > Patescibacteriota > Gracilibacteria > UBA1369 > 2-02-FULL-48-14 > 2-02-FULL-48-14. The sequence continues at coordinate 21,464 of CAYHGP010000010.1, read as the reverse complement.
AAAGATGAAGTCCGCAGTGTGGGAGAACGTCTTGGTTTACCCACGGGCCTTGTGTGGCGCCATCCTTTCCCGGGTCCCGGTCTTGCCGTTCGAATCCTGTGTACGCAAAACGAAGACTGGCCGGAAAACCGCAGCACCCTCGAAGAAAACCTCAACGCTTTCCTCCAAGAAAATGGCAGCCAATTAGTTGCCCGCACCTTGCCCATTAAATCCGTCGGTGTTCAGGGCGATTTCCGCACCTACCGTCACCCAGTTGTCCTTAGCGGACAATCCACTTGGGAACAACTCGCCGCCCTCGCACCGGCCCTAACGAACCGTTTCAGCGAAATCAATCGAGTCCTTTACTCCCTCTCCCCAAGCAACCCAAACACCTTCACCGTCACACCGGGCACACTCACCCAGGCGCGAGTAAAATGTCTCCAGCACGCCGACAAACTTGCTATGCTTTGGCTGAAGGAAATCGCGGCCGACCGTGAGGTCTGGCAAATGCCCACCGTGCTGCTTCCCGTGTCCGTAAACGAGCCCGGCAAAGAATCCCTAGTACTTCGTCCGATTGTGTCCGAAGAGGCCATGACGGCCCATTTCGCAGAACTTCCCATGGATAAACTCACCACCCTCACCGCTGAACTTCTTGAGGACCAAAACATCACCGCCGTCTTTTACGACGTCACCAATAAGCCCCCCGCCACCATTGAGTGGGAATAACAAGCGGCAGCGCATATGATCGACTTTATTCTCAACTTCGACGTCCACCTCATCGAAATAGTAAAGAACTATGGGGCTCTCACTCACTTTTTTCTTTTTCTCGTTGTTTTTTGTGAAACCGGGCTGGTCTTTACCCCTTTTCTACCGGGAGATTCTTTACTTTTCATTGCGGGCGCTTTGGCGGCTAAAGGCTCCCTGAACCTCGCACTCCTCCTGCTCTTGCTCACCACCGCCGCCATTGTTGGAGACACCGTGAATTATTTTGCGGGAAGATATTTTGGAACCAAGGTGTTTAAAGCGGGGAACAGAATTCTGAAGGAAGACTATTTAATTCGCACGCAGGATTTTTACAAAAAATACGGTAAAAAGGCCATTGTCCTGGCGCGTTTCGTCCCCATCATCCGAACCTTCGCCCCTTTCGTGGCCGGCATTGGGAAAATGGATTACAAGACTTTCCTCAGCTACAACATCATCGGTGGAACGGTGTGGGTGGGACTTTTCACTTTGGGCGGTTACTTTTTCGGGACGCTTCCCTGGGTCGAGAAAAACTTCTCTTTAGTAATACTCATTATTATCCTCTGCTCGGTTCTTCCGGTACTATTTGAATATATTAAAAGTAAAAAACAGCCATGAAGGATCAAATCCAAAACATCGTAAGCTTCGTTCTCGCCGGCCTGGGTTTTTTGGCCACAATAGCCACCGTTATTTCCCCAATTGCAGCCTTAGTCCATTTGGTCTTAGGGTCCAACGAAAAAGAACCAATCAAACGAAAATCTCACTTTAAAAAAGCCCTACTCTGGATCCTTATTCCGGTAGGCATAATCGTCCTGGTCCTCCTCTCCTTCGCTCTGGTGAGCACTTTGCTGAAGTAAAAAGCCCTTATCATCACCTTGTCCAACAGGTTAATTTAAGGTATAATGGGAAGATATCGCCGAACCCAAAAACATGGATTTCCAAGAGGCCATTCGAAAAATCGAGGAACGAGGAGACTTCAACCGCTTTGCGGAGATGAAGCCGATTTTTGAAGACGAGCTGAAATCCCTCAAAAAACATGACTACACTCAGCGCGGCCTCTGCTATTACTACCTTCTTGTAAGCTACCTCAAAGCTCAGTTGGTTCACGAAACGGAAGAGTCTAAAGAGTTTTACGAAACCATGGATCATGCCTTTTCGATTCAAGAAAAAACCTACAAAGCCAACCGAGGCAAATTTTCTCCGGAAGAAATCCAAGATTTTTACCGGCTTATGGAACGCTGCTACAACTCTCTGGACTTCTTATACCTGAGGCACGACTTCAAGAGTCGTCACAATCAGGCTTACGAACGCAAAATGCGCTTTCGTAAAAGCGCTTTTTTCTTCAACGGAGAATACGGAAACTGGATCGAATACCACTTCCTCGACATCACCTGCCGTTACGGAACCAGCCTTATTCGCTGGGCGGTCACCACCTTGCTCTTCATGATGGGGATGGCTTTCGTGTACCAGTGGCTCGACACTGTCCTCCCCGCCGCCGAACGTATGATCCCCGTGGGCGGTCATTGGTTTGACTACGCCTACTTTTCGGTCATCGTGAGTACCACGGTGGGTCTCGGCGACATCTTCCCGCTCAGCGTGGCCGGCAAAGTCCTCGTCTCCGCAGAAGCATTCGTGGGCTTCTTGATGCTCGGTGTCTTCATCGGCTTGATCCAGAAGAAATTATAAGGTGGATTTTTTAATGCCCATCCTTGTATTTTAAAGAGTCCTACTTGTTATTTCTGGAACACAAAAAAGGAAGAAGGGACGAGGATCATGCATCCGAGTTCCTTCGCTCCAGTTCCAGAAATAACAAGTAGGACTCTTCTGAAGTAGCTGAAGGATGGGCATTAAAAAAAGAGCGACCACTCCGCCGCCCTTTTTTTCACCGAACCTAAGTTCAGCGTAGTTTAGCTTTGAAGGAGCAACCACAGAAGCGGCTGCAGGGCCAAAATACCAAACAGTAAACCGATGTATATATTTTTGTTCAGACGTTCAGCCTTCACTTCGTGTTCCATCATTTGAAGGGATTCTTCCGTGCGTTTCATTTTGCCGGTGATCAAACCTTCTTGTTCACGGAGAAGTTCTTCTTTCTCGTGGAATTCAAGGAGAGGAACGGAATGTTTCATTTGAGTCTCAAGCTGACCAAGACGATAGTTCGCAGCCTCAAGTTTGTTGTTGTATTCACGAACTTCACGGCGAGACAAATCATAGAGTTCTTCGAACACTTTCTCACGTTCGCTCTTGTGAACAAGAGACTTAGTAGACGCGACAGCGGTTTCCATCGTTTCCATGGGAATGGGTTTCTCCGTCTGTTCTTCAATCTCTCCGGTATCGGCGTCAAAAATCTGGCGCATTTCTTGAGTTTCGCGGGCAGAGACACTGTCCACATGGCGGTGAGCGCGTCCAGGAACATCAGGTGAAGCACCGTGCATATTCTGGAATGTAGCCACTTTCAGATTGTTCAGTTCTTCTTCGGAAAGTAAAATGCTGCCACCCTTCTTTCGGGCGTTGAGCTTCTTGGTGCGGATGTACCTATCGATGGTCCGAGTGGACACATCCAGAAGGTCCGCAGCTTGTTTGCGAGATAGGGTGAACTTAGGCGTTTGTATGTTCATATGGCGTGGGGATGAAGGAGAGGTCAGTTCTACAGCTTGGCGGGCTGTCTATTTTTAGCTTAACAAACGCTGTCTACTTTGACCACATCATTTTCACTTTCTTCACCTTGCACGCTGATAAAATTGATGGGGAATCATTACTCGCCTATACTACACTCATGATGAAATTGCTCTACAGCAACGAGACAAAGACGAAAGTACCCGTCGCACTATTCAAAACTATTTTGAAACGCCTTCCTATCGTGGAGCCATCGACTACCCACGAAGACGTGGAACTTTTGCTCACCGATGACGCCACCATCCAAAAGCTCAACAAACAATACCGCGACAAAGACAGGCCCACCGATGTCCTCTCCTTCTCCATGGAAGACCCTGTCCACCTGGGTCAAATTGTCATTTCTGTAGACCGTGCCCGCCAGCAAGCCAAAGACATTGGACAAAGCTTGGAAGACGAACTGCAATTTTTGTTCGCCCACGGCATTCTTCACCTTCTTGGCTACGACCACGAAAAACCCGAGGAAGAAAAAGTCATGCTGGCCAAAGCTTATGAACTTTTACAGCGCCATGAAAAAAGATAAACCCTGCCGCATCTGCAGCCAACTTAAAGATGTCGAAACCGGTTCGTCAAAATATGGCTGGCCGGAGAATGACGTTCCCCTGCCCCAGGCCTACACCGAACTGGTTCCTGACAGCGAGGAAACGAAGTTCGACAAGGATCATATCCTCAAATGCCCGCTCTGCGGAACTCGTTACCAATACGAAGAGCGCTATGACTACTACGTCAATGGCAGTGAAGATGAATACACGCTGACGCGTTTGAAGTAACTACTGAGCCCCCAATGAAAAGGTCTCTTCTCCAATGAAGCGGTCTTTGTAGTAGAGCTGGACCTTGTAACTGCGCAAATAGCTGAACGTAGTAGTGAGGTCAATAGTGTCGGAAACACTCAACGCATCGTTGCAGCTTTCTACTTCCAACACTTCCACCCCCACGAGAGTGTTGTAAACAATCTCACTACCGAGTTCGTTCACGGGCCTTCCTTCCAGCCAACGGATACTGATTTCATCCCCTGTCTTTGCCCAATCATTCATTTGTGCGTACATCACAACATGCTTGGGGTCATAGGTCCCCCAAAAATCATAAATACTATTGTAGCTATATAAAAACTCATCCGTACGAATGTCGTAGTAGTCCGTAATTCCCTTGGCCATACCACTTTCATAGTAAATCTCCTCAACCAAGCTCATATCCACCTGCCCACAGGCATTGATGTAAGCGTCGGGGTAATCAAGGAAGGCCATCTCTACCTTTTCAATCCCCACGGGTCGAGTAGAAAACGCTTCTTTGTATTCCAGATAGTAGTTATAAGCCGCATCAGCATCTTTTTGTTCCACCCATTCGCTCCATAGGTCCACTTCGGCCACGCACGTGTCGGTGTACTTTGAGCCCGGGTAGGTCTCCATGATTTTGAACTTCACAGTCTGGGCTTCCTCTTGAGTGAGGTCAAAGAATTGCATTCCGTAAGTATCTTCAAAATGCAGCTCATCCACGGCTTCGGGTAAATCGTCGTACCAAACTTCCACCGTCTTTAAGCGGTTATTTTGAAAGAAGATTTTTTCATCACGCGCGTAACCACCCACAAGGCCCACGGTACCAAGCTCAGTCACTTCCGGGAAATTAAGCGTTAAAACCTGTGGAACGCCTTCATCCGTGGAACACCAGGAAGTGGAGTAGTCCAAATCCAGTACATTGGAAGCATTGTACGCAAAACCATAAGCCGTATCGTCTTCAAGCTCGGAAGAGCCGGTGGCTACTGTGGTTTCACGGGAAGAATCAAAAGTGACTTTCTCTTCTTCTATTACCACCACTTCTTCTTCTACCGCTACCTCCTCCGTAATGGGCTCAGTCTCCACTTCAAGCACAGGCACTCCCCTTGCACATGCACTCGCAAGTAGTCCCGAACAAAGGAGAGCGAGTAATGGTTTAGACATTATTTTTGGCGATTTAGTCGTAAATTAATCCTTCAGTTTCTTCACTCCCACCGCGATCAAGAGCACCAAAGCGACTCCGCTCACAATGAAGCGGAAGTAGTCATCCATGTAGCTCCAGTAGCGCATGGTTCCAATGAGAATCGACAGCACTCCTCCGTACAGCAGACCGTTAGCAACGGCCATGGGCAGAGTTGTGGCCATCAAACCGCCGAGCAAAGTGCCTACTCCCAAAACCGTCAAAATAATAAAGGCCGTTCGATTGTAAGGCTGCATCGCATCATCGTAGGCTTTGTAGCAGTCCCCGTAAAAATCACAGTAACCCCCCACATCCTTCCCTGCAGGTTCCACCCAGCTTCCGCCGGCTTCATTGCAGGCCTCCCCGGTTTCATAAGTCGCCATGGTTTTATCCTCGGCAACCACCGGACAGTACGCGTCGTACTCAGGGGCCGGGTAGAAAGTATCTAGACCCACATTAAAGAACACATTCAAGACAATGAGAATCGCTAAGGACAAAGCGAGTTTCTTCCATTTACTCAATGCGTTTTCCATGGTGCGTGGGACTACGGATCAATTATAGCGAACTTGAAATAAATTTGCTATAGTTCACGCGGTCTTTTAAAAAGACTCATGAAGCTTTGGTTCATTCTCCTCAGTCTCCTCTTTATTTTCGTCGCTCCGGCGGCCTATTTATTTGCAAATACACTTTCGGCGAGCAATGACGTCACCATAACGGCTACCGTGCCAAGCCAGGAGAGCGAATCCGGCACCAGCTCCACCTCTGGAGGAGGTGGAGGAAGTGGCTGGTACAGCCAGATTACAAATATTCAAGATGAGGATGCAGACGAAGACGTCGACACAGATTCTAATTCGACCGATGAGTCCACCCCCGGAACTGAGTTAGGTCTCGACGAGGATACCTCTGCACAAAGCGGCGATGAAGAAGCGGACTCTGAAGAAAGCATCGAAGAATCTGTCGAAGAACCCGTGGAGCCCGAAACTACGGAGGTCTACTTTGGCGGTTATACTTTTCCGAATGCAACAATAAGTTATTCTCTAAATGGCGAGGTGGTTTCCACTATTCAAGCGGATACTTCCGGCTACTTTGAAGGCAGTTATTCGGTGGTGGAAGCAGGTGAACAGATTTTTAGCTTCCAGGCCGAGAGCTATGAGGGTGATGAATCCAACTTGGTCTCTTACGCTTACACGGTGCAAACAGGTTCGCCCGTTTATATCTCCAGCATAATACTACCCCCCATTTTGGACGTCTCTTCCGGAGGGGAGCTTGAAGGAGTAGCGATCCCGGGTTCTGAAATTCAAGTTTATGGTGTGAACCTGAGTGACCAAAGCTTACATGTGGTGAATACTATCCCCGTGGGGCCTGACGGAACTTATGTCATTGAATTCGACTTGGGCGACTCCACGGTTTACGATCAGTACTACGTGGGCTGTGAATGGAAAGGCACCGATTGCGGTTTCAGCCAAATCATTCAAGTACAAATGGTGGGAGAGGACTACAAGTTCGTGGATAAAATTTTCGCCAACTTCACGGAGGATGAAGAGGTGAACTTTGTCGATTTTGCCTTTATTCGTGCAGCCTTTTTGCAGGGCAAAAATAATCCACTCTATGACCTCAACCAGGACGGGGAGATCGATCTCGTGGACTTTAGTTTACTCAACTACCAATGGACTTTATAAAGCTCCGCATCCGCCATTTTTTAATCTTGCTTGTGTGCCTGGCCTTCGTTTTTCCTTCAAGCACCCTGGCTCAAGTGGACCGCATGACTTTTGATGTGTATCTGAGTAATGAAGGGGAAAATGTGAATGCGTTTGGCGGGGTCTTACATTATCCCGCCTCATGGTCCATAGATAACATTACTTTGCAAAATGCAAAGCTTATTTATTGGATAGCCCCACCCGGAGCAGACACCTTCGGCGAGATTTCTTTTTCCGGCGTCGTTCCGGGGGGCGTGCAGAATTTGGAAGCAAGTACTTCGGATAAACTCTTGTATTCCATCGATTTTGTCGGAGACGACGAAGCGGCTTTAGGCGGCGGCGTTTTCTTTGAGGAAGATGAGTTCTATTTGAATCACCCTGCCGCACTGGCCGCAACTAATGCCTCCTTTACGTATTCGTCTCGTCCAACAGATCTTCACGGCCGTTATGACTACCCCGCGACTCTACTCGATCTTTCTTTTTCTTTTGAGAAAGATCCTATTACGGGCGAACCAAGCTTGGTTTTAGATTCTTATCGGGGTGAATTGGCTTCCTATGTTTTTGCAAAAAAAGAAGGGGATTTTAATTTCAATGCTTGGCTTCCCGTGGATGGCGTAGGGACACTGGACTCTTCATTTTCTACGGTAAAATTGAGCGTTTTAGACAGTGAAGGAATTTACCACACTTTGCTCATCCGAAGCTCTTTTCTACGCGTCTCTTTACTGACCTTAACAGTCATTCTGTCCCTCTGTGCCGCTGCCTATATTTTCATAGCCGCTCTTAAAATGCTTCGCTTCAAGCCCAAGGATATGAAGAAAATGAAAAATTAACTTCCATTTTTTTTCCTTATGTAGTCTAAACTCTTTTTGAGAACGATCATGAGGGAGTAGTAGCTGAATAGGTAGAGCGCCACAAGAACAAGACTTCCTCCCAGGGCTCCGTATCTAATGAGTTTTTGTGAAGTGCTGAGCTCGAACTGCTCGCCGCTAATAAAGCGAAAGGTCCATGGGTGGCCGGCCAGGTAAATGGTCTCTGTTTTTAGGTAACTTGAATCCGGAGCGTCGATCGTCACCCCGGTAGAGCTGTATAGCATATGCTCCGCGTTCACAGTGGTTCCATCGTAGATGTCAAAAGACAAACCCAAGTCGGAGTCTTCAAAAATTCCTTGCATCAGGGCACTCATACGAAAGGGGGCATACACGTACCCGTAAATGGAGGCTCTCCTTTCCTCTATGGTTTCATGAGCTGCACCATTTTTATAAATAGGGATGTAAAGCACAAAGCCAATCTTGTCTCCTTCTGTCACCTGGAGTTCAACCTTGCCGGATAGACTTGCACTGCCACTGTCCCTTGCTTGAATCACGCCGGCCTCCCGGATAGGTTCCGAATAGAGATCGAAACCCAATCCGGGCGCAATATTCCCACCCCGGCCCTCTCTATAAAGAGCAGGGGCATACACCTCTCTCTCTCCCTCAGGATATATGGTGTAATCCGTCAATCCTTCGGCACGAACTGCCTGAATGAATGCTTCTTTCTCCTCTGCACTTACGACCTTTGCAAAACCCACTGCCTCCACTCCGGGGTAGCGGTTTTCCAAGTCCAGTTCTTTCACGTAGACGGACCACCTGTTTCTATCCATGCCATCGGAGATGGCGAAAAGAGCGGAGGTCCCTTGAAGGGTATTGATGTAAATTTCCATTCTGTCCTTAATCGTTTCTTCCACATCTTCCACTCTTTCTTCAAACTCAAGGTCACTATAATGTTCGAGATTGTAAGCAATGAGATACCAAATGCTTATAATACTTAGGATGGGGACGAGTATCATAAAAGCCGCAACGAAGGGCTTTAATACCAATTCTCGTTTAACATTAGCGTGGGCACTCCATATCCCGGAGCTGAGTATGAAGAAGCCCAGTAGAACAAAAATCAGCGGCAAATAGCTCTGGGAAAAAACCGTTTTGTTCTTCAATGAGTAGGCCAGCGCAGCCTGTTCCGCCACACTTTCATCAGTGTAAGTATTTGAAAAATGGTTCCAAGGACTCAGAGTTTCACCTGTTTCTATGTCATAATAGTAAGCCGTGGTCTCGTCCTGATATTTCACCAAATACCCGCTTATGGGCTCTATCCAAACTTCCAAATGAGGAGTGACTTTGATCCCTTTTTCTTCAGGAACACCAGGGAGATAATCCAGATCGGCGGTTTGATCTACGACAATACCATCGTAATAGGTTTCGTAGTGGTAGACGGTGAGATCATAGAGTGTTTCTTCACCCACAAAGCTCATTTCTGCAGGACCATCGTAATTCACATGCCAGTAGCTATAGGGCTCACCTTTCTTAAGGTTCCGCGGGGCGAATAAAAATCCTTCCCGGTCTTTGTCTCCCAAGCCCTGCACATGAGCCCCCGTTTTTGGGTCTATGCCATAAATTCTTTGGGTGGAGAATATCTCCGTGCCCTCGATGGTATGCACGTGAAAGAGATTTTCAATTTCCAAACCCTTCTCCGTGCTGGACATTACTTGATAAGAAAACGTCGTTTCTGAATATTGCGGTCCGTTGTAGGCGTCTTTTTCAGCGTTATAAAAGTTGTCCACCGATTCAAGGTCTGCGGAATAGGTGAAATCCTCCGGAATCATCAAAAGATACGGTGCCATGGCCCATCTCCAGAGTACGGCAAAGACTAAAAAAGCGCTTGAGAATAAAACAATGAGTTTTGAAGGAGTATGTAGCATGGAAAGCCAGGGCTTACTTCCTTTTTTGAACTTTCTTTTTTGTATTTTTTATTTGGGCAAAAGCCTTGAGGGCCTTACCAATAATCCAGCGGTTGTAGCCTCGAATAAAGATCAGTAGGGCTAGCCCGATAGTGAAAGCTGAAAGAGTTATCACTAAGAGCAGGTGCCAAGGGAAGACCCAAAAATCTACAGCCTCGGTGACCGTGACCGGGTCAGACCCATAGGTGAGGCTGAGGGTAGCGGTATAAGGACCACAGGCGAAATCATTCCATTGGTTTTTTACAGTGTCCCAAAAGCTGAGTTCTTCCGCAGCTTCCTCTTCCGTCAACACGGGGCCCCAGGTTTCTTCGAACTTACGTATGCTCATAGGAAGCACGTTGCTTTGGGCGGCATTGATGAGTATTTCTTCTGAAGTCATTCCAAACAAGTTGGTGAGCGCAATAGTTCCCTCGGGAACGACGCGGTCAGCTCCTTCATTTTGAAAGCGGTACGTGAAGTCAACGGGGAGAGTTTCGTAGTAGCTTTGGTCGTCCACAGTGCCAAAGGAAAGCAGGGCTCCGGACTCTTCAAATTCACCGGAAACCGTGAGCAGTATCAAAATACCCACCTTGGCTCCCACAGCCACACCGCCGGCATCACCTGGGGGCGCATCCGCGAAAAAGATAGCTGCAAAATGCCCTCCGGGAGCGGCATCTTCAGGTATTTTTATGGCAAATGTACGAGAGAGGGTTTCCCCGGCTTTTAAGGTTGCCGTGGTGGGATCTTCATTCTCAATTTCCGGCAAAAGGGTGATCCAAGAGGCCAGCCCCGTGTCTCCTACGGTGAAATTTGGGGTTCCATCTTCACCTTGGGCTTCGAAATTCTCGGCGGAAAAGTAGAATGTTATATCCTTGTCCTGCTCGTTGAGTAAGCGGATATCGGCGACCAAGTTCTCACCGGGATCTCCGGTAAGCTCCACTCTAACCGGGGAAACGGTGAGCGCTTCAGCACTCCGGAAAGGAGCCAAGAACCCAACGAAGAGCAGTCCCAGCACTAAGAGGGGGCGGAGTGGATTTTGCATGCTTAAAGTGAACTTAGATGACGTGGTACCTTTACCATAGCTCTAGAAGTTTGCCGTTGCAACGTAAGTTAGTGCGGCCGTATAGGCACCGGCTTCGGTAGCGCTATCGATATTGGCTACGTAGATCACGGAATATGTACTTGTGGCGGTTGATGTGGATGAAGTCCCCACCGTGCTGGCGGTGTTTGCATCTGCTGCGTAAGCGTAACCGGCAGCGGCATAAGGGGCACTCACCGTTCCGGCTCCTCCGGAAACGGTCATGCGAAGACCAAATTGTTCGGTATTCGGCGTAGAAGCCGTGTTCGTTCCTCCAATAGCAGTGATGCTTGCGCCTCCATAAGTGAGGGTGGCTCCCTTTACGCTCATGGTGAATCCACTGGCTGCGTTGGTCCCAACGGCAAGCGTGTGGGCCGTGACTGCTGTTGGATTTCCGCCGGCATCATCGGCAAAGAAATCGTCGGCAGAGGTCAGCGTTCCAAATTCAATAGTGTTGTCTGAGATGCTGAAGGAAAGAGCTTGAGCCACGGTAGCGGTGATGGCCACTTGGTCATCCGTAAGGAGGGTCACAAGGATATTCCCTGTGTCTCCAAAGCTTCCTGTGATGGCAATGCTATAAGAAGCGTTCGAAGTTGCATTCGTAGAGTTGGTGCTATCGTAAGTGATAATCGCCTTTTGAGTGGCAGCGAAAGCAGCAGCTCCCGTTCCATCTGTAGGAGCGGTGAGTGTAAGAACACGGTTTTGAGTTCCAGAGAAGACAGCCCCCCAGTTGGTTCCATCGGCTGAAGCGGCTAAAGCTTCTGTGGTTTCCGCTCCGGTAGTGGCTCCATGGGTGAAGGTGAGAGTACCAATGGTCTTGCTCGTGAAGTTAAAGTCGGCAGGGAAAGTTATAATAATGGTTTCTCCGGCTCCATCCGCTCCACTTGGCGAGGTGAATTTAATAACGTGGCTCGATAAAGTGTTTACCTTCACCGTAGACATGGTGTCTGACAGTGCTGAGAGAGCGGCGGCATCTGCAGTAGGCGCTTTCACTATCCATAGGGATCCCACTAGCGTGAGAACCAAGGCGGCGGACAGGAAGCGTTGCAAAGTTTTCATGGACTTTTTTGTTTAAGTTTCTAACCAGTATAGCACTAAAAATTTGCCGTGGCAATATAACTGAGAGCAGCTGTGTAGGAACCGGGTTCTGTGGCGGTGGTGATATTGGCTACGTAGCGAAGAGAGAAGGTTGTGGTGGTGCTATCCCCGGTTCCGGTGCCCAATATGCTGGGGGTTGAGGCGGTGGCCGCATAGGCAAAACCGCTGGCTGCATAGGGACTGCTGACAGAGCCGGTGCCTGTGTCGCTGGCGCGAAGGCCAAATTGTTCAGTATTCGACGCAGAAGCCGTGTTGGTTCCTCCAATGGCATCAATGGTATATGAACCCGAGGTGAGCGTGGCTCCTTGCACCGTAATAGTGTAACCGTTGGTGGCGTTGGTGGCGGCAGCGAGCGTGTGGGCTTCCACTTCGGTCGCATTCCCTGCAGAGTTGTCGGCAAAAGTGTCGTCGGAAGCGGTGAGGGCGCCAAACTCAATAGTGTTGTCCGATATACTAAAGGAGAGTGACGAGCTGGCAGCACCTACGCTGGCGCAGATTTTAGTGGTATAGGCGGAGCTATCTCCAAGGTGAGCGTTGGTGGTCCCGGTCATGGAAGCCACAGTGGTGTCGTAACCGGTGCAGTTGGTGGCTTGGTAGGCAATGGTCACCGTATCGCCACCGGTAGACATACATATATCGGTGGCGTAATTGGCTTGAGTGTTTTGCTCGGCGTGAGCATTGTCCGTTGCCGATAAACTAAGCACCACGTCATAAGTCCCTGAACAAGTGGCACCAAGTCCAACCACGCCGCTGCAGCAAACGAAGTTCGTATAAGAAGAAGCTCCGGGAGTGCCCCCATGCCCGTTGGTGGTGCCGGATATTTTAAACAGCGTGGTGTCCGCGCACGAAGCGGCCACCGTACAAGAAAGCACCGCAGAAGCGGTATGCACCGGGAGCAGAATCAAGAGGAGCGGAATGAGTATCCATCTTTTCATACCGGCACTTTTAGTAAGTCCAGTAGTCACACGTTGAGGTGGTGAGGAGCACCGACACGCTGTTCGCCGTTTCGGGAGTGAAGCCGAGGGTAGTGGCGGTAGCATTGGCGCCATTACGAAGCCGCGCTTCAAGGTAGGCGACTTGTTCCGTTGTGATGATAGCGGCAGAGGTCGAAGTTCCCACGTTGTCGGCTCTTTGAATGAATCCTTGGATGGCCCCCACTGCTGTGGTGGTAGTGTAACCGGTCATGTGTATGGAGTTCACTGCTGTGGGCACGTCCCACGCAAAGTTGATACCGGTGGTCGCCGCCGTACTCGTGTAGACGATGAAGCACTCCATCATGTAGTTGGTGTTGGCATCTGGAGTGAAAGAGATGCCCGGGATCGCGGTGTAGGTGGCTACAACGGCATCGGAAGCTGAGGCGCTGGCGGTGAGAGTGGTGACCGCACCTCCATCCGTCCCGCATGAGAAGGTGTTGGTGGAAGCGTTGTAGAGGAGCTTGGAGGTGGTGGCGGTGGAGCAGTCGGGAAGAACCTTCGGAACCCAATCAGTAGTGGATGCGCCGACAAGCACGGCATCCTCAGTGGAGGCGGTTTCGGTGGTGCCTCCATTGCCAATCGGGAGCGCACCTGTAACTCCATCAGGGAGGTTGATCTGCGCCCAAGCAGGATTGTTGGTGGTGCCCGTGTTGGAAAGGTAACGGGTGGCGCTGGCGTTTTTAGCCAGAACTGAAAGCGTATCCGCGGCAGAGCCATACAGTAAATCTCCTTGGGCCACTCCTCCCGCAATTTCCGTATAGGGGTGACCCGGGTTTGGCGTCACTCCCCACGCCATATAAATCACCACAAAAGACAAGAAGAAAGTGGTGAGGGCCTTTAGAGTTTTATTCATGGCGCTTGGGTCAGTTTTTGCTACGCTCGGCTACGCCGAGTATGGTGCCCTCGAGAGGACTTGAACCTCCACCCGCTTACGCGGACACAGTTCTGAGCCGTGCGCGTCTACCATTCCGCCACAAGGGCACTTAGAAACTGCGGGCGCAGTCTACTTTAGCGGATTTGGTAAGTCAAAGTGACGGTGAGAGTAATTTCTTCTTGTCCGGGTTCAATACTGGGAACGCTCATCATATCCGCACTTTCAGCATAGTAGTCCATATAACCGCCCTTTCCTTCGTAGTAGCTGGAGTATTCATAGTAGCTCACCATATCGCCAAGACGGAGACCGGAAGCCATCGCAATTTGCTGCGCCTTAGCTTTGGCACTGGCAATAGCCTCTGTACGAGCCTCGGTCTTTGCCGTTTCAGGATCTTCAAGAGTGAATTCTATTCCGCTCACGGTGTTGGCTCCTGCGGTATTTGCCGCCGCAATCAAATCTCCGATCTTTTCAAAATCTTGTAAACGAACTTCCACGGTTTGATCCAAAGTGTAGCCGGTGGTTGTTTCGTTTCCATTTTCATCCCAAGTGTAATCAGGAGTGAGGTAGTAAGAGGTGGTTTGGATCTTGGACTCCTCAATGCCAAGGCCTTTGATGGCCTCCAAAACCTTATTCATTTTATCGGTATTTTCCGAGACCACCGCTTCGGAGCTAGCGCCTTCCGTACTCACGCCCAGTCGAATCACCGCCGTGTCCGGCACCACATAAGCCGTTCCTTCCGCGTCGACAGAAATTTCACGAACATAGTTTCCTGTTACTGAAGTCCAAATTTCATAGGCCTTAAAGCCCCAGTACATAGCCAAAAAGACGATGAACAAAATAACGAGCTTAAAAACTCGATTGGACAGATCGAATCCGGTGGAAACCATAGGCGTGGGTTAGATGCTTCTATTAAAGCAAAATTCCACAAAAAAATAAAGCGATTCGAACGGATAGGATCCATCCCGATCGTTTTAGGCGAGCGAAGGATTATGCGGGATATGTGTAGATTTTATAGATAACTTTACAAGTCAGTTTAAACCTGATATAATCTAAACATTGAATTTTTATAGATAATTTTATATATAAAATGTTCAGTTTTATAGTCAAGAAAATTCATAAGAAAAGCTACCTCTATATACAGGGAAAAGTTCAACTGGGGAGAAAGAAAAGTATCTTTAAAACCGCTTACTTAGGCCCCAGTAGCCATCCCGATTTCAGCAAAGAGGAGAGATTCAAGCAGGAAATTCTTGTTTCAGAAGTTTACGAAAGAACAGCTTTTTGGAAAAACAAACTCCATCACAAAAATTGTTTTTCTGAAGTGACCATTAAAAAACTGGAAGAAAGGCGAACTCTTCTCAACGCCCAAAAGCTTCAACTTAGCGTCTTCGAACAGAAGAAACTAGCGGCTCTTTTTGTGGTCGATTTCGTTTATAACTCGAACAAAATCGAAGGAAGTAAAGTGCCGCGTAAAACCATTGAGGCAATAGTCTCTGAAGGGAAGCAACTCAAGAATGAGGAAGTGATCAACAGCTTGAACGCATTGGAGGAGGCAAAAAACTTTGCAGCTTCACCAAGTCTTTCAAAAATCGTAAAACTGCACAAAACCTTGTTGAAGCATGAGCCTTATAAGCACGGCTTGAGGAAAGAGCCCATATTCGTGGGGAATTCTGAAACCTGTCCTCATGCAGAAATTCGTGAGAAACTCAGCGAGTTACTGGCTTGGTACAAAAAAGGCAGAGACACGCTTTATCCACCTGATCTGGCTTTTACTTTCTACTATCGTTTTGAAAGAATCCACCCTTTCATTGATGGGAACGGACGCATGGGCAGAATTTTAATGAACGCCATTTTGGCAGATCAAAATTACTTCCCGGTCATCATTTGGGACGCGCAAAGAGTAGCGCATTTCTCTGCCTTTGAATCCGCAGCAAATGGACAGATGAAGAAGTTTTTCTACTTCATGACTTCGCAGTTTGAGAAAACCTATAAAGTTTATTTGAAAACCTTAACCGATCTCTGAAACTCGTCCCCCTTCTCTTCAAAGTTTTTCCATAAACTGTAGCTCGGCGAAGCCATAGAAAGCAGACACACTTTCCCGGCCGCAGTATTTTCATAAGCGAATTTCACCGCTTCCGCCATTTTTTTGGTGTGCAAAACACGAAATCCTTTTTCCGATTTAAGCATTCGCTTGCCCGTGTCCGGGAACAAAACCACGTTGCGAATTTTATGTTTCCTCAGCGCAACTTCAAGTGCCGAAAAGTCGTAACCCCGATCTTCGCCTCCAAGGAAAATCGTATCCACATTTCTGAGGGCTTTCAGCGCCATGAGCGTGGACTGCGGCGTGGTGGAAATGGCGTCGTCATAAAAATCAATATTCTTGAAACGGCCTACAAATTCAAGGCGATGAGGCAAAGCCTTGAAGCTTTTTATGCCTTTTCCAATCGCCGCGTCTGAAACACCCATCAAGCGCGCCACCGCTACAGCCGCCGCCACGTTACTTTTGTTGTGTTCACCAAGCAGCGGGATTTCGGCATCCTTGAGAGGAAGTTTTGTCGCAAAGGGTAAAATCTTTGCCCGGGCAGACTTTGCCCAAGCGCGCATCAGCACATTTTTTGGATTGTAAACGAAGGTGTCCTCCGCGCTCTGCCACCTAATGATGTTTTTCTTCGCCTCATAATAATTTTTCTCACCCCCGTGGTAAGTCATATGTTCCGGAAACAGATTGGTGGCAACCGCAATATTCGGTGAGTAAGCAGAGTCATCGAGCTGGTAACTGGAAAGCTCCAAAACAAAAATCTCATTTTTTGCGATTGGTCCCAGCAAAGCCGAGAGCATCGGCTTCCCAATATTTCCCATGAGCCGAACTTTCTTCCCGCCCTTCGCCAAAATATGGGCAATCAGCGAGGCCGTGGTGCTTTTCCCCTTGCTGCCCGTCACGCCGATCACCGTGTTTCCACACTTCTGAACCGCCTCAAAAAACAAATTCGTCGCCGTGGTGTACGGCCGCGTGATTTTTGTTTTGCTGAGGCCCGGCGTTTTAATCACAAAGTCGTAGTCCTCCTGCTTCTTCAAGTAGCCGGCTCCTTCCGTTTCATCCGCAATTCCGCGTTTCAGTTTCGGATAAAACTTTTTCAAGTACGCCTCCGTCACTTTCCCTTCTCGCCCATAACCCGCAATCAGCACATTTTTCATGCCCAGGAGTCGGAAAGGCGTAGGCACCGTGGGAGCTTGCACCGTTTTAAAAACGTCGCCTACTTTAAATCCGTGCCCGAGCACAACCTGGTAGGCTACCTTCATTTCCTCAAAAGTCCCCACGCAGTCGAAGGGTTTCATCTTTCCTTCACCCAGTAAGTCTCTAAACATCGGCTTCAAACTTGCATCCGCGTACAAATCTTTCCCAAAAATTTCCACCACCTTTTTCTTCGGCAAAAATGCAGACATCAGCGTGAACACAAATATGCACTTTGCGCACTCGCCGCACCATAATTTTTTGCCACGCTCTCGTCTCACGCGGAAACTCCGATTACAACTCGTGAACACCGGAAAATATTTTGGATAGCGCGTAAACATCTCCACAATTCGAATCTCATAAAACGGCCGCATGAGCGAAAAATAAGTCACGTCCGGCGTAATAAAATCGCGCACATAAGTTTGGAACATTTTCTCAAACTCCGCCGACTTGCTCCACTGATGATTCACCTCCTCGCCCTTCCACATCACATTCCCGAAATTGCTGCTGTGCTCGTTGGAGACAATCACGTAGCGATAGTCGTACAAAATCGCCGTGAGCAAACCCACAAACGCAAACACCGCGGAAATTGGAATATGGCCGTTATACGTTCCAACAATTGGATGAAAAATCTTTTCATCAAGCTCTCGCTGAATACTGATGCTGCGCACGCCCATTGTTTTTACAACATTTCTCACGACCTCCGAAGGCGCGCCGGTCTCAGCCAAAAACGCATCAAACTCTTTCCCAGCTTCTTTCATGAGTTCACCCGCTATAATGGAATCTTTTCCGCCGCCAATTCCAAGTAAACTTCGATCTTTTCTTGGACAATCGAAACTCTGCGCACGCACCCCTGTGCCCGAAAACTTCGCAAACCTCCTTGGGTCGAGCTTGTTGCGGAACGCAAATTCCCCCAGACCTTTTCGGTACACCGTGGTCCAAAACGCCGCCTGTGCTTTGCTGAGTTTGTACGGCACTTCCACTTTGCCAGGGCAAAACAATTTGTAGTAACTAATGCCAAGCATCAAGTGAAGCCCCTCCAGCACACTTTTCAGCAATTCCGCAGGACACTTCCCTGGCACAGACGGCAAATGCAGCGTCTCCGTGAATTCCATAGCCGGCCCCTTCGCAAACTCAAACGCATAAAAAAAACGCACACGCTTCTTTTGAGGCTCAAAAGAATAGGATTGAAAGCGGAAACTGCGGGGGGTCCGATTCATTGGCCCTCACTGTAGCATGAGGCCCCTATTTTTGTCGCGTCTTAATTAAGCTCTGGAGTCTCTTTGAAGAACGGCACTGTACGGAATATAACGAGCCGGACCTTGGGAGAAAGAATCCCCCAGCACTAGATCCCGGTGAATCGGCCTTTCGTCAGGCTCTATAGTAGGATTGGTCCTAAAGTGAGAGATAACCCGTTCCGATTCAGTGAATCGATCCGTAGGATCCTGGTAAGCCAAGACCGTTGTATTCGGGTTGCTTGACCAACTGTGCACAAGTTGTTGAGAAGTAGCGGAGACTTTTCGGTAGAACTCCATAAGACCGCGGTAAGCCGCCAGTAGCTTTGGATACTTAGCTCTAATCTCATCCAGATTTTGTCCGGCAATCCATAAGGAGAAACCATCCATTTGTTGATTCATTTGTCCGAGATCGTTTCCCATCCGCGTATGAGGATCCAAGAAATCAAAAGAGTAATAGGCCTCGGGGTGTTCGTAGCGTTCGAGTAATTCACCAAGCCTATACTCCTCACAAATGTCTTTAGGAGTAGTGGCAACCAGGTCTCTTAAATCTTGTATACAAGATTTTGTCGCTGCCACCAAGTCAGCATTACGAGCATAAGAGGTGTCCACAGCGCGTCCTTCTTTGGAGTGCAACATATGGAGGGCCACGGGGTCTGAATAGGGACCTACGTCCGTATGGGCAATAGAACTGATGGGATCTGGAGGTACGGGAAGCCAGTATCTACCTACGGAAGAATCTTTAATAACAACAACACTCGCTTCTCGCACCGCTTGAACAATCTCTCCGATGTCCCCTTGGCGAGTTCCCTCCAAAAAGGAGTCCACTAAGAGCGGCTGCCTTGGCGTCCACACTTCTCCAAACGGTTCCAGCTTATCAACCGAAAATTCCTTACCTGCTAATTGCATACGTTAAGTTAAGAGTCACTAGTTTAACTATATTTCCTTTATTTGTCAAAACAGGAGATGGCCGGACAC
This sequence comes from uncultured Candidatus Peribacteria bacterium, assembly GCA_964356195.1. Lineage (GTDB taxonomy): Bacteria > Patescibacteriota > Gracilibacteria > UBA1369 > 2-02-FULL-48-14 > 2-02-FULL-48-14. The sequence goes on along the minus strand of CAYHGP010000010.1, from coordinate 2,212 downwards.
CATCAAAGATGGTCGGGGTAGCAGGACTCGAACCTGCGGCCTCTCGGTCCCAAACCGAGCGCAATAGCCAACTTTGCTATACCCCGACGATAGAGCAAGCGGAGTATAAGCAAATCAGTGCCTAAGGTCAAACGTACTCAAACGGATAGGGGGAATCAGCCTTTAGGGATAGACGGGATTGCCCCGGCATCGGCAACTCCAACAGGAGCCGCCGGAGCAGCAGTCGCAACCACTGCAGGGCTTGGACCTCCGTCAATATCAAGTTCCTCATCGTCCTCAAGTGTTGAAGCAAGGACACTGTCTGTAGTGCCTGGCGCTTTTGTCGGACTGGCTTTGAAAAATGCTACAGCGCGTTCCTGTCCGGCCGTCAGGCGAAGGTTCTTGGCAACAAGATCATAACTATCACCAACGTAGCCTTCTTTCAGCGCCGTCATCGCTCCATCAAAGTTACGATAGGCCTCTGCAAGCGCAGTATCCGCTGCGGCGATAGCAGTAGTTTTCTCAGGGCTCTCCTTTCTAGAGGCCCACCGGGTCCTCACCGCTTCCAGTTCTTCAACTTTATCTCGAGCTGTCGTGGCAGCAGCTAATAGCTGTTTACCAGCTTCCACCTCATCAGCCGTAGGTGGTTTTTTTACCTCAACCGGAGCAGCAGGAGGAGCAGCAACAACTGCCGCCGGCTCACCCGGTGCAAGCACAACAGCGGCAGGAGCCTCAACCGTGGCCACCGCAGCACTCTCAGATTTTTCGTAAGAAATAGTGTCCCCGGAGCGAATGATCAGACGTTGCTTGCCTGCGTACCAGGAAGCACCCTTACCGTCGACTCCATCAGCATTATATTTGAACTCAAGACTCCCGAAGCGTGGTGAAGTCAAAACAAGGTCACGTTGATCGCCCATAAGGTCCTCAATGCGAATAGCAATGTCCGCATCAAAGTTGTCACGGGTGTCGAACTTAAACGATCCTTTCCCGGCATTTCCGGTCACCTCTGACTTATATTGATCAGGATTTGCTTTCGCGTCTTCCCGGTAGTCAACAGGCTCTTCCGCCGCTTCTTCGGCAGCATCTCCTCCCTGTGGTCCGGAGGCCATAACCACGCCTGGATGTCTTCGAGCTTTGGGTGCGGCTGCAGGCACATCTACAGTTGTACTAGTAGGTGCATCTTGAGCTGTAGCTACAACAGGTGCCGTGGGAGTACTTAGAGGTTTGAGTTGATCGTCCTCGACTAAAATTGCGGCACAGATTTCACGAATTTTTAAATCCGCTTCCCCTCGCGCTACATCTGTAGAAGCAGCTTCCAATTCCAGCTGAGCCGTTTTGAGCTGCTCCGAAAAGTCCACTCCTTGGGCTGCATTTCCATAATCCACAAATTCCCTTAAAAGGGGTTCAGTCTGGGCTACAAAGTCTTCCGTAGATGTATCTGCGTAAACGCCAAGGTATCCATCAATAGCTTTCTCATGCGCAGTTTTTTCAGATGCTGCTTGGGCAGCTTCCTTTGCTTTCGTATCTCTCTCTGTTCGGCTTTGAGTACGCAAGCTAATGAAAGCAGGAGCCTTGACACGGAGGAAGTCTACAGACTCTCGAACAATACGAGCCTCATTGTTTTGACTTGGATCCAATTCCAATTTTTGATAGGCACCTATTAAATCCTCAACTTTTTTATAACGACCCGCAATCATTTGAGCAATCTCTTTGTCCGTTGAATAAGAAGCACTATAGCCTGAAGGGATCAACTCTGTATTTGCATAAGGTTCCCCATAAAGCTCTGTATTTGCAGAAAGAGCAACACAAAACTTGCTCAGCAGCTCATCCGTCAGACCCAAACGAAGCATTTCGTCCTTAAACGCAACGCTATCTTTCGTCTTCTCCCGCAGTTCAAAATCTTGGAGCATACCGTCCAATTCTGCTAAAAGCGCAACGGTCTCCGGTTGAGAGGCCGTAAAGTCTTTAACTTGTGAGAATTCCTGAAAAAGCGCAGGGGCAGTTTCGTGCAAATCCACCAAAAATTCGTCAGGGTAGTGAGTCCCCTCCAGTGTTGCAAGTTTATCTGCAACGTCAAAGGCCTTTGCGAGTTCTTGATTTTGAGGGACATCTGTACCCATAAATTTAAGTTAAATATTTTGAATTAAAGTTTCGGCTTGCGCCTGGTCTTCTTTGGTAACGGCGCCTTCTTGTGTTTTAAGGGCGTTGCGGGACTTGTCGGCTTGCCATTCCT
>CAYHGP010000009.1:35356-37127 GCA_964356195.1 uncultured Candidatus Peribacteria bacterium | reverse complement strand
TGAGCCATCGGAGCGGGCGCTTGTTGAGCCGTTGCTTGTTGAGCATTCATGGCCGCTTGTTTCTTTTTAAAATCTTCCATGGCGCCTTGAAGCACATTAAGGAAAGATTCGGCGGTGCGTTGATTCATGTTCACACGAGAAACTACCTCAATAATAGGAGAAGGTGTGTTTGGCAAAAGGTATCCGAAGTCCAAAACCACTTCGTTCGAATTCACATTGACGGAAACGGCATTGGAATAAGTTCCTTTTTGAACATCATCGGGAACTTTCACTTGCAAGGGGGGCTGAGCGCCGCCGCCTTGAGGGTTTTGAGTTGCGTCTGCCATAAACTTTTGGGGTTATTTTGTTTTTGACTTATAACAGTATATCACAAAATTGTGGCAAGGTCACGCGCTTGCAAAAAAAATAATTAAGGGGAAAATAAGGTTACTTATACTCCTAACCACGCCACCATGTGTTCTTCTTCCTCCACCTCTCGCCGTGACGGCCATCTTTGGATGGGTCTTGTCGCCTTCGTAATTGGAGCCGTAATTTTACTCCAACGTTTTGACTTAGTGCCCAGCGAAACTTGGGATTACCTCTGGCCCAGCATTTTGGTGGTCAGCGGTCTCAAAATCATGATCATGAGCGGAATGAAGGATTCTTGCTGTTCCACAGACCAATCTTGCGATTCTTGCGGAAGTGACGAGTGTGACGGAGAAGGATGCGAAATGCCTATGGCAATGCCCATGTCCAAGAAACCCGTAGCCAAGAAAAAAAGTGCAAAAAGGAAATAGTTCTATTTTCAAATTTTTGATTCTGGCGGGACTAGGAATTCTCCTAGTCTCTTGCCAAGGCCAAGAAACCCCGGCCGCCCGACCTTCCGGAAACACAGGTCCGGAACCGGAGGTCACGAATGAAATCCCGGACAACTCTCCGGTTTCTTTTGCCTTGATCGCTTTGAGCGATGAAAACACGACCGTTGATAACGAGCAAGCCATCGGCTGCGGAGACGCTGTGATTCTTGTGACTCGCGAAATTCCGGAAGATGCCTCTAATTTTGAAGGTCAGCGTATTCAACTCGCTTTGGAAGCCTTGTTTGCCGTTCCGAACGAATGGTACGGAGAATCAGGTCTTTACAACGCCCTCTACCAATCTGACCTGACCGTAGATTCCATTGATCTGACCACGCTCTCGAATCCCGAAACCATAAACGTCGCACTCACAGGAACCATGGCTTCCGGCGGCACCTGTGACGACCCACGCATCGTGGCTCAAATTGAAGAAACCGTGAAAGCGAATACCTCAACTGATGCCACGGTCACTATCACCATCAACGGGAAAGACCTAGCCACTTACTTTGACATGAGTGGCCAATAATAAGCTTCCCATTAAGGTTATCTACGAAGACGACTACCTGTTTGCCGTAGATAAACCGGTGGACCTTGTTTCCGTGCCCGCACCGCACATTCCGGAAATTCGAACCTTGCAGGGCCAGGCGCGAATGTGGGCCATTGCTCAAGGGAAAGATTTCAAACCCTACTTGCTGAACCGCCTCGACCGCGACACCTCCGGCATTATTTTGTTTGGGAAGTACCCGCGCGACCGCGAAGCACTCGAGAATATTTTTAAAGACGCCCGCACACAAAAAACCTACCTCGCCTTGGTGAAATGGGTTCCCAAAGAACCGGAGGGCACCATTAAGATTCCCCTGGAAGCTCGCACCAGCGACATCAAAGTTCCCGCTGTTTCGCACTACAAACTTCTCAAGAAAATTGCCAACAGTTCCATT
>CAYHGP010000009.1:30523-35256 GCA_964356195.1 uncultured Candidatus Peribacteria bacterium | reverse complement strand
CACTCGGGGTCGTAGGCGATGTAACGTCTTCCCACCGTTGCTTCCTCGTAGGTAACAAGTCCACGAAGACACAGCGAGTCTAAAACGGAATACACCGTGACACGCTTCATTAGGGCCCTTTTGGCGAGCGAACTCACCTGTGAGGGACCAACTCCAAGAAGCAGCAAATAGAGCCGCGCTTCTTTGTCGGAGAGACCTAATTGTATAAGGTTTTCTACGAACATGGCAGTGCGAAAATGGTGATTCAAGCATAGCCAAGCCAAAGTTTTTGTAAAGCAACGACTGTTGCCAGCGTTGGATGACAGAATCCAAAACCGCCCTGTTGTCGAAACTCCGACAACGCCATTTTAACCTGAAAAGCGCGCCGACACTTTGAGTTTTCCATAGCTCCCGCTCTATCATTTAAATCCCTCATCCATCCACTATGCACACCGTCATGATCACCAACCACCTCCTACAAGCCTCCGTCCTCGTTCACGCACTCAAGAACCAAAATATTCATTGCACCGTAGCCACGCCCGAGAGCCTTACTCATCAATGGACCCCGGAAACCGACGCCATTGTTTTCCCCCACAGCCTCGACCCCCAGCAGCTCGGTTTCCTTCAAAAGTTTTTGGGTAACATCAGCCGCAAAACTCCCATTATTTTTTTCAGCCCCAGTCAAAAAAGTCTCTTCCGAACCCACCCAATGAAAAAATACCTCGCCCAAAGTATTTTCTTCGACGAAACGCTGCCCCTCACCCAAATCCCAATTCTCGTTAAAGACATCCTCCAAAAAAACTCATCCAAAGGCCGCGAAGTAAAAATGGGACAAATCACGGTCGACCGACTCAATCGCACCATTCGCCTCGGCCTCCACTCCGTGGTTCTTTCCAAAAAAGAGTTTTTCCTTCTCGAACTTTTGATGCTCAATTCCAACCGAGTCACCACTCGAGAAAACATCATCGATTACGTCTGGGACAAGCGCGACTACGTGGGCTCCAACACCATCGACGTATACGTGAGCCGCCTCCGCAAAAAACTCGGCGCCACCGAGAATAAGCCCATGATTCAGACCTTCCCTTGTTTAGGCTACCAGTTGAACCTATAATGGGGGCTATGGTTGAGCAGGATAAACTTCTGCAGACGCTCCTGAACATTGGCTTCAACGACAAAGAAGCTCATGTCTATTTGACCGTCCTCGAACTGAGCGAAGCCCTCCCCAGCGCAATTTCCCGCCGCTCCGGAATCAAGCGCAGCACCACTTACTTGATTCTGGACCAACTCCAAAAACGCGGCCTCATCAGCCACATCAAAAGATCGGGTCACTTGTTCTACCAAGCCTGCAATCCGAACTCTCTCATCGAAAACCAACGCAAAAAATACGACGAAATCCGCAAATCCATCAATGACCTCGAACAAGCCCTCCCCGAACTCCTCACCCTCCACAAAGACCTCTCAAGCACCCCACAGATGTCGGTGTTTAAGGGAAAAGAAGGGTTGATTCAAATTATGGAGGATACACTTACCGTAAAGGACAAGATGTTGTTGTGCTGGTCCAACGTTGAACTTTGCGTCTATGACCTACTTAGAGATTACTACCCTACGTATATAAGTAAAAAAATTTCAGGTGGCGTATACCTAAAAGGTGTATTTGCATACGATAAAATGGCAGTAAGATTTAAAAAAAGAGGAGTGGAAGAACTACGGGAGGTGTATTTAATCCCTAAGGATAAATATTTAATTGAGAATGAAATAAATATTTACGATGATAAAGTTGCTATTATTGCCCCTCAAGATCAGGTAGGCGTTATCATACAAAATGCTCACATTGCGAATACACAACGTTCAATTTTTAACCTTGCTTTCGAGTACGCAAAAATTCTCGAAAAAGATCTTTTAACCAAAGACGATTACAAATACCTAGAGTCAGAAGGTGATGAAGACGAACTTACTAAAAAAATAAATGCATTAAGAAAAAATAGGCCGAAAAAATCCTTAAACAAGAAATCCTAATCGACAGTATAGACAAAACCTGAAAACTATGTAGAATAAAACATCTACAGTGAAAAGTTGAGTTATTAACCACCTGTAATGGATCTAGATAAAAAACTTAAAATTCAGTCGGCCTTAGAGAAAATTGGCTTAACCGAGAAAGAAGCACTCGTATATATTACCCTTACAGAAATTGGTGAGGCTCCTCCGAGTGTAATCGCCAAGAGTGCCAAATTAAAAAGACCAACAACCTATATAATCCTAGATCAGCTCGTTGAGAAAGGGGTTGTCGGGCATTTGAAAAAAAACGACCACAAAATTTTTTCACCTGTTGATCCAAATTTTTTACTAGAATACGAAAAGAAGAAGTTTCAAGAACTGGAAGGCATTATCCCCGACTTGGTTGGACTGAAAAATCTATACACAAAAGCACCCCGTATTTCATTGTTTGAGGGAGATGAAGGGATTATCCAAATTTTAGATGATTCTCTTTCAGCAAAAGATCAGATCTACTGTTGGTCTAATACGGGCTTAGCATCAAGTACAGCCCTAGAGCAATATCATTCATTTTTCTTAAAAAAGAAGATCGAAAAGAAAATTCATTCAAAATGCTTATTCACCTACGATAAAACCGGTCTTCAATTCAAAAAAAACTCGCAAAAAGAACTTCGTGAAGTATACCTCGTTCCAATCGAAAAATTTCCATTCGAAAATGAAATCAACATATATAACGATAAGATCAGCATCATTTCTCTAAAAGATAAGATCGGAGTCATCATTCAAAATCAAAATATTGCAGATACTCAGAGGGCAATCTTCAACCTGGGATTCGAATACGCAAAGCTTTTCGAGAAGGATTTACTCACCAAAGAAGACAAGGAATTTTTAAGTTACAAAATATGAGTGAAGAGTTAAGGGAGAGCTATGGAATATTGGTTGGAGTTGGGTGTGGTAGAAAAGTCCACTCTGACGTGATGCCCATTGATGCCGCAGTTTTTTTAAGCGCTGCTGAAAGCATTCGGAAAAAAGAAACTTGCGAAAAAGGAGCCCTCGTCTTAGCTGACATAGACGTTCCTCAAGAAATTGTAGAATACCGTGAAGAGAGATTGAGGAAAATATTGGAAATTTTAGGTACACAAGAAAGTTGGGATTTAGTAAAACAATCCGTTATTCCAAGAAGACAAAGTGATAAAGTTATTTTAAGCGAAGGTATACCAGAAGAAGACAAAAGTTACTTTACACGTGAAGTGCAAGACGCCGTTATCCTTCTAAGAAACGGTGGCGTAAAAGTAGGCTGGGTGCTAGATGAGTTAAAAAAGACAGGTGGAGAAGCCCATTTTGACGTTGAAATCGCTCAAAACAGGAAGGACATCAGATTCGCTTACGAGGTGAGTTCCGAGGGAAAAAGCAAGAAAAAGAAACAATATCCATCATTAATTGGAGTCCCACTGATTAAAGATTTCGGACAAAGAAAAGCACCTTATCTTGTTAAAAAACCTGAAGCTCACTTAAGGATTTGCCTTCCAAAAGATGAAGAACAGCTTGTCCTAGAAATTGAAAAAATTTCCAAGCATCCTCCGTCGGACGTTGCCATCGAAAGGATTCTCCAATTCTGTACTCTCATCTCTGGTAGAATAAATTCAGAAACTCCTCTCGACACCATACTTAGAAAAGCCTTAGAACCGTTTACAAGGTAGGAACGGAGGGAAAAATAAAATCTGTCAACATTTCTGACAACACCAAATTGACCCACAGCTATTTACAAAGTGGGGGTTTTATTTGATACTCTGGGTTGTAAGAGTCCAAGAAAACACGGCCATGGAAGTCAAGCCCCTAACAACTGTCAAAATGGTTAACACTAATTTTACGCTCGACAGTAAGCTCTCCGCTCAGGAGATCAAGCTGCACGAGTTGGTTCAAAATTTGTTGATTGTACTTTCCGACAAAGAGAAGTACATCATTCGTAACCGTTTTGCTCTTGAAACTAAAAAACGCCACACTCTCGAGGAAATTGGCGAACATTTTGGCGTTACTCGTGAACGTGTGCGACAAATCGAGAAAACGGCGCTCCGAAAGCTGGAACGCAACGCGCAAAACACCAACATCAAGATTCTCACCGAGTTCGCCAAAGCCTTGCTCGACAAAGAAGGCGGCGTTGCCCGCGACAGCTACTTTAAAGAGCTGCTCATGCGCATTCTCCCCAATGTGAACGACCAGGAAATCCAAGATCTTCACCTGGCCCTCACCCTGGATTCCGACATTTTCTTCGAATCCAACACCCTGAAATACCACCCATACTGGCGTCTCGCCAAGCTCGGTGATCAGTTTGTGAATAAAGTGGCAAACACCGCGGTAAAGAGCCTCCAAAAGGCCAAACACGTGCTTCCTATTGATGCCATTGCACTCAAAGTCAACGAAGGCACGGCTCAACCTCTACCGGAAAACACCATTGCCAACATCTTGCGTGTTATTAAAGAATGCAAGTTCACCGAAAATGGCGTGGGTCTCTACACTTGGCGCCACATTCATCCTCGCACCCTTCGCGATAAGATTTTCTTCGTCTTTCACCGAGAAAAAAAGCCCCTGCACTTCGAAAAAATCTCCGAAATGATTCGAGGAGGTCAGTTCGATGGCAAACGTGTGAATGTTCAAGCGGTACACAATGAACTTATCCGCAACGAAAACTTCATTTTGATCGGTCGTGGAATTTATGCCCTCAAAGACTGGGGCTACAAAACAGGAACCGTGGCCGATGTCAT
>CAYHGP010000009.1:5186-30423 GCA_964356195.1 uncultured Candidatus Peribacteria bacterium | reverse complement strand
GAATTTATGCCCTCAAAGACTGGGGCTACAAAACAGGAACCGTGGCCGATGTCATTTCTGAAATTCTCACGGATGGCCAAGCTCGCAGTCGCGAAGAAATCACCAAGGCGGTGCTTGATCAACGCCACGTGAAAACCATCACCATCTACTTGAACCTGAAGAATAAGAACCAGTTCTCCCGTGTAGGACGCGACAAATACACCCTGGCGAAGTTCACTAAAGCCTAAGCTTTAGGCAGCCCACTTGATGGAACAACCTATAGAGTGGGTTTGCTCAAGCGGCGCCTCCTCCCCTTTCAACAAAGCCTGAATTGCCGGTTCCAGCCCCTCAAACGCCCCTCGGTACGCCAGGCGACGATCTTCGCCGTACACAAAAATATCCGGTGTACATTGCGCATCGTAGGCCTTTGAAACAAGCTGGCTCTCATCAATCAAATAAGGGAATTCCTGACCCAGTTCCGCCGCATATTCTTTCATTTTCTCGAAGGAATCTTCAGGGTAGTCCGCATTCCCTCCATTCGCATTAATACCTACAAACTGCACTTCCTCCGAGGCGCGCTTGGCCAAAGCCACCAAACCAGGCCAGACCTTCTGAACGTAAGGGCAATGGTTGCACATAAAAATAACCACAAGCACCTTTTTTGCTGCGTAGGACGCGAGCGAATGCAGTTCCCCGTCAATTCCCTTCAGATTGAAGTCCGGAGCGGCGGTGCCCAGCGGCACCATGCTAGATTGAAGTAAAGCCATAACCTAGAGAAATCGAAATAAGCAGCGCCGCGAAACCTACCATAATCACAGCAATCAAAGCCAGAAAACTACGAATTCCTACCATTTTCGATCCGAAAAAGAGCACAATGAAGGCTTTCGAAACAGTATTGGTCATTGCAGCCACCGTTACGCCCAAAGCAGCAATCGTTGTTGTGATTTCGCCGTCTTTACTCAAATTTGCCATTGAAATCGCAATGGCATCAACATCAAAAATGCCCGAGAAAAAAGCAGTGACCAGCACTCCTTCGCTACCGAAATAGCTCGCCATGAATTTAGAGATGAAAAGCATAGCGCCAAAGATCAAACCGAATTTAATGGCCGCAGTGAGCTGAAACGGGCTTGTCAGGTTTAAGTCCTTCTCCGTAAAGCTTTTAAGAGGCTGCCCTTCCCGGCGAAACCAATAGTAAAACGAAATCAACAAACCGGCGCTTCCCATGGCAAGCAGAGGCGGATACAGAAGCGGCAAAAGATCGTGATTTAAAATAGAAACGGTCAAGAGCGTGCGGAAAAACATAGCCGAACACGCAATCAAAATCCCAAAAATAAAAGGATTCACAATGCGCGGAGTCTTGCGACTCAGATGAGAAAAACTCATGGAAACCGCCGTGGAAGAAATAAGTCCCCCTAAAAATCCGCCCGCCCCAATCCCTTTTTTGGGCCCCATCACCTTAATGGCAATATAACTGGCAAAGGAGATCGTCGAAATGAGTACAATAATCAGCCAAATTTCATAGGGATTCAACACAAGCAGAGGCCCGAAGGTCTCATTGGGAAGCAGCGGCAAAACAATAAACACAATGGCGATAAACTTAATGGTGTCATAAAGTTCATCCGTCTCGATTCGGTGAGCAAGGTGATGCAGCGGCTTTTTAAAATACAGGAGTAAAACCACCACCAGCGTGATCACTGTGGCGTACAAAGACTCCCCCATCGCCATCAAAATTCCAATCAAATAGGCAAAAAGTCCGGCCACCTCCGTGGTGGCCCCGCTGTTACGATCCAGGTAGGAACTCATCACATAGGAAGCGACCACAAGAATCAGAAAACCGCCGGTAATGACGGGGAACATAATCGAATCCGAGAAAAGGCCATAAACCAAGTAACCCAAAGTGCTGATGAGGGCCATGGTTCGAATCCCTCCAAACTCGTGTAAGTCTTCTTTATGACGATTACGCTCACGCTCAAGCCCGATGAGGCTGCCCAAAAGAAGGGCGAGTCCCATGTTTTGCAGGAAAAAGAGTTGTTCGGTCATAAGGCGTTGAAGTGGCGGTGAGGTGGCGTACAGGAAACAGTATAGAAAAATCTTGTGCTTTGAGCAAGATGCGTTACAATGCTCGCGCACTTATATAGCCTGGGCAGGTGGCGGAATGGTAGACGCACTACCTTGAGGTGGTAGCCCCGAAAGGGTTGGAGGTTCAAGTCCTCTTCTGCCCACCACTCTATAATGTCAGGACAAAAGGGCGCTTAGCTCAGCTGGTTAGAGCACCTCGTTTACACCGAGGGGGTCGAGGGTTCGAATCCCCCAGCGCCCACCATCCTAGATTTGAACCGTTCTTTCTGCCGCAGCCCGAACACGATCGGAAACTTTTGAAATTCCACGATGAGCAAGGTCGAGCAACTCAACTTTCGGGGACGTTTCTCTCCCACGAATCAAGTTGTCAATTTTACCAACCGATCTGAAACAATCCGTGAGCCCCACAGCAGCCTCTAAAGCATCAACGCCCAGGTCTAAAGCGAGACGTTTTGCACCTTGTCGTAAAACCGGCATTGCTTGTCCAATTGCTTCTAAAGTGTTTCGCATAGAACTGAAAAAGGTAAAGGACACGCATTCTAATAGAAATTAGAAAAATGTCAACAGACCTTGCCAAAACAAGCATTAGCCTTATAATTAAGGCTAACTTTTCAAATGCCTGAAATCAACTTTTTCGACAAAACCGGAAGACCAAACCACAAACGCAAGCGCTAATCTTTTTTCTTTTTCATCTTCCCTTCAATCTCCTTATTGTACTTTTCAGCCGCCTCCCAAGCGAGCTCGAAGGTTTGCTTGAAGACTTTTACGATTTCTTTGCTTTCAATAATAATGCCGAGCTTTTCCTTCCAATCGGCAATCATGATTTTGTCGTCGAAAAAGTTGATTTCAGGTGAGAAATCGAGCTTGGATTTAGGGACAAGACGGCTACGACGCAACTCTTTTCCATCAAGGGCATGACGTTCGCGGTCTTTTGGCGTGTCCGGAAACAAAGCACGAATGGGGATTTTTTTCTCCGCACGGCGTTTGTAATATTGCGGGAAATACCAAGGAATAGCCGTTTGATTAGCCTGATCACTGGCGTAGGCCAGAATTTCCTCGGAAGACGTGAGCGTTTCTTCATACACACGAATGAGCCCCTCCTCCCCTTCATAGAAATAAACACGAGGTCGGTCGGTCAACGCGCGGTAGCGAGAACTCAGTTCCGGAAGTAGTGATTTTGCTTCCTCTGCAAGCCGAGCCAGTTTTTCACTCTCTTCCTTTAAGTGAGCAATGAGTTTTTCAGGAGCTTGAGCGCGATAGTAACGATAAGTTTTATGATCCGAAGAAATAACCAGGCCGCGTTTCACCAAAGACTCCAAAATATCATAAGCCGTGGTGCGATTTTGAGCCGCCCGCTTCGCAATAGTGGAAACCGGTGACGCCTCCCCCAACTCCAGCGTAGCCAAGTAAATGGCCGCCTCTTTGGAGCTGAGACCGAGCTTTTGGAGCTGTTCAATCATGCGTGTAAGTTGTGTGGGAAAAAACCGTCAGAATCATAACTAGTATATATTTACAGATTCAAAAAGTCAAGTATAGTGTGGCCATATCACGACAGACCGTTGACAACAGTCGCAGATGATGCGTAATGTACGAACTTAACCACTTGTCCAATGCTAGACCTAAACGTAAGTTCTGAATACGCAGACCACAGCTCACTGCAAGACATAGGCTGTGAAGAAAAGCCGAAAGGAGACGTCCAAACCCAAGTCCAAGAGACCCGCGTCCAAGTGGGGGTACAACGTGCAGCCCCAACCATCATTGCTCAAATTGGCGGGATCCAAGTTATCAAAGAAGGACGCCGCCTTCAACGCTACCGACAAGGAGTTTAATCCAATAAAAACACCCTATGCCCACCCTCACCCCCACCTGCCTTCGCTGCCAAAAGACCTTCGAAATTGATGAGCGCGATCAAGCGTATTACGCCAAACGCGGCGTGCCGGCGCCCAAGCTCTGCCCCAAAGACCGCCTTCAACGTCGGCTCAGTTTTCGCAACGAACGCAAGCTCTATGCGCGCAAATGCGACGCCAGCGGAAAAACTATTGTCTCCAATGTGAGGCCCGACGCACCCTTCCCTGTTTACCATGTAGACGAATGGCACAAACAGGCTCACACGGTTCCATTTCTCGAAGGTTTCGACTTCAATCGTCCATTTTTTGAACAGTATGCACAGCTTTGGGGCAAGGTCCCACGAATGCACAAGGCTACCGCGGGGAATGAAGAAAACTCTGAGTATTCCAACCACTGCGGAAATTGTCGAAACTGTTATTTCATCTTTAATTCGGAAATCGACGAAGACTGTATGTATTTGAAGTTCGGCGAACGATGCAAAGATTGCGTGGATGGCACCAATATCATTCTTTCCGAGCTTTGTTACGAATGCACCAACGTCAAAAACTGCTACAACCTCAAATTTTCAGACGATTGTGACGGTTGCACGGACAGCGCTTTCTTAAGAAACTGCCGTGGAACCAAAAACTCAATGTTTTGCTACGGACTCGAACGTCAGGAATATTGCCTATTCAATCAAAAATACAACAAAGAAGAGTACCAGCAAAAAATAAAAGACTACCGCTTGGACAGTTTCGAGGGCCTGGAAAACGCCAAACAAGTGTGGCAGAAGTTTTCTGCACAATGGCCCGCCATCCGCCACATCGAAGTGAGTTCCGAAAATTGCAGCGGCGAGTCCATTTACAATAGCAAAAATTGCTTAAACTGCTACACCGTTACAGACTGTGAAGATTCTCGCTATTTGGTCAACTGCGCAGACATGAAAGATAGCTACGACGTGTATTCCTACGGTATGAAAACCGCGCTCGTCTATGAATCCGTCAGTATTGCAAACATCTACGATATCAAATTCTGCAGCTTCTGTATAAACGGGAACAACCTTGAATATTGTGAATCGTGCTGGGCTTGTGAAGACTGCTTCGGCTGCATCGGGCTGAAAAAAGCCAAGTTCTGCATCTTCAACAAGCAATACAGCGAAGAAGAGTACAAGTTGCTCCTTCACAAAATCCGCGACCACATGATGAAAACCGGCGAGTATGGAGAATTTTTCCCCGAAAGCCTTTCACTTTATCCCTACGAAGACACGCTGGCTCAGGACTACTTCCCTCGCCCCGTTGCCGCGCAATCCGGCCAAGTTCCCGCGGGCGTGCTTTCGACCGACCAAGTGCCGGACCTAATCAAAGACGTGTCCATGGAACTCGCCAACCAAGTCTTCTTCTGCCCGGCCGAACAAAAACCCTTTAAATACCAGGCGAGCGAAATCAAGTTCTACAAAAAAGTGGGAGTAGCCATGCCCCGAATCTCGTTCGAGGCACGCTACCGAAGAAGAAACCAGTTGATTCCGTTTCCTTATTAAATTACTCCGTGCGTTCCTCCAACGTGAGCTGAATGGAAAGGGTTTCGCCGTCACGCCATACACCCAAGGTGATGACATCATTCACTTGGTAGTCCGCGATTGAATTCGACAAAGTGAAGCTGTCGGTGAGTTCTTCGCCGTTCACAGAAACAATCACATCGCCTTCCTTAATACCGGCTTTATCGGCAGGACTGTTGGGAACCACACCCGGAGTTTGAGCCTGGGAATCGCCAATCACATAAACGCCATGGTCCACTTCAACTCCCAACTTTTCCTGATTAAAGGCGGTGACCGGGATGTAACGAACTCCCACAAATGGTCGAACGATTCGGCCAAATTCTTGATAGGAAGCCACCACACTCGCAATGTCGTTGGAAGGAAGCGCAAAACCAATTCCGCTGGCCGTGGTATCAATAGCAGTGTTCATTCCAATCACTTCTCCATTCAAGTTGAGTAAAGGACCTCCGCTGTTCCCGGGATTAATGGCAGCATCCGTTTGAATTAAGTTCACCAAGTTTTCCGTGCCAAAACCGGCCCCACCGGAAGCCATGATTTCACGACCCACAGCGGAAACAATTCCAACGGTGGTGGTGTTGGAGTATTCGCCTAGTGCGTTTCCAATGGCAACCACAGGGTCTCCCACGCTAATGGCATCGGAGTCGGCAAATTCCAAAGTGGGGAATTCTCCCATTCTTTCATCCTCACCGGTGATTTGCACCAAAGCGATGTCGTTCAAAGTGTCCTTATCGAGAACCTTCGCCGTGAGCTCGGTCCCGTCATCCAAAATCACCACGTACTCCGCCGTGTCATCTCCCACCACGTGCTTATTGGTCACCACGAGGCCGTCCGCCGTAATAATGAAACCCGTTCCGCTGCTCACCTTGGAAAGCTCGCCGGTGCTGCCGGAAACCGAAAATTGATTGTAGTACTCGCTCAAGTCCTTCATAGCCACCACGGAAACCACCGCGGGAGAAGCTTTCTCCCAAACCTGCTTATACGACCCATTTTCAAAGTTGATCACCGTCTCTTGAGGTGCAAGTTCCTGCTCAGTCCCGAGATAATTCAAAATCACAAAACTTGAAAGTCCACCTCCAATAACTCCAAACAAAACGCTCACAAGAGAGACGAGGACAAGAGACAGTTTTTTAGATGTTTTTTCCATAAATCGATGTTAAAATGCTGGAGGATTTTAGCAGAACTACCAATTATGAAACAAGCCCTTAGGCAGGAAATGCGTGAGAAGCGCAAAGCGCTCTCGCCGGCTTCGTATGCAAAAAAATGTACTGAAATCCAAAAGAGATTGGAAGCGCTTCCCCAATGGCAGAATGCACGAACTTTACTCCTCTACGTTTCCACGGACGAGGAAGTGGATACGCGCCGCCTTATTCACGACGCCTTGGATAAAAACCGCCACATTTTTGTTCCTAAAATGAACGGGGACACGCTGGTGATTTGCCCGCTTCGCGACTGGGACGATTTAAAACCCGGCGGCTTCGGCATCATGGAACCCTGTGAAATTTTGGAAGAAGCACACCCTGAAGCCATGGACCTCATTCTTGTCCCTGGAATTGCCTTCGACCGTCAGTGCCATCGCTTGGGTTTTGGCCGCGGTTTTTACGATAAATTGCTTAAACGCACGAAGGGCTATAAAGTAGGCCTCGCCTTCGATGAACAAATGGTAGAGAAACTACCCATTGAAGAACACGACGTTCCTCTTGACCTCATTATTACCGACCAAGTCCTCGTCCACCCTTAACCCCCACTGCACAAAGTGCAGCCTAAAAAAACCGTCGCCGTCAGGCGACTCCTCTAACCCCACACTGCAATGACCGTCTCGCAAAGCATTCAAAAAAACTGGGAACTTCTGCAAATGAACGACCCAGCCGTTTATGACGCCATCCGTGGCGAAGAAAAACGCGAAACCGAAGGAGTGGAATTGATTCCTTCCGAAAACTACACCTACCCGGAAGTGCTGGCCGCCAACGGTTCCGTGTTCACCAACAAATACGCGGAAGGTTACCCCGGACGACGTTATTACGGAGGTCAAGAATTTACCGATGTTATTGAAAGCCTCGCCATTGAACGCGCCAAACAAGTGTTCCGTTGTGAGCACGCGAATGTTCAGCCTCTTTCCGGTTCCCCTATGAACCAAGCCGTCTACCTCGCCTTCCTTAAACCCGGCGACACCGTACTCGGAATGGACCTTTCCCACGGCGGTCACCTCACTCACGGTCACCCCGTTTCTCACATGGGTAAGATCTTCAACTTCATCCGCTACAAAACGCACCCTGAAAAGCAGGGATGGATTGACCCTGATGAGATTATGGCGCTCGCTCTCGAACACAAACCCAAGATTATTTTGTGCGGTTACACTTCTTACCCTCGCGACCTCGACTACAGCATTTTCCGAAAAGCGGCGGATGCGGTGGGAGCTATTACCATGGCGGACGTTGCGCACATTGGCGGACTCATTGCCGGCGGCGTGATGCGCAACCCTTTTGATTACGGATTCGATATTGTCACCACAACCACCCACAAATCCCTTCGCGGACCTCGCGGCGGAATGATTTTGTGCAAGGCACAGTACGCCAAAGACATCGACAAATCCGTATTCCCCGGACTTCAAGGCGGCCCTCACATGCAAACCATTGCTTCCATTGCCGTAACCCTCGGGAAAGCGCTACAACCGGAATTCAAGGAATACGCGGCTCAAATCCTCAAAAACTCCAAAGTACTGGCTGAAACCCTCATGGCCGGCGGCATCAAACTCATCACGGACGGAACCGATAACCACATGATGGTGATGGACACCACCGCCAGCTTTGGCCTCGGCGGAACCGAATCCGAACAAATTTTGGATAAAGTGGGAATCACCACCAACAAACAAGTCATTCCCGACGATCCAAATCCACCTCTGAAACCCAGCGGTGTTCGTCTCGGCACTCCCGCCGCCACCACACGTGGCATGAAGGAACCTGAAATGAAAATGCTCGGGGAATGGATTGTAGACGCTCTCAAACACCCCACCGACGAAGCCTACCTGGCCGGCCTCAAAGAACAGGTGAAGGAGATGTGCCTCAAGTTCCCGGTACCGGGGGTGAGCGCCTGATCTTGTTTAGGTTGCCTACGAGTAATTTCATGTTATAATTCCAGCTTCTCATCAAAGATGGAATGTTTGAACATGATGAATTCTCAAGCTTACCAACCCTCGTCCTCGCCGATGATCTAGCCAAAAAGAAGGGCTGGACCCTTGAAAGCAGCCTAACCCCCTCCCGAAGCTCAGCCGTAGACACACTTCGAGTCCAAATGGGCGATCGTTTGGGTGTTTTAAAAATGCCCCGTTATTTTGGCAGCCATTTACAAACCATTGAAGATGCTTACAAACTTCGTGAACAAGCAGGGGAAAGCCTGGATACCAGCTGCGTGCCTCTAATAGGGAGAGGAACTTTAAACAACTTTGGAGTAACAGGCATCCCTTATGGACTGTTCGAGTGGGTCCCGGGAGAAACCGGCCAATGGGGCCTGGACCCTAAACTGCAAGCAGATAAAAAAACCGCAATACAGATCGGATTCCATTATGTGAAAGGAGCCCTTAGTGCTTTAGCACCTATGCATAAAGCAGGTTTAGTCCATCGTGATGGGAAACCCAATAATCTTGTTTTTGAAGAAAGAAGCAAGCGCCCCCTCTGGATTGACCTGGATACTTTGGCTGAAACAGGGAAAACAAATCCCACAACAGTCATGACCCCATACTCCGCTCCCGAAGTGATCTTTGAAGTTCCTGTAGAACCAGGTTTAGATATTTTTTCCGTCGCTTATGCCGGGCTTGAATATTTAGGAGAGAAAGCGGTGAAACTTGTCGACATAGAGGCCCGTGACAGATCTGAAATGTTTAACAGGCTCGTGAACTTGAGCGGTTTAATGTTTAAAGAGACTCCTTTACGAGCCTTGGGAAACGAACTCCCGGAAGAAGTACAAGACGAAGCTTCTCGCCTCATAGAATTCGCTCTCCAGGGTTTAAGTCGAAATTCAGCCGAAAGGCCCACCGCCGAAGAAGGGCTTGAGATCTTAACCGGTAGGAAGAATCTAGGAGAGATTTAAGCACCGACGGTTATTTTTAACCTGAAAAACTGCACGCCAATCTTCCCAATCATTTTTTACAGATCAGGATTGACTCTCAAGAGTGATTTTACAGGTTCAAATTAGCGCCCGGGCGCTAATCTTCAGCTTGGATTTTGCCGCGGCTATTCCTCTGTTATCAAAGTCCCAAGACAATTTCTCACTCTCTCAAGAACCTCTTTAAGAGTAATCCCAACTTTACCTTTGAAGTCTGGTTCCCGAGACACTCCTTCCACGTCCATCACCAAAGAAGTGAACCCTCTAGCCTCCAAGTCACGAATGATTTCCGCTCCATCGCCGTGGTCGGGGTCCCAATCACAAATTTTGGCGAACTCTCTATTCCCAACATTTTCATAGCCCTTCTTTTCGGCAGGAGCAATAACACGTGGATTACGAGTAAGCATTCCGATCATACAACCCTGGGGGAAACGACGTTTTATATTGGTTTCAAGCGTGTCGGTCAAAACTTTTGAAAGCCCTCTTCCCTGATAATCTGGGTGAACCACAAGAGCCTTCAACTCAAAGACGCTTTTCTTATTCGTAGGATTGACTCCCTTCAGTTGCTCTCCCCCAAAAGCCACCACTTTACCGGGCTCTGCTTCATCAAAAATAATGACAGTGTTAGAATTCTTCAGAAAATGCTCTGCGAAGTATTCCCTTTTTTTAGGCAAATACTCCTCCACCTCATTCGGCTCAAACACCGATTCGCAGTAAACTCGGTTCAAAGCATCCAAATTTTCATCACTAAGTTTCACATCCGGACCTCCGTGCCGAATTGTGAAGCCCTCAAGTTCTTTTGTTTCGTGTGTCATTAGTTTGGTTGTCGTTCCTCTCCAAATACAGCATCCACCTCCGTCCCAACTTCCACCCGTTCTCCATCCACCTCGTGAGTATTTTTAAAGCTATGGCTATCATTTTTAAAAACTTTGAGTTTCCACTCGTTATCCATTTCAGCAGCTTCTGCCTCAACTTCCTCTTCAGTCCAACCGGCGGTAGTTTCTTGAATCCATTCTCTCGCAGGAACACGTACATAGTCCCTTTTGGAAGCACTCTCCATTACATTTTCTCTTTCAGTCATAAAGAAAAGAACACACCCCTTTCCTTCTTTGCCTGCCATCTCAACAGCATTTTTTTCACGTTCTGCTGATATTACCTTCGCAAGATCTTTACCGCGAAAAGCTTCGGAGACAATCAATGATTTCAATTCAATGTAGATGTCATTCGGTTTCGATTCAACCGGCTTAACGCGAAGACCTCCCATCCCAACGAGTTTCTCACCATGAAATACAGCCACAGTTTCAGGTAGTTTCAATTGTTTCCCAAGGTAGTCACGTTTTTCCGACGTATATTCCTCAAATGTCTTAGGAGGAGGAACCGTCACCCCTTTAACAAAACCTTGAAGAAGTTCCTCAAAATCAGCCTCTTCATACTCGACCTCAGGGCCACCCTGACAAACTGAGAATTCACCAAACTGTTGTTTTTCGATTTTCATGTGATTTTATTTTCTCTTCATCACCACCACCGTAATATCGTCGAGATGTTCACGAGTGCCGATGAATTGCATCACGTCCGCGAGGATAGCGTTCTTAATGGCTTCGGCGGCGTATAAATCGTTAGAGGTGTCTTGAACAATGGCCTTCAGGCGTTGTACGCCGTAGGCTTCTTTACGCTCATTTTGAGCGTCGGGGATTCCATCGCTGTAAAGCACCACCACGTCGTTGGGCTTGAGGACGATGTCTTGTTCCTGCAAATGCGGCACAATGTCGTCCACCATTCCAAAGGCAATTCCGGGGAGCTTGATTTCCATGAGTTTTTTATTCTCCGCATCAAAATAAAGCATCGGCAAATGTCCGGCGTTCACATACTTGAGCGTGCTTGTGACTTCGTTCCAAACGGTCAGAGCCATGGTAATAAACATGGTGTTGGAAGATTTTTTCTGGATGACCTGGTTCATGAGCTTCGCCATCTTCATGAGGTCGGTTTCACCACGGAAAGAGTAAAGCAAGGCGCTGGAAATGGAGGCCATAATTCCGGCAGGCACACCGTGTCCGGTTCCGTCTCCTATATAAACAAGATGATTCCCATTTTCCATCTCAATGTAGTCGTAAGCATCGCCTCCCACTTCGGTGGCGGGGTCCAGACCTCCAACAATCTCTAAACTTGGAAGTACCAGTTTATCTTTAGGGAGCAAATCCACCTGAATGCTGGCAGCCAATTCAAGTTCATGCGCCACACGTTCCTTGTAGATGCGCGCCTCAAGCGACGCGGCCAAATCCGCGGCCATTTGATTGAAGGTTCCGGCTAAAAGTCCCACTTCATCCCGTGAAGTAACGAGAACCCGAGTCGTAAAATCTCCGGCGGCAATTTTCACCGCTCCCATCTTCAAGGCATTCAAGGGGCGCGTAATACTGACGGCCAGCATGAAAGAAATCATCAGCGATAAAATGACGCCCACGCCAGCTACCGCTCCAATTTGCAATTTGGCATTCGCCAAACGTTCTTCCATGGTGGCGTAAGTCACGTTATAAACCACGGCGTAAGAATTTTCGTAAGGCACCACAATGTTCATAATGCGGTCCGCACTGCCGGGCGGCGTAACAGGTTCTTCATTGAAATTAACGTAAGTCGTTCTTTTTTGATCGTCCACTTTGATGTAAATAACACGGCCATCTTGAAGCAAGAGCGACATTTTAGTGGATTGCGCCCGCTGCAAGGTCGCGGAATCCGCCGTGCGCAAAACTCCGGAATAGCGATCGGTTTTTTCCTGCGCGGAATCATAAACCACGACGCCGCTGTAACTCACGATGCTAAAACCGGGAATATCTTTGGTGGTCCGAAGAATAGCAGACATTTCCCGCGTAAAAGGCAAAAAGCTCCCGGGCTCAAGTTGCGTGTGATACGCTTCCATAACACGTTTCGCAGTAAACTCGGCGAACGCCTGAGTACCCGTGGAAATATCATTGGAAAGTTCTTGAGTTTTGGCATTCACCAAAAAAAGCCCGAGGGCAGCGAACAGCACCACAATGAGGGTTCCAAATGCGAGGATAAATTTGGCTTTCAGGCTGTGTAACATCCAATAACCTTAAAGTATCCTATTATTTTACCACATTTCCGACAATTTCTGAAGCTAATATAAGGCCGTCGAGCCGGAAGCTGTAATAAAGCTCGGGACGAACCGCATAAAGCACCTGGGACTCGAAGAGAGGCTCTATCACTTTATCGTTCAAAAGCAGCTCATTTAAGACTTCAAGTTGAGTACGACGCTCCGCCGTGTCCAGAAGAAGACTGGTTTCTTCGATTTTTTCGTCCAAAGTGGCATTGGAATAAGCCATTCCATTGAACTCCCCATAATTGCCCTCTTGGGTATGAACCACAGATTCAAAGAAATCGATGCTGTCCGCCAAGTCATACTTCCAACCGAAAAAGTAAAAATCCGAAACTCCGGAGAGGATTTTCTCCTCAAAAGCCTCCGGTTCTAAAATATTCACCGTCACGGTGATATCAATTTTCGCCAAATCCGCGGCAATGGCTTCGCCCAGAGCATCCAAACCGGAAGGCAAATCCAAGGTAACATTCACTTCATCAGGGTAGGCCGCTCGAAACCCTCCCGCTATTTGTAAATCTTGCTCACGCGCATGAGCTTCGCCGTTGTACCCGGTAATCCCTTTGGCGGCCACTTGAGAAGTACTCATGAGGTACCCCCCTCCCAAAGTATCGGCATAGTCGGTGCTGAGCGCAGACCACACCGCCGCACGCAAGTTGGCATCGGCAAAAACACTGCGCATATTAAACATGAGGGTACTCACTTCCAAGCTCGGGAAATGTTGCACGGAAATACCGGCAGACTCCAAATCAGGGACATACTGCGGGGGAACATTCGCCAAAACTTGCACCTCGTTGTTCAAAAAAGCATCGAGCCTTTCTTTCGGGTCCGCAATATAGCGGAGCCGCGCTTGTTTAAAGTACGCTAACGGCCCCCAATAATCGTCGAAACGTTCCAGAACCAAAGTGTTATCGACGAATTGGGAGACCCGGTAAGGCCCCGTTCCCACAGGAAGATCAAAGTTTTCATAGTCGCCGGGAACCATGTACACGTAAGTCAGTTTGTTCAGCAGCAGCGGATCCGGCACTTTTGTTTTAATTTCAATTCGATAAAGATCGGTTTTTTCGATGCTCACAATCGTGCTGAGCAAAGCACCCAATTCGGAACCTTCCTGAGCTTGAGCGACTTGAAACGAATATAAAACATCGTCCGCATCAAAAGTAGAGCCGTCATGAAAACGCACGCCCTCACGCAAATGAAAATCCCAAGTGGTGTCGTCGAGACGTCCCCAAGAAACCGCCAAGGCCGTTTCATAGTTGAACGTGGAATCAAAGCTCACCAGCGACTCATACATATTCGCCAAATATTTGCGATTACTGGCCTCATAACTCAATGGTGAATAGCTCGAAAGTGGCTCCGCATAGCCAATAGTCACACTGGCATCGGAGGCCGTATTTTCTCCGTCAAAAATTTCCTGCGGAGTACAGGAAGAAAGCAACAAAGTAAGAACAATGAAAAGCAGAAGGCGGGTGGATTTCATCTCGAAAATTCTAGTCGCTCTTCCTCAGAACCGCAAGGAAAGCTTCCTGAGGCACTTCCACTTTCCCAAACATTTTCATGCGTTTTTTCCCTTTTTTCTGCTTGTCCAAAAGTTTATTTTTTCGCGTCACGTCGCCGCCATACAAGTAACCGGTCACATCTTTGCGGAAAGAGCCGATGGTTTCGCGCGCCACCACTTTGGCTCCAATGGCCGCCTGAATGGGAATTTCAAATTGAGCCTTCGGAATAATTCCCTTCAATCGTTTAGCCACCACTCCCCCGTGATACGCCGCTTCACTTCGATGAATAATAATGGAAAGCGCATCAATACGTTCATTGTGAACAAGCATATCGAGCCGAACAAGGTCGCCTTTACGGAATTCAATAAATTCATAAGCCATCGAGGCATAACCGGAAGAAACACTTTTCAATTCGTCGTAAAAATCCACCACAATGGAGGCTAACGGAATTTCATAGATAATGTTCACACGTTGCTCATCGAGGTACTGAATATTTCTGGAAAGTCCACGGCGCTCATTGAGCAGTTTCATCACGGCCCCTACAAAATCCCGCGGCACTAAAATTTCAACTTTCATCCACGGTTCTCTAATTTCAACGACATAATTATATTCCGGAAGCTCGGCGGGGTTCGCAATTCGAATTTCCGTCCCGTCCGTTTTCAGCACTTCATACGAAACACTCGGCGCCGTAACAATAAGATCTAAATTGTATTCGCGCTCCAAACGTTCCTGCACAATATCGAGATGCAGCAGACCTAAAAATCCACATCGAAAACCGTGGCCGAGCGCGCCGGAGTGTTCCGGCTCAAACGTCAGTGAAGAATCATTGAGGCTGAGTTTTTCAAGCGCATCGCGTAGCAAAGGGTAATCCTCTCCTTCCGTACAAAAAATTCCGGCATAAACGAAAGGCGTCACACGCTTGTAACCGGGCAAAGGCTCAACGTCCACTTCTTCTTTTGGGTTCCACCCTTCACGTCGCCAAATGGTGTCCCCCACTCGCGAATCCGCCACCGATTTCATCCCCGTGACAATGTACCCCACCTCTCCCGAGCTCAGTTGCTCGAGGGCTTGATACTTGGGCCTGAAACATCCCACTTCAATAATTTCCGACACCGCTTTTGTATTGAGGAATTTAATTTTTTGACCGCGTTTGAGTGAGCCCTGCATGAGCCGGACATAAGCCACAATTCCTTTGTAGGGGTCGTACACGGAATCAAAAATAAGCGCCCGCGTTTCACCGTCCGTGCCGAGCGATGTGGGCGGCGGAACCTTTTCCAAGACGCGCTCCAAAACTTTTTCCACATTCGTACCATCTTTCGCAGAGATACAAATAATTTCATCACGAGGAATGCCCAGTGCATTCTCAATTTCCAAGGCACGGCGTTCGGGTTCCGCCGCCGGCAAATCAATTTTATTGAGCACCGGAATAATGGTCATATTGTGCTCCAAGGCCATGTAACAATTTGCCAGCGTTTGCGCCTGAATTCCCTGGCTCGCATCCACCACTAAAATCGCACCTTCACACGCCGCCAAACTTCGTGAAACTTCGTAACTAAAGTCCACGTGCCCGGGCGTATCGATCAAATTCAACTGGTAGGTTTTGCCCCCATGCGTCCAATCCATTCGCACCGGCTGCAATTTAATGGTAATCCCGCGTTCCTGTTCAATATCCATGGTGTCCAGCATCTGACCATGCTTCATTTCACGCATTGTCATAGCCCCCGTAACCTCCAAAAAGCGATCCGCCAAGGTGGATTTCCCATGGTCAATGTGCGCAATGATGCAAAAATTTCGAATGTTTTCCATATGTGGAGGGAGTCTACCAGGTTTAGCGCCTTGAAAAAAGCCCTCCTTTCTGGTATACTTATCAGATTAAAATAAAAAATGAAACTTGAAGACAAAATTCTGGGCGACCTAAACCTCAGGCAAATCCTCACGCTCGGCATTGGACTTAGCATTTCTTACGCCATTTATGCATATCTCGAACCGACGTTTTACTATCAAATATGGCTATTCCCAACCCTGATTCCAATCACATTGGCCCTTCTCCTCACATTTATCGAACCCAGCCGAATCAAGAAATCCATCAGGTTTAAATTCTTGAAGAAAAACCCATTTTCTGCTATACTTAGGAGATTAACACGCACGAAAGTGCGAAAAATAAAATAAGATGCAATACAAAATCCCTCAAAACGTCCAGATTGAAGATAAAATCGTGGGCCCGCTGACGCTTAAACAGCTCATCACCCTGGGAATTGGAGGTGGAATTTCCTACGCCATTTACGTGAGTCTTGCGAAAAGCTACTACATTGAAACGTGGCTGATTCCCACGCTCATACCCACCATCATCACCCTTTTGGTCACGTTTGTAAAAATCAACGGAATAAACTTCGGAAAGTGGTGCTTTCTCATGGTGGAGTTTATGGCCATCCCCAAAAAAAGAACTTTTGTGATGGGTGGAGCCGATATGTACAGCACAACCCTATTTGCTGAAAAAGTGAAAAAAGTGCAAACTGGAGTAGGAGAAAAAACTAAGGCCGAACGAGATCACGAACGTCTCAGCAAAATTGGCGACATCACCAAGATGCTCGACACTTACCAAAGTAATCCACATCCCAGCGCATGAACGATCCCAAGTTTCAAAACTCGGTAAAAGGCGGAAAAGATGACAAGAAAACAAGTACCCAAATGCATTTAAAGATTGCTGAAATTCATGATGACACCGTCATTCTTAAAAACGGCGGATTAAGAACGGTTTTGAAAAGTTCCAGCGTCAACCTCAACTTGAAATCGGAAGAGGAACAAAACGCCGTTATTTACTCTTACCAAAACTTTCTCAACACTTTGGAATTTCCAATCCAAATTGTAATTCGCAGTCGAAAACTCGACCTCGAAAACTACATTGAAAAACTAAAAAAAATCGGAGTAAAACAGACGAACCCCCTGCTCCAAAAACAAACCTTTGAATACATCGAATACATTTCACGTCTCGTGGAATACGCCGACATCATGGAAAAACAATTTTACGTGGTCATCCCTCATGATCCTTTTGGTCAGGAGAAAAAAGGCTTCCTCGCTTCATTCCTCGAAAACATTTTTCCTCAAGACACCGTCACTAAAATCAATCAACGCCACGCCCAATTCGAAGAACTCAAAAAGCGCCTCTCTCAACGTGTAAATACCGTTCGCTCCGGCTTGGAAGGCTGTGGACTACGCGTGCAAGAACTCAACACTCAAGAACTCATCGAGCTTTTTTACGAGACCTACAATCCTCTCACTTCCCGCAGCCAAAAGTTCGAACCCGAAGACAAACTTGCCCTCGAACAAGACGAACCGGACAAAACTCCCTTAGACACCGCTAAAGCGCCTTCTTGAAAATATCAGTTTCAATCCTCGTAGGATAGGTTTCGTTCAAATGTAAAAGACACAGCAGAATATCGTGAGCAGTCACCTGCTTTAAATTAGGCGATTGAATGTGAATTCTCACGGTGGTCAACACAGGACCTCCTTCCACTTTTTGATAGCGTTCTCCAAAAATCAATCCGTCCCCAACAATACTTATGCCGGCACGACCAAATTCATGACTGAGTTTGCTCAAAATGTCAGGGACATCAGGAGCTTCCACGCAAACCGCCAAAGGAGCCTGAGCAAACGTAGTGTTTTGAGCCAAAGCTTCGAAAGGATCCTCCCGAAGGAAGCCTACCTTACGAAGATACCAATCTTCACGACCCGGTGCTTCCGCCGGTGAAACGGATGGCTTCTGCATAGCAACAAGCCTGGACGCCAAAGTAGAAGGATCCTCTAAACCAAGCAAGGTTCCCAACTCTACTAAAAAGGCTTTTCCACGTTCCCGACTGACTTCCGGACCATCCTTACGTAAAATCTCGCGCATCGCAGCACGCGTATGACTATTCCCAAGGTAGCCCCATTTAAGATCCAACAAAGAGTGGCCATCATTATGAATATCCACAATATCCCCTTCTTCAAGTGGTGTCAGTGCCTGAACGCCCTTTTTGGGAGGCGCCAAAGGACTTTCACTCCGTACTGTCGCTCCGCTAAAAGTCGCCAAAACATTCTCATGAATGACAGCCGCAAAATCCACCACCAAAGAGCCCGAAGGGAGGTGGAGCTGATCAAGATCGGGAGTACGCACCATGACGGTGGGATGTAAAAGCTCTTTTTGAGCAAGATTAAAGATATCAGTCACATCCGTGCCCGGGCCTGTTCTGTGTAAAACACGGCGAACGGCCGCCCCATGATGAGAAGGTAAACGGTATTCGGGCAAGGGAAGAAGTCCTCGCACCGGCTCTTGCTTGGGAGCTTCAAAAACTCCGCGAAGACTCAAAGCTTCCGATCGCTCATCATTAATGCGAATGAAAACCTGTCCTCCCAAATGAGGGTCATAAATAGAAATACAGGTCCCTTTTTGAGGTCGAGTAGTGGAAGGAGTCTGCATCACATCAATCTGTCCGGCACCAATCTCCATATCTTCCCGGAAAATAGAGGCGATCTCTTGAATAAGTCGTTTGATATTTTTTGGATCATCCACATGAACAAGCACCTCAAACAAAGGATCCCAGTCATCCATTTCAGAGAAAGGATCATAAGCGGGATTGCGTATTTCCTCCGGGTTCACAAGGCTTCCAAAAGACCTGGGTCGAATACCAATGAATTTTATTCCCAATTCCTCTCGCTGAGCCGCGTCTACAATGCTGAACAACCTCAACCCAAGAGGGGATTCACCATTTAAGCGCTTATCGATTCTTCTGAGTTGTCTCAACTTTATATCGCGTACCAGCTCCGGATTCACATGCTCGAAACAGGCTTCTACAATTTCGTCGTACAGCCGATCCATTTGGAAAGTTTTAGGAAACCGAGCATGCACCGTGGCCGAAGTCATGGCCGTTTCACGGGCAGTTTCAGGTTTTCGTTTAGCCTTCCCCTCCAAAGTTCGTAAATTATGCAAACGATCAACCAAACGAGCCAACACCACCAACACATCCCTGTCGGTGTATTCCAAAAGGGTTCGGAAATTGTCGGCCTCATTGGCTTCAGAACTTTTCCGTTTATTCTTTTCTTTGGTAAGCCCGCGATCAATGTGCAGAACTTTTTCACGAAACACTTGAATAAAATGCCCAACAAAAGTGGGGCCTAAAAGAGCCTCAAGCTCAGTCCGAAAGCTACTTTCACCGAGAAGATGATTCGGCTGAATCCTTTTTCGAACTTCGCCCGTACCCGCCTCCGTTTCTTCGTTAAAATCCAAGTCTTCCCCATCATCGTGATGAAGCACGGCGACCAAATAAACAAGATCGGTAATACCCTGAGAAACGATGGCATTCCGAACGGCCTTAAAAAGATGTTCACGCGAATAAAGAGTACCGTCATCGCGCTGAGTTTTTCGGTGTACACGATGCAAGTAGTCCACATACTGCATTTCTGAAACCAGAATTCGAATTTCCTCACGACTGTAAGGAGGAGTCTGAAATTGATCATGTCGACGTTGAATGAGGAGAATGGTCTGCTTACAGGCAGTTCTTAAGTCTTCATCAATAAAACCTTTGGCATCAAGTCCTTTAGCCTGAATGGAGTCGAGCAGTTCATCCACATAAGCCATGTCCTCCAAATGCCGATTTTTTTGTTCAGGATGAGGAGTACGAGCATCATAAAAAACGCCCCAAGAAGGAACATCGTAAGTAAGGTCAACGACGGCCAACTCAGGCTCCAAACCCTCAAGCACCACCTCGTTGGATCTCGTCGATGGCTCTATAGCTCTCTCAGTCTCGAGATCGCCTTCTCCATGCGGCCGCATATCGTCAGATTAATTAGATACACCAAAGACCCCATTCTCTCGCCAAGGCCCCCACCTGTCAACCTACTTTAACCAAGAAAAAAGAGGCCCCTTTCAAGGCCTCTTTTTAAAATCTAAAAGAAAATGAACTAGCGGCTCACTGAAATAGTTTCAGCAAGTTCAGCTCCAAGTGCGGTAACCGTAAGACGGTTGTTCGCATCGATGGAAATACTGTACTGAGTGTCGTAGCTTGTACAGTCCGTGTAAGCTCCTCCAGTAGCCGTAGGATCAAAAGGCATAGCCGTGATATAAGTAGGAACCAAATAGGTACAAATATCAATTTGTCCAACTCCGCTTCCAACTACTGTTGGAACGGCCGTGATTTCCGTAGGCATTACTCCACGTTGATCAACAGCGTATTCATGAACGGCGTCCAGCACAGCTCTCACATCGCTGCTGCGTTGTGCGTTGTTAGCCTGAGCAACTTGTCGCGCAGGATTAATTGCCACAATAACGATTCCCGCAAGAATCGCCAAGATAACAATAACAAGTAAAAGTTCTATGAGCGTGAAGGCTTTCTGTTTAAGAAGCTTCATAGGCATGGATTAAGAATAACAATAAAAAATTTACATCACTTTAAACTCTTTGACAACTCAAGATATTCATCCCAATGCACCACTGGCAAACTGATGTCCACTTCCGTTGCGTCAAGGGGCAGCTCCGTGTCCCAGTTGAAATAAATAAATGAAACATAAGCCGCCGTAAGCACAAACAAACCGGAGAGAATCCAAAACAAAAGGAAATTTTTATTGAACATAAAGAGCAATCGTTAAATCAATATTAGGCCTCGATGCATCCGAGCCGCTTTTGGCCAACTCCAGCGTTTCATAATGAAGAACATCCACACGAATATAATAGGGCAAAGCCTCCAGCGCCGACAAAAAACGGAGCAGCTCCTCTTGTCCCCCAAAAAAACGGACTCGATAATTTAAGGTATTCCCGACTCCGGCCTGCTCCTTCAGTTGTCCGATGGAATCCAGCTCCAAGCCAAGGGAAAGTTCGTCTCCAATATTTTCGACACTTGAGATGAAATTAATATATTCAGTTTCAGACCCGGGACGAAGTGTTTTTACATATTCAATCGCTTCCTCCGCACCCTGAGTATAAAGAGTTAAACTCCTTTCAAAGTTAGGTTTGACGTCCTGAGCCAAGTCTAAAAACTGTTCCATCTCTTTGAGCTCACTATGAATACCGGAAACGGAATAGCCGATGACAATATTGATGAAGAAAAATAAGCCAATCAAAAGGAGGCAAAATCGGAAAAGCCGCGTTAAAGTATTAGAGAGAGGAACTACTTGCATAGGTGGGTAATTGAGAAAATTCGAAGTAAATAGTTGCACTGAAAGAAAGACGTCTGCTTTCGTCGTAAGAAGAAAGAGGGAGATCAACTTCCTTTACAAACACACTGTCTTTTAAGTTGGCCTGCAAGTCGAGTAAATCGTTTCTTTCCGGAGCAATCCCTTCCACAGTGAGGGAGAGATTCTCATCAGAATATTCTAAAGTAGTGATGGTGATCCCTGCAGGGATCAAGGTGAGGACTTCAGTTATAGTTGCCGGAACGGAAAATAAACTTTGATCAATTTTGCTAAGAACAGCCACCTCCTCATTAAACTCAGTCAAAGCTGTTTGAACTTCTTGATAGCGCGTTCCATAAAGAGTTTTCTCAATCGCATTTTTCTCAATTTCCAAATGGATCCTTTGAAAGTTTAACCCTTGATGCACGATGAGGAGAGAACCCGTCACAATAAAAGACAGGAGTACCATCCCAACCGAAGCAATACTCGTAAAAAGCGCATATCGTTTATAAACGAAGTGCGCTTTCACTTCATCCGGCAAGAGGTTTACCCAAGTTTTTGGCGAAGCCCAAAGAGCATTCAAAGCCAGCCCGATGGGGTTTGTAAAATAAATGGAGTAAGGAATCGCGCCACCCTTTTTCTCTAAGTTCGAAACAAACTTTTTATCATCGACGATGAGATTCACCTTAGGGTCTCCAACCAAGACTTCGTAGTCCGGAAAAAAACTTTTGGCTTGTTCATAGAAATGAGGAAGGTTGGAGAACTCACCCGTTAAATAAATGGTATCCACCTTAGGATGGTCCGGGGCTCCAATGTTTTCGGTCAAAATACTATGAGCCTGTTTGTACTGTCGTTCGATAAAACTTTGAATTTCGTCGGAGAACTTCGCATCGGTTCTTAACGTTTCCCATTTCATATTAATGTCATCGGCGGAAGTTTCGAATTTCTCCGCCAAACTATGAATAAAATTATCAATTCCTTCGTTGGAACTGAAGTATTTCTTCACCATTTTCCCCTTCAGAAAAAGATAATTGCTTGATATGGGGCCAAGCTCAATGACAAAACTATTTTTCTTTTCATCCAGCTGAGAAGAAAGCGCATAAAGCAAGGCTTCCGGTTGAACACCGAACAAAATGGGAGTGACTCCCAAAGACGAAAAAAGAGAAGAATAAGCATCCGCCACGGTTTTTTGAACCGCCGCAAAAAGAACACGCTGATAAGGATCTTTCACGTCTTTCTTTTGTTTCTCCAAAACGGTGAAGTCCCAATACACATCATTCATAGAGTACGGAATAATATTTTCCGCCTCAATGGGAAGCAACTGATCCAAGTCTTTGTCCGAGAGATGCGCGGGGAGCTTAAAAATATGAATGAACGTGACTTGAGTCGGAAGAATCACCGCAAGATCTTTGAGATTTGCAGGCTTTGGATTCGCAGTCGTGAACAAAGTATTCAAAACCCCTTTCACCTCCACTTCACTCTTAATTTCTCCATCCTCAATCAGCCCAGAGGGAATCGCAAGACGATTGTAAGATTCCAAGACCACTTTTTTCCCATGAGCACTCAATTCAACAAACTGCACGAGATGATCGTGAATGTCGACGGCAACGATAGTTTTTCCAAAAAGGTTCATGGCGTATAAATAGAGTTTACTAGACTTCCTCCCAGCTTAAAAGTTCACTGTTATAAATTTGACCCGATTGAGTGAGTTGGACGGTACCTTGAAAGTTCTGGGTGTAATCCAAAAAGTGAACAGCAATCGAAATGGTGTAAGGAGCTGAACCGCTTATACTAATGGTGCAATCGGTGTCCGCATCAATAATAACAGTAGTCCCTGTAAAGCTGGAGTCATTTTCCAAACGCAAAAGCGCTTCTTCCACACAAGCATCCGCAGCGGCACTACTCACGCCCGAAGCCTCCGTGTTAAAACTCTGGTCATAAGAGGAAAGGCTCGTCACGGACATTCCCACCACTAAAATCAAAGTAAAAGCGGTAATGACGAGGATACTAATGAGCGCAATGGAAGCACGCGGGTGTTTCATGGTCGAAGGGATACGGTAAAGTGTAAGGAAAGGTCGGCCTGACTGTTCGGAAGATCGGAAGGAACGGAAAGTAGCATTTCCACGATGATTTGATCGGGGGTTTTCGAAGACTGGATGCGATGAAAATTCATGGAATCGACCTCAACAAAGTCAGAATTAAGGGCCACGGCGGTGCCTACTCCCTCCTGCATTAAGATATTTCCGTTTGAATAGGTGAAACTCGTGGGCGAAACACTTGCATCGGTCATCAATAAGGACAAAACCCCTTGGTCAGAGTCGAAAACATTTCCCACGGTGTTCACCGAGTTCGCACTTTGAATGGCCGTGGTGATTTTTTCCGTGATGAACTGCGCATTGGTTTGAAGCTCATGACGATTCGTCGTCAGCTGACTCAAATTCAAAATTTGTAGAGAGAAATAAACCGCAATAAAAAGAAACACGCTCAAAATCACAAAGTAGAAAAGAATTTCGATGAGAGTGAAAGCGCGATGTGTTTTCATTTAAGGATTATAATCAAGAGTTATACTTTCCACGGAAGGGGTGGAAACTCCATCGGACGTCAGGGTCAATTGGATTTGAGCATAGCGATTCCCGCTAGAACTCGGATCCAAAGTAATGGACGTAGGCGACACGGTGTAAGAGGTGCCGCTTGTTCCATCACTTCCCACCCAGGTGGCCGTGTTCAAATTTGCAAGTGAATCCGCGGTACGAATTTTAAAACTCACGGAACCCGTGGGTGGCACCGTCGCTTCCCACTTAATAAAGTTATAACGAGTCGTAGTGCTTCCTGTATCCAAAGCACCGGAAACATAGAACCCCGGACTCGCCAACTGCACATTCACGGTTTCTTCAATCACCAAGCCTTCATTGGCAGTATCAATGCTCAAAAATACATTATCCGCCGTTGTATCGACTCCGGTCCCCTTCCCCGAGAGGTCCGCAAAGTAAGTAATAATGGGGCTCAGAGGAGTACTCACGTTAAGAACCGCTAAGGAATTATTCGTCACATCTGTGGGAGCATATAAATAACCGCTCTCCACCTTAAGGTCTTGAACCTTTCCACTCACATTCACGGAAGTAAAAAGGCTCGGGCTCACCGGATTACTGAGATTCACCACATTTAAGGAGCTACTGCTGCTGTCCGTTCCCACGTAAAGAACCGAAGAATAGTATTCCAAAGCGTAAGCCTTTGCCGAAAGGTTTAGCGAAGTCACGTAAGCCAGTGAAGCAGGGTTCGAAACGTCCACCACTCGAAGTGTCGAGGCGGAGTTATCCACCCCAATGTAAGCATAGTTTCCATTGATTTCTACCGTACGAGTGGCCGAACCGGGATTGTAGGAACTCAAAGAGCTAGGATTCGAGGGAGTGGCAATACTGTAAGACACAAAGCTGTTGCTACTTTTTTCAACCCCCATGAACAAAGTCGTTCCGCTCACCATGGGTTGATTCCCATATCCTCCCACATTAACTTGCTTCACCAGGCTGGGATTGCCGGGATCGGTAACATCCACCACTGCAAGCCCCTTACTTGAATGTTGAACTCCAATGTAAAGATAATTCCCATTTTTTACGAGATATCGCCCCTTCCCTCCTATATCCAGCTCTTCAACATCAAATTCCCCTTCATCATCACCTTCAGCACCACAGCTCGACAAAGTAGTGAGGTCTACAATTCCGAGTCCTTCATTCGTATTTCCCATGGTGAAATAAGCATAATTCCCGGAGACCACAATGTCCGTTCCATGAGAACCGGCTTCCACCGAACAGAAAAAGTCACTTTGACCTTCCGTATAAAGAAGTTCCAAAGCACAGTTGTCGGCGGGGGGTGAGGCCGTGGCCTGCGCTTCCGTATCTGTAAAAGTTCCTCCGGTGAATTCGGTACACGTGGTTTGCATCCACTCATCCCCGG
>CAYHGP010000009.1:0-5086 GCA_964356195.1 uncultured Candidatus Peribacteria bacterium | reverse complement strand
GTAAAAGTTCCTCCGGTGAATTCGGTACACGTGGTTTGCATCCACTCATCCCCGGTCCAATTCGTCAAATAGCTGGAAAGCGTAATGCTCTGAGGAAGAACTCCTTTCCAGGTCCATTCCACGGTAGAAGTCACTTTTTTTATTTCAGGATCCAAAGCCCCCGTGTCGGCAATATCTCCATTCCCGTCACGGTAAACATCCGCAATCGTAATGGTTCTCGAGTAGTAATTGTCCACCAATTCTGGCGCCGTCGTGAAACTCCACGTGTCGCTGACAAACTGAAGCCCATGATCTCCATTCACAAGGTCAAGATAGTCTCGATCACGAATATTTCGCGTGGCCTCAAGACCTTCTTGAGCATACAAAAGTCCGTCATTCCGAACTTCATTTTTCGTGTCACGTTGAAGCACATCGAGCGAAAGATAAGCGACCCCAATCGAAAAAATCGAGAAAATAAAAATAGCCAAAAGCACCTCTATTAAAGAGAAAGCTTTTCGATTCCGTCGATTTTTAATAATTGAGAGTTCCAATGGCATCGAAGTTAATTGTAATACTTTTTTGAAGAGTCGTGGAATAAAAGTCCAAAGTACCGAACTGAGTCGTCCTTCCTTCAGGAGGATTGAAGATTAGATCACTTCCTCCCCCATTCAGAGCAATGTTTTGGATTTCGAGAGTGGAAGGTAACTCGATAATAATATTGGCAGGATCCGCAATGCTGTAGGACGAGCCTTCAAAGAGAGTGTAAGCGTCAGAAGTCAGATGAAGCCCAAAACTTTGGTCATTCTTTCCCGAAGCAGCTAAACTTTGTTGAAGCCGCGCATAGGAAACGAAAGTCGCCGTCTGTGCATTGAGGTCGGAACGGACTTGGCTGAATTGGGTGTACAATACACTGAACCCTAAGGTCGCGAGAAAGAGTCCAAGGACCAAAAGAATTTCTACCAATGTAAAAGCTTTATTTTTCATCGTGAGATAACATTAGGCAACTGGTAAATCGGCAAAATAATAGAAATAGCAACTCCTCCAACCATGAGACCCATGAAAACCAACAAGAGCGGCTCCAAAAGAACCGTTAAATTACGAGTGAGATTATCCACATCCCGTTCATAAAGAAGGGCCAACTGATTCATCGTGGTTTCCAAACTTCCCGTACGTTCACCCACATAAA
Organism: uncultured Candidatus Peribacteria bacterium; assembly: GCA_964356195.1. Taxonomy (GTDB): domain Bacteria; phylum Patescibacteriota; class Gracilibacteria; order UBA1369; family 2-02-FULL-48-14; genus 2-02-FULL-48-14. The sequence goes on along the minus strand of CAYHGP010000009.1, from coordinate 3,921 downwards.
GCATTTTCAGAGTCAAAACTGGAAAAAGTTTCTCATTCCCTTCAAACGATTCTCCCAATTGTCCTCCCTGCTCCACCTTCGCCTGAGCGGCAAGCACCGCATCTTTGTAGAGCTGATTGGTAAACATATTAGCAATAACGGAAAGAGCCCGTGTAATGGGTAAACCCGCTTGAATGAGAGAGTAGAGCGTTCGTGAAAATCGAGCCAGGCTTGAATAGATGAGAACCTTTCCAAACACAGGAGTATACAAAAAGAGGCGATCTCGAAAAGTTTTGAAAACCTTCATTCGAAAGAAGGAGACGATCAAAGTCGCAAGAACAGCCGTGAGCAGGAATGACATTCCGGGTTTTTGAGTCAAAAAATCGCTAAATCCAATCAAAACACGCGTCGGAAGAGGCAAAACCACATCGAAGGCCGAGAAAATTTCACTAATTTTCGGCATGATGAAGATAACAATTCCCAAACTCAAGGTGAGCGTAATCGACATAATCACGGCAGGATAAATAAACGCCGAAATCACTTTTTTTCGAATTTCATATTCTTTATCGAGCTGCACATCCAAATAATCCAAAACTTGATCAAGCGTTCCGCTCTTTTCTCCCGTCTCCACCATGTTGATGAAAAGTTCAGAAAAAACAACGTCATAATCTCGCATACTTTCAGAGAGGGATCGTCCGGCACGAATACTTTTTACAATATTTTCATACATCAGACGATTTTTTGCCTGACGACTTTGGGAACCCACAATTTCAAGAGCTTCGGTAATGGTAATTCCGGCGCGCAGCATCGTGGCCATGTGCTTGGTAAACAACATTTTCTCCTCAAAAGTCAGACTGGGAGCTTCCCAAAAATACTTCCAAGGTTTTAGTTCCTCGGACAAAGAAACCACGGAATGCCCCTGCTCTGTGAGCTGTTTCACCGCATCTTTTTCACTCGTGGCATAGAGAACTCCACGACTCTCTGAGCCTAACTTGTCCCCGATAAGATAACGAAATTTTTTCATTTTATGAGCGCATTACACGAAGTACTTCTTCAATGGTCGTGACTCCTTGAAAAACTTTAATCATTCCATCCATAAACAAAGTTACCATTCCTTCTTTCACCGCGATGTCCTCAATTTCCTTCGGGGAAGCATTGCTTAAAATTTGTTTCTTAATTTCTTCGGAAATTTCCATCACTTCACAAATCGAAGTTCGTCCCTTAAACCCGGTTCCCGAACACGTGCTACAACCCATCCCTTTGTAGAGGCTAATGTCCTCTTTTTTACTTTCATTGATCCTTTCAAAAATCTCACTAAGGTTCACCTTGATGTTGAATTTCTTTTGCAGTTCCTCAAATTGACTCACATCCACCGCGTAAGAAGTTTTACATTTATCACAAATTTTTCGTACCAAACGCTGAGCCACCACCATCTTCACCGTGGCGGAAACCAAGAATCCCTCTACTTTCATCTCCAAGAGACGAGGCAAAGTGGACGCCGCGTCGTTCGTGTGCAAGGTAGCCAAAACCAAGTGACCGGTAAGAGCGGCATTAATAGCCACTCCGGCCGTTTCTTCATCGCGAATTTCTCCCACCATCACGATGTCGGGATCCTGACGAAGCAAGGAACGAAGCCCTGTGGCAAAAGTAAGATTGGTTTTAGGATTCACCTGAGTTTGATTCACACGATCCAGACGATACTCAATAGGATCCTCAATAGTGGAAATATTCACTTCCGCTGTATTGAGGATTTTAAGAATAGCGTAAAGAGTAGTTGTTTTACCCGACCCCGTAGGACCGGTCATCAGAACAATTCCATTCGTCTTGGCGATGTTATTCTTAATGCGGCCTAAACTCTCCGGCGTGTAACCGAAAGTGGCTAAATCGAGCTCCTGACGTGCAGAAGTGAGCAAACGCAGTACGGCTTTTTCTCCGTCGTAGGTAGGAAGAATGGAAACACGAAGAGTGATGTCATTTCCCTCAAGAAGAATCTTAAAACGTCCGTCTTGAGAAGCACGGTGTTCATCAATACGAAGTTTTGCAAGAACTTTGATTCGCGTCGTAATGAGTTCGGAAATGGCGATGGGCAGTTCCGCGATGGTGTGCAAAATACCGTCAATACGGTAACGTACCACAAAAAGCTCCTTGTGAGGTTCAAGATGAATATCGGAAGCCTCACTTTGGTACGCCAAAAGAATAATGGTATCCACAATTTTGGACGCATCTTTGAGAGACTCCAGTTTTTTGGTATCCGTAAGAGCCCCTTCAAGCAAAGTGTCCAACTTCTCGTTCACATTTCGATTGTAGGTCTTCAGCGACGCCTGCAAATCCTTTCGAGTGGCGTAGTACGGAATGACCTTCAGATCGGTCTTATTTTCAATAAAGTTGATGAGTTCGTAATTGTGAGGATTATTAAACGCCACGTGCAAACCCTCAGGAGTTTGTTCAAACGGAAGTACAAATTGGTGCGAGGCCACAGAATAAGGCACCATGGGCAGCAGCTCTTCAGAGATAGTTTTATCCTTCAGGTTCACAAAAGGGACCTGATACAGTTCCGCCATCACGGTCCCCAAAAGGTCATCCGGCAAAGTTTCACGCTCAAAAAGCAGATTTTCCAAAGGAACGCCCTGCTTTTTAACATAAGCACTCAATTTATCGAGCGTTTTCTCGTCTAAAAGCCCTTTTTCAAGTAATTTTGCACGCAGAGCTTCATCTTGAACGGCCATGAACGTTTATTTTTATTTTTTGATCTTATCATTGTACCACGAAACAGGTATAAAAAAAAGCGACTTAGTTCAGGCATCGCCCTAGTCTCCCACCCTTACATAAGGCAGTACGATCGGCGAAGAGGAGCTTAACTTCTGTGTTCGGAATGGGAACAGGTGTGACCCCCTCTCTATAGATGCCTGAACAAAACCGCTTTTCTTTAAATTTAAATTAATTCTTATTCTCACAAATTGCCACAAAAGAACGGAAGAGAACGTTAAAACAACATTTGACTGTTAGTACCGCTCGGCTCAACCCATCACTGGGCGTACACCTGCGGCCTATCAACCTCGTAGTCTACGAGGAGTCTATAGGGAAAATTTTCTTGGGACTGGCTTCACGCTTAGATGCTTTCAGCGTTTATCCAAGCCAAACTTAGCTACCCTGCCATGCCGCTGACGCGACAACAGGTACACTAGAGGTTTGTTCACCCCGGTCCTCTCGTACTAAGGGCAACTTCCCTCAATTTTCCTTCAGTCATAGCGGATAGAGGCCAAACTGTCTCACGACGTTTTGAACCCAGCTCGCGTACCGCTTTAATTGGCGAACAGCCAAACCCTTGGGAGCTTCTCCACCCCCAGGATGCGACGAGCCGACATCGAGGTGCCGAACCTGGTCGTCGATGTGGACTCTTGGACCAGACTAGCCTGTTATCCCCGGCGTAACTTTTATCCGTTGAGCGATACCCCACCCACATGGTGGTACCGGATCATTTTCACCGACTTTCGTCCCTGCTCGGCTTGTAGGCCTTACAGTCAAGCCACCTTGTGCGAATACACGACACCGCCGATTTCCATACGGCGTTAGGTGACCAATTGCGCGCCTCCGTTACTCTTTAGGAGGCAACCGCCCCAGTTAAACTACCCATCAAACACTGTCCCCCTTTTGTGAGGAGTTAGATTCTAGACAAGACAAGGGTGGTATCTCACCTTCGACTCCACCAAGACTTGCGTCTCGGTTTCACAGTCTCCCACCTATGCTGCACAAGTAGTATCCAGAATCAATGTCAAACTATAGTAAAGCTGCACGGGGTCTTTTCGTCCTGCTACGACTAATCGGCATTTTTACCGATATTGTAATTTCACCGGGTCTGAGCTCGAGACAGTACTCCCATCATTACTCCATTCGTGCGGGTCGGAACTTACCCGACAAGGAATTTCGCTACCTTAGGACCGT
>CAYHGP010000008.1:29489-38378 GCA_964356195.1 uncultured Candidatus Peribacteria bacterium | reverse complement strand
ATTAACCCTTTTATCCCATGGCGAAATCGACTAAGTACGCCGGATTCTGGATCCGCTTACTGGCCTACCTTATTGACATCGTCATTTTGGCGGTCATCTCCGGAGTGCTGTTTGGGAACTCATGCCCGGACACCGGATCCTTCTGTGCCAGCTATGATGGATGGCAAATGATCATTCCTCTCGGTTATATGTTTGGTTTTTGGGTATGGAAATCTGCCACACCCGGTAAGTTGGCCCTTAAACTTCGTATTATCGACGAAAAAGGAAATCCTCTTACTTCTAAGACCGCAGCGATGCGTCTCTTGGGTTACTTTGTAAGCGGTTTGACCCTTGGAATCGGATTCCTTTGGATTGCTTGGGACAAAGAAAAACAAGGTCTTCATGACAAAGTTGCTAAAACTCACGTGGTGAAAATCGCCTAAGCTTTAGGCCGCAAAATCACGCATCGAAAAAGCCCTCACTCTTGGGGGCTTTTTTCTTGGACTGCTGCGGGTTGTTGACAAAGTTCTATTTTCTTGCAAAGCTGAGTACTTATTAGGACTAAGCGATGAGTATAATAAAGTCTGAGGGACCAAATCATAGAGTGAAGGTGACAGACCTCAAGCAGGGCCTGGATCGTCTTGTAAAGACGCTGAAGTATAGAGATATTGGACAACTTGTGGAGAAACTTGCCGGTACCTCTGAAGGTTACCAGGAAGTTTGGGGTCGGATTTGTGAAACACTCAAAGCACGAAAAGAAACGATTATTGCCGGATTGGCCTCAGACCCTGACGTCGACGAAGCGTCAGTCGACGAAGCGCTTCACTATATTGAAGATATTCGAGCTGACTGCCGAGTAAAGTTGATGGGAATGGGCTACTCAATCCACTCTCCTCATGACCGCGCCATCCTCAGGGCTTATCACATTGCCCGTGGGGACTCCAAGCACACCGGAGAAGTAAGTAAGGGAGAAATCAAGGCTTGGCTGCAAACGCTTTACGATACTTCCGAAGGCCTGTCCGGAAACGTCCTTGATGAATTGCTGCGTTTATTGGCTCAGGAAAAAAAGAAAGATGTGCGGGAGTACCTCGTGACTCACCTTCGAGCTATGGACCGCTGTGACGCAGCGCGGTTCCTTAGACAACGAGGGGTCAAGACTCATAATGTTGCTGCGGCCAAAAGAAGGGGCGTCTTTATTTCCGGGGACCGTCTGCAAGGGACTAAGGCTCGGCGCGAACGCACCGAACAGTACTGCGCTCTGAGTCCGAAAGAACGAGAGGAGCAGCGAATTCAACTGAGCAACAAAAGAAATTTTCCTTACGCAGGAATAAGAAAAGGCATTGCTGATGCGGAGGAACATTTCCCTTATTTCACGAGCTTGTATGCCGCGAACTTAGCTCGTCGATTGGACCGCGAGGGAAGGAAGTGGCTCTACCGACATGAGGCGATGCTAGTTCCTGTCCCCGGTGAGACCGTATCCAGAAATTTGCTTTTTGAAGCGGAGTTTTATTTGCCGGATGAAGATGTCCACATGGTGATTGTAAAAGACCGTAGACAAGAGGGACCCGGAGGTGAAAAAGAAAGAAAAGAGTGGCTCCATTTGGTTCGCACACAAAGGCCCGACCTCAAGATCCAAACCGTAGCGGCAGCGGAACTTCGTAATGCGGAAGAAAGTGAAAGCAGCCCTGTGAGGCTTGATGGACACACACGGCACGCTCCCGGTTTCAATATTCAAACTCAGCCGGAACAGTTCTTGCTTGAAGAGTGCCCTTGTGTTAACTGTCAAAAAGAAAAAACTTAGTCTATACTCCGCTGCGCCGGCGGAGGGTAGAAAGAACATCCTGCGCTCCGCGCAGTAGGAGAGATGGCCGAGTGGTTGAAGGCACCGCTCTCGAAAAGCGGCATCGGGGAAACCTGATCGAGGGTTCGAATCCCTCTCTCTCCGCCAGAAAATATTGCGTAATGAAGAATGGACGTAGTAGAGTGAATGCAACCAATAACTCCCCACGCCATGCCAGATTTCGGTGATCTTATGAAAAGCGCTGCCAGCGGTCTTTCGAATATCAATAAAACCACCGGAGTGACCGGCGGAAGTTTGGGGAACATTGGAGGAGTGAACATGGGCAATAAAGGTTTTCGCACTCGTCCTCAACAAACTTTAATTGGGGCGATTGTGGGAGTTTTCGTTGGAGTTGGATTGGTGCTTGCATCGCCTTTTGTACTTTGGCAGGCGGAATCGCAGCACACGGCGAAAGATTTTGCGAGTGCGGTGAGCGTAGAAGCGGATTCCGGAACGGATGGTTACGTTACTTTTCAAGGTGCGCCCACCGTGGCGGCTCCTTTGAGCTGCGTCGAAGGAGAGGAATGTATTTACTACAAAGTGCAACACCAAGAGCTGAAGACCATTCAAGAAGAGCAATGTGGAAGCACGACCGACGATGCTCGTGTTCTCTACAGCACAGGAAACGTGTGTGATGACGACGGAACCAACTGTGAACAGTGCTACCAAGTAGAACGCGATGTATGGACCACTATTACTGAAGATGAGAAATATACAGATGCCGTTGTGGGCGCCTACACCGTGAAGTTTAACTCCTTCGCACTTATGTTGGGGCTTGAGGAAACCATTGTCAGTCAGTCCGACACCGTGCGGGACGTGTGGACCACCTTTAAAATCCCTGCTGAATTGCGTGTGGCCGGAGATGCCGTAGGTGGCACCGTGAGCAGCGCTGAAACCACTTATGTTTTGTCTCCTTATAATCAAGGGCAAACGCTGGCTGAGCTTGAGGCTCTTGATGCTACTAACAAATGGATGTTCCGCATCATTACTTTCTTCATGTTGTTCATTGGATTCTCTTCGATTTTTGGGCCTTTGAGCTATTTTGGAGCTTTGATGCGCAAGGTTCCCGTCATCGGACAATTCATGAAGGAAGGCTCCAAACTCATTGTGGGATTGATTTCTTTCTTGCTGGCTTTGGTCACCTTCTTGGTCCTTTGGGTTGTGATTGCTCTGGTGAAGAATATTCTCATCGTGGTGGGCCTTCTGGTATTGGGCTTCGCTGTGTTCTTTTTCTTCCTTAAAAAGAAGGAATAAACTCAAGCCATGAATAGATTTTTTTTAAGTTTTTGTCTTGGCACTTTGTTATTGAGTGCTTGCTCCGGGTGGAGCGATGAGCTTGTGCTAAGAGACCTTGTGGAAGCGGAACTGACGCTGCACCATGTTTCTTTAATGAATGATGACGACATAGAAGTGGACTCCTTAACCTTCACTTTCGATATCAGCAGGCCCGCGCTTGGCCTCTCCACGCTCGGCTATCCCGACGATATGCGTGAAGAAGACTTGCCCTTGAGCATCCAGACTGAATCGATTTACCTGAGTGGTTTGGACGACCGGGAGTTAGGAAGTGGAAGCTGGTGCCACTCCGGGTATTCTCCTCATCCTTGTGAGTTTGAAGTGGATGAATACACTCAGCCCTACTTGTTGAAAATTCAGTATAAAGACGGCGACTACAGCATCACCGAGTTGGAAGTGCCTATCCCCGAAGCCCTTCCTACGCCGACTATTGTGAGTCCGGTGAAAACGCCTGAACAAAATTCAACTTTTGAGGTTCAATTTGAAGACGTGGGAGCCGATACTTATGAAGTGCAAGTTTCCAACTGCGGGGAGTACAACGACGATGGAATCAATCCATGCGGGGATGACCAGGACTACACTGTGACCATGGAAGCCGGGGAGCCTGAAATTTTCCTTTACGATTGGGAAGAGGAGGATCCTTATCAGCCTTCAGTGTCTATGAAGGATGGCGTTATCACCTTGAAGTCGGATTTCCGATTGAAGTTCACGGTGAGTGTGGATTATTGGATTCAGGCGGGCAAATCACTCACCAATGAGGGTGTGGAAACGTACATGGAAAGTGACGCATCGTTGTCCCTCAGTTTATGATTGTGGAATATTTTAGACTGCTGGTTCTGCTGGTGTTTGCCATCGTGATTCCCGTGGTTTCGGTGAGTTTGCTCTTGTCCTCTTTGATGGGGGCACCGTTTATTCCCACCAGCGGACGGAAGGTGAAGCGAATGCTGGAACTGGCGAAGCTTAAAAAGGGCGAAAAGCTCTATGACTTAGGCGCGGGCGACGGACGTTTTGTGATTGCGGCGGCGAAGCAAGGCGTGCAGGCCGTGGGTGTGGAAATTAATCCTTTCCAGGTTTGGTGGTGCAATTTGCACATTGCTTTGCTGGGTTTAGGGAAAAACGCGAAAGTAGTGCGCGGGAATATTTTTACTTATGACGTGAGCGATGCCGATGTTGTGATTTGCTACCTCCTCCCCGAAACGAATAAACGTTTGCAGCCGATTTTGGAGAAGATGCTCAAACCGGGAACTCGGGTGCTTACCCACGTTTTCCGTTTTCACGGATGGAAGCTCACGGACACCGACAAGAAGGCGTATCTGTATGTGTATAAGATGGGCGGAAGAAAGACGGTTCGCCGAACATGAACCACTTATGCGGGTGGATGTATGGCGTATTATAGGGATGGTGTATAATGCTCGCGATGAAGAATCCTATCCAAAAACTTAAGAGTGATGCTGAACGACGTGCCAAAGCCTTGGATTTCTTAATCAATCCTCCTGAGAATATTTTGATCAAAAAGAAAGGCTTTGATGCAGTTAAAGCAATTCGTAAAGATAGAGAAGAGTGGAAGCCAAAGTTTGTTTAATAATCTGTAAGCTCTGAGGTATCTGTGCCCGGGCACAGATTTTGCCTCATGATAAGAGCATCTCCCGCAAGTTTTTTCTGTAATATATTTTCAAGCTATGCATTATAGTAGTGACAACAACAAACGGCCTTAACTTATGAGCCAATCCGAATCGGACTTGATTGAAGCCGCGAAGGTGGACAAGAAAAACTTTGTTCAGCTTTACGACCTTCACTTCGAAGCCATCTATCATTTTATGCTTTCACGCGTTTCGGATCGGCAGCTCGCTGAAGATTTGACCTCGGACACGTTTATGATTGCGCTCGAAAAAATCGGCGGCTATCGAGACGAGGGCAAGCCGTTCCGGGCCTGGCTTTACCGCATTAGCATCAATGAAATGAATCAATATTTTCGAAAAAATAAGAGAGAACATGCCCAGCTGGTTCGTGAATGGCATGAAGTCGGTGAGACCTTTGAAGCTCATGAAGCGGATTTTGATTTGAAAGAAAATGAGACTAAAGAAGAGTCGCTTGGGCATATTAAACAACTCAACGATGCTTTCCATTTATTGAAGCCGGACGAGCAGGATGTACTTTCGCTGCGCTACTTCCAGGACCAATCGTACAGCGAAATTGCAGATGCCTTGGGAACGAGTGTGAACAATGTAGGGGTAAAACTGAATCGCGCCTTAAAGCGCTTAAGTCAGCTCTGTAACTTTCAAAACTCATGATTGAAGAATATTTGGTAAAACTCGGGAAAATGCTACGACGTCGACAACGACCTTCATTTAAACAAGACCTCCGCAGCCAACTTTTGGCTCGTGCGGAAGAACTGAATCATGAACCGGTAAAACAACCATTCCCGTGGTTCTCGAGACGGCTTGCTCCGGCCACGGCAGCTATTCTCATTGTGGTGCTGGTGTTCCAATTTGTTTTACCGGGCACGGGCTTCCTTGCTCCTTCCCTGGTGAACGTGGCAGAGGCGAAAGACTATTATACTTTGACTCCGGAAACGGAGGATGACACGGGAGTGGCCGGTGACTCCAGCTTTGTGCTGAGCAGTAAGGGAGAGCTTAATGTGGACGAAGTGGAAGAGGTGCTGATGGTGGAACCGGCGGTGGAACTCACACTCGAACAAAAATCGACGAATGAAATTGTGGTGACGCCCGCGAAAACTTTGGATGCGGGAGAAGTGTATTCGTTCACGTTGGAGGCGCAAAATCTTGAGGAAGCCCCCTACCCCAAGGAATTCAGCTGGGCTTATGAAGTGTCCGACGGTTTCCGAGTGACGGGAACTTTGCCGGGCAAGCAAGATGCCGGAGTGCCTACGAATACGGGAATTGAAGTCTACTTCACTCATAATGGAGTTTCGGCGGAGGGCTTCGAAAATGCCTTCAGCATTTCACCCGACGTTTCCGGAAACTTTAGTGTGGAGGGGAAGACGGCCGTGTTCGCCCCCAGCGGCGGACTCTTGGATGCCACTGTTTACACCGTGACTTTAGCGGGCAGTTTGCCCCTCGCAGGGACCGAAAAAACTTTAGGTGACGATTATTCCTTTGAATTTGAAACTTCATCGGAAGAACGAGGAACCAGTAGTTTAAGTCTCACAAGAACCATTTATGAGTTCAGCCCGGATCAAAATCCAAGCTTTAAGGTCAACTATTGGAGTGACAATGAGGAGGAAGAAAATCTCACTCTGTCCGTTGGCGTGTATCAATATGACAGCGGCGAAAACTATGCGGCGGCTTTGGGCAAATATCGAGACGGCGTTCCCGGATGGTGCTACTACCAAAAAAAGATTTACCGTGCGTCTACGGAAGGTTTGAGCAAAGTGGTGGACAGTCCTGAATTTACCACGACTCAGGATGACTACGGCCGAAACACGATTCAACTGCCCGGCTCTTTACCCGAGGGTTACTACCTTTTGCAAGTAGCCAAGAACGGTGAACTTTCACAGGCTTTTGTACAAGTTTCCAACACCGCGGTGTACATCAATTTGAACGCACAGAGTTCGCTGGTGTGGGTGAATGATATTGAGACCGGTAAACCTATGGCCGATGCGGAAGTGAGCTTGGTAGGCTACCCTCTCAGCGCTCAAACCGATGCAGATGGCGTGGCGACTTTTGAGGACTTGTTCAGCGCTCTCGACCTGGCCCCCGAAAATAATAATTCACTTCTTCTGACTGTAACCGCGAATAATCGCACTACTTACTATGATAGTAACTTTTACACTTATCTTGATCGTGCGAATGATGGTTACTGGCAAATGCTCAAAACCGAACGTGAAACTTATCAACCTACCGATACGCTCTATTATTGGGGCTTCGTACAGGGCCGCGACGCGCCCATTGCGCAAGATGCGGAACTTTATGTGACCACCGGTTACTCGACATGGAACATGGATGTGGAGGAGATTGCGAGTGGGGACGAAGTGGTTCACAAAGAAAGTTTGGTCTTGGAGGACGGAGAAGCGTTTGAAGGTCGTTTGGAACTTGAGAAGTATGCTCCGGGAAGCTATGGCCTTGTGATTATTCAGGGCGGGAAAGTCCTCACGAACACCAGCTTCAACGTGGATGCCTACGTGAAACCCGCTTACCAAATTGTCGCGGAAACGGACAAGTCGGCTTTGTTTGTTGGAGACACCGCACACATCACTTTGACGGCTCGTTTCTTTGAAGGAACGCCGGTTGTGAACACGGAGCTTCGCGTGATGACTCCGGACGGTGAAGATCAAATTTTGACAACGGATGAGAACGGACAAATTCTTTTGGACTGGGTGGCTACTATGGATTCTTGTGACGACGGAAACTGGTGCGGTCTTATGAACTACCCTTCCCTTTCCGTGAGTCCGGTTCAAGAGGAACTCGGTGAAATTCAGACCGGAATTGAGTTCTTGGTCTTCCGGGCGAAAACGATTCTTGAAATGAACTATGGCGACTTCACCACGAGCAGCATTAGTTTCAAAGCTTACAAGGTGGACTTGGCCGCGATTGATTATGATCGCACGAATTATGAAGGTGAGTCTTCCGTCTACGGTACGCCGGATTCGGAGTCCCAAGTGGACATGGTGGTGACAAAGAACGAATGGATACAGACCGAAACCGGAGAGTATTACGATGAAGTGGACAAAGTGGTTCGCAAAGAATATGACCGAACCCTTGAACAAACGCAGGTTGTGGAAGAATCTCTAAATCCAAATGCGAATGGCGAGTATGAATACGCCGCAAGTTTGGAAGAGGGTTTCAATTACGATGTGGATTTCACGATTCACGATGCCGAGGGTGCCGAGTATAAAGATAGCAACTATATCTCCTCCGCGAGTGGCGACTACTATGGCAGTTCCTCTTACCGTTACTTGAACTTGTCCACCGGTGAACCCCAGGGCGAGCAGGCGCTGTACAAGCAAGGCGAGCAGGTCACCGTGACTGCAAGCAGCAGTTATGAAGGTGAAGCTCTAGAGGACTTGGGAGGCTCTTACCTCTTCATGCAAGAACACGTGGGAGTGCAAGATTTCTCCGTGGAAAGCGTGCCGGAATATTCCTTCACGTTTGGAGAAGAAGACGTCCCGAATGTAGTGATTGATGCCGTGATGTTTGACGGGGAACACTATCGCGTGAGTTATGGAGCCGAGGTTTGGCTCGACACTTCCAATCGCCAATTGACGGTGGCGGTGAGCGCCGACCAAGAATTGTATGAGCCCGGAGAAACTGTGGAACTCACTGTGAATACCGGCGAAGCCGCTCAAGTGAATTTATATCTTGTTGATGAGGCTTACTATGCCTTATTTGCCGAGAGTTTCCGAGATCCTTTGGAACTGCTTTATAGCGATGTGTCTAGCGGCGTGAACTACACTTACATTTCTCACCGTTTTGAAGAAAGTGATGATGGCGGCAAGGGTGGATGTTTTGTGGCGGGAACTCAAATCCTGATGTCGGACGGAACAACGAAAGCCATTGAAGACGTGGCCGTGGGTGACTTTATCCTCACGAAGCAAAGTGTGTGGAGCCCGGTCTTGGTGCCCGAGAAGGTTCTCAATACCACCGCTCTTGAAGTGGGTGAAACCCTGCTCGTGAATGGTACGCTCGGAGTGACGGAAGAACATATTTTGTTCATCAATGGAAAATTCCAGCTCGCCCGAGACTTGAAAGTGGGAGACGTGCTTCTGAATGTGGACGGTGAAAATGTTGTCGTGACTTCCATTGAAAAAATCCGCAATA
>CAYHGP010000008.1:28289-29389 GCA_964356195.1 uncultured Candidatus Peribacteria bacterium | reverse complement strand
ATTGAAAAAATCCGCAATACCGAGACCGTGTACAACTTTGAAGTGGCTGAAAAGCACACCTACTTTGCGGATGGCATTTACGTCCACAATGACAAAGGTGAAACGCGTGAAGACTTCCGCGACACGGCTTTGTTCACCTTGGTTCAAACGGATGCGGATGGAAAGGCAACGGTGAGTTTTGAACTTCCCGATAACATCACTTCTTGGAGAATAAGTGCGGCGGCGGTGAGTGGCGGAAATGAAATTAAGGCCGGCTTCACCAGTGCCAACATTAATGTTTCCAAGGATGTGTTTGTGACTCCTATTTTGAACTCGGAATATTTGACCGGCGACGTTCCTTCTATTCCGGTTCGCGCTTATGGCGATGCTCTATCGGCCGGAGAGGATGTGAACTTTTCAATGAGTATCGAAGCGATCAGTTACGCAGCGGCACAAGTCGGCAAGGCTTTTGAAACGACGTATTTCGAGCTTCCCGCTTTGAATGAAGGTGACTACGTTGTGGAGACTTCCGTGGAAGCCGATGGCGGCGAAGACACCGTAGCTCTTCCCATGAGCGTGATGGATTCTCACTTCACCGTAGGCAGCGTGGATCAAGTGAGTTTGAGTGAGGCTACAAAACTTTCCGGCTCGGAAACCGAGCGCACGACCGTGAGCTTCATCAACGGTGAGATGGACGATATTTATTCCTTCTTGCAGAGTGAACTTTATGAAGACGGCGACCGTGCGGATCAAGCTCTGGCTGCGACTTTGGCTGCGCAGTGGTTTAATACTTACTTTGGTGCTGCCGAAACGATGCCGGACTTCTCTTCCTTCATCTATCAAGATGTCGACCAGTACTCGGGCGACAGCGATGGAGGCGTTGCCCTTCTTCCTTACGCGGACAGCAGTTTGGAACTCAGCGCGAAGATGGCGGTGATTGCGCCGGAACAATTCAGTCAGCAAAAATTACGCGGGTACTTTGAAGAAGTGATTAATAATGCCGACCGAACTTTGAGCGAAAAAATTCTTGCTCTCTATGGGTTGGCCGGCTTGGGCGACAGCTATCTCACCGAATTGAATTACTTTGTTGCCAATTACGAACTCAGTTCCGAAGACAAACT
>CAYHGP010000008.1:25530-28189 GCA_964356195.1 uncultured Candidatus Peribacteria bacterium | reverse complement strand
ATCAAATCTACACCAAGAGCTTCTTGCCTGACGAGTTGTCTTCCCTTGAATTCACCGGCTTTACCGGTGAAGTGACTGCGATTACGGCTTACCAAACGCCGGTGGACTTGGAAACCTTAGAGGCCGAAAGCGGACTTAAAGTCACACGAAGCTACCAAGTGAACGGGCAGACGGTGGACAGCGTTTCTTCCGGGGACATTGTGGAAGTACACTTCAAAATTTCCATTTCTTCAGGGCTTCGAGATCAAGGATTTAAAGTGACGGATTTCTTGCCCAGCGGCTTGCAAACCGCCACATGGCCGAATTCCATTTCACGTCAGGTGAATGAGAGCAGCAAGTTCCGAAACCCTTACGAACACGACGGACAAGCGGTGAGTTTCTACGTGTCGTGCTATGAAAATGTTTGTTACGGAACGGACTTCTACTACTTGGCACGCGTGGTGAACCCAGGAACCTTCATTCTCGAGCCCGCTGTGATTCAAAGCTTTAAAGATGCGGATGTTCTGAGTATTTCAGGCACGCGCGACCGTATGGAAATCCAGTAGAGAGTGCTATAATGGGTCGGCTTTAATCCCCTTTATATGACTCCTACCGTTTATACCTGCAGTGGTTCCTGCCACGGCGTGGTGACCAAAGAACAATATGAGTCCGGGGCGAAAATGTGCGGAGCGGAATCCTGCGAACTCAAGGGCCAGCCTTTGGTTCCGCTTGAGCAATGCGAACCTTGTAAAGCGGCCGGTGCTATGACCGGCAAGGCGCACTTTTGTACCCACTGCAAATCTCTATAGATGAGAAAAATCAACACTCTGGTTTTCAGTTTTCTTCTTCTTGGGAGTTGTTCCCCACAGCCCGATTTTCATGTGGACCTTATGCTTGTGGAGGAAGAGGTCAGTGACGACAGCAACTCCGTCACGGAAACGCTAAGTATTGACGGTTATAAAGGAACTTACCACTGGGTTTATGGAGGCTATCATCCCAATGACGACTTCGACACGGACCGCAAAGAAAGTTTCCGCCTGACGGATGAGGATTTGCAAATTCTCACTTTGCTGATTCGAGAAAATGGTCTCCTGGTTTCACGCGAAGAAACAGTGAATTCTACGGATTGGTGGAGTGCCTTTGAAGTGACTTGGGACATCACGCTGGATGGACAGAGTGCGACGGGCCACGTGGTGGGCGGAGCGCTTCCTTACTCAGAATCGACGAATGAGCCTGCGGTGGAAGATGAATCCAAGTTCGCTGCCGAGCAAGTGATGAGTTTTGTTCAAGAGAAAGTGGGCTTCAACGACTAGCCGCGAAAAGCTCCAAGCCTTGAATATCGATTAAGTTATAGATTTGGAACTCTTCTGGCAAAGACTCTATGGTTTCTGTTGCGAAATTGTAAATGACAAGGGCCCTTGCCTCGTAGTCCGGCTCTTCGGTGAGTAAGAGCATTTTATCCGTCAGAGGTCTCCACGCTAGAGCTTCATAAGCCTCTTCTATTATGGTGTGGATGGCTTGCTCATCCAGATCGTAGTAAGTCAGTTTGTCTTCGGACCGGATCGTAAATTTTCTGCCCTCCCCGGACCACACCTCTTGCCCTCCCGCGAAATCGTGCAAATTGATCTCCTCTAAGGATTTTTGCTGAAAATCGTAAAAGAATGAGCTAAGACCGTAGCCTCCTGCTTTCTCTGTGACGGCGTAAAAATGAAGCCCGCTTTCATCCGGGGGGACGCTGGTAATGGTCGTGTCAACCAGACCCTTGGTTTCATATATTTTTTCGACTTCAATCGTTCCGTCTTCATTGTTGAGTATAGAAAGATAAAGGTCGAAAAAGGCGGCTCCACTCACTTGATAACTGTGGTCCTGAAAACTTAAAAGGGGGCTGAAGGACCTGGGTTCTTCGATTTGATAAGTGTTTGAGAAAATGGTCGTGCCATTTGCATCCAGTCGAGTAAACTGTCGGCCTTTCGTAGGCGTGGATAGGATTGCGAAGATGCCTCCATCTTCCGTGTTCACGTTCCACTCGTGAATTCTTCCGATGATGCTAAAAAGAGTAACGGGGTCGGAGTCCCACGTGCTTTTGTAGATTTTCGCGTAACAGTATAGTGGATCGGTGCAATCCGCTTCGCCCAAACCGTCGTCGGCTTCCCAACTGAAACTTGTTAAATAAAAAATCTCTTCCGTTTCAGGATTGTATTTCACTTCGTACAAATATTCGGAAGACTCGAACGCTTTGCTTCTCACCACTTTTTGATCTTCCAAATCGTACAAATAAACTTGCTCATCCTTGGCGAAGAAAAGAAGTTCGTGAGAATTTGTGATGGAGGCAGTGCAGGCGCTGAACGTGAGGACCAGGCTCAGAACGCTTACTGAAATGATTTTTTGTAGGTTCATGTGGGATGGCGGTTTAGACCAAGCTTTTCCCCGTCATTTCTTTGGGGATTTTGAGGTCGAGCAGTGTGAGGATGGTGGGCGCGATATCGCGAAGGCCGGCCGTGGCTTTGGAGTGGGAGGTTTTTTTTAAGGTTAGAGGCGGCTTTGCCGAAGAGATAAAGATTAGAGGAACGGGGTTTCTTGTATGAGAAGGACAGGCTCCGCCTGTCTGTTCATAAATCATATATTCGGCGTTGCCGTGGTCACCCGTAATAAGCACGGCGTAGCCGGCGGCCTGCGCGGC
>CAYHGP010000008.1:0-25430 GCA_964356195.1 uncultured Candidatus Peribacteria bacterium | reverse complement strand
TGGCTGTTAAAAAAGAAAGTGACGTGCGCGTACTTTTCGGTTTCGCCAATGCGGAGTTGCTTGAGTTTTTTTCCCCCTCCGGGGACTTCGTGATTGAGTACGAAGCCAAGATTATTTTTCACGACGGTCTGAGGAAATACCACTGGTGCCTTGGTGGTGTAGGGGCCGAAGGCTACGAAGTGAGGCTTGAGTTTGGTCGTGAATTGGTCCGTAAGTTGAGCGGCGCGGTCGGTGCGAAAGTTGAAGAAGACCACGGCATCGTCTTTGTGGATGAGGCCGTCTTTGTTCAGGAGGATTGGCTTTAGGTAGTAGTCGCTTTCGAGGCCCGCTTTGTAAGCGGTGTCCATCGCTTTAATGGGATCGGATTCGTGAGCCCCCTTCCCTTTCGTATACAGGTCGTAGGCCACGGCGGTGCGATTCAAATTTTTGTCGCGATCCATGGCGTAGTAACGACCGACGAGAGTGGCGAGCTGGCCAACGCCCAGTTTTTTCATGTGCTTTTGCAACTGCCGAAGGAAAGGCTTCACACTTTCCGGAGGAACGTCGCGGCCGTCACTGATGGCGTGTACGTAGACTTTTGTGAGGCCTTGTTTTTTGGCGAAGTCGAGCAGCGCGAGGGCGTGGCGAATATCGGAGTGAACTCCTTGATCGGAAATCATGCCGAGAATGTGAAAGGCGGAGTTTTTCTTTGTGGCGTGGGCGGCGGCGGCGAGCAGGGCTTTCTTTTTGAAGAAGCTTCCGTCCTTAATTGCGTTGTCAATTTGAAGTAAAGGTTGCAGCACAATGCGCCCGGCCCCAATCGTCAAATGCCCCACTTCACTTCCCCCTTGTGTGCCTTTTGGAATTCCCACGGCTTCGCCGGAGGCATTCAGTAAAGTCCATGGGTGGTCACGAAAAAGTTTCTTGAAGAATGGGGCTTGCGCCCTGGTAAGCGCGTTGCCTTTATAGTCTTTACCGTGGCCAAAGCCGTCGAGGATGCAGAGTAGCACTTTGCGCATGGTTGAATTGTAGACTAATCGTGCTATGATTTGAACTTAACTTTTATTATATTCTATGACTGATCGAATAAAAGGGCTGCTAGACATAGTTGAGACAGGTGCCACCGAGGCTTTACGCAAAGCCAATGAAGGCGGGCGTTTAGAGGATCCCCTTGTGGAAGTTATTCTTGGAGTCTGTGAGAAAATTGGTGTTGGTCCTCTTGATGAGAACAAGCGTGGACTTCATCAGTTTCTAGGCCGACAGCCTCACTAGAGTCCCAATAAATAGTTGAGTGCCGCGTCGAGCTGAACGTCGTCCGGAGTGTCGATGTTGATGGATTCCATCTCGACAATTTGGTCGGGGGTAATTCCCGTGTGATCGATGCTGTGGTCGTTCGGCGTGTACCATTTCGCAATGGTGAGGCGGAGGCTGGAACCGTCACTCAAATCTTTGAGTTCCTGCACACTTCCCTTTCCGAAACTTTGTTCGCCCATGAGGACTCCGCGTTGATAATCTTGCAAAGCACCCGCCAAAATTTCGGAGGCGGAGGCAGAACCTTCGTCAATCAAAACCACCAAAGGAATATCCGCAAGTTGACCTTGGCCGGAGGTGCTTAAAGGTTCATCCCCTTCAGTACGGCTTTTCACAATTACGCCCACTTGGATTTCCTTGAAAAACTCGCTGAGCATATCGATGGAGGGTGTTAAATAACCGCCCCCGTTTTGACGCAGATCAAGAACCATGCCATCGGCATCGCTGAGAAGAATATCGCGAACGGCAATTTCAAATTCGTTGTAGGTGTCATCCCCGAATTGGTAGATGGCAAGGTGGGCCAGCTTCTTGTCTTCACGTTCTTCGTAAGTGAGTTCGATGCTGGGCACGTCGATTTTTTGGCGGGTGATGGTGAGTTCAATGGGCTCCTCCGCCGTTTCACGCAGCACGGTGAGTGTCACGTCGGTACCGGGTTCGCCTCGGATCTGCATAATGGCTTCCCACAGCGTCATATCACTAGTTGGCAGATCGTTTACCAAGTAAATAATATCTCCGGCAAGGAGGCCGGCTTCTTCGGCAGGTGAATCCTTCAAAGGAGCCACGACCGTAAGGAGTTGATCTTTCACAGTGAGTTCCGCTCCAATCCCTTCAAGTTCGCCGTTCAAACTGCTTTGGAACTGCTCTGTCTCTTCAGGGGTCATGAACACGGAATAAGGATCCTCAAGGGAGTCCACCATCCCTCGAATCGCTCCATAAATTTGATCCTGACTGTCCACAGTGTCGTGGTTCACATAGC
The DNA here is from genome assembly GCA_964356195.1 of uncultured Candidatus Peribacteria bacterium. Taxonomy (GTDB): domain Bacteria; phylum Patescibacteriota; class Gracilibacteria; order UBA1369; family 2-02-FULL-48-14; genus 2-02-FULL-48-14. Next base: position 23,164 of record CAYHGP010000008.1, on the reverse strand, counting down.
TCTCCTCAACCACGTTCCACACGTTCCAAAATAAATCCATGCTGACTTCTTCGTTTGTGCTTGTGGAAGAGACTGCAGGGTCGGAAACGGTTTCTCCGAAAGTAGCGTTCGCTTGCCAACCGGCCAGTATGCCGAGAAGACAAAGGAAAACGCCTTTCCATGGATTTCGAGATTGGTATTTCATGAGTGATTTTTTTAGGGGCGCGAGTATTCTAGCCGAAGCGTTAAATGAATCCTAGGACGTTTTGCCCAAACTTTGCACACACGACGGAATGGGCAAAAAATCCGTCAGAAAAAATTCAGGAAAAGTTAAGAAAAAATTCAGGGTTTTGTAAGGACGGGGGTTTAGCATGAGCTTGCTTTTTCGTTCTTTGAATTTTCGGCCTTTCTTTTATTTTTAACTTTTCGATCTGCATTCCGCAGGTCGATTTTCAGGACAGTCAACTCACAAGCAAGGAAGTGTTCTATGTTCATTCTCTTCATGATCGCGTGCCGGCAGGACTTCAGCTCCGATTCGGATGGGGTCACGTACACCGCTGTGGACAACTACAACGGCTACGGCATGGGGGGCGGCGAAATCGCGCTCACCCTGCCCTTCCCCTCCGGGAAGTACTGGATTCTCACGCAGAGCTACGGCTCGAACGACGGCGAGTACCGCGGCAGCCACCGGAACTACAACTTCAGCTACGGCAACGACACCTACGCGATGGACTTCACGCAGGCGGGGTGCGATGCCTATGCGGAGCCCGTGGTTCCTATGGCGGCCGGGACCGTGATTCAGGTGGGGACCGACAACGGCTCCTACGACCAGGGCTACGGCAACAACGTCCTGATCGATCACGGCGACGGCTTCGTCAGCCGCTACGCGCACCTCTCCCAGGTCTGGGTCTCCGTCGGCGATGAGCTGGAGGACACCGAAACCTTGGGTCTGGTGGGCGACAGCGGCAACGTCTACGGGACGAGCTGCGCCGATCACCCGGGGACCCATCTCCACGTCGCGTTCTACCAGGACGGGGAGGCGGTGAAGCCGGAACCGCTCTCGGGCAACTACGACCTGGACACGTACTGCTGGTACAACCGCGAAGGCGACATCAACTGCAGCGGCGACCCGGGCGACTACGAGCCCGTGCCGGAGGACAATGACTCCGGCAGCGAAGAGGACACGGAGGAGACGAACGGGGGTGGTGATGACGATGATGACTACGACGACGATGGCGACTACGACATCGACGGCGAGGGCCAGCTCGACATCGCGTTCTTGGACATCTCTCCGGAGCAGGGCACCGCGGACGAAACGGAGTACATCTGGGTCGCCACGGTGGTCAGCCCCGACGCGGAGCCGGAAGCCACGCTGTACATTCGCAACCCGAATGACGGCGAGACCTACGACTTCGACATGACGACCGAGAACACCGAGAGCCCCTACGTGTTCACCTACCGCAAGACCCTGAACGACCCGGACACGACCTACACGTACTATGTGAAGGCGACGAACGGGGACGGCAACGACACCAGCAACACGGAGTCGGTGGGCGTGGACGAAGGCGATGGCGATGAGCCGGAGCTGGGGTCCTTCTACCGCACGCCGATCTCGGGTGACGCGGGTGAAACCGTGTTCACCTGGGGTACCGAGGTGTGGTCCGACGACAGGCCCGAGGTCTGGCTGAACATCGTGAACCCGAACGACGCGACGATCTATTCTTTCGAGATGGACGTCGAAGACATCGGGGACACGTGGTACGCCAGCTACGAGAAGTCGCTGAACGACACGGCGGTGTACACGTACTGGATGGTGGCGGAGAACAACAACACGTCCAACAGCGGTGAGGTGCAGAGCGTGGAGAGCGAGTAGGAGAAGGCCGAAGTTCGTTCGCGGAAGTCCGCGGGACCGAGCAAGTCTGAAGCATGAAACCTTCAGAATCCTTGACCCCGCGGGTAGAAGGTGAGGCCTCGTGCCTCGCGAACTACTAGCCGGTGCTCGCTCGTCGAAAGATGAGCGGGCACCAACTCCTACTTATTAACTTTTTATTACTATGAAAAAACTATTTTTAACTCTTGGACTTTTAGTGTTTGGCGCTTGTACGTCGTTTGAAGATGGCGTGGGTTCGTTTACCATGAAAGGAACGGTCGTTAGTGAAACGGCTGCAGCTCCTTTTTCCGGGGAGGCTGTGGAGTATGTCTACTTGGTGGTTTCCGATGATGACAGCACTGCTTTTGATTACTTTCGTTCCTATGCGGAAAAGAATGACAGCATTAATAAAATGGTGGAGGGAAAACTTTACTTCAAGCTTGGTGTTCTGAAAGAAGGATCTCTTGAAAGTAGTGCCGATGTTAGCCAAGAAACCGAAGATAAAATTCTTTCGGGCTTGAGTGGCGACGGTTTGGTCGAACTTACCTTGCTTGAAGAAATCATCCCGGCGATGGGAGCGAGTGAGTACACGGTGATGCCGGTTTCCATCAAATAGGCCTAGGCTGCTTTAGACCAACCCATATCGGTAGCGACTTGGCCGTGAGTGTCTTGCGTGCCTTGAATGACTGCGGCCAAAGAACCAAAATCCTCCGGTCCTTGAACCGTGGGACCTTGTTCCATCAATTGTTCAGGGTTGGCTGTAGCTTGAGGGTCCTCAAAAGTGTCTGCACCGGTAGCTTGTAAATGATCCGGCATCGGCACGTCCAGTTCAGGAGCTGCAAGGGCAGGCATTTGTAGGTTGTCTTCTCCGTCGTACATTTTGTTTTTGATTAATCTTAATATTGTAGCAGGTTTTGAGCAGTTTCACAACACAGCCCTCAGCTACAATCTAGAGTCTATCTCTTAATTTAATTCCTAAAATTTTTCCGGAGGCTTCTCAAAGATTTTGATTCTTGGAACAACCTGAAGAAAAGTATTGATGTAAGCGTGGCTTCTACTAAAATTCGTGAGGGAGAAGTCCGTTGGTGTAAATTTGGCGATGCCACTGACCACTAAAATGCATTATGGAACTTGGAAGTGCATTATTTTAAATCAAGCTCGTACTTTGGATAGGGAACGTCTTGAAGAAAAAATCATCGAAATTAAAGCTCAAGAGCTATGGTCCGTGAAAAGGGCCTATTGTAAACTTATTTCAGCTGAGTCCTAAAATCCGCCTTCCGACGGATCTTAAATGGGTAGCCCCAAATTGTGCCTTCATTTTACTTGTGTGTGGTGGAGGGGTCAAGATCACGGAAAGTTTTTTGATGTGCGTGCGCACAGCTACTTGACAAAATTTAAACAAAGGTTATAGTGTGTTCCTTATTTACTCTCCTCACCTCCTATGTCAACTCGATTAGCCCTGGCCGGTATGCTTGTTTTAGAGGCCTGCAGTGATCCTGTTGAGCGCAGAGTCGAAGACCCGGCTCCTCTTGTAAAAAGTGCTGTTGAAGCTGCTCCTGTCGATGCGGCCGCTACTACCATAGAGGAGGGTACACGCGACGAAGTGATCGACTGTCTGACAGCGATGGCCCTAAAAAAGGGCTATGAGGCTGAAGACCTCACTATTAAACCCCGTGAAGATTGGGATAGTGCTTTTGAGCAAGCAAAACCTAATGACACCGGTACAATCTACCATGCTCCAAACGCGGGGTGGGAACGTGCAGAGCGGATGGTCCGAAGAGCAGATTCGACCCTAACGCTTGAGTTAAATGGAGGTGGAGACCGTGCTACCGAAATCGATGTACTCGTAGGCCCCACTTTAAGCGCCGACCGAAAAAGCTTTGTGGATGGTGACCCAACCGATCCTTTGAATGAGACGGGAAGACTTGTTGTAAGTCCTTCACCACGACTTTACTCCGCTGTAGACCAGCCTTTCCTGGGTAATCTTCAGCTCCCTGCGGACGTGAATACCGAGAGAAATCTCAAGTTCACTGATATTAGTTTTGCTCGCTATGAACAGGAAATTGGGTCCGATGGAAGTGTATACAAAGCTTGTGCTGTTCTTGCCGCCGCTATTCCTGATCGTGATTCAAAAACAATCACGGTAAAGATTCCTGAAAATCCGGGAAGTATCTGGGAAGCCGTTCGCGTGGGTTTCAGAGAATGTGTGACTTCAGGGGCTTCAAGCCAAGCGGACGTGAATGCGTTGGTTGGCGGTGTGATGGCTTCCAACTCTGATGATTTGATTGGTGAGGGTTTGGCGGGGCCAGCTCCTGAAGCTGTTTATGAAGACTTAAATCGTTTGGGTTACCCTATCTCTGGCGTTACAACACTTGAAGATGCAGAAAGAAAGGCAGCCTACAATGTGACTTCGGCTCAAATTAAAGCGATGGTCCTCAATGCACTTGGGGGAGATCTTGAGTCTGTTTGCCCCTGAGAACTTTAGATTTTCTCTAAAGGAGCAAGGCTTATGGAGAGTTTTTTGATGCCGGCTTTGCGGTCTTTGAAGGCCACGGTGATGATGCCCCCGCGCACCCCAATCACCACGCCTTCGCCAAAGCTGCGGTGACGAACGCGGTCGCCGTCGACAAGTTGGACAGGTTCGAAGAATTCGTCATTCTCCATGGGGATTGGACGAGAATCATCGACACCTTCCCAATCGGCCGGACCAAAGGCGCTGACGTGGCTTCTTGTTTGAGCGGGTGGGCCTTCAACCAATTCTGCTGGAATATCGAGTAAAAATTGAGAGGGGGCGTTTTGTTTGAACTCGCCAAAAAGCATACGTTGCTCGGCGTGGAGTAAGTAAAGTTTGTTCATGGCGCGGGTGATTCCCACGTACATGAGGCGGCGCTCTTCTTCGAGTTCCTGCGGCTCGAAAAGGCTGCGGGAATGAGGGAAAACGCCTTCTTCCAAACCGGTCATAAAGACCACGGGGAACTCGAGACCTTTGGCGCTGTGCAGAGTCATCAAAGTGACGCCGTTGTGCTCTTCGTCCACTTGGTCGAGGTCGGACATGAGGCTGATTTCTTCGAGAAAAGTGGACAAAGCGCTGCGGGGTTCGAGGCCTTCGTACTTGTCTGCAACGGTAATTAATTCTTGGATGTTTTGAAAACGCGCCTCCCCTTCCGGTGACTTGTCTTCGAGCAAAAATTCCTTGTAACCGGACTCGGAAATAACGTGCTTGATGAGTCCGGCGACGCCGAATTCTTCGCTGAGTTTTTGAAAATGACGAATGAGAACGGTGAAGGCTTCCAGCGTTTTTGCTTTGGCCGCAATGGAGGGGATTTCCGATGCGCGTTCCATGGCGCGGAAAATGGAAAGGTCGCTTTGAATGGCGAACGCCTGAATTTCTTCCAAAGTTTTTGACCCGATTTTTCGTGCCGGTATGTTTACAATGCGCAGCACGGAAACGCTGTCATCTAGGTTCAAAATCACGCGAAGGTAAGCTACGAGGTCTTTGATTTCTTTGCGAAGGTAAAATTTCACGTTGCCCACAATTTTGTAAGGAATTCCGAAGCGCATGAAAGCTTCCTCAATGGCGCGGGACTGCGCGTTGGTTCGGTAAAGCACGGCGAATTCGCGGTAGTCGGGGCGTTCATGTTGGCGGATATGTTCCATCACAAATTGGGCGACACGCAGCGCTTCATCGCGTTCGTCGCGGGCTTGAAGAATGTGGAGCTTGTCGCCGCCTTCGCGCTCGGTCCAGAGGCGTTTGTCTTTGCGATGCATATTGCGCTCAATCACGGAATGAGCCGCGTCCAAAATGGTGGAAGTGGAACGGTAGTTTTGTTCGAGTTTAATGACGAGGGCTTCGGGATAATCCTTTTCGAAATCAAGGATGTTTTGCATATTCGCGCCGCGCCAGCTGTAGATGCTTTGGTCTGGGTCGCCGATGACGCAAATGTTGCGGTATTTTGCGGCGAGCAGTTTCACCAAAGTGTACTGGGCCTGATTGGTGTCTTGGTACTCATCCACGGAAATGTAGCGGTAACGCTCCTGGTATTCGTCTAAAAGTTCCGGGTAACGCTCGAAAAGCAGCACCGTTTTCATGAGGAGGTCGTCGAAATCGAGGGCTTGGCTTTTGGCGAGGCGGGCTTGGTAAGGCTTGTAAAGTTCAGCGACTTTTTCGGTGAATAAATTGTGGGCGTGCTGAGCGTAATCCTCCGCATCCATGAGGATGTTTTTAGCCTGGGAAATGTGAGAGAGAACGGCCTTGGGGTTGAGCTGTTTTTCGTCGATGTGGCGGTCGCGCATAATTTCTTTCATGAGAACCACTTGGTCGTTGGCATCGTAAATAGTGAAGCGGTTCTCGTAGCCCAAAAGATGAATGTGGCGACGTAAAATTTGCGAACACACGGAGTGAAAAGTTCCGACGGTCGGGATGTTTGCGGGAGAGTCGGTTTCGGCGTGAGGCAACATTTTGAGGATGCGATTTTTCATTTCGCCGGCGGCTTTGTTGGTAAAAGTCACCGCTAAAATATTCCAAGGTCGAACTCCTTTTTCTTTGATGAGATAAGCGATGCGGCGAGTGAGCGCACTGGTTTTCCCGGAACCGGCACCTGCCAAAATAAGCACCGGACCTTCCGTGGCTTTCACGGCTTCCTGCTGCTTTTCATTGAGTCCTTCGAGAATTGAATTTTCCATTTCTTTTGCTTGGGGAGCTACATACTATATCATGGATACGGCTCACGCCACGCCATCGTAAATCAACCGCCAATCCATGTCCAAACGCTTCGCCGCCGCTTGGTGGATCTCCACTGCCGTGCTCTTGGTTCTTGCAATTTTTCTCTGGTCTAATCTCCTGGAGGCAAGTCCGCAGCTTCAAAATTACCTGTCACTCAACGGGGAAGCCAGCGTGCTTGCTGCAGATGCTAATGGGGCTAACGCCCTGATCGATACCGCCGCTGAAGTGGGCCTCACGGTGGAAATTCCAAAGCAAAACGCCACGCTTTCTTACAGCACGCAAGCGGAAGTCTTTACGTTTACACTCAAAGCCGCCGGGCCTTACACCCTGCGTTACCTCACGCTTCAAGTTGATGCGGTGGGGCTCAAGCCCATCGATTCGTGGACTCTTTATGAGATGAATTATGGCCAGGTGGATTTTACGAAGCCCGTTGGGAACAGCGAAGAACGTGAAGGCAATTTGCTGCGCTTCCGTCTTTCCTCTTCGCGTTCCGCCGCTTACCTCGGAAAAGCCGGCGAGCAGACTTTTGTGGTGGTGGCTTCGGTGCTTAAAGATCCCGACTCTACCGAACCCGCTTCGCTCGCTTTTTCCTTCCCCGCAGAGCTTCCTCCAACCATGAATTGGGCCTGGCTTCCCGGGCAGCATTCGGAAGTGTGGCTGAATGTTGAAGGCAGCCTGGACAGTTCCGAGGTGGAAGGCCTAGGCGAGAAATGAGTTTTGTGATATAATAATTAGAAAATTTAAAACAAAAGCCCATGGCAACTCCTGAACAAGTCCCGTTGACGCTCCGCGAAGCCGGTGAAGAGGCTCTTCCTAAATTGGACGTTTCCGCTGATGTAAAAACAGCACTCACACCAACCACTGAGAGTGGCCCCATCAAGATTACGAAGAAGCAACTGGAGGATCATTTGGACACTGCGACGGACTCCGGAAGTGCAGTTCTTTTGAATGGGAAGGATAAAGTGGACATGACTTTTGAAGCCGGCCAAAGCTTGAACCAGCTGATCGCCAAAAGTCTTTATGGTAAAGGCTATGGAGAGATTAGCAACGATCAGCGTTACTTCATTGTGAGTATTGAAGTCGCCTTAAGACAACATGGCGTGAACGTCAGCTCATTCCAGACCGGCGACCAAATGACTTTTGACTTTATTAAAGGCACCTTCTTCAAACACCCTAAAGCGGGAACTGATAAGAGTGGAGACCTCACTATTGAGTTGAGTCGAGACCTCACCTCTAAGACCCGCGCTCAAGTTGAGGCCGAAATTGCTCGCCTTGAAAAAGAGGGCATTCTTTATGAAGCTCTTAAAAGATATGGCGACGATCCTTCGTTTGCCGGACGCGTGAAGTATATGAATGCTCATAATGGTTTTATTGACCTCATCAATCACTACTTGGGCGAAGATTCCAAAGAAGCTTTGGGGACCGAAGGACTGGACTATAAAGGAACGCCTCGTCAAAATATCGCTTTCTTGAAAGCTTATTTGGCGGTGAAACGGAATGAACAGTTGGGGACGGCGCTTCCTGTTACAGTGGAAGAAGAGCCTGTGCCCCCTCCGGTGCCGGTTGAGCCTGTGCGTCCTCCCGTACCTACTGAACCCGTTGAGCCTGTGCCTCCTGCTCTCCCTGTTGTTCCTGAGACGGCGCCTGATGAGGACCTAGCCACGAAAGCTCGTTTGGATACCGCTCTGGCTGGCTCGCCCGCTGAGAGTGATGAAGCCTTTAGAATACTTCTTGATGAGATAGAGAATTTGGAAACTCTTCCCCCAGAAAGACAGCTCTACTATCTCAACTATGTATTGGATGGATTGAAAGTACAATTGGACAACAGTGGCTTCCAGGGTATGAGGGGAATGAAAACCTGCACTAAAGCAATGAACCAATGGTATGCAGAGCTTGTCCCCAAGCTGCCTGCTGCCAGTAAAGATGACCTCGCTAAAGCCAAAGAAACCCTCGGCTATTTAGATCGTTATTTGTTCCGTTTCGGGTTCACTCCTAGAAAGACTAGAGAGAAAACTGCTCGTGAGGCCCCTGATGCAGGAGAATCCTTGGATATTCCGGAAGACATCAACCCTATAGAGTTTGGAATGAGCGCGATGACTTACCAAACACAGACGCAAGGTCTTGCGGATGCGTTCCAGCACGCCTACCCCGAGGGTTACCTCACCGAGGTGAAAAACACCCGCAATCTTATTACGCCCAAAGAAAACGGTTTCAGTTCCTTTTATGTGGAATTTGAAGCCCCCGACCACACTCCTTATATTATAAAGGCGCGAGTGGAATCGGTGGATCCTGCTTTGGTTCACGCTTATGTGGAGGAACAAAAAGCCGCCGGCAAAGAGTGTAATGAAGCAGCGGTCATGCAGTACGTGTCTTCCAAAATTTTGTACTGGGCCACGAATTCCGAAATCCAAAAACTGACTCCTAAAGTCAATAGAGCCTACGACAAGATGAAGAAGACCGAGCCAAAAGCTCCGGAAACTACGGAAGCTGTGCCTAACGCTAAAGCTCAGGCGGAATACGTCCGCGAGGCCGGAGAGATGAAAACTTATGCGAAAAGACCAAATATGAAGGCTGTAAATGATCACTACCAAACCGTTTTAAAACTCGAGGCACAAGGGGCGAAGGTAGATTATGCAACTCATCTTCTCGGTGCTCAAGCTGCGGAAGGCCTTGGGGACATCAAGGCGGCTTCAAAAGCCTGGGCCAAGGCGGCGGAAGCTGCACGAAAAGAAGGTAAAACGGCTGAGGCGGATTCCGCTCAGGCTCGAATAGAAGCCATCAACCAGGGCTACGGAGGCGCTGAAATCTTGGTGAATAGAAACTATACCGGAGAACTTGTTCTGGAGCCTTTTGAGGCCCCGTTTGCCCCCGAGGAAAGGGCCGCCATTGAACGTGCAAACAAAGAACTTCACGGAAGTCGTTCATTTCAGGGAGTACTCCCGATTGGGAATTACACTATAGGGGGGACTGAATTCACTGTTACTTCAGGTGCGGCTAGCGCTAATAACTTTGTAGAGGTGAAGCAAGTTGCGCCGAAGGCTCCTGGGGCGCCTGTTGCTCTAGACCTTGATGACGAAGAGGCTCCTGCGCCTACTCCGGCTGAATCGGGCGCGTTGGAATTGCCTGAAGGAGAATATGTGAAAGTTGACCCTGTAATGCTTTCCATTGCTGATGCGGATGAGTACTCCGGGACAGTAACTATTGAATGGCCTGCTGACGGGACTACGTATCAAGGAGAAATGAGAAATAATGTCCCTCATGGTACTGGACTACTCACCATGGGTGGTGCCGATGAAACCTTTGGACCGATGCGCTTTGTAGATGGGAATGCTGTTTGGACTTCTCCTGATGGTTCTGTGACAAAAAGAATCGTGTGGGATAAGGGAATGGCCAAATTTGATGTTCAAGATTCTGTTGGTGGGACCGGGGTAAGAGAAGTTCAAGCCCTTGCTATACCTAGCTTAGCGACGGATCTTTCCGCAGATGACTCTCAAGAGATCACCGCTAACTGGGCTCAAATATCCGCTTCAAGTCTTGCGACCCCTTTCATAGCAGCTTCCGGAAGAGCATATATAAGAACTGATGCAGGTGTTTTCTATAACAGCAAACCTGATGAGAAACATTCGTTTGGAAAAATTGATGAAATAAATACCACGTACTTCCTTCTTAACGGACAACTCGAAGAAGCTCACGGGGTTGGTGACGCTTGGGGGACCGGAAGTCAAAAACTCTACAGCTTATTTCAGGTGGAAGGAGACCCTGAAAGTGTTTTTGACAGTGATGGGGAACCTTTAGAAAAAGTGGGTTCAATTTGGAAACAAACTACAAAAGAAGGTGATGTCTATTATCATGCGCCGGCAGAAGGCTTTGCCCAATGTGACATTAACGGTTTGACTGAAAAAAAATACCGTGAGGCTCTTTTGGTAGACCTGAAGAAAGATTTTCCAAACCTGGAATACCACGGAGAAAACCGGTCAGGACTAGGCACCTCCTACAACTATGCACTCAATGTTAATGGTGAACGCTTTGAGGTTGAATATGGAGGTCAGTTCATTGTCAAAAATGGTGTGGCTGAAATACGTGCCTTAACCAAGGAGTACAGCTTGCCTGATTACCAGCAACGAGTGCGAACAAGAGCGGGGATTGTGAAAGAAACCATACCTCTTGTTCAAAAATTTAAAGACCTTCCCCTTGACTCTGACATCAGAAAAACTCGAGCCTACTTCGACGATTTGGTAAAGACCTACAGTCTTGACCAGCAACTGGATGGGCGCAGTCTCACTAGTCTAGCCAACAACCTCGTTTGGTTCACTGTGGAAACGCAAGGTTCTGTTGTGCCTTATGCGGAGGTTCAGAAATATGTTGATTTCCTTGAGAGTGATGCCAGTCGTGGTGATGAGGGCCTAGATGACACCCTCATGCAGTACTACTCTCTTTCAGGTAACACTGAGAAAGCAAAACTTCATGCTCAAAAAATAGTGGATTACGCTAACACCGGGGCTACGGACGTATGGCTAGCGGATTCTAAGAAAAAAGCTGAAGAGATCCTAAAATAACTATGAAGAAAAATCTGCCTCCTGGTTCAGGGGGCTTTTTTCTGTTTTCCCATCTGGCACCTGGTTACAGGCTTAAACTTCAAAACAAAATCATAATCCCGCAAGGCTCAGTGCGTGGACTGGAGGGCGAAAATTTGGTATAATATTAAGATTTATTTGTAAAAGTAACCCAATCACGTATGGCACGAACAACTAATTGCTTAGCAAACGCTGCGCGCCTGCTTGCACGACTCGGTGCTGGCCTCGGCATCGTATCGTTGCTCGGTGGCTCCTCCCTGCTTGCAATGGCAGAGGTGGTTGAAGACGCAGGTCTTCCCTCCGACGTGGAAAATCTTCAGGGGTTCCCCGGAGACGGAGAGGCTACTTTGACTTGGGATGCATCCACCGACGACACAGGCGTAGAGGGGTACTACGTTTATGCCGGCTTGGAATCCGTTGAAGCGAATGGAGGTTCTTACACCTTCGGTTCTACCGACGCGGGCGACAGCACCACCTATATTATGGACAATCTTACTAATGGAGTTACCTACTACTTCACCGTGACGGCCTACGATGCCGACGGCAATGAAGCTCAGTACTACTCTAAGGAAGTGGAAGTAACTCCCGAAGCTTCCGAGCTTGGGGATTTCACCGCTCCTACCGTTAAAAACGCGAGTGCCAGCACCAGCACTTTGGTGGAAGTGGAATTCTCCGAGGCGGTTGAACTGCCTACGGATTCCACAAGCGCCTTTGCTCTTGAATCCACCAGCGGAACTGCCATTGAAGTTCTCGACGCTTACGTTTCTTCCGACGCTCCTTCCACGGTCTTCGTGGTTACGGCGGAACAAACAGCCGGAACTCAATACATTCTTACCGCAGGAATCGGAATCACCGACCTTGCCGGAAACACTATTGAAAGCGGGACTTCCGACACCGCCATCTTCACAGGAAGCTCTTTGCAAAAAACTGAAGGCGACACAACCGGTACTGAGACCGACAGCGGCACTTCTTCTTCCGACACCTTCATGGTGGACCAGGTAGAGGCCACCGACGTCAATGAACTCGTTTTGACCTTCACTCAGGCCGTGGTTTCTGCGGACCCTGATTCCTTCACCATTCAAGCCGCCGACGATGCCACTCAAATTGTGGACGTACTCGCCGTGAGCATTGATGACCAGGATTCGACCCTTGTAACGCTTACAACGGAAGACATGGAATCCGGTTTCGACTACGTCCTCACTATGGACGAAATGATTTTCAACACCGACGGCGCCAGCCTCGCTGAAGAAAACATGAGCGTGGAATTCACCGCTAAAACAAAAGACCTTGCCGACGTGGTGGCTCCGGAAGACATTACAAACTTCTTGGCTGCGGTTGCAGAGGAAACATCTGTGATGCTCAGCTGGACTGCAAGTGAAGACACTGCCGGAGACTTGGCTAAATACCTTGTCTACCAAAGCTTGGATGGCGGACTCACCTTTGGTGACGCTCTCAGTGTTGCCAGCGATGCTGTTGACTACGAAGTTACCGACCTTACCGCCGGTGAGACTTACACCTTTAAGGTGACGGCTGTGGACGAAAACGGAAATGAATCCGAAGGAGTGCTCACTACGGTGACGCTTCCCGAAGCCGGTCCTGAACTCTTGGTACTGGGCGCCCTTTCCTTCTTTGGAGCCGGTGCTTGGACACGCAAGAAAAAGAAAGATTAGTTGCTTTGAAATTTAAAAGCTCCGGCTTTGCGAGGAATCGCGGGTCGGAGTTTTTTAGTTACTTTTGTTCGGGAATCTGCCAACGAGCCCGGGTTTTGCCCTGAGGGTCAGCCGCGTGGAAAGAGTCTTCAATAATGCACTTTAAATACCCCTCTTCTTTGAATCTTCTCATTGAAGTTAAGACGTGGGATGTATCGATGAATGTGCATCGGCCTGCCGCTTTCATCCTCACCATTATGTCGATATCTTCCATCACACGAAGTTTTTCGTTGAATACTCCACCATCGTGGTTTTCAATTCTGCCGGCGAGCTCTTTGGTGAGAAAGGTGAAACACCCTCCTCCCGTATCCATACCCTGAAAACGCATAGCAATGGGATGGATAAAATCGCCCCAAGCGCAATACAAGCGGGCTCTTAGCCGATCATCATCTAGCGGGTGGACACTAACCTTTCCTCCTTCGTAACCTTGATCGGTTTTTCCTACAACGGTTTCAAGTAAATCGTCTTCGGCGACACAATCGGAATCCATAAAAGCGATTAAACGGGCATCGGCTTTTTCTTCTCTGTACCCAATATTTTTTGCGAGACTGATGCCTTGCCGGGGAGTTTCAATCACACGGATGTTTTGAGCGTTGAAGCCTCTTACTATGGCTGCAGTGTCGTCGGTGCAGGCGTTCGCCACTACCACGGCTTGCCACCTCGTGCAGGTCTGCCTTTGAAGGGACTCTATGGCCTGAGCCACGTGTTCTCGCTCATTGAAAGCGGGAAGGATAATGCGGATGGGTGGCTCGTGGTTCATGTGGGAGTTATAACATATTTTATCTGAATCGTCAATCTGTGGCTGGCGAGGGCAAAAGGTGAATGCACGCTCACCTACGGATTTGTCACGTGGAAGTGGTAGTTTTGATCTGTTAAATTGTGGGTTTTGGTGTTAACGTAAGGCTTCACTAACCCACCAAATATGACGGATGAACAACTGTACGAAAAGGCTCGAATGTATGGACGAAATGCACTTCTGTGGAGGCAGAAGTTTCTTGGCTTACTTCCTGAGGTGGAGAAGCGGCGGCTGTACTTGGCAAAAGGTTTTTTGTCGGTGTTTGAGTTTGCGTCCAAGTTGGCCGGAGTCAGTGAGGAGCATGTGAGGACAGCTCTCAATTTGGGGCGGAGGTTTGCAGAATTGCCTGCGTTGAAGTCCCTACTGGAGAATGGTGAAGTGAGCATTAATAAGCTCGTGCGTATTCAGTCCATTGCTACTTTGCAAAACGAAGCAGAGTTGGCGCGGGTGGTGCAAGTGTTGCCCAAAAGTGCGCTGGAAACTTTGGTGAGGGACGAGAAGAGTTTAGACGTGAATGGCTTGGTAGAGCCATTATTTGACGTAAAATCTTTGCCCGGGCAAACGTCCCCGCTACAAATTTCTGATGCGGTCAAGGCTAGACTTGAAGAACTTCAGGAGAAGGGGATAAACATTGACGCTCTGCTCACGGAGTTTTTGGATAGGAGGGAGAGTGAAATCACAGAAGAAAAGGAAGCGATTTGTGAAGGACTGGAGCCGGCAAAATCCCGCTACGTTGCGGCAAGAATCAAGCGAGTGGTGCGAGAGGAACACGGAACGAAGTGCTCCATTCGTACTTGCTACAAACCGGCGGAACAGCTCCACCACACTCAAACCTTCGCGCTCAGCCAAAGGTATGACCCGCACTTCCTCGCTCCGCTGTGCAAAGACCATCATGTTATTGCGCATTCAATTAATCTGAAGTTTCAGGAAAAACGCTTATTGTAACACATTCGGCAACGCCTTTTACGGGTGGCCGGGGCTGAGGAGCGCTAGACTGGCGAAATGGAAAAGCGATTTCTCATCTTCAGCATCCTGGTGGCGCTTGTCTTTGGACTAGCCTGGAATTTGTTGAAGATTCACCCGGTGCTGCAAATGCACGTGCTGGACATCGGGCAGGGGGACGCTATTTTGCTGACGACGCCGGAGCAGCATCATATTTTGGTGGACGGCGGGCCGGACGCGAAGGTGCTGGAGGAGCTGGGGACGGTTTTGCCGCTGTGGCGGAAGACCATCGATTTGCTTGTCCTCACGCATCCGCATGCCGACCATGTGAACGGGCTGGTGGCGGTTTTGGATCGCTTTGAGGTGGGCGGCATTTTGCTCAGCGGTGCTGAGTATAAGAATGATGCCTACGCCGCTTTTTTGGCGAAAGCGCTGGAGCAGGGGGTGCCTATTTACGTGGCGCGGAGTGATGAGGATTTTACGTTTGGTACGACAAAACTCGACGTGCTTTTCCCCTTCGCGCCGGCCACTGGGGAGGATTTTGACAATGTGAACAACGCGTCCGTGGTAATTCGGGTGACGCAGGGGGAACATGAAATCCTGCTGACGGGCGATGCGGAAATGGAAGTGGAGGCGGACTTGTTGGCTGCTGGTGAAGACCTGAGTGCGGATGTTTTAAAAGCCGGGCATCACGGCAGCCGCACCAGCAGCACTTTGGAGTTTTTGGAGGAGGTGGGGCCGCAGCTCATGGTGATTTCCGCTGGACTTTTGAATGACTATGGGCATCCGCATGAAGAAACTTTGCAAAAAGCCGAGGATATGGAAATTCCGGTTTTGTGGACGGGCCGTGACGGCTGCATTTCCGTCTACTTTGGAGAGGGCGAAGATTTTTACGCTTCGTCTTGTCGCTGGATTTTTGCGCCCAAGTGGCGGAGTTTTTCGTCGAGTCCTTCGTAGCCGCGGTCGATGTAATTGATTTCGCTGATTTCAGTTTCGCCATCGGCAACGAGAGCGGCCAAAACCATAGCGGCACCGGCACGAATATCGCAACTCACAATCGGAACTCCCTTAAGATGGGTGGGGCCGGTGATCAGGGCTTGGTGGGCATTCAAAAGTTCGGTGTGTGCGCCCATTCTTTGAAGTTCGGGAAGATAGTTGAGGCGACCTTCAAACAGAGTCTCGAAAACCTTACTTTCACCTGAACATTGCGTAAGGAGAACGGCAAAAGGTGCTTGAAGATCGGTGGGGAAGCCTGGGTAAACGGCGGTTTGAAGTTTTTCCACGGCGTGCAAACCGTTGTGGTGATGAACGGTAACTTCGTTTTTGGCGAGCGTGAATTTGGCACCGACTTCTTCGAGTTTTTCCCAGAAACTGTCGAGCTGCTGCACGGGGCAATTTTTAATCGTGACTTCGCCGTTAGTGAGCACTGCGGCCAAAGTGAGCGTGCCGGCTTCGAGGTAATCGGCGGTCACGGTGTGGGTCGCTCCTTTGAGGGGACGGCCTCCGTGAACCGTGAGGGTGTGGGAGCCGATGCCCTCAATCTTCGCGCCCATGGCGACCAAAAAGTGACAGAGGTCTTGCACGTGAGGCTCCATGGCGGCCCAACGAATTTCAGTTTCTCCGGGAATGAGTGCCGCGGCCATGAGGGCGTTTTCTGTGGCGGTGACGCTGGCCTCCGCCATGATAATTTTTGCGGCTTTGAGTCCGGAGGTTTTGAGATGAATCTCTTCGTCGCTTTCAATAAGTTCCGCGCCGAGTGCGCCAAGCGCGTGAACGTGAGCGTGAACCGAGCGTTTTCCAAGCACGCATCCGCCTGGAAAGGTGAGGCGCACTTCTTTAAAACGCGCCAGGAGTGGGCCGAGCAGTAAAATGGAAGCACGCATATGTTTTACGAGTTCGGGATTGATTTCACCCCCGCTGACCTGTGCGGGGTTTACCGTCACCGTTCCTTTGTTAAACGAAACTTCCGCGCCGAGGCCCGATAAAATCTCCAGGAAGGCGTGAACGTCTGAAATATCCGGCACGTTGTGGAGCGTGGAAGGCGAATCGGTCAAAAGAGTGGCTGCCAAAATAGGAAGCGCCGCGTTTTTGGATCCGCTGACGTGTATTTCTCCTTTGAGGGGGTGCCCTCCGTGAACAATGAATTTGGCCATAAAGTGGGGGGATTATAGCAAAACTTTCCCAGGAGAACCAGGGCTGTGCTAAGATACACACAATGACTTTTAGTGATGAACTTTACCCGGTTGAGAAGCCTGCTCCCAAAACGCTTGAACCCGTCAAAGCACTCAGTGAGCGGGATGAGTTAACACAGAAGGTGGATTCGGTGAGAGCGGACGCCGGTCGGTTTATTGATAATTATCGACAGTTCCAGAAAAATTATCCGGAAATTGCAGAGGCGGTGAAGGAAGAATTTCCAAAACTCGATGATGCCATTGAGCAGGTTTTAGCGATTGTTGCCTTGCTCTCGCCGGGGAATAAAAGTCTAAAGACTGAAGAAATTGTAGAGGCATTGCAGCGTTTTAACAGGTACGCAGAACTCATCAATCGTGGTTTCAAGGCGATTCAGGCAAAACAAGAGGCCCGTGGCGACCCTTTGCACGAAGCTTTGAATGTGGATGCATCCGTGGAAGTGAAATACAGCGAAAAAGACAAAAAAGAAATGCAGGCGTTTGCGAAAGCGCTGTACGAGCAAATTTTTCCCGAGTCCTACACTTCACAGTTTGTACGATGGTCCACCGGGCAAGGGCATCTGGAAGATTATCAGCGTATTTTGGTGGCTCCGGCTGAAGGAATTGAAGGAGCAGTGATGGGATTTGTATCGCTTTTCAATCCGAAAACTTATGCCGACTTAGAAACTTCCGTTGAGACTGCGTGCGGTATGGACTATGAAGAATGGTGTCTCGCCTGGAAAACAGTGAAAACCATTTATGAAAACTCTTCCACCACCGATTTGGCTGCTCCTGCAATATCGCTTATTTCGGGGTGTGCCTTTTTACTGGGCGGAGTTTCAAAATTGGCCACCGTTACAAAAGGTTTGAAAGTGCCGGCGGCGTTAATCCCTGCGCTGGAGGGAGTCACTTTGGCCTCTCGCGGAGTACACTACACAACCAAAATGGAGCTTTTACCCATTGGGGTACTCAGTGGCCTTACTTTGAAGTACGCACCACTAAATTAGTGATTTGTTTGCAGTAAGGCTCATTTTCGATATAATCAGCGCGCCCATGTGGGCAGGTTCCAGAGTGGCCAAATGGGGCGGACTGTAAATCCGCTGGCTCTGCCTTCGAAGGTTCGAATCCTTCCCTGCCCACCATCCTCGGCAAAAGCCGAGTGTTTCCAAATAAGCCACCTTAGCTCAGTTGGTAGAGCGCCACACTCGTAACGTGGAGGTCGCCGGTTCGATCCCGGCAGGTGGCTCCATTTTTAAGCGAAGCTTGAAAAGATATTTTTTTCCTCTATAATCGCTCAGCCCAGTGCCACTTTAGCTCAGCTGGTAGAGCAACGGTTTTGTAAACCGTGGGTCGTCGGTTCGATTCCGACAAGTGGCTCCATTTGGCGTACTTATAGTCCACTCAAGGCTCTCAAAAAGTCTTTGCGGGTGAAGCCGAAGGTGCGAGCGGCGCGGGCGATGTAAGGTCCTGAGTTGTCCCCTATGGAAGTCACCGGAATTGAGCAAGTTGCCGGTCTTCGTGTTGCGGCATTCTCCCCTTTTAAAATCAGATGAGAAGTCCCATTTTGCCGACTGGCACTGATCCCCATGTTCTCTAAGGTACTGAGAACGTCATCCACGGAAATATTTCGGGTGGTGGTGCGCTGCCCTTTTCCGTTTTTCTCTCTTTGTTCTTGAGGTTCTCCCAGTGTATCCGCCACATTTGCTTGGGTGCTTTCAGACACGGTCTCCACAGTTTTCGCCACCACTTCCACTCCTGTCCCTGGCTGTTCTTTCATGCGGCAATAACCTTGTGTTTCTGCGTCTTTCACGCGTAACCATAATTCTTTTTTCAGTCGGTTGTAAAATCCGGAAAGTCCGTAGGCCTGAAAGAGAGGCTCTAAAGAGACGTAGCCGTTTGCAAAGGCGGTGATTTCCGGATGGACCCTGGATAAGCCAACGTCCAACTGAATGGGCACTTTAGTAACGTAGCCCTTGAGTTTAGGATGAGGAACGTCCACCGAGAATGATATTCTTGCTCCAAAGGCTTCGAATAGTGCTTTTTCTCCCAACTTTGTAGGGTACACAGCTACCTTGAAGCCCATAGCTTTTCCCTCGTTGCCGGCGAAGGTAAACTCCGGGATAATGCCGGGGCGTGTTAGCTCCATTTCCGCCCAACGGTACTTTTTAAACGCAGCGTCTGCTTCTTCCTCCTTCTCCTCTGAAAGTTTTTGGCGTTCCAAGGTCGTATCTCTACACCTTGCCAGAAACACTAAGAGGTCGGCGTAATTGCGTATTCGTGGTGAGTCCACTTCCGCTTCAAGCTTTCTCTTTATTCTCATCTCTTCCGCCACTCCTGCTGTAGAAGTAGGATGTCTGCGTGATCGAATTCCAGCAGCAATAGAAAGGAATCTTTCAGACCGCCCTGCATTGAAAGTTTGATTCAAAATTTCATTCATCAGTGGCTGATCGTGGTGTGCCAGAGCTGTTATGGTGCTCGTCAGTTGATTCAGGGCCTGTGCCTGCGCTCGTTCTGGAGGATTGCCTCCGTATCTTTTCTTGGCCTCGGCTGCAAGTGCGGAGTACCTGTCTTGTACGGCTTTCCCAACGGATTGGATAATCTTCAGATCTTTAAAAATACCATCCTCTTTTAAGGCCTGGAGCAGTTCTATGGTCGTAAAATCCCCCCCTCGTGCCCACTCTTCGTAAGGTGCAAGTTGTACATACAATAACGTTAAACATTCCGCCAATTCCGAGCCTAAAACGGCTTCCTGTTCGGCGGTAAGGAAGGGTTTTTCACCCGATTCATGTCTTTGTGATGTCATCGCTTTATAATTGATTTCTCTTTATTATAGACTATTTGCTGATTAAGTCAATCCGCCCCCTTCTGCGGGAAGTGTTATACTCTTTGTCATGAATATCCTCGAAGATCACCGTTTGGCGCCCTACTCGACCTTTCAAATTGGAGGTTTGGCTGATTTTTTTCTGGAGGCGAAGTCCACAGAGGAGGTTTTGGCCGGAATTGCGTGGGCCGAGGATCGGGATATGCCCTACTTCGTGTTTGGGGGCGGAAGCAACATTCTTTTTGACGATGGTGGATTTCGTGGCTTGGTGATTCGGGTGAAGTCCGGTGAGTTAGCGGTGGAGGGTGAGCGCGTTACGGCGGATGCGGGAGTGATGACGGCGAAAGTGGTTCAGGCGGCTGCGGAAGCGGGTTTGAGCGGGCTGGAAGCATGGAACGGACTGCCGGGAACGGTTGGAGGAGCGGTGTATGGAAATGCCGGATGTTTTGGAGTGGAAACCAAAGACATTTTGGAAAGTGCGGAAGTGTTTTTCCCGGGCGAAGGAGTGAAAAAAGTGAAGGCCGATTTTTTTGAATATGACTATAGGGATTCTGCGCTGAAGGCGGCCCCGAGCAGAGGCGAGCGGAGGCGAGTGCCTACGGCCGAGTGCCTACGGCCGGGCGTGGTTTTAGTGGCGACGTTTAAATTGAAAAAAGGCGAGGTGGCTGCCATTAAAACGCGCATGATGGAAATTGCAAAAAGCCGTATTCAAAAACAACCGGCCGGCTCAAGCACCGGCTCGTTTTTCAAAAATCCTTCGCCGGAAAAACCGGCGGGTTGGTTGCTGGACCAATGCGGTCTCAAAGGAAAGCGCGTGGGGAAGGCTCAAATTTCCGATCAACACGCAAATTTTTTCCTCAATACCGGCGGGGCAAGCTCGTCCGATATCTTGGCTTTGCAAGAATTGGCGACGCAGGCGGTACAGGATAAATTTGGCATCACTTTGGAACGAGAAGTGATTTTTGTACTTGCAGGGTAAAAAGAAAACTGCTTAAATGGCTGAAGAAACGCCATAACCCACGTCTATGAAATCCTTCGCACAAATTTCTCAATCAAAAGGCTTCCGCGAAGTCCTCACTTTTGCAGGACTTTTAGGAGCAGCCCTTCTTGCTACCACTTTTATTTCCGACATGAGTTTCGCCGCTAGCGGTGACAGCATCGAGTTCGTGGATAACTTGACCGGAGGAGAAGGAGACCTCAAAGTTCTGCTCAACACGATTTTGAGCTACTTCCTCGGATTCCTCGGCTTCGTTTGTGTGATCATGGTGATTTACGGAGGTATTCTTTACGTGACTTCCGCCGGAAACGACGAGAATGTTGGAAAGGCAAAAAAGATTCTGCTCTACGCAGCAATCGGTATCGTCATCATCATGGTTTCTTACGCTCTCGTGAACACGATCTTGGGCGCAGGAGCCGGAACAACAACGACCACCGTCGGAACCGCCGGCTGATCGCTTTCTTTCGCACTTTTAAAAGCCTCCTCGTAAAACAGGGGGCTTTTTTAGTCCTTGAAAATTTACGATATTCGTACTATAATGAATACGTATTTACTTATTTTTGTATGAATAAAGTGTTACAAGCAACGAGTCGGGGACAAGTTACTCTGCCAAAGGCATGGAGAGATAAGTTTGACACTAGCTACTTTATCGCTGAGGTGAACGCCAACACCATTACCTTAACACCGCTTGTAACGGCGGATTTTAAAGAACAGGCCGAGCAATCTTGGCAGCAATACCAAAACGGCGATTTTATCACTCATGAAGATTTGATGAAAAAGTATGGACTATAAGCTTGTTTATTCGAAAAATGCTGAAAATGACCTTGAGCGCTTGGGGATGGAGCTAGCCAGAAGGATTTTAAAGAAACTGGACTTTTTCATTCGACAAAAAGACCCGATGGATTATGCCACACAATTAAGTGGCTTTGATTTACCCATGTATCGTTTCCGAGTTGGAGACTACCGTGTGGTTTTCAGAAAAAACCCTAAGACTGAACAACTCGTCATTTTAGTGGTCATTAAGATTCGCCACTGAAAGGAAGTTTATCGCGCTGAATAGTGGTAGCTACAAACCGCTTACCGCCGGTATCTCCTTTCTCAGTTTCACTTTTTCCGTGCCCTCCAGGTCGATGTTCAAAATGATGGCGGCGGGAGTGACTTCTTCGATGTCTTTGGCGGAAAAAATACGCTGACCCCACTCGAGCCACAAAAAGCGTTTGGACACTTCAAAGTTAAAGAGGGCGTGCGTGGTGGTTTCGAAACTGAAATCGCGGACTTTGCCGAGGCTTTGGCCGGATTTGGTGCGCACGCGTTTCCCATTCAAAAAAGTGCGGCGAAGACCGTATTGTTCAATCCGAAAAATATCCATCAGGGGGGCGAGGGCTTCCTCGCTACCCACTTGAACGGCGTCATGGCGCCACTTTTCAATCTCAATGGGGACTAAAATTTTCATATAGCCCACCAAAAATCCAATGATTTGAGCTTTTTCCGGATCCATAAAGGCACCGCGAAGGTGGCCTAGCGAGTGGGGATCGTCATCAATAACAACGGGGAAGCCGGAAATGGCGGACCAATGCTTTTTCATAGGCCTTGCTCAATAGCCTCGTAGATCTTTTTGCTAATTTTGTAGTAGGACTTTGTTTTTTTGTACAATTTTTCCGCCATTTTCTTCGAGTAGGTATGGACGGAGAGGTTGCGGTCTTCAGCCATCTTCAAGCATAGCTCAACTTCTTTTTCAGAAAGCTTTAAAGTGAGTCGCGCCTCACGGAAACAAGATTTCGGGGAATTGCATTCTATTGCTTCTTGCTCTTTCAGGTAAATCTTGATCACTTTCCAAAGAAGTTCAAAGGTGAATTCATATCTTTGGATTGTTGCATCCCGGACAATATCGGAATAAGGCCAGTCTATAAGCTGACCCCAAGATTCTAGAGCCGTCTTTAACTGATTGAGTTTTTTCCTTAAGTAAGCCATTGGATTGTTTTGTTAAGCACTTCTTCTTTGAACGAAGTATCCACGGTATTGAAATCCACCAAGTCCACTTTATAAGGCAAGGTAGACTCTTCCAGTTTTTCTTTTGCCCGGTAGAGTGCATTTATTTTAATATTTTTTCCCAATAGGCCCACGTCCACATCCGCGAAAAATTTGCTTTCAAGGGAAGACCCGAAAATAAACACTTTCGGTATGGGTTTTATGCACTCAGCTAAAATGGAGTAAATCCTCGCTGAATATTTTCTCTTGATCATAGACTGATTATACTTTTATGAACGCTTGAAAAACAAGCCGTTCTCTGGTATAATACTAAGATTTAAATAAAAACAAATGGGAACGACTGCCTCCGAAGTGATTGCTCTCGCACAGAATACAAAAGCTCTCAGCAAAGAGCAATTAGCTCGTA
Source organism: uncultured Candidatus Peribacteria bacterium (assembly GCA_964356195.1). Lineage (GTDB taxonomy): Bacteria > Patescibacteriota > Gracilibacteria > UBA1369 > 2-02-FULL-48-14 > 2-02-FULL-48-14. Next base: position 190 of record CAYHGP010000008.1, on the reverse strand, counting down.
TTTTGGAAGTGGCCCCAAAGATGACTTTGGAGGATTTGGAACAACTGAAGCAGATGATTTTAAGCGTGCAGCAAGCCGAAATTAAGGATATGAAGGCCGAACTTGAAGTTCGTCAAAAAGTAGGCGCCGCTTACCAGGAATGGCAAGCCGACAAGTCCCGCAACGCCCTTAAAACACAAGAAGGCGCCGT